>JBDVMP010000078.1:0-12991 GCA_039970095.1 Cyclobacteriaceae bacterium
CACTATGAAATTTGTCGAAAACCATTTAGGGTCATCGTAATAATGGATTTCAAACCAAGATCCCTTGAACCCTGTAATCATCCAAATGCAAAAACTGCCAACTATTTTACAAAGCGCTACTCCAGCCATGAATTCTCGCTAGCAACACAAATAAACGCACAAAACACGTTCACTACACAATATAATAAATACCGGCACAAAGCTAAAAACCGTGCAGTTCACAAGAGGTACCTCTGGTAGTTCCAGCCTCCTGCACCCACAACGAACCACTGAATAGGTGGCACCAAAATGATCAGGTCGTATAAACCGAATTGAACATCACGTAATCGGTAGTCAGGTCGGTACCCCAGCCTTTGGCTTCTTCCTTGCCGTTGTTGAGGTGAATCTCGATGCGGAGATCGGATTTTCTCAGGAGTCGCTTCATGTAGTTCATATCCTGCTCCACAGGCGTGCCTTTTTGCAGCATCTGCTCTACTTTGGATTCATTGCCAAGAAAAAGATCTACTTTTTGCGGGTCGAACATCACACCAGCCCTACCCATGGCGGCAAGCACACGGCCCCAGTTGGCATCACGGCCAAACATGGCGGTTTTCACCAAAGAAGAATCTGAAACCACCCGAATCAGCTGACGGGCCTCCTCTTTGCTCCTGGCGTTTTTCACTTCATAAGTGATAAACTTGGAAGCACCTTCACCATCAGACACAATGAGCTTGGCCAGGTGCACCATCAGCTCGTTGAGCTTTTCTTTGAAGAGCACATAGCTCGGATCTTTTTCATCCTCTATGAGCTTGTTTTCGGCCATTCCATTTGCCATCACGGAAGCCATATCGTTGGTAGATGTATCGCCATCGACCGTGATCATATTGTAACTATCATTGACAGTTTCCTTGAATGCTTTGTCTAAAAGCTCTTGCGAGATATTGAGATCCGTAAACGCAAAAGACAACATGGTAGCCATGTTCGGATGAATCATACCTGAGCCTTTGGCTATCCCGGCAATGCTCACTGTTTTTCCATCTACCTCAAACTCCACAAAACCTTCCTTTGCGAATGTATCCGTTGTGAGAATGGCATTGGCTGCAAAAGATCCTGCTCTTGAATTGTCAGTTACCTTTTTCACGTTTTCCTTGATGCCGTCCACAATGGCTTCTGTAGGAAACTCCTGCCCGATGATGCCTGTGGAGGCGACCATCACGAGGTTTTTATCAATGCCAAACTCTTCGGCTGTAGCCTGAGCCATTGCCTCGGCTCCCAGTCGCCCCTGTTCGCCAGTCGCCCCTGTTCGCCAGTCACGGCATTGGCATTTCCGGCATTTACCACGAGCGCCTGCGCCATGTTTTTACTCGCCTTCAGGTTGGCTTGTGTCAATGTGATAGGTGCGGCTACCACCAAATTTTGCGTGAAAGTAGCAGAAACTTTAGCTGGTTTCTCGGAGTAAACAATCGCCAAATCACGACGCATGGACTTCACCCCCGTATGCGCACCCCAGCATTTGATCCCTCTTACGTTTGTTATGTTTTTTAGCATTTTTCTATTTTTTCTTCGTCACTGCGATTCCTGAAAGGCAAGGCAGTGTGTTTATTATCTTTTGCGTCGAGCTCATTTCCACAAGCCAATGTGAGCGGTTTTATGGTTGTAATGGTACGATGTTTAACCCTGTGGTTTCTGCAATGCCCAACACAATATTCATATTCTGTATGGCCTGACCGGCAGCTCCTTTTACCAGGTTATCTATCACTCCTATGGCTATTATGGTATTGGTGCGCTCATCCAGCTTCACGTAGATGCGACAGTCGTTTGTGCCGCGAACTTCCTTCAGATTTGGGAGCTTGTCTACGACCTTAACAAATGGTTCACTGTCATAGTGCTTTTGATAAATCTTATCTATCTGCTCCTGTGTGATATCACCTTTTGGCTTCATGTAAGTGGTGGCAAGAATCCCTCGATCTACAGGCAACAAGTGTGGCGTAAACAACACTTCTGCTTTATCGAAGTAGTGCTCCGACACTTTCTCCTGAATCTCTATGGAGTGCCGGTGTGTGGTCACGCCGTAGGCCGTAAAGTTGTCGTTGGCATTGGGAAAGTGCGTCACCGGTTTCGCTTTGATACCCGCTCCGGTTACTCCGGTTTTTGCATCTACGATGATATTTTTTTCCACCAAATTTTCGATCACCAATGGGGCTATTGGCAAGATGCTGGCCGTGGGAAAACAACCCGGATTGGCTATGATTTTGTCGGCACTGATTCTATCCCGATAGAGCTCAGGCAGACCATAAACCGCATTCGCGAAACCATCGGCAAACACGTGCTCTTTCTGGTACCATTCCTGGTAAACCTCCGGTGTGGACAGTCTGAAGTCTCCAGACAGATCGATGATAGTAAAGTCTTTGTCGTGATGTTTGACCACAAAGTCCATAGACACACCATGCGGCAAAGCCAAAAAGACGATATCCAACTCGTGGTGTTCCAAATGCTCTATACTCTCTAATTCCTGGTCGCAGATCCCTAAAAACTGGGGATGCACGTCGCTGAATTTATCTCCTTTTCGGCTCTCTGACGTGATGGTCACAATTTCCGCAAATGGGTGGTGCACCAGCAACCTGACCAGTTCTGATCCGGTGTAGCCTGTAGCTCCTATTATTCCTATTTTCTTTTTTGACATTTCTTTTTATTCAAAAGCCTTGCTGCCAAGCTTTGTCCGTACACTTCGATAAGCTCAGTGTGACAAACGCCAGCGCAACAGGACACTGATTTTATTTTCTATTTTCCTTTATCGAGGCGAGCAGTATTTCCACCACTTCCTCCAAAGTCTCCATTTCGATATTCAAAGGTGGCACCAACCTGATCACATTGCCGGCTGTGGCATTGGCCAAAACCTTTTTCTCCAGCATGGTGCTTACGACAGCTTTCGGGTCAACCGACACCTGAATGCCAATCATCAGCCCTTTGCCTCGCACTTCTTCTATTTCCGGATATTCCGCTTTTGCTGCATGCAGTTGGTCAGCTATCCATTGTCCTTTTTCTGTGGCTTCCGCCAAAAGCCCTTCCGACTCAATGACATCCAGCACCGCGAGGGCTGCACTGCTCGCCAGCGGGTTGCCACCAAAAGTAGTTCCGTGATCACCCCAGTCTATCGCCTGCCCCACACGCTCATTGGCGAGCACTGCACCGACTGGCACTCCACCGCCAAGCCCTTTGGCCAGCGTCATGATGTCAGGTTTCACGCCGTAATGCTCGTGGGCAAACATCTTTCCTGTACGGCCTATGCCTGTTTGCACCTCGTCAAAGATCAAAGCAATATTATGCTCATCACATAGCGATCGCACCTGCTCCAAATATTGCTGAGCGGCGGGATTGACTCCTCCTTCACCCTGGATGGGTTCCAACATAATGCCGGCCACATCATCGGTGATGGCACTTTTTAGTTTTTCAATATCATTAAATGGCACATGAGAAAATCCCGTCGGGATAGGGTCAAACCCAACCATCATGGCTTTCTTCCCTGTGGCGGCAACAGTTGCCAATGTGCGCCCATGAAAAGCCCCTTCCATCGCGATGATCTGACTCCCCCGCCCATTTTTGCTTCCGTATTTTCTGGCGATCTTGATTGCTCCTTCCAGTGCTTCGGCTCCACTGTTTCCCAAAAACACTCGCTCCAAACCCGACAGCTGAGCCAGCTTGTCCACCAGCTTCATTTGAGGTTCGCTCACATAAAAGTTGGAGATATGAATCAGTTTTGCCGCCTGATCTGCAATGGCCTTAACCAAATGTGGGTGCGCATGACCAATATTTGAAACAGCAATACCGGCCAGCATATCAATGTATTTGTTGCCTTCTACATCCCACACCTGACTGCCCTCTCCGCGCTCCAAAGCAATCGGGTAGCGTCGAAAGGTGGGCAGATAATGCTTCTGATCTATTTCGTGAAGTGATTTATTACTTATCATTTTATTCATTTGGTAATACTTGTTCCTACGGTTTGATTTTCCGAGATCAATTTTTTGAGAATGCCTGCCTGTGTTCCGTTGATGATCCTGACTTCCGCAGTGCCTTGCTCAATGGCGGCCACACACGATTCTATTTTAGGTATCATACCTCCGGCTATGGTGGTACCCATGAGATCTGGGATTTCGGCTGTAGTAAGGTGCGAAATCAGCGTCTCAGGGTCGTCTTTGTCTTTTCTCAACCCGTCCACATCTGTCATGACGATGTACTGATCAGCGTTAATAGACCCGGCAATATGACCAGCAAACATGTCTCCATTGATGTTGAAAGCGTTTCCCTCACGGTCAGAGGCCATGCACGTCAGCACCGGGAAAAAGCCAGAGTCAAGCAACGTATTGATGAGATGAGGATTTACTTCCTCCACATTACCAACCCAGCCAATGTCATTCATTTTGTCTCCTTCCTGATGAAATTTTCTGGTGGCCATTACCGTGCCTCCGTCCTTACCTGAAAGGCCGACAGCATTGACTCCACGTGCCTGCAGCAATCGCACAAGCGATGCGTTCACTTCACCACTTAGTGCCATTTCTATGTACTTTATGGCTTCCGTGGTGGTTTTTCTATGCCCTCCTACAAATTCGGATTCAATGTTCATACTGGACAAAATCTGATTGATAAATGGTCCTCCTCCATGAACCAAAACTACGCTGTGCCCATCTTCATGCAAAGCAGCCACTTCATCCAGAATTGAGCCTTTGATGGCCTCATCTTTCATGGCATTGCCTCCATACTTTATCACTATTGTCTTTTTGCCTTTCTCCATAATTGTCTTTACTACTTCGTACTAACAAAGCGAACTCCCGAGATGTCCGAGCTTGTTATGAAAAAGCCTCACATTCCGTGAAATTTGAGTATCCAATAAACTTTTGATTAAAATAGATTGATTGCCCTTGCTGCGCAAAGTTAAAAAATTCAAATAGTTTTGTAAAAATTTTTTACAATATGAACGCTTTGTTTGCCAAAAATCTGAAATTTCTGCGAACACAAGAAAAATTGAGCCAAGAGCAATTTGCCTCAAAAATTGACCTGAATCGCGGAAACATAGCTTCCTACGAAAAAGGCACTGCTGAGCCCAACATGTCCAACCTGCTCAAAATTGTAAAATATTTTAACATTGATTTGAGCGATATTGTTGAGAAAGATTTGACTTTGTCTAGTGAGATCACAGCCGAGATGCTGGATTTACCAGAAAATGGCGACACTCAGATTGACGCTACTGAGGAGTATATGATCGATGAGCTGGAAGATCACGCGCTGAAAATTGAGCGGTTTATGGAGCAATCCAATGACATGCAAAAAATTCTGGAAGGCTTTCGCAGCTTTTACCGATATAAAAAGTCAAAAGGCCAGATCGATGTGGAAAAGATGGTGGGCGAGTATGAAAACCTGCTGGAAATCATGGAATCGCTGCTGGAAACCAACAGCGAGCTGATTCAATTTCTGGAACCAAAAAAGAAAAGCTGAGCTCCCAATCAATTGCGCTACTTTTGTCTAAACTTTTCGGCATGACCACTTTCGACGATCTGAACCTTTCTAATCCGCTCAGAAACGCAATAAGCGATCTGGGATTTGAAGCACCTACTCCCATTCAGGAGCAGTCCTTTTCGGTAATCCTCTCGGGCAAAGACATGGTGGGCATAGCGCAAACCGGAACGGGTAAAACTTTTGCGTATCTGCTACCGATACTCAAGGACCTCAAATATTCAGATCAGGTAAACCCTCGCGTGCTGGTTTTAGTACCCACGAGAGAACTGGTGCTGCAGGTCGTGGAGCAAGTAGAAAAGCTCACCGCTTACATGAGTGTTCGGGTAAAGGGCGTTTACGGCGGCTCCAATATCAAAACGCAGAAAGTGGATGTTGCTGATGGCATGGATGTGCTGGTGGCCACACCCGGCCGCTTGTATGACCTGGTCATGCACAAGGCAATCCAACTGAAGGCCATTAAGAAATTGGTCATTGACGAAGTGGACGTGATGCTGGACCTGGGTTTTCGATTTCAGATTACCAACATATTCGAACTGCTCCCTGAAAAACGGCAAAGTGTGATGTTTTCGGCTACCATGACGGAGGACGTCAGCGTGCTGATAGATGATTTTTTCATTGCACCGGCAAAAATTTCCATTGCAGTGAGTGGTACTCCACTTGACAACATTGCTCAGTCGTGCTATCCGGTTAAAAATTTTTACACCAAAGCCAATCTGCTGGCACACCTACTGAGGGACAAGGAAACGTTCGAAAAGGTGCTGGTCTTTGTGTCCAACAAGAAAAGTGCAGATCGCCTCTTCGACGAGGTTGAGCCTTACTACAGTTCGGAAATTTGCGTGATCCACTCCAACAAATCACAGAACTATCGGGAGCGCTCACTCCGACAATTTGATGGTGGGGTGAACCGCATCATGATAGCTACCGATGTGATGGCTCGCGGGCTGGACCTGGACAGCATCTCGCATGTGATCAACTTTGACACGCCGATCTTTCCTGAAAACTATATGCACCGCATCGGCAGAACCGGTCGGGCAGAAAGAGAAGGTCAGACGATCTTGTTTTTCACTGAAAAAGAGGAGCGACACAAGGATGCTATAGAGGCCTTGATGAAATATAAAATCCCGGTGTTGCCATTTCCTGAGGAAGTGGAAGAATCGCAAGAACTGACACCTGAGGAAAGGCCCAAACCAAAGGAAATCAACAGCGCTCACAAACACCACAAGCTAGATGAAAAGGGTGCGGCCTTTCATGAAAAGAAAGACAAAAACAAAAAGGTCAACCTTGGGGGTTCGTATCGCAGGGAAATTGCCAAGAAGTATAAAAAGCCCCGCACCAAAGGCGGAGCAAAGAAGAAAAGGAGGTAGAATTGTACTCATCTCTCGTCACCCTGAACTTGTTTCAGGGTCTGGAAGTGATGACGGTCGATTAGTATATCAGGCGGTTTACTCCCTCACCAAATTCATTTCAAAGAACTTCGTCCAGATCTCACCATCCGGTGAACGCTCGCCGATCTCGTTCCATTTACCGTCTGCCACACTCAATGTATAGCGGATGGTCATACCTCCGGCATCAAACCACCAGACCGCTTTACCATCTCCCTTTAGCTCTATGTTTGCTTCCGTCTGCATGCCTTTGCTGATGAAACTGTTGAGTTTGTACTTCTTCTGAAAGAAGTCATATGACAAAACGCCCAGCGCATCATGCACCACTTTGGTTTCACCATTTGGCAAATCGATTGTACCCAGACCTTCCATCTGGATCACCGTTTTGCCCGCTTTGTAACTGATCACTTCCCTGACATTGGAGGTACTGCTGCCGCCTGGCATCATCATCTCTCCTGTACCCGTCCAGGTGCCGATCATAAAATCAAAATCCGCCACTTTGGCTTTTACTTCTTTCGAAAAATCCGGCCCCTGAGCCGTAGAAGACAACACTATCAAAAACAGTGAAACGTACATTAAGATTAACTTTTTCATGATAAACTACTTTATATTATAAACTATAGGTTCAAAAAAATATCTATTCTATATATCCCTTGAGTGCATTGACATATGTCTCAAAAGCCGCCACTCCCACTTTTGTGATTTTGCAAGTAGTGACTGGTTTTTTGCCTTTGAAGGCCTTGGTCACCTCTATGTATTTGGCCTTTGAAAGCTTGTCCAACTGCACACTCAGGTTTCCGGCAGTAGCCTGGGTTTTTTCTTTGATGAAAGTAAACTCCGCCGATTCCACGCCGATAAGCAAACTCATCACCGCCAGCCTAAGCTGCGAGTGTAACAATGGATCTAATGGAGTGAAACCGCTCATTATTTGGAGTTTTTCATCATGTAAGCCGGCACCAAATATCCGCACACAAGGGCTATGGCTCCTACTATGATTTGATTTAGTGGACTGACCGCAAAACTAACAACTGCGAAGATCCAGAAAAGCGAACCACCATAAATCAACGGCTTGTATTTGGTAAGGATGCCGGTAAGAAATGTAGGGAATGCAGTAAGCAGGGTTACCAGTGGGTATATGGCATAGTTGAGACTGCCTCCCGCACCAATCACGATTAAGACTGTAAATCCATACGCCATCCAGACATAGCCTATAGCCTTATCAAAATGTGTAGTGATGCGCTGAGCCTTTTTGCGCTTTGCGCTATAAATAGCTGTATAAATACCCCCGAAAGCGGCCAGTGCCCAGACCATTTCGGGATGAGCGAAATCTGTGTAAGCGATGAGATAATAGTGCGCGGCATGTATGACGATGGCCAGCCAGCCCCAGAGCAAGAAGTAGAAATGCGACCCCTTCAGCTCATCTTTTGTAGCCTCTATCATCTCTGAGATGATGGCCAGGCTATCTGATTTTGACATTGGTTTTTCCATGATTATCAATTTATAAACAAGTTTATAATATAAACCACAAACAAACAAATAAGGTTGCCTTTTGGGTGGGGATTATTTTGATAGTGTTTAATAATCCGTTATTTTGGAAGGATAAAAAGGCAGTGACTGATATACCCGGTGCTAGTCGCTTATAAGCGTTGGCAATTGGCTATTAGTCTGAAAACCAAATATTTAACTCACCTAATCTGACTAAAGCGATATGAACGATAAAGAACATATGGTTTATATTCGGATGTTGGCAGTAATTAAAAATAGATGAATCCAATATATCTAGATACTCATATTCACACTTCAGATGACCCGAATAATGTCAATGAAGATTATGACTTAGAACTTTTAGTCAAAAATATTCGTGAGTTCAATGGTGAATCTGAATTTTTGATTTCTATTACTGACCATAATATGGTTAATAAAGCAATCTATTTAAAAGCAGTTGATTTAGGTTTAAATATAATTCTCGGTGTTGAATTACATATTAAAAACTACCCTGATCGACCTGCTTACCATTGCCACATCTATTTTGACTTAAAAGAAATCAAAGAAGAATTCATTGACGATATTAACAAAAAACTAGATGAATTATATCCAAATAAAGTCGTAGAAAAACTTGACCCAAAAATCCCTTCCATTCAGGATATCATTAACAAATTTGATTCTTATGAATTCATGCTTTTACCTCATGGGGGGCAATCTCATGCAACTTTTAACACATCTATTCCTAGGGAAACAAAATTAGATAGCACTCTAGAAAAAAGTGTTTATTACAATCATTTTGAGGGATTCACTGCTAGAGGTGATAATGGCTTAGAAAGAACACAAGAATACTTTCAAAAACTTGGAATAAATGAGTTTGTAAACCTTATAACCTGCAGTGATAATTATACTCCAGCAACGTATCCGAATGGAAAGGATAAACAACCATTCAATCCAACATGGATGCTAGCAAATCCTACGTTTAATGGATTGCGACTATCATTGTCCGAGCGATCCAGATTAGTTTACTCACCGACAAAACCGAAGTATTTCTCAGAAAATATTCAATCAGTTAATCATAGCAGGGAAAATATAGAAATTGATGTCGAATTGTCTTCAGGTCTAAATGTGATTATTGGAGGCTCTTCAAGTGGTAAAACATTGTTAGTAGAGTCTATTGTAAAATGCTTAAATAACAATACCGAAGAAACTGTCTATGACCAATACGAAATAGACAAAATTAATATTATCAATCCTTCAGGAATGACACCTCATTATCTATCTCAGAATTACATTATGAGTGTTGTAAATAATATTAGTGAAGATAAAATTGAGAATATTGATATTATTAAGAGGGTTTTCCCCGGAGATGATGAGATCAAGAAGAGTATCAATAATGGTCTCAGAGCCTTTAAAACCAATATTCAAGAATTAATTAAAAATGTTAAGATTCTCGAAGAAGAATCGCAAGAATTACTTACGATACCCATTATCTCTAGGTTAATAACCCGTGATAATTTAGAAACGAATATTTTCAATAATCTTCAACCTACTGAACTAGAACGAGAGAAAGTTCAATTTTCTAAAGCCACTTACGATGAAAACATCCAAAGTTTAAATTCAATTGACTCATTTTTGAAAGAGTATCCTTTCGTTGAGCATGATTCAACCCATATTGATTCTATTAAATCTGAATTACTGAATGCATTAAACATTTCAAATAAAGAAAAACAAGTAAGAAGTATTTTAGAAGAGAAACAAGAGAAATACAATCGTCAGTTAAAACATAGTAACCAAGAAGAACAATCCAAAAGACAGAACTTTATAAAGCTTTTAGACACTTTAAAAAAGTACGTTAGAGCATATCGTAAATTCTATAAAACGCTTGATGTCATCTCAAATTACTCTCTAAATTTTGACTCAGAGGAAATTGAATCAATGGGGCATAAACTTTATATAGAAAATGACTTTGCACTTAATAAAGATAAGTTTGTTGATGCTATAAATCGGTATTTAAGAACAAAAATTACAGATTTTGAGTCATTGACTCCTCAGCTTCTTTTTGAATCTAACTTTATGAAAAGAAAGCCAAAGGTTTATGATTATGATGATTTTGAAAATAAAATATACAACAGTTTCGAAGAGTTAAACAAAAAGAAATATAAGATAATTACAAAGGATGGAAGAGAGTTTGATAGACTAAGTCCAGGATGGAAAACATCAGTTATTTTGGACATTATTCTCGGGTATGATAAAGATAGTGCACCTATTATAATTGACCAACCTGAAGATAATTTAGCCACTAACTATATCAATAAAGGCTTAGTTGAAGCTGTAAAGAAAATCAAGACTAAAAAGCAGATTATACTTGTCTCACACAACGCTACAATTCCAATGTTAGCAGATGCCCAAAGTATAATTCTATGCAGAAATAAAAACAACAAACTTATTATTAAATCTAGCCGGTTAGAAGGTGAAATAGATGGAGTAGCTGTTGTAGATCACATTGCAGAAATAACAGACGGTGGCAAATCTTCAATCAAGAAAAGAGTTAAAAAATATAACCTTAAAAAATTTACTGAATCATGAAATTAATTTTTAATAAGGAAGAAAATAACGAAATAACTGTTAAGATTCAGCAAGGTACTATTGCAGTGGATTTTTCATATACCGAGATGATAAATCAGTTACTTCAGGACAACTCAATAGAAGATACCGAGTTTAACAACTTGACTGATGAAGAAGAAGAAAGTTTGAATAAAATGCTTTCAGAAGTTTCTACAATATTTGAGGAGGATGAAATAGAAACTGAAGAGGATGAAACAATATAAAAACTACTGCCAACAATATGTATAGTGCATAGCTACCCTGCGGGATAGCTACGACACCATACATGGAACGTTACTTGCCATACCTACAATGCGCATAATTCAACTCTTACTTCTAACTTTGGTGTTTCTAAGCTGCCGGACGGAAACGGACGAACTTCTTGGGCATTGGCATTCTGTCCCATTGGAAGATGGAACTTACTGGACACTTGATGTGACCGACACCTCAACCCAGATCAACAAATATGATATTTGGAATGGCGAATGGCCGTTTAACCGTTTCGACGAGAACGGCAAAGAGGTAATTGTTTTCTTGATGGAAGAGTGCAAGGACTTTGAAATTCGTTATGACACCCTATTCCTCACCGAACTATTCAAATTCACCAGAGTTCATGAGAACAACCACCTAACAGATTATTTTACAAACTCAATGGTTCAACTTAACCTTCCAAAGACAACCCCGGCTTCTCAACTAGAATTACCTGAAATCAAGCAATGGGTTCCCATCTATGTTGGCCCACCTAAAAAGGGATCAGAATTGAGTGAACTCATAAACTCAGACTCAACCTGTATTCAAACTTGGGATGTAACAATCAATTACCAGGATCTTGAAAAATTCGCTCAGCAAGAATACAAAAAATGGAGTCCAAAAAATCCGAATTACTGGCTTCTAATTAATGCTGATAGTTCAACTTCCCAACTGGTTATTGACAGCATCCGAACAACCCTAGAACCTTTTAATTTCATCGAAGGGTTCATTTTAACACGGTTCAACTACGAACAGGATCGACTGGAATTCGAAAAACTAAACGGCAAGTAACAGTCGCTAAAGTTGCATATGCCTCCCGATAGCTATCGGGAGTGCTTCTAGCCTACTTCTGTGCAATCCGACCGCCAATCTGCGCCTTCTGCTAGCGACTGTTCTTTCTGAAAGTATCGTGGTTCTGGTGATTTTTTTTCTGGACGCAGTGGTGCTTGGAATCAGTTGTGCGTGTGGCGCAGATCAGCTAGCTTAGTGCCAATAGCAAAGTGTGGGCATACGCACTTTAGCTAGACGAGCCACAACTACTACATGAATAAAAAAACAATCGCAATACTAGGAATTGGCATACTACTAAGTCCTCTTTTCCCTACTTCGGGACTCAATGTAACAATAACTAAAATTTGTGAGCGCATCTTCTTTAACCTTGAACTCAGTCCTTTACTTGGCGCTGCATTTTCTGCGATTATCGGATTAAGTGTTGCTGTAATAGTATTTAATAGAGTTTGCGATGTATACTCTAAATATGATTACGAAAACCCTAGTGAAATTATGTCAGCATTTCGAACTTCAACCCTAATTTTTATAGCTCCTGGCCTAATCTGGTTTTTGATTCCATTTGCCGACAGATCATTCGGTTTAACATATAATGAAAACCTAAGGGTTGGTTATGACTTTATAAACTCGAACATGACTTACGAATTTTTCATAAATGCCCCTTCTTGGATCATTGGAACAATTATTGGATTGTATATAATATTCAATGCGGTTAAAAATGTGGCTAACAATTGTAGCTGTTGCACAACCCCTCCCAAAAAATGAAGACCCTTGATTGGTCATCGCAAATTTTTTTCAGTTGATCGGATGGGTAGTCATTATGCAAGACAAGTTCCGATAGAGATTTTGCTGGCTGAAACAGAGCCAAAAAGAGACTCGAAAGCATGGATTTAGCGACCCCCATGGTCGGTTGTATTCAAACTTCAGGTACTTCTTCAGATTGTATGCCACGGCCGCCATTAGAAATTGTTTGTTGCAGTTGTTGATCCCTT
>JBDVMP010000079.1:0-21085 GCA_039970095.1 Cyclobacteriaceae bacterium
CTAAAATCTGTGATCGTAGGAGGGGTGGTATCTGGTGCTTCTTCTATGGTAAAAGACCAGTCAGGCTTGGCCACACCGCCAAAGTTATTTCCTGCCAGATCCAGTATAACGCCAGTTCCAAACTCAACATAAACCTCAGTATCATAAGGAAGTGGAGATGGCAGGTCAACCGTGAGGGTATTAGTAGATATGGTTGCAAAAGATTCGGATATATTGAAAGACTGAAGCAAAAAGTCATCACTCATCCGCTTAACGCTTACAACTCCTGTTCCTTTTTGCACATCCTCATCGAATGTGATGACAAGGTTCGCTTCGTTGGAGATCTCGGTGGAATTATCGACCGGTGAAATAGCGCTCATTAGAGGAGCAGTTTCATCTGCCGTTGCAAAGTTCCATTCTCCCTTAATGATTGCTTCACTATTTATTCCCTCAGGGCTGATAAATGTAGTATTCGCCATTGTGATATAAACATTTTCCTTTTCAGGCAAGTCGTCGAAAGGGTTGACAACAGCTACATTTCCGGTGACACTTACATACTTACTAGATACATCCACTGAAAAAATAAACTCATCCCTATTCTCTCTGTAGAATGAGATAAGTCCTGTTCCTTTGGCAATAGGCTTATCAAAATTGATTGCGAAATTTGAATTAGCCGAAACATCCACATCCTCGTCCGATGGATCTAAAGAAACTATATAGGGCTGTAAATCCTCGGTAGTCACAGACCATGTTGTGTTATTGGAGAATCCTTCGTAAGTGTTTCCGCTTTGATCTTCAATTGCTCCAGAAGGTACCTGAATGTAAAACTCAGTATTGTGATGTGTAGCTAATCCGGCAAAAGGGGTGAATGAAACTGAATTCCCTTCAAAAGTTACCGCACTGCTCACATTATGAATGCTTATAGAAACATCATCTGACACTCTTTTTACCAAGATGGAACCAGCACCAGGAGCTACGGGCTCATCAAAATTCAGAGTAAATATGGCATCTAAACTTACGTCAATGGCATCATCTTGAGGGGAAAGACTGGTCAAAGATGGCGCTGTGATATCATCTTCAAAGTCAATGCCAAAACCACTTTCTGTATTATTTGAATTTATCACTGTAGCAGCATTCCCCGAAACGAAAGCCGAATTTTCAAATGTGAATATCAGATTCTCCAAATCATCAGTATCTGAATGACTCACCGCACTTCCTGAGATTGAAAAATCCGCGGATTTTCCGTCCGCAGCAACGTTCAAAACGGGAGAAAGACCGGCTGGTAAATTAGTCACACTATAAGCAGAACCAGAAAGCACACTTCCGGCTGAACTAAAGTTATCACCAACAAGCCTGATTACCGCTTTATCCGTATCATCCAGGCTACCATCACCTACAGCTGATTCATTGAAAATGCTTTCGTTGTTCAAGCTGTATTGAAAGACCTTGTTAACACCACTTCCGATGGCAAAGACCTTTGTTCCTCCATCATTGAACGCCATACCTCGAGGCAAGCCGAGTTGACTACCCACGCTCATTGTGTTTCCCGTATGGGATATACCGCCGGATATATCAAAAGGAACCGGAAGACTATATTCATTAATGTTGTCACTGTTGCGTCCAACCATATATAATCTTGTTCCTGTTTTGTTAAAGTCAATGTCCTGTGGGGCTGTATCCTGACCTGAGAAGTCAAATGTCGAAACCTCTAGAGTTTCTTCACCAGAAAAATCGAAAGGTTCTGACAATGTATATTGATACAAAGTCTGCGATAAACCCGTTAACAGCATAGTGTATCCATCATTACTAAAAGTAATACTTCTGGGGTCTGAGTCTTGCGCTAACACATACAAATATGCATCATCCTGACTCACACCGCTGCTCAAATCAAATGGAGTGGTCAATGTATATTGATAAACAACCTGCGAGCCAGTGAGACCATCACGAAGAATAAACATTTTCGTGCCGTCATTATTGAAATCAATATCCTGAGGAGAATTTACGCTCAGACTCACATTATCGTAAGTCACCCCAACCGTAATGTCGAACGGGGTGGTCAAACTATATTGAAAGACCGCATCCGAATTGATCCCAGCCACGAACAACTTATCTCCATCATTGCTGAATGTGAGGCTTGTAGAGAAGCCCTCTTGACCACTAACTGCAAAGTCCCCATCTAAATCAGGGGAATGGTTAATCTCGTATCCACTCCCGTAGGTGAGTACAGCACTGTTATTGTCAAAAGAAATACCGTAGTAAATCTCCTGATCAACTGCGCCGACGACAGATGAAGCATCCGCACCGCCGAATGCGGAATTTTCAAAATCAATAGCCAGATTAGATATGTCATCAGTCCGTTGGTGAGTGGTGGCTTTGCCTGAAAATGATAGTGTAGCCGAGACCGCATTGGAGCTTACAGTAAGACTAGAAGTTAGTCCTGCAGGCAAGTTGCTGATTGAATAGTCAGTACCATAGTCAAGTGTGCTATTTGGGTTGGTGAATACATCACCATGGAGGTCTAAGGTAATAGATCCGGCCACAGTCCCATCATTTGCTCCTGTTTCGGAGAAACCTTCATCAACATCCAGACTGTACTGGTTTACATCGTCACCCGTAGTACCCACAACAAACATTCTATTTCCAGATTGGCTCAAAGCAACACCACGTGGAAAGGATTCCTGACCAGAAACTCCAAATGGATCTCCTGCAAAGCTCGCCCCGCTTGATAGGTCAAAGGGATTCAACAGGTTGTATTGATTAATGTCTTTACCTGTTCCCCCTAGTATGAACATCCTGCTTCCCTCTTCATTGAAGCTAAGTGAAAAGCAACTGGCGTCCTGCGAAGACACACTGAAGGACACATTATCATAACTCACACCGTTAAAAACCCTGTTTGGGACGACTAGGCTATACTGATAAACTGCGGTAGCACCCAAAACAAACATTTTCTTCCCATTGGCACTTAGCACCACATCTCTGGGTGGTTCTACCTGATCTGATACAGGGAATGCACTTCCGTCTTCCGTCACACCTGTACTTAAATCATATGGGTTTGTCAGGTTGAAGCCAGAAACATCATCCCCGCTCGAACCAACCAGAAACATCTTCATACCATCGTTGCTAAAGCAAAAACCATTGGCATTGAATTCAAAGGATGACACCACAAATGAACCGTCCAGACTAACACCGGAAGTGGTTACAAAAGGTTCTGTCAAACTAAAATAGTCTATCTCCTTATCAGATCCATCCAATACAAACATGGTTAACCCGTCTCGGCTAAATTCTATGTCAAGTGGAAAGGAGTTGACATTAATTGGCGATATGTCGTCGAATGTGACACCCGAAGTGATATCAAAAGCACCTCCATAAATAATGGATTGCGCCTCTGACCTGTTCTCAAATCCCAAAATGAGAACGGCGGTTAATGCCAGAACAAAAACTGACAATTTCAGCTTACTACGTGAATAGACCTGTTGCCCTTCACATGAGCGCGTAAATTTCCTTTTTTCTAAATACGTGTTTTTCATAGCATAAAATGTTTAAAGCGATTTATGCTCCGAAATTGGCCAATACATATAGTTATTAACCTATCCTCATGGGGTAGTTCTGCACCTACCCGGGTGGGTAGTTTTTATTAGGGTGCTGTAAACCAGAATGTTACGATTCTAAGATTTGGTAGGATTTATTGCAAACTGCAATGCTTCTTTTCTATTAGAAACACCGAGTTTTTCATAGATGTTCTTGAGATGGTACTTCACAGTGTTCACCGACACGAAGATTTCCTCTGCTATCTCGCTGTTGCTCTTATCAGAAACAGCCAGCATCAAAATTTCAAATTCCCGATCGGACAGTGGGGTGATGAGGCGTTTGTTGAGCTGGTCGGCATTTATCTCCAACCCATCAGAGTTGCCCTCCAGCAGCGAGGTGATCTTCAATTTCAGGTTTTCCACTTCCTCGGTATGCAGTCGGCGTTGGAGTCTGGATCTGGTGATCAGGATATAGCTGATAAACGCGCCAATGGCAACTGCCGCCAGCAAGGCAATGATAAGCATGTTCTGCTCGCGTCGCTTCTGCACAAGGTTAAGGTGACTTACCTTATTCTGAGCCGTAAGCAATTCTATTTGCTGCTGTTTCTTCTCCGTTTCATACCTGGTTTGCAACTCACCTATCTGCAACGATTTTTCAGAATTGAAAATGGAATCCTGAATGGTGTGATAGGTTTTTTGGTACTCAAACGCCTTTTTGAAATTACTTTTAGTTGCCTCTATTTCCGCAAGCAGCTTATAGATGTATGGCAGGTCTTGTGAAATACCGTTTTCCTGCGCCACCTCCAAAGCTTGGTTGGCCACCTTTGATGCTTCAGGATAGCTGCCTTGTGCCAAAAAATTTTCCGCCATACTCTGCAAGGTATGCTCAACAGCCGAAGCATAACCAATTTCCTGAAAGACTGCCAGCGCCTGCTGATAGTGGTCAGAAGCCCGGTTGTACTCCTCCATTGCGGTGTAGACCGTACCTATATTCAAAAGCGTGTTGCCGACACCTTCCTTTTCGCCTATTGCCAAAAAAATACTTTTGGCTTCTTTATAAAGATGAAGCTCAGCGTCAAAATCACTCTGATCATTGGCGATCAAACCAAGGTTATTCAAAGCATGCCCCAGCCTGAGTGAGTCTCCAAATAGTGCGGCTATTTCTTTGTACCTGAAAAAGTATTTCTCTGCTTGATTCAGGTCATCCTGATAGTATAGATCTATGCCCAGATTATTATAGGCATCCAGCAGGGCGATAGTGTCCCTGTAAGTTTCAGCGTATTTGAGCGCTTTGAAGGACTGATCTATGGATTGATCATAGTTGGCCAAATAGCTATGACATGCTGACAGCACATTGTGCACGCGCCCTTTGACCGAATCAGCATGATGCGCATTGGCCAGAGTGAGGGCCGCTTTAGCCACAACCAAAGCACTGTCCGGTTGGGACTCATAAATCGTTTTGGATCGCTCGATTAACCCATGAATGGAGTCAAGAATCTTATGATCCACCTGAGAAAAAGAAGAAATCGTGAAAAAAGTAAGGAGTACGCTAAGAGCTTTTGACAACATATTCGAGGGCTTCCTTTCTATTGCTTACCCCTAATTTATTGTAAATGTTTCTAAGGTGAAATTTGACCGTATGATCAGATACAAAAAGCTTATCTCCAATCTCCTTGTTGGTGAGGCCTTGTAAGCTGAGTTTGAGTGCATCGTACTCACGTTCGGTAAGTGGGTTCACCAATTTAGCGTTCAAGGTTGCCAAATCCTCCTCCAGTTCGAAAGTCTGGGGGCCATTCAAAATCTCAATGAATCGTTTTTGTAGCGCTTCGTACTGCGACTCCTGAGCTAACTTTTCAGCTTTTGCTTTTTTGGCTCGCTGGAGGTAAAGTGCCAAGATCAGTAAGATGATCAACAGTGAACCGACCACAGCAAAAATCATTTGATTTCTAAATTTATCAGCTTTCAATTCCGATAATTGGTTCTCGACTTCAAGTCGCTGTATCTCCGCCTCTCTCTGAGCTGCCTCAAACTGGGCTTCCAGCTCATACACCCTGTTGAGGGTTTGCTGAGATTTAATGGAGTCATTCAAATCCATAATTTCATCTTGCAACCTGATGGCCTCTTCGAAGCTTCCCTCCTCTATAGCTATGTTTTTCAATAAATGATTCGAGGCTTTTAGCTTCACCAAATCTGCAATTCCCAACGCCTGGGACTGGGCTTTAAGCGCATTTCCGCGAGCCTGCTTATAGTTACCTTCTAATAATTTCAAACGTCCCCATTCAACATATAGCTGAGGGTCTGCATAACCAACATTTTCCAGCACCTTTTGTGATTCCATCAAATAGGTCTTGGCCTCTCGCGTTTTCTTAAGGGTGAGTTGGCCGTGAGCAATGTTCAGCAAACACACTCCAAGGGCTATCGAATCACGCCCTTCCTCAGTTATTATTTGCACCGTTTTCTTCAGGCTCGCCACGCCTTCTTCGGTTTTATCCAGCTGCATCTGGTACAACCCTATTTTCATGTGGCTTCTAGGTCTAACAACCCCTGTTCTCTCAGACTCTGTTTCAGAGCGAAGTGCATACTCTAAAGCCAGCTCATAATCATCGAGCTGTGCGTAAACTCCTGCAATGTTCCCCAAAAGAGACACAATGAATTCCCCATGATCTATTTTTTGTGCTATCTCAAGCGCTTCTTGATAATGACCTAAGGCAATGTTGTAAAAACTTCTGGCCCAACTGATATTTCCCAGGGCTCGAAGAATCTGTATTTCTACAACTGGATACTGTCCTTCCCTAATGGTGGATTGGGCCTTGAGCACATAATAATCGGCACTGTCAAAGCTGGCCAACTGCCCGTACGCACTCCCACGATAGTAATAAAAGTAAGCTCTAAGGGAATCGTTCTCAACCTCGGAAATTGAAACCTCCTTTAGGAGATCCAAAACCGTATGTGGGTTTCTTGTTCGCAAAATTTCCTCATAGAGCGATGAGGGACTTTGATCGCCCTGAGCAAACAATTCAACACAGGCAAACAGCCCAAGAAGGGATAAAAATATATGACGAGAGAAGCGTATCATGAGCAGGTGGCGGGCCTTACTCAAGGCTAGTATTTAGGAATACTCGGATCTATTTCATCCGACCAGGCCAGGATACCGCCCTCCAGATTGTAAAGGTTGTCATAACCTTGTTGCTCCACATAGTTCACAGCGTTGGCGCTCCTTTTCCCACTTCGGCAATGAACAATCACCTTTTTATCCTTGGCAAACTTATCCACATGCAAAGGCACTGTGGCCAGTGGAATAAGCTCTCCACCAATGTTTGCAACCTCATATTCGTTTGGCTCTCTCACGTCGATCAACTGAAAGTCCTCACCACTATCCATCATGGATTTAAGCTCTTTTACTGTTACTGATTTCATCTTTCGGATTTTTTCATTTCAAAAGTCCCGGCAAAAAAGTCACTATTTCGGGAAACATTACTAAAGATATCAAAAATAATATCTGAATGATGACAAATGGAACCACCCCCCGGTATAAATGTGACGTTTTCACTTCTGGCGGACATACGCCTTTCAAATAGAAAAGGGCAAACCCAAAAGGAGGGGTTAGGAAAGAAGTCTGAAGGTTGATGGCCAGCAAAATACCAATCCATATCAGGTCAATGCCCATAGCGGCAAATATTGGAGCTACTACAGGCACTATGATGAATATGATTTCTATGAAATCTATAAAGAAACCAGCTACAAACACTACTGCCATTACCACGAACAGGAACCCATAAGGACCTAACCGGGAATTTTGGATCAAATCAAGGAAAATTTTGTCTCCCTCCAGCCCTCTAAAAACGAGTGAAAAAGCAGTGGCTCCTACCAGGATCATAAAAACCATAGCGGTGATTTTGGTTGTTTCCTGTGATACAGATCGCAGAATTTGCCAATTGAGTTTCCCGTTGACCATCGTCAAAATGATAGCCCCCAGCGCACCTACTCCTGCCGCCTCAGTGGGGCTCGCTACACCCGCAAAGATGGACCCCAACACAGCCAGAATAAGCAAAAAAGGGAATACGAAGGATTTGATCATTTCTGCAGAAAACCCTTCACCTCTAAATGCTGCTCGCTCCTCTGCGGAGACGGTCGGCGCTTTGGACGGGTTTACATAAGCATATATAAGCGTGAAAATCAGGTAACAAGCCACCAGCCCCAAGCCCGGCACAATGGCTGCCATAAACAAGTCTCCCACCGAGACATTGAGGACGCTCCCAAGTAAAACCAGCACTACTGACGGTGGTATGATTTGGCCCAATGTGCCAGAAGAGGCTATTACGCCAGTGGCCAGCACCGGGCTATATCCTTTCTTGAGCATGGTGGGGAGGCTTATCAGTCCCATCGTCACGACTGTGGCACCAACTATACCAGTAGATGCCGCCAGCATGGCACCAACTAAAATAACCGAAATGGCCAGACCACCTCTGAACCTCCCAAATATCATAGACATGGTGACCAACAGCTTTTCGGCAATGCCGGATTTTTCCAGCATCATCCCCATAAACACAAAAAGTGGAACTGCCAGCAAAACAAAATTTTGCATGGTGCCATATACCCTGAGCGAAAGCAAGTAGAAAAAATCCACGTCGAAAACCCACAGGCCGACCAACACAGAAAGACCTCCCAAAGTGAAAGCCACAGGGTAACCAAACAGTATAAGCAGGAAGATCGCCGCAAAGAGGATTAGAGGTAAATATTCAATCATCGGAATTTCCTGTGATTTTTAAAATGGAAGTAAGTGAAAGAGATAGGGCTTGTAGGGCCAGAAAGAAAAAGCCAGCGGGGATGGCTGCTTTGACGATGTATCGCGCTGGCAGGCCACCCGGATCACCGCTAGTCTCTCGCACAGCAAATGAGTTGATCACAAAAGGTATGCTCTCCAAAATGACAGTGATACTCAGCGGCAGCAACAATAAAACAGACCCAATCAGGTTGACCCAGGCCTTTTGCTTCTCAGTGAAGCGATTGTAAAAAACATCGACACGTACGTGTGAGTCCTGCTGCAAAGTCCACCCGGCAGACAGGAGAAAAATAAGCGCAAATATGTGCCACTCCAGCTCGAAAGAAGCCGGCGAAGACCAGTTGAAAACATAACGCAAGAAAACATCGAGTACAATCACAAGGACGAGAAGCAAACTCAGCCAACTCACTCCCCGACCCACATACGCGTTGATGCGATCTATAATTCCGATAATCTGCTTCATTTTACAATTTCCAAAACTTCAACTTTCTCTCAACTTTCGAATTTAACTTAAACAAATTTTTCAAATGGCCCTTCACAAATTCATTGACTCCCCTTAAGCAAATATGTCAGGTACATTTTTTAACTATTTAGATATCAATAATCCTTCTTTTTTACAATCACGACACAGGCTGTCAGGTTTAGAAGCTTAATTCATTATTTTCGCACATGGCAAAAAAAAGGTTGGCGCTATACTTCACTTTTCTATCTGTATTAGCAGGAAACACAGCTTTTTCACAAAGTAATATCTCTACAGAAAACCTCGACATAGAAGGAGATGTGCTAGCCTGGTATGATAGCCAGGTAGGTTTGCAGAACACTCCCCTGCAAATTGGCAACCTGAACAATGCCGAACGCAAAGCACGAAGATCTCACCAATACCTGGAAAGCCAGACGTGGGTCAAAGGCAACCTCATTTACAGAGGCCAAAGATTTGAAAATGTCGATTTGCTCTATGACATTTTCGCTGATGAGCTGATAACTAAAAACAAGGGAAACCTGCGCTACGCCGCTCAGCCAATAGAATTGATAAAAAATCAGGTAAGCACATTCTCCATTTACGACAGGCTCTTTGAGTACATAGAAGAACCCGTCGAGCTTTTTGAAAAAGGCTTTTTTGAAATAATGTACCGAAGCGAAAATATGGAGGTGCTGATCAAGCGCCTGAAAATCGTGGAGATAGAATCCGACGGAGTAAACGCTTATTCGAGGTATGACAAATACTTCCTGAAAATCGATGGAGAGACCCACCCGCTCAGAAATAGATTTTCCGTTTTAAAAAGATTTCCCAACCACAAAAAGGAGATCAGGGCTTACTTGAGAAAACTGGGCTTCCCTACGTTTAGACTAGGAAATGACCACCAAATAAAATCTTTGGTAGCATACTGTGACGCATTATCCTCATGAAGAGAACCGCAATTGCACTACTGATTTTCCCTCTGGCGGTCACGCTATTCGGCCAGTCACTGCCTTCGGTTACTGCCGACTTTAGCGATGCACACCTGCAAGAAGTCATTCGCACCTTTGAAGCGCAAACGGAGCACACATTCTACTATGAGCCATCATGGATGGATTCATTGTACTTCTCCGGAAGCTTTGACAACAGCCCACTCAACGAAGCGTTAACCGCCGTTTTCGAAAATTCATCTCTTGACTACTTCATCCAGGCAAAGAATGTGTATCTCACCCGTGACGTCCGCATTTTGGCTGAGCCCACCATCCTCAAAGCACTGCATAGAGACGAAGAATCAGAAGCTGTAGAGTTTGAAAAGGGGCTGCTTTTCGCAAGAGAATACCTCGATCAGAGTAGCGATGAGACAGACTATGAAAACTTTGTGTTCGAAATTGGCAACAGAAAAAACTTAGTTGCCGGGGGCAAATCCACCATAGCCGGCTACATCAGGGAAAGAGGCTCAGGCGAGCCGCTTTCAGGCGCTGTGATCTATACCGGAGACCCGATCATAGCCACGTCCACAGACCCTAATGGTTTTTACTCGTTGACCATCCCCAACGGCAAAAGCACGCTGATCGTGCAATATGTAGGGATGAAATCCACCAGAAGAAATGTGGTGCTGTTTTCCAACGGGCAGCTCAATATCGACATGGAAATAGATGTGATCGCCCTGCAGGAAGTGACCGTAGAGTCCGAGCGGGATGCCAACATCCAAAACGTGCAGATGGGCGTGAGCCGGCTCAATGTACAGGAGACGAAAAACGTGCCGATTGTTCTCGGCGAAAAAGACATCATGAAGATCGCTACCACCTTCGCCGGGGTGCAGTCCATAGGTGAAGGAGCGTCGGGGTTCAACGTGCGCGGCGGTAAGTCAGATCAAAATCTGGTCATTTTAAATGACGCCACAGTTTACAATGCCTCCCATTTCTTCGGCTTTTTCTCCGTATTCAATTCAGACGCCATTCACGATATGGAAATCTACAAAAGCTCCATCCCTGCCCGGTTTGGTGGGCGTCTGTCTTCAGTGTTTGATATCCAAAGCAAGGAATCGAACAGAGAGAAATTCACAGGCTATGGCGGCATTTCGCCAATCACCTCAAAGCTGACAGTTGAAATTCCGCTTTTCGATAAAAACGCCGGACTGATGCTAGCCGGGAGGTCCACCTACTCCAACTGGGTACTAAAAAGAGTAGGCAATGCAGAGTTTCGTCAAAACAGGGTAGCTTTTTCCGATTTCATCATGCGATACGACCATGACCTTAGCGACAAAGACAAACTGGTAGTAAGCGGCTATTACAGCAAAGATGACTTTAGACTCAATTCAGATACGCTATTTTCATTTTCTGACTTCACCTTTGTCAATGCCAATGCCAGCGCCCGGTGGATCAGAGAAATTAACGGCAACATGACCAGCTCGCTCAGTGGCATTTATTCTTATTACAATTATGAGTTGAACTACGACGAGTCTGATCCGAATGCTTTCGTACAGGATTTTGGGATAAAGGAGGCGACCCTCAAAGGTGACCTCAACTACTATATTGACAATACGCACTCACTGGCTGCCGGCATAGAACTGAAGCACATCGCCATAAACCCCGGCACTAAAAAACCATTTGGGCAGGCCTCTCTGGTGCGCCCCTTCGCCATAGAAGAGGAGCGCGGCTTGCAGTCTTCGGTATATGTATCTGATGAATATAACCTCTCTGAAGATATCACATTGTACGGCGGCCTGCGGTATTCTGTGTTCTCCACTTTCGGCGAGCAGACCGTGTATAGCTATGATCAGGGTGCCCCCAAAAACGCTGACACCCGTCAGGACTCTGTGGTATATGGAGCAGGGGAGCACATCAAAACATACCACGGGCCAGAGCTGCGGCTATCCGCCCGCTACAAGCTGGACAACTCCTCCTCCCTTAAGGCAGGCTACAACCGCACCCGACAGTACGTGCATACCCTCAGCAACAGCGCCTCGCTCTCTCCCACTGACACCTGGAGGCTTTCAAACCAGCACCTGCTGCCGCAAATCGCCGATCAGTACTCTTTGGGATATTACCGAAACTTCCTGGGCAACAAATTTGAAACTTCCGTGGAGGTGTATTACAAAAAACTGGATAACCTCCTCGACTTTAAAGTCGGGTCCCAGTTTTTACTCAACCCCAATATAGAAACAGTGGCACTCCAGGGGCCGGGCAAATCCTATGGCGTAGAGGTTTCTGTGAAAAAATCCGGAAAACTAAACGGGTGGGTCAACTACGCTTATGCCCGCACTTTCATCCAGCTTGATGGCAATGCTCCCGAAGAAATCATCAATGAAGGGCGGTTTTTCCCATCAAACTACGACATCCCGCATACTGTCAACCTGGTGGCCAATTACAAACTGACACACCGCGTCAGCCTTTCCTACAATTTCACTTTCAACTCAGGCCGCCCGGTGACTTATCCCGTAGGGTCGTATGATTTCAAAGGCATCCAGACGGTGCACTACACTGATAGAAATGCCTATCGCATTCCTCACTATATGAGAATGGACTTTGGCTTGAATCTGGAAGCAGGACACAAACTAGACAAGCTGGCTTACTCCTACTGGTCATTCTCGGTTTACAATATGCTCGGCCGTGACAACCCATTTTCCGTGTTCTTCGACATTCGTGATGGAAAAGTTGAAGGCTATCAGTTGATCGTGTTCGGAAACCCCATCCCAACCTTAAGCTATAATTTTAAATTCTGATGAAGCTGTATCTGAAAATATGCGCACTGGCACTGGCGGTGATAGGCTGTACGAAACCATTCGACACAGAGTCATTTGATTTTGACAAGGTAATAGTGGTCGATGGACAAATCACCGATGAGGACAAATTTCATGAAGTGCTACTCACCTATACCTATCCTATAGGAGAACAACAGGAGTCTGCACTGACCGGGGCTACTCTCTGGGTAGAAAATGGGGCAGGTGAGCGGGTTGACTATGAGGAGCTTCAGCCCGGCAAATACACGTCCTCCATTTCATTTGCCGGACAAGCAGGCCAGACCTATCGCTTATTTTTTACCACTCCGGCTGGTGGAGAATACGCTTCTGCTCCTTCCGAATTGATCCCTGCTCCACCTATAGACAGCATTTATGCGGCTTATGCCGTACTTCCCACCAATGAGTCAACCTTTGCGCTGGACGGGGCGCAGTTTTTTATCGATTCTCACGACGATACGCAAAAAGCAAAATACTTCAGGTATGAATGGACCGAGGACTACAAGATAAGCGTGCCGTACCCTTCTTTCTATGAGTACTTTTTCGACCTGGAAACAGAGTGGGACTCAACCGCCATGAGACTACCGGACGACTTTGTTCATGTATGTTATCAAAAGGGCGCTTCGTCATCTATCATCATAGGCACGAGCGTAGGGTCATCCGAAAACAGGGTAGTCGAGCAGCCCATAAATTTTGTAACCACGGAAACAGACAAACTAAGAACACGCTATGCCCTGAAGGTCAAGCAGTATGCCATCAATGAAGGGGCTTATGGGTTTTACAGAAAACTTAATGAAAGCACCGAATCAACGGGATCCCTTTTTGACAAGCAGCAAGGAACTATCACTGGCAACATATTGTCACTGGACAATCCCTCAGAAACGATTTTGGGTTTTTTCGAAGTGGCAGGAGTATCGTCTATGAGGAGTTTTTTCAGCCCTACCAACATCGACGCACGACTCTCACCTAAATTTCGCTACACCTGCACATCATCCGATCTTGTGGATTCGAGCAGAGACAGCCTGTTTTTCCACCTGGCTACTTCGCCTAATATGAGAATAGTAACTACTTATTCCTTGCCACCAACATACGACGAACGATATCAGATAGTGTCGCAAACCTGCTCTGACTGCTCCTGGTATGCCACTACCACACCACCAGATTATTGGGAAAACTGATGACAGGACGAACATACAAACATATCGCGCTCTGCCTATGGCTCATCATCTGTGGGTTTTTCGCTACGGCGCAAAACATCAGAGAACAGGTATATCTACACCTCAACAGTCAGGATCTGATCACTGGCGAAACGCTCTATTATTCGGCCTATTGCCACAGCGACCTCACCGGCAAGCCGTCTCAGCTGAGCACCATTTTATACGTGGAGCTGATAGGAGAAAAGGGTGTGGTGCATCAGGACAAAATCAAGCTTACAGACGGACATGGGCAAGGTGAACTTTTCCTCTCGTCCCTGATCTCCACGGGCAAGTATCAGCTACTGGCCTACACGCGCTGGATGAAAAATTTTGGTGATTTGAATCAAACGGCACTCACCATAGTGAATCCCTACGAGGAGTACCAACACGCGGAAACAAGCGATGAGGCTCTCATTTCGTTTTATCCCAATAATGGAGAAATACTGGTAGGAGTAGATAACACCGTCGCGTTTAGGATGAGCTCAACAGACCTGAAAGGGAAAATTGTGAATGACGAAGGAGAAACCATTCTGGATTTTGCCACAGACAAACTGGGTTTTGGCTTATTCCGCTTCCGCCCGGAGCAGGGCAACACCTATCAGGTGATTTTGGAAGACAAAAATGCCAACCTCACGTTTGTGCCCATGCCGGAAATTTTGCCTGCTGGCACTGCAATCAACCTGAGCCAAACACGCTCCAACCTGGATGTGACAATCGACACCTGGCCGCAGCGCAATGAATCCATGACTTTGTCTATCAAAAAAGGTCCTACGCTTTTGGTGGAAAGGCAGGTTCGGGCAGGGAGCGCAAACATCGTCTCTAAAGACTTGCTAACAGACGGATTGCTCACGCTGACTGCCCACAATCAGACGGGGCTGTTGCTCGCAAGAAGATCATTTTTCAACGGAAGCCTTGAGGTAAATCGGGGCAACAATACGCCGACATTCCAGACGAGGGAAAACGCAACTATCCGTCCTGTACTGGAGCCGGGAACCTATTCTGTTTCTGTGAGAAAAAGCACCACATCAAAGCCAGCCATTCACTCCCATTCCACATTTTTCCCAATAAAAAAACAGCTATCCAAAACGGCGATAGACCCAGACACCTACCTATCTGTAAGTGAACAACCGAAACCTGAAATAGTGCTGGCCGCCTCCGAAATGAAGCCGAGTACAAGCGGCGACAGCATAACCATGCTGCCAGAGGTACGAGACGAGTTGATCTCCGGGACATTGAAACCAACTGGTGATCTTCCTGTCAGCGAGGTGCTGGTGACTCTGGCCTTTCCGCAGGCGCCCTATCAGCTCCGCAGCGCCATGACCAACGCCAGGGGTGAGTTTACCATACCTTTCAACAGCCCCAGGCAAGATGCTGTGGCTTTTCTTGCTCCTTTTGATTTTAAAGGAAACTTTATCGTGCAAGTGGATGATCCATTCCTCTCCTCATACCCTGAATTTGACTATAACATTGCGCCATTGGACAGCAGTCAGATATTGGAGATAGTGGACAGAAGCATCAGAAATCAGATCCAAAACGCATACTACCAGGCGAACGCCGACGAGGAAGGCTTTGCGCACTGGCATCCTCAACTTAGCTTTGACTATGTGTATGTTTTGGACGAATACACGCGGTTCAAAACCATCCGCGAAACCTTCACAGAGTATATCATAAGCACCAGCATGAGAACCAATCGCGATCCGGTTTTTAAGGCTTATGTAGCTTCCAGCGATCCCCGAGAGTACAGAAACCCAACGCTGGTACTTCTGGACGGAGTGCCCATATCGGGAGCTAAAATGATCGACTACAGCCCCTACAAGATTGAATCTGTCGGCATTACAAACAACAGGTACTTCAACGGCCCACTGATTGCCGATGGTGTGGTGAGCTTCACCACTAAAGAAGGCATGCTCAATAGCTTTGAGCTGGACGAGAGCTGCGTGCAGCTGGAAATCATGGGTGTGAGCGAAAAGATGACCTTCAGCACACCGGACTATTCTGATGATGCCGCATCAACCGTCCCTGACCTGCGCGATCAGCTGCTGTGGCAGCCTGAACTCCAGGTGGACTCCAGTCTGCATACGGATATTTCCTTTTTCACTTCAGACGTCACCGGCAAATTCGAAATGGTAATTGAGGGCTTTACAAACGAAGGAAAGCCTGTATCTGTCATCAGAAATTTTGTGGTGGAAAAACGGGATAAAATTTAATTATCCCCTTGCACTATTTGGCCAATCTCAAATTCAGGTTTTTATTCTCGCCATATTCACAATCACAATCGTCTGTGCTGGTGGAGAGTTCCTTGCCATTGATTGCCAGGATTTCTTTGATGCCGTCGTGATAATAGGCATTTCCGGAGTAGTAGTGGCCCGCCTCCAGGTTATAGATTTTACTTTTTTGTGAAACAAACTCGTGAATGACCGTATCCTGTTTTTCCATTCTGCCCCGGAAAATGACCACCTCCACCTCAGGGTTTTCTGCATTGATGGTCAACTTCACGTTGAGGTCGCCAAAAAATGGGCCATCCGCACAAGTATTAAAAAAGCCATCGCATTCTTCTTCGCACGAAACGAACAGGGTGAAGGAAATTATTAAAACCGCTAGTAACTTCTTTTTCATTCCACCCTGCCAATTACCCCTACAACGGAAAAAAACAACCTGTGCTCCAGCACATTGGACTTGGTGTCCAGATATTCATAGCCCAGCTTCAAAAAGGTAGTGCGCTGAAAGAAACTCATGAAGAACCCCGCTCTGGGCACCACATGGAATCCTTTTTGAGGTTTTCGGAAAGTGCCCCCATAATTGCCCCATGTGTAGTTGCCATTGAGATTGGCAAATACGCCCCGGTTGCGATCGTTGAGGCGGTGCAGATACTCCACTCCTATGCCGGTAAAAAATCGCCTTTCAGCATATTGATGATAAAAATTAGCGTATTGATTCTCCTGGATTTTTTTGCGGTATGGTCTGAAATCGAAAGAACCATAACCAATGAGGTTGCGCTCGGGAGTGCTCATCCCTATGGCAAAACCCAACATATAGTCTTCGGTACTGGCACTTTGCCGAATGGCGAAAGTGGGGCGCCACGAACCCTCATACTGGATACGCTGCGCAAAACCTGCTGTGGCTACCAACATTGCAAAGAGAAATATGGTAGGTTTTAATTTCATCAAATCAAAAACGGAGGCTAGCATGTACCAGCCTTATCTACATTCTTTTCTAGCTAAAGTTAAACAAAACGCATGGTTTTAATACACATGCGTTTACACCGGCAAATCAAGCTACACAGCTTAACTTTGCAGCGACATGAAAAAGGACATCCGTCAAAACACACTACCGCAGCTAACCGAATATTTTCTATCCGTAGGTGAAAAAGCTTTTCGCGCACGCCAGGTATATGAATGGCTGTGGGTAAAATCTGCCAGGAGTTTTGACGACATGACGAATCTCTCCAAGGCGCTGAGAGAAAAACTACAGGCTGAATTTGAAATTAGGCCTATAACGATAGACAACTCTCAGCACTCCAATGACGGCACTATCAAGTCGGCTTTTCGGCTTTTCGACGAGGAGCTGGTAGAAGGTGTGCTGATCCCGGCAGACGACCGCATGACGGCATGTGTGTCGTCGCAGGTGGGGTGCTCGCTCACGTGTAAGTTTTGTGCTACGGGCTATATGGATCGCAAGCGAAACCTGGATCCCAGAGAAATATATGATCAGGTAGTGGAGATCGACCGCCAGGCCAAAGCGAGCTTTGACCAGCCACTGTCCAATATCGTGTATATGGGTATGGGCGAGCCGCTGCTCAACTATAAAAATGTGCTGGACAGCATAGACAGGATCACGGCCCCTGATGGACTCAACATGTCGCCCAAGCGGATCACTGTTTCAACTGCGGGCATTGCCAAGATGATCAAAAAGCTGGCGGATGATGAGGTGAAGTTTAACCTGGCTCTTTCGCTACATGCGGCAGACGATAAGAAACGCGACCAGATCATGCCAATCAACGAGAGTAATACGCTGGAGGTACTGAAGGAGGCGCTGCAGTACTTTTACCAAAAGACACGCAACAGGATCACGTTTGAGTATATCTTGTTTTACAACTTTAATGATACGCTGGAAGATGCCGAAAAGCTGTGGCAGTTTACCAAGCAGATACCTTCGCGCGTGAATATCATAGAGTACAACCCTATAGCGGAGGCGGATTTTCAAAACACGGAGGAAGACCGCCTGGATCGGTTTGCAAATTTTCTGCAGAAAAACGGGGTAAACGTACATGTGCGCAGAAGCCGTGGCAAGGATATAGATGCGGCCTGCGGCCAGCTGGCCAACAAGAGTAAGTCAGCTTAATTTTTGACGTATTTCCACGGGTCGTAAGCCGACATGAAGGGCTGGCGTTCTATGATCAAAACTTTCTTCACGGGGACTCCTTCGGAAATGGACGTTTCGAGGATGGGCATGATGCCAAATTCGTAGCTGAAATAATACAGCTTGCCTTTGGCTGGAAATATGCTAGTAAAGACTTTGAAGTCAAAACCCATTTCTATCAGGACTTCCTTTCTCACCGTGGCTTTGCCGTTTGGGCAAAGTGATTTTAAAATCATTCTGTTTTTACGCAAAGCTTTATTTGTGGTGTGGATTAGCTCTTCGTGTGCCTTTTTGTTGCGATTGTTGTACGTGGCGCGGCATTGATCATCGCAAAATTTTTTATCTATTCTGCCGCTAAGCGGTTTGGCGCAAGCCAGACACTCTCTAAGATTGAAAGTTTGCATTTGTAAATATGCGATTTTAATCGGATATATTCGGTTATTAATCGGCTACTGATATTCTACTGTTTATTTATTGCACAGTATTTTTCCAATATCAAATCATGACGGAGCGTAACATTACGTTGAAACATTTGGTGATCAACAATGAGCGAATGATCGGGATAAAATTCTACCCCGACAGGGTCATTCAGGCTCTGATAAAAACCCTTGATAAACCCCGCTGGAGCAATAAATATGGCATGGTGATGGTCAAAAACACATCTGATAACCTGAACGACATCTATCAGAAATTTAAGGGAGTTGCCTGGGTTAACTCAAAGCACTTTTTTACCAACCGTCCGATACACGATGGCAATGAACCTCTCTCAGTTGATGACTACAGAAAAAGGCCACCTCGCCCTGATTGGAAGTACTGTCCAGAGGCTTTTTATCAGAAACTGGAAATTAGAAAATATAGTCTCAACACTGCACGTGTGTACATTCCTATGTTCGAACGCTTTATCAACCACTATCAAGATGTTGACAGCTTGATAGCTCTGGGTGAAAATCAGATCAACGCGTATCTGCAATCATTGGTAGCTTCAAGAAAATCTGACTCCTATATAAACCAGTCCATCAATGCAATCAAATTCTATTACGAAGTAGTATTGGAGATGCCCAATCGCTTCTATTCGGTAGAAAGGCCATTTAAACGAGAAGGTTTGCCCAAAATTATCAGCAAGGAGAGCGTGTTGAAAATGATCGAGAGTTGTAGCAACATCAAGCATAAGTGTATAATCAGCCTATTGTATTCTGCTGGTTTGCGTCGGGCTGAGTTGCTAAATCTAAAGATTAGCGATATTGACAGTGACCGAATGACAATAACTGTAAGTCAAGGGAAGGGAAATAAGGATAGGGTTACTTTGCTCAGCAAACGACTTCTCGATGACATGAGAGTCTATTATAAGCTACACAAACCTGCAGTGTATTTATTTGAAGGTCCGGGGCAATCGCCCTACAGCGCATCAAGCGTAGGGCGTATTATCCATCGTGCAGCGGAAAAGGCTGGTATAAAAAAACGTGTTACACCACACATATTGCGTCATTCATTTGCAACTCATCTACTTGAAAATGGTACCGACTTACGGTATATACAGACATTGCTCGGGCACAATTCATCACGAACAACCGAGGTTTATACACATGTTGCAATAAATGGTTTGGTAAACATTCAAAATCCGTTAGATTTATAGCCAGACATAATGCGGATATAGTGCACTTGTGCACCATATCCGGATGTTAGCAGCTATATGGGTTTTCTTTGAACAGGTAGTTCACGGCCAGACATTCACGAGCAAAGGACTCTGCCAGTTGGCGCTCTAATCCTCCTACCGCACACGCACATGCCCCGGCAAGCACCGCTTGCCTCGACACACGCTTACCCTTCTCCCTCTAATCTGCCGAATAGACTGCTGTCACTGGAAATGATAGTGCGACCACTTACTCCTGATCAACTTGTGGAGACAAATCACACCCGCGCGGCTTCCGCTCCCCCACTTCGACACCCTGCGCCAGCAACGCACTCTTACCAACAGCCTCTGAACAAGCCCGCTGGATGCCTGGTGCATTTGGCCGTGATGCTAAAATACTGCCTTGTCCATTTACGCTCTTAGCCAAGCTTGTGGTATTTGTTTAACCATTCTCCATTCCACTAAAAAGAACAGCTGCTAACAAGCAGCATAGTGTATGGCTTGGAGTGTGTTATCGAACTGCCTGCTCTTTGGGAGCACCGCTCATCTGCCCTGAATCTATTATTCCTTCCTTTGCCTATTGCTCTAGTCAGGAGCCCTCATCTTTCTCTAGCGTAGTAGTATTTGCTCATTGCACCTCACGGCTGATTTCACTATCTTCACTTTTCATTGTCTAGGGTGGCCACACACCATGCTTAGGCGTTAGGCACAAATATGCCATGATCAAATATTTGAGACTCATAGCCATTTCTTTAGCCACATGGAGTTGTTCTTCTTCAACTGATGAACTTGCGAACTATTTCGAACCAACTCAAATCGAAGAACTAAACAGCTTGACAGATTTTATAGTCGGTGAACTAACCAACAATTGTAATGGGGAGCGAACCACTTGCTTGCGTCAATTTTTCAATGAACTTGAGATTGTGGAATACAATATTGACTTGACGACAATTTCGAAAACTAAGCAGACCGAACTTTTTAACTCTCTATCAACTGAAACCTTCAACGAGATTTGGACAACTTGTAAGGGTTCAAGACCTAACCAGAATGGACGAGTGAACATTGAAACTATCTGTCCTAACATGAACGGTCAGTTTGCGAACTTCTTAAAAGACTATTGCTCCAAACTTGACAGATTATCTGGTTATGGAGAGGCATTTGAACAAGCTGGTGATTTTTCTCCAGCTAACTATGCTCAACTCGTCAAAAACCCAAAATCGTTTGATTTCAACTCGGAGGCAGAACTTCTCATCATATCTGTTCAACTTCTAACTCTTAACAGCGAAGACCAAATCGTAGAATCTGTGCCTAACAGTCGTAGCTGTTGCACAACCCCTCCCAAAAAATGAAGACCCTTGATTGGTCATCGCAAATTTTTTTCAGTTGATCGGATGGGTAGTCATTATGCAAGACAA
>JBDVMP010000080.1:0-9855 GCA_039970095.1 Cyclobacteriaceae bacterium
AAAGGAATCTCCAATCTTGATGCAAGTGAAATACCGTCCTCTTCGCCTTTGATATTGATATCGAGCAAAGCCATGTCGGGATTGTTTTTCTCTATACTGCTCAGGGCGTCCACAGCCTCGTCCACAATGTCAGAAACTATAAACCCATGCGTCTCGAGAATCTCTGCCATATCATCGGCGATCAGCGCTTCGTCTTCTACTATTAGTATCGATGGCTTGCTCATACCACTAATTTATACCGTGAAAGACTAAGGTTTATGGTCGTTCCATTATTATTCAGAATTTCAATCTCGGCTTTCAGCTCACGCGACAATGAGCGGATCATTTTCCAACCAAATGAATTACTCTTTTTCAAAGATTCTTCGTCCATACCTACGCCATTGTCTTTCAATTGCACGACCAGCTTATCACTCTCCTCTGACATGGTCAGTGTAACCAAACCATCTTCTTTTTCCTCACTAAAGGCATATTTGATGGCATTGGTCATGAGTTCATTTACAATCAGTCCCAAGGGAATCATGGTGTCTATATCCAGTTTAATCCGGCTGGTATCTACTTTATAGTCGACATGGTTTACACCAAAAGCAATGAACAGTTCGGAGGTAAGTTTTTCGAAATAATCCTGAACGGAAACCCCTCGAAGGTCGTCGGTGCTATAAAGTCTCTGATGCACCAGGGCCATCGACTTCACACGATTTTGACCCTGTGTTAAAGCTTCACGGGCAACCTCATCATTGAGCGACCTGCCTTGTAACCTCAAAAGACTCCATACTACTTGCAGATTGTTTTTTACCCTATGATGAATCTCTTTTAGCAAAACTTCTCTCTCATCCAGTGCTTTTGAGATTTGATTGTTTTTGATGGCCAGAATGTCGGAGGTCTTTCGTTTGGTATTGTACAGATAATAAAGAAACACCGCAATGAAAACTATCAATAGTGCAATGAAGATGAAGGTATTTCGCTGATTGTTGGAAGTGGCAAGGGCAAGAGCAGCATTTTTTTTGTCCAGCTCCAGCTCAGCGATGGTGTGCTCCTTCAACTCAGACTCATATTTTTGATTCAGTTCCTCTACTGCTTTGGCCTTTTCTAATCCGACAAGACTATCGCTGAGCACGATAAACTCATTTTGCGTTTCATAAGCCTTTTCGAAAAGACCCATTTTATTATAAACATCACCTAACCATTTTTGGCCGTTTTTGAGCGTTTCCAGGTGCCCTATTTCCTCCGCGATAGCAAGCGCCTTTCTGTGGTTTTTCACGGCCTCTGTGTACTCACCCCCCTTGCTCAAAAGCCGACCTATATTGTTATAACTGATGGCCTCAGCGATCCTGTCATCGGCATTTTTCTGATACAAAACACCCTGCCGATATTGCTGCAATGCCTCCCGGTCTCTGTCCAAAGCCATATATACATTCCCGAGATTACCCATGGCAGATCCTATTGCCTCCTCATTTCCACTGATCTCAGCCAGACTTAATGACTTTTGATAAACAGTTAGTGCTGGTTCATACTGCTCTGTCTTCTCCAGAACATTTCCCATGTTGTTCAGAGCATTACTCAACCAAAAAGTATCTTCAGCTACCTCAAATAATGAAATAGCATTCCAGTAATGACTCTCTGCTTGTTCGTATTCTTTCATTTCGAAATAAACAGCACCGATATTATTTGAAATAATTCCGGTATGTCTATTGTCTTCAGTCTGCTGTGAAATAGCCAAAGCTTTCAGGTAGTAGCGCATTGCATCTTCAAATTGACCATTCAAATAGTAAGTAACGCCGGTGAGTGTGAGACTACTAGCGATCTTTCTGTTTTCCTGAAGGTTTTCAGCAAAACCCAAAGCACCAAGAAAGTATTTTCTTGCCGAGTCTGGGTAATCGTACATAAGTACATATCCTATCTCTATATTATAGAAATGCCTGAGGGTGTCAGATTGCGATTTACCCAACTCCGCTCGCAAGCTGTCCAGGTTTTGAGCTGGTGCGCAAAAGGCTAAAACCAAAAGAATAAAACAGCCGACTGACTTCATTATGGGAAAATAGCCCTTCCACAATATAAACGGGAATAAAAGAACCATTAAGTTTTTTAAACCGCGTTTTTCGCACCCTCGCAGACGGCACAGTCTTTGCCACCGAGACGCAAAATACACCGCCTAAAAGCTCAGCAAGCTGTAGCGTTTTTTTCTAGGAAAAAGACCTACAACAGGCGATTATAGAAATATATTCTTCTATTCGAACTAATAATAGATGAATAGACTGCCCACACGATATATTAAAAGAACGTATCTGGGGCATTGGCTACATTTGGGAAAAGTAATGCCCCAATGAGACCAGAAAGTATGATGATGTCTTACGGCTACAAACCTGAACTATCAGAAGGAGCCGTAAAACCACCCATTTTCCAAACCAGCACGTTCGTTTTCAAATCTGCAGAAGAAGGTAAGGCCTTCTTCGAAGTGGCCTATGGTCTGCGCGAAAAACATGAAAATGAAGAGCTGGGTCTTATCTACAGCCGCCTCAACAACCCTGACCTGGAGATACTCGAAAACAGGCTGTCACTGTGGGACAAGGCCGAAGACTGTGCCGTGTTTGAAAGTGGCATGTCAGCCATCACTTCTACACTTTTTGAATTTCTCAAGCCGGGTGACCTGCTTATTCACAGTGCCCCTATTTACGGCGGAACGGATCATTTCATCAGAAAGATTCTCGGTCAGTATGGCATCAAAACAGCTGAATTTCGACCTGACTATTCAGAGGAACAAATAAAGGAAATAGCGAAATCAGCTGAAGGCAAGCTGAAGATGATTTACATAGAAACGCCAGCTAATCCCACCAATGCGCTGATTGACATAGAAATGTGTAAACGCGTGGCTGACGCTTTTTCAGATGAAGATAACCAAGTGCTACTCGCCGTTGACAACACCTATATGGGGCCGCTGTGGTCTCATCCTCTCGAACATGGTGCGGATCTGGTGCTCTACTCCGCTACTAAATATATAGGCGGGCATAGCGATGTAGTGGCCGGCGCTTGTCTGGGGAGTAAAGCTTTGATGGCGCGAGTAAAGGGCTTCAGAACATTTATCGGAAATATGGCCGGACCGTGGACCAGCTGGCTGCTCATGAGAAGTCTGGAAACACTGAAAGTAAGGATGGATCAGCAGGCTGCCAATGCAGAGGAGATCGCAAAGCGCCTGGCCGCTCACCCAAAGGTGGAAGGGGTTCACTACCTGGGATTGCTGTCGGAAACGTCAAAGGAATATCCCATTTACAAAAAACAGTATACCTCGCCGGGAGCCATGCTTTCCTTTGATGTGAAGGGTGGGGAGGCGGAGGCATTCAAGGTGCTGAACAACATGAAGTTGATCAAACTCGCTGTAAGTCTGGGTAGTACGGAAAGCCTCTGTCAGCACCCATATAGCATGACACACGCGGATGTAGATTGTGATCTGAAAAATGCCCTTGGCCTCACCGAAAAGATGATACGCCTTTCTGTGGGGGTAGAAAACGTAGAGGACATCTGGAACGACCTGGAAGGGGCTCTGGCCAGCATCTAACGCCTCATCAGTCAGGGTTTCAACCCTGATTCTCCTTTTCCAAAGACTCTTTGGTGAGGCTCGACCCTACAGTTCTGGTGCTTTCTCCTTTTTATATGAGTAACCGAAAAGCGCTAGATTTAACCCAATATGAAATTCTCCCTTACCGAAAAGCACCTCGTCGGCATATTTGTGGTAGTCAAGCTTCTGATCCACTTTTTCACCTATGACAATCTGGAATTACATAGAGACGCTTATCTCTATTCTGCACAGAGCGAGCACCTGGCATTAGGCTTTATAGCTGTTCCCCCCATGATTGCACTTGTTGGAAAGTTCGCCACTGTCCTTTTCGGAAATACGGTATTTGCGCTTCGCCTATTTCCAGCACTCATTGGCGCGGCTAATATTGTGATAATTGGGTGTGCCGTGAAAGAGCTGGGCGGTAAGCGAGTTGCCACATTTTTGGCCTGTTTGGCCTACATTCTTTCTCCCTCTTTCCTCCACTCCAACGCCCTGTTTCAGCCGGTTTCTTTCAACCAGTTTTTCTGGCTGCTTTCCAGCTATATGATGCTACTCTTGATTAAAAAACAAGATCCCAAAACCTGGATATGGATAGGCATAGTTGGGGGTCTGGCGTTTCTCACAAAGTATTCCATCAACTTCATTTATGCGGCATTTGCACTCGGGCTTCTGCTTACAAAAGACAAAAAGCTCTATCTCTCTAAACATTTCATTATCGGACTTGGGTTGGGACTTATGATCGCTCTGCCCAATCTTGTTTGGCAGTATAACCACAACTGGCCCGTTTTCTCTCACATGGAAGAACTCCGCGAAAGACAGCTTGTTCATGTTGGCACAATGGACTTTATAGCTGGCCAGATCATGATGAACCTACAAGGCATTTTACTGTGGCTGCCGGCAGTAGTCGTCTTACTTTTTTTTAAGAAAGAAAGACAATTTAGAGTCTTTGGCCTGAGCTATCTCTTTGTCATATTACTACTTATTCTGGGGAGTGGAAAAGCCTATTATGCACTGGGTATTTACCCAATACTATTTGTGTTCGGAGGCTTTTTTATTGAAAAATACGCTCAACAATATTTGAAGATCGCCGTGCCTCTGATCGTGCTGCACACCTGTGTTTCCTTTGCTATTTCTCTCCAGTTCGATGGGGTGCCATTTGTCACTTTTGAAGATGTGTATGAACAGGGTGCCTTCAAATGGGAAGATGGCGAATACTACGATATACCTCAAGACATGGCCGATATGACAGGCTGGCAAGAGCTCGCCGAAACCGTAAAGGCGATTTATTTAGATCTTGACGAAAAGGAAAGAAGCGAAACGGACATCTTCTGTTATCACTATGGGCAGGCTGGCGCCATCATGTTTTACGACGATGATTTACTGCCACAGCCTATATGTGACAATGGCAGTTTCATCTTTTGGGCGCCCGATAGCATCACGGCGCAGAAGATAATATGGGTTCACGCCGGAGCGGGTACTGATTTCAAACCGGAAGAAGAATTACCCAAGCGTTTTGAACAGGTCAGTCTAAAGGCCACCATAGACAATCCCTATTTTCGTGAAAACGGCACTCAGATTTATCTCTGCGAAAACCCGAACGAATTTTGGAAAGACCGCATGAAACAAGAGCTTGGAGCTCAGAAGGCTAATTATAGCAGGAAATAAATGTGACATAAATCATACCCTTACTGTTACCATTGTTACACATCTTTCGCCCATTCGAGTGAACCTTTGAACTCGAAAACCAAACCAATTTTGCGGTGAAAAAACCAAGAATAATAATAGTAGGAGGATTGTCTGCAGGGCCCTCAGCTGCTGCCAAAGCCAGAAGGTCGAACGAAGATGCCGAAATCCTCTTATTCGAGAAAACATCACATATCAGCTATGCCACCTGTGGCATTCCCTATGCGCTATCGGGTAAGATCAAAACCCGTGACAAGCTCCTGGTAGTACAACCCGAACTTTTAGAAAAACGATTTGGTGTAGAGGTTCATATCAATGAAGCTGTCAATGGCATTGACCCTGAAAAACATCTTGTGTTTACGGACAAAGGGGTTTACGAATATGACAAACTGGTATTTGCCACGGGAGGCAGAGCCATCTTGCCGCCAATCAAAAATATTGAGTCGTATCAAAACTGGGCTCACGCCAAAACCATTGAGGATTTTGACAAAATAATGAAGCAGGGTGTGATTGATAAATCCAGCCACATCACGATCGTTGGTGCCGGATTGATCGGGCTGGAAACGGCTGAAAACCTAATTGATGCTGGAAAAAAGGTCACGGTAGTCGAGCTAGCCCCTCATGTCCTTTCCAACTGGGATGAAAAATTTGCCAGAATGGCGGAAGGCATTCTGGAGGAAAACCAAATAGAGCTGAAATTGGGAGTTTCGGTAGCTGAAGTCATCCCCGAAAGAAGCGAAATTGTCCTGAGCAACGGAGAAAAAATGTTCACGGATTACATGCTGATAGGCATCAGTGTGCGCCCAAACACAGAAATGCTTACAGAACATGGAGCAGAACACCTGAGAAATGGCGCCCTTATCGTGAACGAAAAAATGGAAACCACGCTTCCCGACATATATGCAGCCGGTGATTGCGCCAGCATAGCTAATCTGATTTCGAATGACAATGGCTGGTTTCCAATGGGAACCCACTCCAACAAAGGTGGAAGAGCAGCTGGAGCAAATGCTGCCGGAGATGAGGAAACTTTTGCCGGTGCATATGGCACAGCCATCATGAAACTTTTTGATCACACCATTGCCCGCACGGGCATGGGACCAAAAGCGCTGAAACAGGCCAATATTTCATTTGAGTCTTCATTCTCAATAACGGGAACCACCCCCGGTTTTTACCCCGACCCGAAAGACATGTTTCTCGAAATCTACTTTGACCGGGACACACGCGTGCTGCTAGGCGCTGAGATGATTGGTCAGCGAGGTGTGGACAAGCGGGTAGATGTGCTCTCAACAGCCATATATGCTGGCCTCAGAACCGATGATCTGCCTCGGTTAGACCTGGCATATGCTCCACCATTTTCACCGGCCAAAGATCCGGTGATCGTCGCAGGACATGTTGCTGCCAATTCTCTAAGAGGTGAATACACGGAGGTCAATGCGCTGCAAGCAGACAACTACTTCACAAGTGAAAACGAGCACAATTACATCATCCTGGATGTGAGAAACCCTGTAGAACTACACAAAGAAGGCATGATCGAAGGTGCTGTCAATATTCCTCTCGACGACTTGAGAAAACGTATCGCCGAGCTGGATCCGGAAACAGAAATCTATGTTTATTGTGCAAAAGGATTGCGAGGATATCTATCCTCTTTGATCCTGGCTCACCATGGCTTTAAAAATGTCAAAAACATGGCCGGAGGATTTACGGCATGGAAAAAAATCGTTGGTAAAATAGCCCGATTGGAGTTGGTTTAACGATACGGCGCACTTCGTGCGCCGTATTTTTAGTCTTCGGTTTTCTCCGCCATCCTGGGGCCATTGGCTTTCATGGTGTAGATCATTATACCCACGCCGAGCAGCGCCATCGGGATACTCAGTATCTGCCCCATATTGAGAGCCAGGTTATCTTCAAAAGCCTCCTGATTCATTTTGAAAAACTCATCACAGAAACGCAACGTCCACAGGAGGAACATAAACAACCCGAACGCAAAACCAGCAGGCAGCACGAATCGCTTCTCTTTCCAAATCCAATACAGGAGCAGCATCAGCACCACACAGTATGCAGCTTCATACAGCTGTGCCGCGTGCCGCACAGTACCAACTCCATATATTTCCAAAACATCCTGACCGTTCTTTTTGTAAATCTGATAGCTGAGGGGGCCTTCGCCAAAGTCTATATGTTGATTTATTTCAGTATATCTGTAGAGCGCAGATTTCAGGTTTGTCTCGATGAATGTCTTGTCGCGGAGGCTGGCATCATATCCTTTTTTGTATTTCACCACTGCAGTGACAGGCACCTTTCCCGGCGCTGGGTTTTCCCTGTTTCCGTCCTTTTCAAACGAAACTGACTCCACATTATCACCATAGTCCAATACCTGTGCCGTATATGCTGCATAAACCACCCCCACATTTGAGTTGGTAGCTACACCCTCCATCTCCGAATTGAAAAAGTTACCCGTACGGATCATAGCACCTGTTAGAGCCACCACAATGACCAACCTGTCCACCAGCCACCTCATTTTGTACTGCTTGTATTTTCTGCTAAAGAGCCATAGCGCCACCAAAATACCAATAGCCCCACCGTGACTAGCTAGGCCTCCCTCCCATACTTTGATGATCTCAATGGGATTTGATAGGTAATAGCTGGGGTTGTAAAACAAGCAATGTCCCAATCTCGCTCCGGCAATTACGGCTATGACCATATACACCGTGAGTTTTTCAACATCCTTTTCAGGGTATCCTTCTTTTTTGAAAATCCTGAAAAGCACTTGCTGTGAGAGGATGAAGCCTCCTGCGAAAAGCAGCCCATACCACCTCACCGGCCTATCTTCCAGTCCTAAAAACGACAATGGAATAGTGAAAATATCCGGATCGGGACTCCAAAGGAGATAATTGAGTATGAATTGCATTTGAATTAGTTAGTTTTCCAAAAGTATGGTGTGAACAATATCAGAACGGTAAAAAGCTCTAAACGCCCAAGTAACATCAAAAATGACAATAGCCACTTTCCTGGTGTTGAGATCTGCGCAAAATTATCTACTGGTCCCACTGAACCCAATCCCGGCCCTATATTACCCAGACAGGTAGCTACTGACCCAATGGCGGTCATGAAATCCTCCCCGAGCATTCCCATCACGACGGACGCCCCTGCAAAAATTAGGATGTAAATCATAATAAAAGCCAGGATGTTGAACGTAATGTCCCTGGATACTGCATTGCCATTGAATCTTACGGGAATCACCGCATTTGGGTGCAACTGGCGCTTCAATTCGAGCAAACTATTTTTTATCAAAATGATGTGACGTACGATCTTCACCCCGCCAGCCGTAGATCCAGCCGATGCACCCAAAAACATCATGATGAATACCAAAAGCGTGATAAAAGACCCCCACATCGTGTAGTCTGCGGTTATATAACCCGTGGTTGTAATGATAGAAACCACCTGAAAGGCTGCATTTCTGAAAGATTCTTCTATACCTCCATCCAGCAAATAAACGCCCGTAGCTACTATCAATGTGAGCACAATACAAAAGCCCAGGTAAAATTTAAACTCATCGTTTTTTAAAACTTTGTCAAACTGTCCATGCAAGCCAAAATATGTCATGGTGAAGTTTGTTCCGGCCAGGAACATGAACATGATAATCACATACTGTATGAAAGGCGAATCGTAAAAGGCGATGCTGGCATTTTTAGTGGAAAATCCACCAGTAGCCATCGTGGTGAGGCCGTGATTGATAGCGTCATAGAAAGTCATTCCTCCTAGCCAAAGCATCACTGTTTCAGCAAAAGTCAACCCCAAATAAATCAACCAAAGGCGCTTGGCTGTTTCTTTGATTCTTGGCTGCAGTTTGTCTGGAGAAACACCGGGAGCCTCCGCAACAAATAGCTGCATGCCGCCTATTCCCAATATTGGCAAAATGGCTACCGTAAGCACGATGATACCCATCCCTCCGATCCACTGGGTCAAACTCCTCCAGAATAATATGCCTTTGTGCACCCCCTCAATATCAGTGAGGATGGTAGCGCCCGTGGTAGAAAACCCAGAGATTGTTTCGAAAAAAGCATTACTGAAGTCCGGAATCGCTCCGCTGAAAAGATAGGGTAGCGTGCCAAAAAAAGACATCACCAACCAACCGAGTGAGACCACAAGATACCCGTCGCGCTTCTTTAGTTCCTTTATCTGATTTTTCTTGGTGGTCAAAAACAAGATCAGCCCTGAGATGAGTGTGATAGATCCGGCACCAAAAATAGCCAGCAAGTCACCTTCAAAATAGTGCAGAGAAAACGGAATGCACAGATACATAAATGCTCCGTTCATTATCAAAAGAATGCCCAGAATATTTATGATTACACGGTAGTTGAAAAACATGACTATTTGAAAAAGCCTTCGACTATATGAATGCAATCAGGGTTGGACAATACCACCACCCTGTCTTTTACTTCAAACTCAAAATTGCCCCGTACGGTATAACCTACTTCTTTTCTGATCACACCTCCTATGACTGCCGTTTTCGGGAAGTCAAGATTTCGGAGCTCATGGGTCAGTATTTTAGAGTTAGGCTTCACCTCAAATTCAAGAATTTCTGCATCCACTCCGTGGATGCTGGTCAGACTCAGCACCTCTCC
>JBDVMP010000081.1:0-66976 GCA_039970095.1 Cyclobacteriaceae bacterium
CGACTATGATGCCAAGCGCTACAAAGACATTGCGCTGGAAGCACCTCTTATCCACACCGTGAACAAAGGCACCTTCTACAACTGGATGAAAAAACGAGGCAAACTCGGCGGCCAACACAAAGTGCCGAGACTAGCTAATCATAGAGAATATCTGGATGATTTGCTGGGGATGCTGGAGGTGGTGTAAGCTTTGGTCGGTGATATCACCGACTATGAGCAAATGCCTTCGCCAGGGGGGTAGTATCCTCATTTTACCAAAGTCAAATTTGAGACGCTTACTGTGTCCCCTTTAGCATTTAAGAAGAGCTGATGACCTATTTGCACGGAAACCTTCGAGTTTTCAATTTTATATAGCCTTTGACTAAGCTCATCAAACGAAAAGAGAATTGTTCCCTCACTTCCAGCACTCACTACAACCATTTCATCATCGTGAGGGAAGAACCCCTTAATCCTATAAACTTCTTTATCATAAAACACAGAGTTGTCTTGTAAGTCGATAATCTTAAATCCACTTTTAGGAAACTCCTCGGCATGCTCTATTGGCTCTCCATAAGCGCAAAACAAAAACCTGCCATCACTAGAGAGCTCCATGGAATAAATGTCGTATGGTAGGTTATCGAGCGACTTTATCTCCTTCCCTTTTTTATCCACCACTTTCACCGTCGTAAACCGACCATTCTTACTCAGATCGCCATGTGGCCCATACAAAAACATGTTGTACGCAATAGCAGCATGATTCTGCTTTACCGTCACCCATTGATGACTCTGAGCTATGAGCGGTACTTCAGACGAGGTTAGTTCATAGCCATCTGGCAGACCCAAACTTTTGCAAAAGCCTTCTCTTTCTTGCTGATTGATGACAAACCTTTTGGATCCATTCTTCGCACTGCCTGCTTCTTTCAGCGAAAGATTATTATATGGATTATTCTCCTGAATATCAAACTCCTTTTGTACCTTTTCACACGTTTCTTCATCCACATATTCAAACGCGATGCTTTTGGTGCCGCTCTTACCAGGCTCGTCGTAAGGCACTAGGGTGATCTGAGCTCCCACCACCAAAACCGAGAACGTAAATAAAAGGACAAGGAAAAATTTCATCTTTCTAAGATAGCGGATTTGTAATTTTTAGAAGAGGATTGAGGAAGCTAAAACCTTGAAGTAAGTACACTTAAATCGTCGGTGATAACACCGACCGTAGGCAAATGATCTTATTTCAGTCGATTAAAAGAGCCAACACCAATTTCTTCTTGACTTCCATCTTGATTCGTTATTTTCACGATTCTGTTTTCTCCAACTTCATCGATTGTAGGATAAGGTTGCGGAAAATCTTTATAAAAGATGTTACCGGTCAATTCGTCCATCAACAATACTCTATAGTTTCGATCCTCAAATGTTCCAATAAATGTCCATCCGTTTGAACTGTTAACACTTCGAACCGTCATATCACTTTCGAAATGAATGCTCGAATCATCAACCTTTCTAATAATCAGACCAGGCACTGCATCAAATAGGGTGTGTGCTCCGCTACTCCCTTTGAGGTAGGTCAGGTATCTCCCACTCTCTGATATGACCATATCGAAAACATCATATGGCAATTTTTCGAGCCTGATTACTTCATCTCCCTTATTATCCAAGACAAAAAGGTCAGATGATCTGGTAATTTCAATTGGCTCATTACCAGAGCTGAGACCAGAAATGTAGACTACAGATGCATAACTGTTGTTTTTGTACACCCAGCTCCAGGCAGAAGCGCTTACATCTTCATAAGGAATATCAAAATTTTCTGGCAACTTAATCTCTTTTAAATATGCTTTCATCTGAGCTGAAGTTGGGGAATATATAATACTACTGCGCTTTTCCTCCCTTTTTTGATATCCTCTTTTACTCATCGGATTATTCGCCTGTATGTCAAACTCCTTTTTGACCTTGTCACACGTTTCTTCATCCACATATTCAAAGACGATGCTCTTGGTGCCGCTCTTGCCCGGTTCGTCGTAGGGCACTAGGGTGATCTGAGCTCCTGCCACCAAAACCGAGGACACAAATAAAAGGACAAGGAAAAATTTCATCTTTCTAAGATAGCGGATTTGGGTTTTTGGAAGAGGCTTGAGGAAGTTAAAAACCTTGAAAATCGTAACAAAGGAGGTCACTCCAGAATGAAGTCTTATACATCAAGAAGAAAAATGGAACCTGACTGACCTCTCGACTGGATAGGACTCCCTTGCCTCACTTCCTTCGTCAGCTCGCCGGGAGTGACGGTTTGGAACGCAATGTCAGCCTGAGCCTGTCGAAGGGTAGACATTGCACAGAAGAATACCTATCCCCGTTCCTCTTCATCTGTAAAATTCACATATCCTCTCCACTTTTCCAGTGCACTGGCAAAATCTTCCGGTAAGTCAGAATCAAATTGCATCTCCTCTTTAGTGATAGGGTGAATAAACCCAAGTGTCTTGGCATGAAGCGCCTGCCTCGGTATGACCTTGAAACAGTTCTGAACGAACTGCTTGTACTTGGTGAAAACCGTGCCCTTCAGCACCTGATCACCACCATAAGTGGTGTCATTGAAAAGCGTATGACCTACCCATTTCATATGTGCCCTGATCTGATGCGTACGACCTGTTTCCAGGTTGCACTGAACCAGACTCACGTATCGCAGGTCTTCCAAAACCTTAAAATGTGTAATGGCGTCTTTCCCAAAATCCCCTTCCGGAAAAGCGGTAGTGATTCTGCGGTCTTTCAGGCTTCTTCCAACATTCACGTGGATGGTTCCACTTTCTTCTTCGGGTACACCCCACACCAACGCATAATACGTTCGCTCTATGCTGTGGTCAAAAAATTGCTTAGCCAGGCCAGTCATGGCTTCCTCGGTTTTGGCTATCACCAAAAGGCCTGATGTGTCTTTGTCGATACGGTGAACCAGACCCGGCCGTCCCTCATTGCCTTGCATCTCAGGCAGGTTTTGAAAGTGGAAGGCCAGCGCATTGACCAAAGTTCCTGACCAATTTTGGTAAGCCGGATGCACTACCATTCCGGCTGGTTTATTTACCACAAGCAGATGCTCATCTTCAAAGACAATATTGAGAGGAATATCCTCAGGCACCACTTCTTCATCCCGCGGCGGTTCCGGTAAAAAAATGGAAACCTCATCTCCCGGATGTACCTTATAATTAGCCTTCACAAGCCCTCCATTTACTTTCACAAACCCATCTTTGATTCCCGCCTGGATCTTGCTGCGGGTGACATTGGGCAGTCTGTCCATGAGAAATTTATCTACCCGCAGCAATGCTTGCTTTGGGTCGGCCTTGATCACCTGATGCTCAAATAATTCTTCCTGATTCTCCTCAGACGGGTTTGGATCTGCTTGCATGCAGCAAATTTATCTAACTTCGATTTATGGTGAACCTTCCTTCTCCAATAGTCGATATTAATTATGCTGAAGCCGCCACGCAAGGTATCTCTCTCATGTTGAAAAGAGATGACCTCATACATGCGCATATCATGGGAAATAAGTGGCGCAAACTGAAATATAACCTTGAGGAAGCAAATCGATTAGGCTGCAAAACGCTGGTGACATTTGGTGGTGCTTTTTCGAACCACATAGCCGCAACAGCAGCAGCCGCTCACGAACATGGGCTTAAAAGCATCGGGATCATCCGTGGCGATGAGCTCAATGAAAACAGCAACCCTACATTGCAAAAGGCCGCTGAAAATGGAATGCACTTTGAATTTGTGAGTAGAGAAAGTTTTCGGGAGTTAAAAAATAATTTGATCGCCGTTCAAGAGGCGCACCCGGATGCATATGTTTTACCAGAAGGCGGCACTAACCATCTTGCCATAAAAGGCGCCTCAGAAATCACCTCTGAAATTAATGTAGAGTATGATTTTATCCTCTGCCCTGTGGGAACAGGTGGCACCATGGCGGGTATTTTAAAAGCGCTTCCTTCGGAAAAAAAAGTGATCGGTATTTCTTCACTCAAAGGCGCATGGATACAACGTGAGTTTCAGGCACTGCTCCAGCAAAATCAAATCATAAAAAAGAATTGGGTGATTCTGGAAGATTACCATTTTGGAGGCTATGGAAAAACTGATGACACCCTCATCAATTTCATCAATTATTTCCTAAATGAATATAAAATTCAGCTCGATCCCATATACACCGGTAAGATGATGTTTGGCGTTTGTGATCTCATCCAAAAGGGTTTTTTCCCACCAAAATCAAAAATTGTGGTTCTACATACAGGTGGATTACAAGGAATCGCAGGTTTTAACTTTAAAAAAGGCAATGTGATTCTTTAATTTGTTATATTTCAGCAAGTTTTAACAGGTGAAAAAGGTATTCTATTTAATAATTTGTGCCCTGGCAGTAGCCACGGGATGCAACTTCGATGAGTTAGATTTTAATAATCTCGAAGGACCTACCATTACGAGCAATTCCGCAATTCCGCTCGGTCATGTTTCCTATACCATGCGTGAGCTCATAGACAGGGCAGGAGATACGGACGTTGATCTTCAGGAGGATAGCACCACGCTCATCTATCTTAGTTATCAGGACACAGTCAGCTTTTCTCAAGGGAGCGACATCCTGGATATCAGTCAGGTAGAGGTGCCTGCTTACGAGGTTACCATCAGCGCCATCCCGGCCACTCCAACCGAACAAACCATTCCTGTTATTGTCTCTGACACCATAGAATTTGTTTACGAGCCTTCAGAAAAAGAACGTGTTGACTCTATTTTTTATAGTACCGGTACCCTTAGTTTAAACATAACCATGAGTCCCGCACAGGGAATAACCAGTACTTACACAGCCACATTGATCGACACCAAAGAGGTTTCATCGGGTAACATGATGATGTTTACCGAATCAGGAAGTCCTGACCAGTCTTTGGTTGGTTACAAAACCAACTTCAATGTATTGACTGATGCCGCCGGCATTGATACTGCCAATATTTTCAAGATGGTTTTAGACTATACCATTACCATTCCTGCCAACACGGACTTTCAGGAAAGTACAGTTAGTCTGACAATCGACTATTCAGACGATACTGATTTTGAATTGATCTATGGTCGTTTCGGACAAGACACAGTCAGTTTTCAAGGAGAGCCACTGGACATTGACTTTTTCGATGATCTGGGTGAGTCTGGCCTTTACTTTGACAATCCGGAAATCACGTTTAACTACACCAGCAATCTTGGTGTGCCGTTAGGTATTCTTTACAATGAAATATATGGTGTAGAAGGAAACCAGGACACTATCTACCTCAGCGGAGAAATAACAGAAACAGCGCAGGAACTTAATATTCCTGAAACTCCGGGTGATTTTGAAAGCACGGTTTCAGCAATAAACACTGATAACTCCACCATACGTTCGCTGCTTTCTGCCACACCTAATCAATTGGCCTTTGGTGTATCTGCCGTTAGCAATCCTTTTGATCCGGATCAATCAAACTTTCTGGTTCCAAATTCGGAGATCACAGCGACTATTGAGGCTAACCTCCCACTGGAGCTTAAACTCGAGGATGTTACAAGAGATATTGATTTTAGCCTTGGTGGTGGGCTTGATTTCAACGAAACAGATTCCGTAACGCTGCGCATTGTAAGTGTCAATGAAATTCCATTTTCTGTGTTGCTCACAATCGAGATTTATGATGAAAATGACTCTCTTTCTTACGTCGCTGCAGAGCACCTGACTATTCAAACGCCGTTCTTAAATCTAGACGGCTCCCTGAAGCAGCCAAGAAAACATATTGAAGACATTCCTATTGGTGAAGACGGCATCACGGCTCTGAACAACGGCAAGAGAATGAATCTCCGTGTAACTCTAAATACGCCTGAGAGCTTGAATTCGAATGATATTTATGTGAAAATTTTAGCCGATTACAAGCTCGATATTCAAATTTCAGCAGTCGGCACATTAAAAGTAGATTTATAATTGAAACGGATTTTCATCGCCATATCGACCCTACTATTTAGTGCATTTGCACTTCAGGCTCAAACCAGTCTTTCTTTTTACAACCTGGGGAATGCGACGTTTCAAAATGGCAGCTATAATCCTGCATTCGTCCCGGATGGAAAAGTGTTTTTAGGACTACCCGTTTTATCAGGTATCCACCTTAATTACAACAGTCGACTCAGCTACGATGAATCTGTGGTCAAACTTGAAAGTGGAAAATCAAAAGTAGACCTCATCAAAGCACTGAGGAACCTTGGCATGAACAATATGCTGAGTGTACATACCAATATCAGCTTGCTGCACTTTGGGATTGTAGCCAACAATGGCATGTCATTCTCGCTGTTTGCCAATGAAAGAATAGAAGCGGACTTTCTAGCCACAAAACGTGTTATGAGGTTTCTGATAAAAGGAAACACATCAGTAATTGATCAAAAAATTCAAATTGGTAGCACGAGGGTTTCCGCCACTCACTTTAGAGAAATAGGAATAGGGGCAACCTACCCTTCACCCAACGCAGATGTGGTATTGGGCGCCAGACTGAAATACCTACAAGGGTTTACCAACCTAAGCACTCCTGAAAACCAAAAAGCTTATATAGCAACAAATGGAGAAACCTACATACTGGAAGGCGATGTGAGCGACTTGATGTTGAGATCTTCTGGTGTAAATATCATGCAAGGAGAAACTGGCAACATTGGCTCGCACCTTGTCATGAACAACAATCGCGGTTTTGCAGTAGATCTGGGTTTTGATTGGACCATGAATAAATACAACAGGATCTCTGCTTCTCTTGTGGATCTGGGGTATATCGCATGGAAAGATGATATAGAAAACAGATATATAGCTGATACGACTTTTACCTATTCAGGCCTAAATTTAAGAAGCACCAGCAACATCGAAAAAACTGTGAAAGACTCACTAATCAATAGATTTGATGTGGACAAAAACAGTGAAGCTTACTCAACTCTGATAGGACCTAAAGCATACTTCAGCTGGGCTTATAGAGTGAATGAATACGGAGGAAATGTGATAACCAGTGTGGGTACACGATATGTGCAAAAGGAAATGAAATTCCTTTTAGGGGTAGGATATCAGCAAAAGTTTGGCGAGTGGTTCGTGGGGTCTGTAAACGTTACCCGATTACCACAACAGTTTTTTAACCTGGGAGCAGCGGTGGCTATCAAAGGTGGGCCCGCTCAGTTTTACCTTGCTGTAGATCAGATTTACAATTTTGATGTCACCAAATTCCAATCAATGGACGTACGAGTTGGAATCAATTTTATTTTTGGTAAGAACAATCACTCCAAAGACCCGCAGCGCCGAGGATCCACCACAACCTACAACACCGAGAAAGTGAAAAAGAAAGGGCCCGGCTGGAACCAAAACCAGAGCTTTATGGGAGAAAAGGTGAAAGTTAAGCGACAAGAAGGCATATACAACATCATACCAAAACAAGAAAGAAGGGATCGTGACTCCTATATGGCTGATCCCCCTGATTAATTTTCATTTATAACTCATTACACTATATTTAATCAAAAGTGTAATATGAGGCACCTTTACAGACAGATTTTCATCTGCCTATTTTTTATTCCAACCTGCATTCTTTCAGCTCAGGGATTACTGGTGGATCACACCAAAATTATCAGAGTAAAGAAACTCTTCATTGAAGAGGAATCTGCTTACTTATTCCAAATTGACAGCAAGGACTACCAATGGCTAGGTCAAATACAAGTACCGCAATATGGGTCTGCCAAGGTGAAGATTGTAGAAGCCAACATTCAGGATGCACATGGAAATATTATCCGCAAACTGAAAAAATCAGAAATAAGCAAAAGAAGCTTAGTAAGCGACATGGCGCTTTTTGAAGACGATCAGGTCAGCGAATTTAACCTCATCCACAACACATACCCTTACAGAGTTTATTATAAGACCAAAACCTCCTATTTAGGACATATATCTATCGCACGATGGACTCCAATGGCATTCTACAGCATCCCAACACGTCGTGCCAGTTAGACAGTGGATACCAGGCTTCCGTATACAGCACAAAAGATCTTGACTTTACCTCAAGCACCGCTGAAGGAAAAATAATTAAAACATGGACAGCAAAAGATCTCCCCCCAATAAAAAAGCAGTCATTCTCTCCTCCTGCGTCCGAAACCGCACCCAAGGTCTTTATCACTTCTCACGATTTTTTCTATGGAACCTCAGGGTCAGCAGAAACCTGGACAGATTTTGGTCAATTTCCCCATTTGATGAAAACACCCTTATTTAGGATACCAGAACTTACCCTGCGGATTTGATAAACAAACGATCCAATGATTTCACATCCGCCATTAAGACTCCTAAGTGCTACAAGGCACATACATCCCAGAGTCATATATTGTGGACAATGAACTAATGAATATCACTTACACGGCCACTCCATCAACCGATTACATAGACTTTAGTGCCAAAATCCTGTTCAAGCAATCCATGTATTTACCCGGAAAATTCAACGATGCGATAGTACTCGAGAGAAGTGAGTAGGATTATCGAAAAAGCTCCTCAAATGCATCAGACAGCTTACTGAAGGCCTTTACTTTGATCCCCATTTTGGCCAAGTTCAGCCCCTTGGTGTTGTGTTTAGAAACGTAGATTTCTTCAAATCCCAGTTTGGCAGCCTCGCTGATGCGCGACTCTATCCGGTTAACGGCCCTTATCTCACCTCCCAGTCCCACTTCTGCTGAGAAGCATACCTTTTCCGGAATCGGGATATCATCGAATGAAGAAAATATAGAAGCACAAATAGAGAGGTCTAGTGCAGGGTCGCTCACTTTGACTCCCCCTGCAATGTTGAGGAATACGTCCTGAGCACTCAGACGCACACCGAGGCGCTTTTCCAAAACTGCCAGGAGCATGTTCAACCTTTTGGCATCAAAGCCGGTGGTGCTTCGCTGTGGTGTTCCGTAAGTCGCCGGGCTTACCAGCGACTGTACTTCAATCAAAAGCGGGCGGTTTCCTTCCATTGTTGCGCCTATACCAACGCCACTCATAAAAGCCTCACGTGGAGAGATTAGCACTTCTGACGGGTTCAAAACTTCACGTAAGCCAGCTTCACGCATCTCAAAGATTCCCAATTCTGAGGTTGAGCCAAATCGATTTTTGGACGTTCTCAAAATACGATATGACATATGGCGATCACCCTCAAACTGCAACACCGTATCCACCATGTGCTCCAGTACTTTAGGGCCGGCAATAGCTCCGTCTTTGTTTACATGACCTATGAGAAAAACAGGCACATTGGACTGCTTGGCATACTTCATAAGCTTGCCCGTACACTCACGCACCTGAGATACAGAACCCACTGAGGCATCAACTTCTTCAGTATAGAGCGTCTGTATAGAATCTATCACCATAAGTTCCGGCTGCAAATGAACGGCCTGATTCAAGATCTCCGAGAGGGAAGTTTCCGCCAGCAAAAAACAGTTTTCAGAATTGATCCCGATTCTTTCAGCTCGCATCCTGATCTGCTGCAGGCTCTCCTCACCCGACACATAAAGTGTCTTGACTTTTGGCAGTTTGATGGCCATCTGCAGCATGAGCGTGGATTTGCCAATTCCGGGCTCTCCACCAACCAAAACCAAAGAACCTGGAACGATACCTCCGCCCAACGTGCGATTGAGCTCTTCAGACCCGGTATTGAAGCGGCTCTGGTGGTCATACGTCACCTCCTGGATTTTCTGCGGGGGTTTCTTGTCACCCTCGGCCTGCCATATCTCGCGGCTGCTGGCTTTCGATTTTTGCACCAACTCCTCCACATAGGTATTCCACTCGCCACAAGAAGGGCATTTGCCCACCCATTTAGGTGAGTTGGCTCCACAGTTTTGGCAGTAAAAAGAGGTTTTGATTTTAGCCAATTGCTATACGTGTCGAATGGTTAACAAATCTGCACGTAGCTACCCAGCCACGTGATATTTTTCAAATACGGCTTGATTGTGTTCTGTACGCTCGGGTCATTAAAGTGACCTTCAAATTCTACAAAAAACACATATTTAAACGTAGTGCCTTGCTTCGCCGGCCGGCTTTCCACCTTGCACAAATTGATTCCCGCATTTTGAAATTGCTGAAGGAACCTCACCAAAGCTCCCGGCTCATCGGGCAGGTCTGCTATGATGGACGTCTTATCCTCGCCACTTATTTGATTCACAAAGTTATTGCTGATGATCAGGAAGCGGGTTTGATTGTCAGCAGAATCCTGAATGTTGTTATAAAGCACCGGCAGCTCATACTGTCTTGCAGCTATAGGCGCACACACGGCGGCAGCCCCATCCTCATCTCTGGCAAGCAAGCACGCCCGGCTGGTAGAGTTGACAGGCACCAACTTGATCTCATGATCAAAATAATCATTGAGAAAATTCTTGCACTGCCTGAAGGCAATGTCCTTCGAATATACAGTCTTGATTTTGCTGAGGTTTTCCTCCTTTGAAGCGAAAGCAAAATGAATAGGAAGAACCACTTCAGCCGCAATATTTAGCTTATGCTTAGCCAAAAGGTCTATGGTCTCCTGCACCGTGCCCTCCTGATTGTTTTCTATGGGCACTACTCCAAATCTGGCTCTTGAAGTTTTGACGGCTTCAAAAACAGCAGAAATTGGCTCCAGGGCAATGTAGTCGCTCATGGCTCCATATCTCGACTCGGCAGCCTGATGCGTAAAACTTCCCTCCGGCCCCAGATAGGCCACTCGCTCCGGCAATTCATAGTTTCGGCTCACCGCAAAAATCTCAAGAAAAATAGCCTCAATAGCTGCTCTGGTAAGAATACCGTTGCTATTTGCTTCCAAACGATCGACGATCGCTTTTTCTCTTTCCGGACGGTAAATCGCCGTTTTATTATCTCTTTTCAGAGAGCCAACCTTGTGCACAACTTCCATCCGCTTACTCAGCAGTTCTACTATTTTATCGTCCAGTTGGTCTATTTCTTTTCTTAAATCCTCAAGCATCTTTTTCCAATAAAATCTAAAGATAGCCTTAAAATTAGCCTATTGAAATCACTGGATAAAATCTGATTGTTTAAGTGGCCCCAACGGACTAATTTTGCGGGATTCTTATCACCCGCCATTTGTACCCCCGAAAGGCAAAAATTACGATGCAATGACTAGAGACGAGCAGGTTTTTCAGCTAATAGAAAAAGAAAAACAAAGACAAACAGAAGGGATTGAGCTAATCGCTTCAGAAAACTTCACATCACCTCAGGTGATGGAAGCACAAGGAAGCGTGCTTACTAACAAATATGCTGAAGGCCTACCGGGAAAAAGATACTACGCAGGATGCGAAGTGGTGGATGTGGTAGAGACCCTGGCCATAGAAAGAATCAAGGAGTTATTCGGCGCTACATGGGCCAACGTGCAGCCTCACTCAGGCGCTCAGGCCAATGCGGCCGTTTTTCTTGCTTGCCTAAATCCTGGAGATACGATTTTGGGCTTTGACCTGGCTCATGGTGGTCACCTTTCGCATGGTTCGCCGGTGAATTTTTCAGGAAAATATTTTGATGCCAATTTCTACGGTGTAGAAGAAGAAACCGGCCTCATCGATATGGACAAGGTGGAAGCTAAAGCCATGGAAGTGAAGCCAAAGCTGATCGTCTGCGGTGCATCTGCCTATTCCAGGGATTGGGATTATCAAAGGTTCAGAGAAATAGCTGACGAAGTGGGGGCTGTTTTGCTCGCAGACATATCCCATCCTGCCGGGTTGATCGCTCGCGGTTTGCTCAACGATCCACTGGATTTTTGTCACATCGTGACCACCACCACGCACAAAACCCTAAGGGGCCCAAGAGGTGGGTTGATTATGGTTCGCGAAGATGGCGAAAACCCATTTGGCATAAAAACGGCAAAAGGGACGGTAAGAAAAATGAGCTCTATTTTGGATTCTGGAGTTTTCCCGGGAATGCAGGGTGGACCTTTGGAGCACGTGATCGCAGCAAAAGCCGTGGCTTTTGGTGAAGCACTTAGTGACGACTACATGAACTACATTTTGCAAGTGCAAAAAAATGCCAAAGTAATGGCTCAGGCATTTGTGGACAAGGGATATAAACTGATTTCGGGAGGCACAGAAAACCACCTCATGTTGATCGACTTGAGACCGAAGGGAATCACAGGAAGAGATGCCGAAAATGCCCTGGTAAGAGCTGACATCACTATGAACAAAAATATGGTGCCATTCGATACTGAATCGCCATTCGTTACTTCAGGAATGAGAGTAGGTACATCTGCCATTACCACCAGAGGGATGAAAGAAGCAGACATGACCAGAATAGTTGACCTGATTGATGATATTCTTTCAAACCACAGTGATGAATCCAAAATCGCCGCTGTGAAAGCTGAGGTGAACAACTGGATGAAAGATTTCCCTCTTTACCAATAAGGTAAGTCATGCCGTTAGATCAGCCCGAGGAAGAATATGAAATGACCTTTTTGGATCATCTGGAAGAACTCAGATGGCACATTATCAGGTCATTGATAGCTATAGTGGTGTTTGCCATTTCAGCTTTTATCGCCAAAGACCTGGTCTTCAAAACAATTATATTAGGCCCATCAAAGGTTGACTTTTGGACCTATAAGATGCTTTGCAAGTTTTCTGAGATGCTGGGCTCGCCGGCTTTGTGCATAGACGATCTCCCGTTTATTATTCAAAGCAGGCAACTCACAGGTCAGTTTACCATGCATATCACAGCATCCTTTGTGATTGGCCTTGTGCTGGCCTTTCCATATGCGTTTTGGGAAATCTGGAGGTTTATCAAACCAGGGCTTTATCCCAAGGAGAGAAATGCTGCCCGGGGAGCGAGCTTTTATGTGAGCTTTCTTTTTATTACTGGGGTTGTGTTTGGGTACTTCATTGTCACTCCTCTTTCTATCAACTTTCTGGCGAACTATCAGCTGGACGAAAGCATCCTCAACGAGTTTGACATAGTATCTTATGTGACCACAGTGGTCACGCTGGTGGTGGCCTGCGGGATGCTTTTTCAGCTTCCGGTGGTCATCTACTTTCTGACCAAAGCGGGAATCATTACGCCCCACATGATGGTTACATACAGACGGCACGCTATTGTGGTGATATTGATTGTGGGAGCGATGCTTACACCACCAGATCCATTTAGCCAAATACTGATAGCTCTTCCATTGCTGGGCCTTTATCAGATCGGTATATTTATATCTAAACGAGTGACGCGACGTGAGTTGGCGGCCTCAGAAATTATTAGAAGAGATGAGTAAAAAAATAGCTATCGGAGGCGATCACGCCGGGTTTTATTACAAAGAAAAACTAGCAGAGTACCTCAAAAGTCAGGGCCATGAAGTAACAGACTTTGGGCCTTTTTCGGCTGACTCAGCGGATTATCCGGACTTTGTTCACCCCGCCTGCGAAGCTATAGAAAAAGGTGAGTGTGAGTTTGGCGTGCTGATATGTGGGTCAGGTCAGGGAGTGACTATCACAGCAAACAAACATCAGGGAATTAGGGCCGCATTATGCTGGGACAGAGATCTGGCCAAAGTCACGCGTGAGCACAACAATTCCAATGTGATCTGCTTTGCTGCAAGGTTTGTTGCTTACGAACTGGCTGAAAGCATGGCGGACACCTTCCTAAACACTGCGTTTGAGGGTGGCAGACACGAGCGAAGGGTCAATAAGATTAGCTGTTAATCTTTCGGTATTCCTGAGAGGAAGACTTCCGGTATTTCATCTCAATTGCCGGGAAGCGCTGAAATATTCTGGGCAGTTGCCCCCACTCATCTATGATGACGTCTGGGTCTGACGTTTCAATCACATTGTAGAGCTTCGCAGCTTGATTGAAATAGTCCAGTCCCTCAAGCCTTTTCATGCTGGTGTATTCGTCTATAAATGGTGAGGCTATTTCGTTTCCTAAATAGTAAGTCAGATCATCACCCAAAACCATCAGCTTTTTTCCTGTCTGCTCTACATGATCGACTTCCACCTCAAATTCCGGCATGAACCTAACGATGTAATATGGGTACACCAGCAAAGAGACAAATATGAGGGTTGGCATGATGATCTTAAACAGGCGCTTTCGGAGTACCAGAAAATAATGTGTGAGGAAAAAGGCCAATGGCGGCACAAAAAACAGTAAATCTGCGGGGCTAAGTTCAGGTGCAAAAATAGCGGCCCAGCCAGCTGCAAATAGAAATAGCAACATCACCCGCATCATGTTTTGCTGAAAATTGGTAAACCTGGATGTAAAAAACACACTCAAGGTGATCAGCAAAACTCCTGCAAGCACTGCCCCCAGAATAAAAAATTGATCCGGTGTAATAAAGAACGTTTTTGGTTTAACAATTCCTCCCACTATACACATCTGCCAAAGGTCACCAAGCGAATCAAACCAATAGTAATACGCTGCTATGATGAGGAAAATCATCAGAAAACCATAAATAAAGATCACTAGCCGACGGAAAATAGCCGAACTGAAAATGAGAAAAGAAAGCAGGAATGCCAGAAAGTAAACTATAGATGGTAGATAAAAGAATGTAGCCAGGCCTGTGTAAACTCCGGCGTACAAGAAAAGCTCATCCGTCACCACATTGTCTATCCTACGAAATATTTGGTTGAGCGACAGGATCACAAATGTGAGGCTCATGAGCTGTGGGCTGAGGACAAAAAAGTCCATTGTGCTGGACATCAAAATGACATAAAGGAACGCCGGCAAGTAGTTGTTTTCATCAAAGGCTTTATTTCTCAGCAAAATGCCATTGAGAATGCCTGCTTGCAAAATGATGAGTAGCGTGGAGAAGATAACATGAACCCATCGGCTGGAGCCAAAAAGGAAGTTGAGCCACTTGTAAACCATGGCAGCAAGAGGTCCGGTGTAATCGAAAGTTTCGCTGTACATCAGAAAACCATTGCCTAACCTTTCGCCAAGCAAAAGCAACTTCAACTCCAGCGTGGAAACAGGCAGACCTATGATGATCCATGCAACCCTGATGACAATCAGGATAAGAAAGACAAAAATGAGTCTGTAAGGGTCGTTTTTTCTGAAAAACTGAAGCAAGTTGTGTCGTTTACGCTGTGTGCTTCGAAATTAACCCGAATAATTCGGGATTTAATAATCGAGAACTGAAACTCTCAGGTCACTAACCTAATTGATCTCTCCTTCTGAATTCTGTGCTTCACAAAATTTGAGAAATAGGGTAGGATTAAGGAATATCAAAATGTACCGGCACTTGTCGAAACCCCGTCTTTCGTATTGCTCCAAAGAAAAGACCAACACCACCTTCTATGTTGGTTACGGTTATGGGGACTATGGTACCGGATGTTCTATTATGAAATTCTCCATAGATGGCCTCCGCAATTACTATGTCAAAACCCACATTTAGCACATGCGTGTTTTCAGGTGGCCGTTCATCTTCAGGAAAATAAGAAAACAAATCACGGTACAGGATAAGTGAATCTAGACCCACAAAATTTTTCTTAAGATAACCTTCCCCGTACCCATAAAACCCGTTGACCTCTCCCAAATACCGCAATTGATAGATTTCCTCCGCTTTTTCGTCATCTACGGAGTAATATTCAAACGCCATAAATTCCGGAATAAAAGGAACCACAGCTTTAACCTGCGGTTCTCCGGTAAAAAGAGCAACCGTATCTGGAATACTATCGCGAGTAAGCGCTTCTAGCAATTCAAAAGTTGCAACCTCTTCTTCCGAAAATGAAATGTTTTCTATCGGAAAATCCGGCACTACAGCTCGGGAAGTTACGAGTCTTCCTTCATGTATTACTTCTATCTCGAAAACATCCCCCATTCTTACAGTATCATCAGAAACCCCTTTATAAACTCCTTTTGACTCTTCTGATACTGCTAAGACCTCACCGTTCCTCTTTAACTCTACGCTGGCCCCTCCTACTAGAATTTCCGAATAAGGAATTTCGTAAATCTGCGTTCCTGTGGACTCAAAAGATTGTTTGATTTCAATTATGGGTAAGGGCTCATCAGCGTAAAAAACTGCATCTACTTGCAATACAGATTTGTGCCTGGCATCTATGTCCAGGGTTTTCGTACAACTAAAAGGCACAGAAACTAACATCATGAGGCTCAAGAGTTGAGCGAAGGATTTCTCCTTACGTCGAAATGACAATCGTATCTTTTTCTTTAATATCATTTTGCGTCCCCTCCTAAGGCTATTCTCAAACTCAACATTGGGATTATCGGCATCTGGCTCGTGTACTTATTACCCGGATTGACCCTAATCTTGCCATTCGGTAATTCTTGCAAACTGGTGCTGTTCGTAGCTGTGAGCACATTTAGTCTGTTGTAGACATTGATCACATTTAGTGAAAGTTCACTTCGTCTCTTAAATGTTTGTCTGTTTTTCCAGGTTATACTCACGTCCAGCCTGTGATATGCCGGCAGCCGATAGTTGTTCATTTTGCCAATGACTTTACTATCACCTCCATACCCGCCGATTTCTAAAGGGTCATCATTGACCAGGTAATTGCCCGTACTCAGCGTAAAAGGTTGCCCTGTTTTATAGTTGAAAAGCGCCCCTACACTCCAATTGGAAGAAAAATCATACGTCCAAAATGTCTGAATGTCATGACGCTTATCCGTACGAGAAGGAAACCTATCACCATCATTTAAGTCATCGAACTGGTTCCAAACCCAGGAAAGCGTGTAGCCAAACCAGCCGCGGACTTCACCCTGATTCTTTTGCCATAGGAACTCTACGCCATAGGCTTCACCAGTTCCATTTATCGTTTCTGTGCCGAAAAGCGGAACAAACTCTGATTCCAGGGCATCTGCCTGTTGCTCAGTTGAGAAGTTGAGAAGGTTATCGAATGTTTTATGGTAGCCTTCCAGTTTAAAGGACCCATATTTTGAATGGTCATATCCCAGACCCGCCGTAATAGTCCTTGTGAAAACGGGTTCCCGGTCTTTACCATTCACCCAAAACCAACGCTCTGCCGGAATTCTGAAAACCTCGAGACCGACTGTTTGGAGGTACTGGGTAAAATGCCCATAACCTGCTGAAACGTACCAGGACTCATTGATACGATAGATAGTATTCAGTCTTGGCAACACATGAAGATGATTTCCTTTGGAATAATGCTGCAGCCTGACCCCCGGGTAAAACGATACTTTTCCCATATTAAACGAGCCATTCAGATAGGCGCTAGACTCCAAGGCCACCAGAGAAGTAGTATCTCCTTCGGAGTAGTTATAAACCAGCTCAATCGGTGGCAGATCTTCTGTAGTAATTGGCCTGTCATTTTCGCCAAATGGAAATCCATATTGTGTGATGCGATCTTTGGATACCTCCCTGAAATTATGAATCAGCAGCTGCGCTCCAGTGCTGATGGTTGTGTTCTCGCCCAAGTAATGGGAAAAGTCCTGCTGAGCGCCAAAATCAGTGAATTGCTGCCTGAACCGCTGCTTCCATAAGTCATCAGTGAGCGCATAGCCCTCCACAAACCCGCCCGACCATGATTGCCCATCTTGAGACATGCCAGAGTAGTAATCCTTGAAAATATTATCGGCAAAATATCGACTTACGAACAGGTGAGAAGTCGATTTGAATTGATCCTCCTTTCTGATCAGTTTGACAGAGCCGGTCAGGTTTGTCCAGCCATACCTTAGTCTGTTTTCCGTTCGCTCAGGACTGTCTTTTCTTATATTTTTTTCAGAGAGTGATAGCACATCATTCCCTACAAAAAAACCGGTTTCAAGACTCAACCCTGGCTTGAAAGTATGTACCACCTTGGCATTGAGATCCATAAAGTTGTAACCCGAGCGCCACTTGGTTTTAGATCGTGCATTCTGCGAAGATGCCGCTATGTTTACTGCCCAGAAAAGCGGGTCCAGGTAGGTTCTCCTTACGGCAAACAAGTAGGACGTTTTTTGATTGAGAGGACGACCGTACGAAAAAGTAGTGCTTATCGGGCTCAAATTGAGATACCCTGCTCCTAGTCTTTCTTCTCCTTTTTGCAGCTCTATGTCCAGCACACTACTAACCCTGCTACCATATTGTGCAGGAAAAACCCCTTTGGTCAACTCAACCCTTTCGATGGCTTCTGTATTAAAAGCACTAAACAAACCAAACAAGTGCCAGGGATTATAAACAGGCACACCGTCAAGCAAAATGAGATTTTGATCATTGCGACCCCCACGTACACTGAAACCTCCGGTAAAGTCAGACTCAGTCTTGACGCCCGGAAGGTTTTGCACCATTCGGATCAGGTCTGGTTCGCCCAGTAGTCGGGGGATGTCAGTCAGTGGCAGATCGCTGACCTTGATGGTGCTCAGCCTTGTCTGCTCCAACTGTGGTGAACTCAAAGAAGTTGATGATACCTCTACGCCTTCTAGCTGAGTTACATCCTCTTCTAGTATAATGATTAGCGGCTCAGTGAGTGGAATAGTTATTGCAATTTCCTGAGTTTTGAAACCTACAAAACTTACCTGAACCTGATATTTACCTTTATCCACACCGGGAATTTCAAAATGACCCGACAAACCAGAAATTTCCCCTCTATTCAGCTCCTTGACCAACACGGTAGCACCCAATAGGGGTGTTTTGTACGCATCATTTTGGATGATACGGCCGGAGAGGGTTTGAGCGAAAAGAACTATTGGACTAAGCGCTAAAAAAATAACAAAAATTCTGATTTTCATTCTGAAAGCAATGGATAACTGTAATCCAGTACCCTGTCAGGTAAAACAACTTGAACTTGTAGCTCCTTATCAATAGTAGGAAAACCCTCCGAATCATTCCAATCATCAGGTACTACCCACGACATTGAAACCGGAGTGTTATTTGGAAAAGGAAATATAGTCTCTGAAATCAGGGAGTTTCTTTGTAAATACCCTTCCTGAAATTCATTGTAGCCCTCCGCTTTTACCTTAAGGAAAAGAATCTCCGAAAATCCCTGATATTCGATTGTAAGATAGAGTGAATCCCCAGGAACATAAACCTCTGATCGTAGTTCACCAAGGGTTGGGCTTATCAACACGATCTGATCTTTAAAGTCGTCCTTCGAGCAGGACGTAAGCGTTAACATAAATAATCCAAAAATCAGACCTTCAATTCTCATTCTATGATCTTAATTTGTCGAAATGGTTCCGTTCCATTCCGGTTTTGACTCACTGAGTGAAATTCTATGTAGTAATAATACCCAACCTGTAGTCCCAAGTCTTGTGTAAGTTTCCATCTGACCTGCTCCAAAGCATTGTTGGTGCCCGGGTAAAATGACTCATACAAAATGGGGTCGGACGAATTGCCAAAAGTTAAGCTGACATCAATGTATTTGAGCCTGGATGAACCAACATAACCAAAGGTAAAGACCAATGAATCTCCTATATGATACTCGTTAGTTTCTTGAGCTAGTCGGACAAAACTTACACCTTCGTTTTCGAGTAGTTTGTCCTGTTTGCATCCAGAGACAATAACCAATAATACAGTAATGTAGCTTAAGCGTTTTCTCAACTCAGTCTTCTTTTTCTTTTATTAGTACACCAAATGAAATACTTTGATCTCCCCCTCCTTTATACCTGGTTTGGGTGCTAATCCTATCAACAACATATCCATCCTCAATTTCACCCGGGGTTGCCATTAAGGTGTCAGGAAGACTAAAATAAAAGTGAACCGTATCGCCGGGTGGTATATTGTATATCGTTTGAAAATCAATAGGATAAGTAATCTTTTGAGATTTATCCTTATTTGAAAATTGTCTATAGAAATCTATGTCTACATAGCTAATTTTCTTTCTATTGGAAGCTACAAACTGGACATCCATGATGCCTCCAACTTCCACTTCATACTTTCCTGTCTCAAGGTTGGCATTTACCATTTCCAATGGCCCTGAAGGTCCTTTTGACTCTTCCTTACAAGAGAGAAAAAACAATGGGAGCAGAAAGCCAGCTACCCATTGCATCTTAATTAGTTTTTTCATTAATTTTTAATTTAATATAAGCACTCCGTCGGACTGTGACCATAAATCGTTTTCTTGGTAACAGTTAAACCTAGGGGCATTTCCGCTTGTGTTATTCTCTCTTACCTCAGCCTTATGATGGGAAATAACCAAGTTACGATTTCGGTCAGCATTGTCCTTTTCCACCCACCAGTTATGACGATCTGCGATCGACGAGCCCGCACCCGAGCTTTTCGCAAAAAGCCTCACATAAACATATGGAACACTATTGTCAGCAGATCCGTCCTCATGAAAATCTCCTATAGTCTGAGGTCCATTTTGAGACAGTGTTTCAAAACCACTCATGTAATCTCCCCCAGTTAATCTCCTGATCTGTATTTTCGTTCCTCCTTTAGCCTTTTTCCCCCAACTGGTGTACTTCTTATTCCAACTGTAAATTCTGATGTTGGAATGAAACAGTGTATCTCCTCCATCTATTTTTCGGTATTTAAAATCTTTCTGATGGTTAGGGTAATCTTCAACCACCCAAAAATCCTGATCTGGATCCGCCGCAACTCTGCCCTCAGGGTTTGACATGAATTCTAATTTCTCAAGATAGACTTCATGTGCTGCCGGACTTTTGAAATTATAATCTTCAAGAGTTTCCAACTTCTCAATATTGTCAAATACCATCCCCGTCTCCCGCAAATCTACCTTGCCAGTCAACCCGTAATAAACATACAACTCCCATTCTCCTCTCTCTGATACCTTTTTGTAAATCGCCTCACGGTCTGCCTTGAACCTCTCGCCAGCTACTTCTATCTCATAATTCATATCCATAACAGATAAAATATAGGGGTCGAAATAATGGCTGAGATCTTCATACATTTTCTTGTTCACTATCACTTTCTCTCCGCCTTCTTCCATTGCCAACAGGTAATTGTCATGCTCCTCCAACGAAGCAAAAGAGTGAAACTCATGTACCTTATTGGGATCAAGAACCACGGTGACAAAAACATCATCATACATTTCGTACTGCACTTCCTCCAGCTGAGGCTGTGTGCTATCCTGTTCCTGGCAAGCACTAAACAAAATACTACCTCCAAGTAGGATAAAAACATAAAATTGTGTCGTAAAGACGGTTTTCTTAATTTTGCTAAACATAGCTTAAACGGTTTTTTGTTAGAATTAAATTGGTTTAAAGTTATTGCCACGCCTTTCATCCCCCCAGATGAAGGCGTGGTTCATTTTTACTAAGCAGATGAAACTGCTTCGCATAACTTCAGGCTACCCGAAATCAAGCAATTATCTTTTCTTATTGGTATTTATGATCCGCCTGGGGTGCCATACATGGGATGCAATCAGGATTGAATCTTCCTGAGATTTCTGGGGTGAGCGTCTTACATGGTTCCCGAGCATCGGCGGTGATGTTGTTGGTGATCGATTTATTAAAACAGATTTTAGGCCGTAATGCTACCCCCATAATTTTTTCTTTGCAAGAGCGTGAATGAAATTTTCGTAAAACGTATCGGGGTTTATATCAATTGATATTGAAATGGGGGGGGGGTATTGATCTCAGTTGATAAAAAGTGAGTCGTTCTAAGCCCACAGCTCAGCAACTCACGGGGCAAGCGTTCTTACCACCTCGTACTCATCTCATATTCAAGGTCTCTTGTGCCGCTGCTGGTAGTCACACCGATCTCAAGCCATCGCCGCTCTTGTGTATAGTCTTCGTGAATGGTGGTAGGGTCCCAATCGTCAGGGATAAGGAAAGAAAATATGAAGGATTCGCCTCTGGTGATCTCTGTGAATAAAGCTTCGGCGTACTCTACTTCATAGGTATATGGCAAGTCGCCAAAGTTGTGGGTGTCTTCCGGTACGTAAACCCGGCCCTTACTTATGATTTCGATTTCCCGTATCTGGGCTTTGCCCGTGTATATTAGCTCCAGAGAAAAGGTGCCGCCAGCCCCATAAAGTTTAAACTCCAGTTCCTCAGCCGTGGGACTTACCAACTCCAGGCCTACTACACCCTGCTCCGCGTCCTCATCGCACGAGAGCAACGGAAAAACCAGCACCAGCAATAGCACTACAAAAGGTCTCGTCATACTGTCTTTACTATCTCTCAAAATAGAAGTTAAATGCATATTTCAATAACAGCCAAGCCAAAAATTACACCTATCCTTTTCCAACATAATTCTTCTCCAATATAGCCAATCATGCCCTGGCATTGATACCAGATTCCTGCCAAAGCCAACTTTTAACCTTTCAACTTTATCCTTTTACCTTCCATCTTTACGATATTTGCAACATGCAGAGTCAAAGACAACAGAAATACGCCCGCCAGTTACAAAAAGATCTTGGAGAGATTTTTCAAAAAGACCCCAGACATTTTTTTGGCAACAGCCTGGTAACACTCACCGGAGTAGAAGTATCTCCAGACCTCAGCTTTGCAAAGCTTTTCATGAGTGTATTCCCCATCAAGGATGCCGAAGATGTCTTTTTCCGTTTGAATGAGGGCAAAAGTGAAATCCGAAAGCTGCTCGGCAATAAAATAGGCAAGCGCGTGCGCATAGTCCCGGAGATTGCATTTTTTCACGATGACACTGAAGAAAAAGCCTCACACCTCGACAAACTTATCGATGGTCTCAACATACCATCGGCTAACGATGACGACAAAGAGGATTGATAGGTGAACCTGTCCTATTTCATAGCGCGTAGATATTTTCTATCCAGGAAAAAGAAAAACTTTATCAATATCATTTCCATCATTTCGATGGTGGTGGTGGCCACTGGTACCATGGCGCTGATCGTCGTGCTCTCTGTTTTTAACGGACTGGAAGGCCTGCTTAGGTCCATCTATGGCACAGTGGACCCCAATCTGGTAGTCAGTGCCACGGTAGGCAAGTCTTTTGTATATACAGACGAGTTGGAAAACAATGTAAGCTCTGTGGCAGGAGTGGAGATTATCACGGAGGTTATAGAAGACAATGCCCTGCTGGGATACAACAGTTCCGAAAGAGTGGCGCGGCTCAAAGGCGTGAGCGACAACTTCGTAGAGCAGGGAAGACTTGATAATAACATTGTTTACGGGGACTTTCGACTCAAAGAAAAGGATACGGATTTTGCAATACTGGGACGTGGAGTCCAGTATGACTTATCGGTAAACCCCGCCAATGATTTCAATGCAATTCAGGTTTTTTATCCTCAGGATATTGACCCGGGCATCACCAGCCCTGACAAGCTTTTCAGAGCTCAAAAGATACTGCCGGGAGCCGTTTTTGCTATCGAAAACTACTTCGACAATAACTATGTCTTTGTTCCGCTTCGGTTCACAGAAGCTTTGTTTGATTACAAAGGAAAAAGATCCTCTCTGGAGATAAAGCTAAAAGAAGGTGTCCAAACCTCAGCTGTTAAAAAAGAACTGCAAGCCGTACTTGGAAATGGTTTTTTGGTTCAATCAAGCGACGAAATCCACAGCGACCTTTACAAGACATTGAAAATCGAAAAATTCTTCGTTTTTCTGACTTTCTCCATCATCATCGCCATAGCCTCTATCAACATCTTTTTCGCACTGAATATGTTGGTGCTGGACAAGCGAAAAGACATAGCCATACTTCTGGCTCAGGGTGCCACCAACAACCTTATCCGCAACATATTTCTTACAGAAGGAGCCATAGTAGCATTTACCGGCGCACTAACCGGCATAATCCTTGGCCTGGCGCTGTGCTTCGCTCAGCAATATTTTGGGTTTATCTCCACCGGAACGGCCACCACCATCATGCAGGCTTACCCCGTAGAGGTCCAATGGATGGATGTGTTTTTCACCGTGGTGTGTATCATCATTATCACCATCATGGCCACCATACAGCCAGCCTATAGCGCCACCAAAAGGGCCGCCATTGAGGCATTGCAGTGATATCCCATTTTACTCCTTGTTATTTGTGGCAAAATATTTAGATTCGAAACTTGCCTTTAACCGAGTCGAATGAAAGTATCTCCAGATCAGCCGTTTCAGATTATCTACTCACTGTACGATCATGAGTACCTGGGTATATTGTTTGAATCCTACGTCGTTCAGCTAGACGACAAAGAACGGCTCACATACTCACATCAGAATATCTCTTCTCTCAATGCCGAGGAGTTTGATAGTGGCCTGGATGAAGATGACTATGAGTTGATCAAACTGATGGATCAAATACAGCAGACTGCTGTGGTCAACAAGTTTCAAAAGAAGAAGATGAAACCCGAAGAGTTCTTCCTCAAAACTTATGACAAAAATGCGGGAGACAAGCTCCTTCAGGACGAGATAGAGGCATTTCTAGAGCGCAGAAGAGCAAAAATACTTGCACGCATAGAAGGCAAAATGCTTTTCGAAATGGGCAAGGATGGCGAACCCACCTGGAAACAAATCACCATTTCCGAAACTAAAGCATCTATTCTTTTCCACTTCCGAAGAAACGATGACAACACCCACTACTTCCCCACTATAAAACTGGATGACGAAAAGGTTCACTTCTATCAGAATGGAAGCTATTTGCTTTGCAAAGAGCCGGCGTGGATCGTGGTGGAAGACAAGCTTTTCACATTCGAAAAACCTGTGAATGGTGGTAAGGTCAAGCCTTTTTTCAACAAAAAATTTATTCTAATCCCTAAAAAAGTAGAGGAGAGCTACTACCAAAAGTTTGTTGCGCCCCTCATTGCCTCATTCGATGTGTATGCTCAGGGGTTTGAGATCAAAACCGAGAAGCTCACGCCTGCACCAGTCCTCACATTTTCTGAGCTGGCTTCTGTCGCTCCCACCACTTTGTTTGCCAGCAACGGAGACAATGCCGCCACTGCAGAAGCAGACAAGATTTTATTTGAATTGAGCTTTCAGTATGGCACGTATTCCTACAAAGCAGACAAGATCAAGAATGTAAGTGTGACACTGGAAAAACAGGAGGACAATTACATTTTTCACAGAGTAAAAAGAGATTCGGATCAGGAAAAAAACATCATTGATAACCTGACAAAAAAGGGACTCCAGCTCAAAAGTTCTCGCTCTACATTGGAAAAAAATACTGCCATCTCATGGCTCAATACCAATCTGGGAACCTTGAAAGAACTAGGCGTAGAGGTGCGTCAGCGAGACAAAACCAAAAAATATTTTCTTGGAGAAACTCACATCAACGTTGAGATTTCAGAAAATATCGACTGGTTTGACATCAAGGCGGTAATCCGCTTCGGGGAATTTGAAATTCCCTTTACCACAATCCGAAAATATATACTGAAAGATCAGCGGGAGTTTAAGCTGCCAAATGGCGAGTTTGCAATTATCCCTGACAGCTGGGTTTCTGAATACAGCGACCTTTTTGCATTCTCGTCAGAGAATGATAGCGACCTCAAGCTTGACAAAATACACCTTTCGCTGGTCAAAGACTTGCAAGACGGCAATCACGCGAAAGTGGCCATGACCAAAAAGCTAGAGAAGCTTTTGGACTTCTCCGAAATAGAGGATCAGGAACAGCCTCAAGCCTTCAAAGGAAACTTAAGGCCATATCAAAAGGCAGGTTTCAACTGGCTGGAGTTTCTCAACCAATATGGGTTTGGGGGCTGCCTTGCAGACGATATGGGTCTGGGTAAAACCGTACAAACGCTCACTCTGCTTCAAAAGGAAAAAGAAGAAAATCCCGGTACTGCCAGCCTGCTAATCATGCCTACTTCTTTGATTTACAACTGGGAGATGGAGGCCAAAAAATTTACTCCTAAACTCAAGGTGCTCAACTACACCGGCACCACAAGAGAAAAAGATACGAGCAAATTTGGCAAATACGACGTGGTGCTAACGAGCTACGGCATCACACGAATAGATGCTGAAATGCTGAGTCAGTTCTATTTCAACTATATCATTTTGGATGAGTCTCAGGCCATCAAAAACCCTGATTCGATCATATCCAAGGCAGTCAGAACCCTAAAATCACGGCGCAAGCTGATCTTGACAGGTACGCCAATAGAAAACAGCACCATGGATCTGTGGTCGCAAATGTCCTTTGCCAATCCGGGTCTTCTCGGCACTCAGAAGTATTTCAAACAAAAATATTTGATCCCGATAGAGAAGAAAAAGGATGTGGACCGTACAGCCAAGCTGAATGCCCTTATCAAACCATTCATACTGAGACGGGAAAAATCTCAGGTTGCAAAAGATCTACCTGAGAAAATAGAAAACGTCAAATACTGTGCGCTCTCGCCACAACAGCGAGAATATTACGACAAGGAGAAAAACAACTACCGCAACCAACTCCTGGATCTGATTGACACGGAAGGCATACAAAAATCACAAATGCTTCTGCTACAGGGGCTGACACGACTCAGACAAATAGCCAACCACCCGGTAATGGTGGACGAAAACTATGAAGGCGACTCAGGAAAGTTTGAAGACATCACCTATATGCTTTCAAATGCTCTTGGAAAAAATCATAAGATTTTGATCTTCAGTCAGTTTGTCAAGCATCTAAAAATCCTGGAAAACCACCTCCAGGGCGAGGATATAAACTATGCCTATCTCGATGGCTCAGTAAAAGACCGCCAGGCTCAGGTGGAAAAATTTCAGGAAAACGATCATATCAGGGTATTCCTCATTTCTCTAAAAGCGGGAGGTCTTGGTCTCAACCTCACTGAAGCTGATTATGTGTTTTTGCTGGATCCATGGTGGAACCCGGCAGCCGAGGCACAGGCTGTAGATAGGGCACATAGGATCGGACAAAAAAATACGGTCTTCACGTACAAGTTTATAGGGAGAGATACTGTGGAAGAGAAAATTCTAAAACTTCAGCAGTCAAAGTTGAAATTGGCCAAAGAACTGATCACGGTAGAAGAAAGCTTTATCAAAAGCTTGTCAAAAGACGATATTACGAATCTGTTTGATTAAACAACTATTTTCTGCTAACCTTGACTGGGTGTGCAAATGATCCGGCTTCATCTGTGAATATCAGGTAGTATATACCCGATTCGAAGTTGGTCAAATCCACCTCCGCATGATGGCGTCCTTGCCGGTGATCCACTGCTTGATCTACTAAGATTACTCCCTGTCCAGACACAATTTGTATCCGCATATCGTCAATGTTTCTATACACCAGATAATCCATAGAAAGCATGCCCTCCGTTGGATTCGGGTATAGCATCACATCTTTGATATATGGCTTCAGGTTATAGAGGATCTCTTCCTGAGTCACCTCTATCCCAGCTTCCGTTATCAATACATTTACATCAAAAAGCTGATTCTCACGATCCCCGCCTATTTCAAAAACGACCTCCGCATCTTCCGCCAGCGGAATCCCCGGAAACTCAATTGTCAACAGGTATTTACCATCGGCTACTTGCTCAAAGTTGAAATACCCTTCATCATCAGTTTCGAGGTAATAAGATATTTCATCCTCCAACTCGTCCTGATCCGGTCTTCCCTGTGCTTTGAACCTGCGCATAGCACAACCGGCTTTCTTCACTCTTCGTCTTCCATCTACCCTGCTGGATCCATCGCCTTCATCATCGGCAAAATCAGAAATCACTTCTCCTCCTATGGTGGCCGTACCCGGTACTGGTGGCGGAGTATAGTCGATCAGGTTGATGTCCACCCCGGGAGTAACCCCGTCAAGGAGCAGTTCATCCGCCTGGCTGTAAGTCTCCGAGCTGATGTAATAAGTCTGAATGGTATATTCATATTGGCTCAGGCCTAAATTTGGGCGGGCCAGTACTATGAAAGTACCCAAAATCACATCTTCCAACAGGTATTCACCCGAATCATTGACCGTGGTGCTGTCCTCTTTTACAAATGGACCCGAAGGGGTTTTTCTCCAAACCACAACCTCTGCATCCGTTACTGGGTTTCCATTAAGCCTTACCGTTCCCAGAAAGTCAGTTTGAGCTAGCACGTTTTGGTTTTCACTTCTCAGCGTCAAACCATCAATCAAAGGGTTTGTGACCGTCAGGGCATAAGTCCCCTGACTGTTGATGTCAACATTTTCAATGAGCAATGATTTGTCGTTGGCACCATTGAGGGGAGATACATTGTCATTAGACCTTTTGCCCGGTATCAACTCTCCAAACTGCCATTGGTATACAGAGCCAGATCCAAACTCAACATTTTCAAAATAGTCGATGAGCGCATCTTCTCCGGCATCTAAGACTGTGTCAAATACAGCCCCAAACCTTTTTTGATTGGCATATGAAATTCCATTTACGTTCCTATTCGGTATGAGGTATTTGAAAGTAAACCGATTACTATCAAGATTCAACTCACTCAAAGCAGGCATTCCTGACATGTTTGGCAAAGCCGCGATATCATTGTTGGCTAAATCAGCCGAAACCAAACTTGTGATTTCACGGATTTTGTTGGGTATTGTGTCCTTTAGGCCAAACCCAGATAGGTCAATGGCGGTAACCCTGCTTTCGGTTAGCTGCACTCCATCCCACGGAGTGGTGATATCTGTCGATTTCCAATTCACTGTCGTTGACCAGTCGTCACCCCCTGTGGCATCATACAAAGCAAGCAAAGCAGTCGCATCACGTTCCAGACTGCTCACCTTCAGATCAAATGCTTTGGTGTAAAGCGTCAGATCAGAAACCAAATTGTTCCGAACCTGAAGGACATATTTGCCTTCATCCGCAAATGCTATGTCATTGATGAGCACTTCATCCGCCGTTTCTCCGGACAGCTCCGATCCGTTCAATAGCCACTGATAAGTGTTGTTTGCTCCCGATACGCTATGATTAATAGCCAAATTGGAACTGATATCAATAACTGTATCGGCAGCAAGTCCCACACTGTCCTGACCCAGGTATATGAAATCAGGTACGCCCAGGTTTTGCTCCAAATCACCAAACTGTAAATTGTTGTTGGATACATCCAGAACCGCCAGAGACGTAAGGTTATTCAATGCGGGAATTGACTTAATCCGATTGTCAGATACGTTCAGACTCTCTAAAACATTGAGTTTTTGCAAACTATTGGGTATGGTATCGACAATGGCATTATCCGAAAGGTTGACGTTGATCAAGGAGTCAGCATATGCCAAATCTGCCGGAAGTTTTCCGTCCAGATTATTCCCGGGCAGGCTCAGATCTACAACTCTATCGCTTTCTACCATAAGGCCATTCCATGAGGCAAGGTTTCCTGTAAGCCAATTGTCAGAATTGGTCCAGCTAGTTCCGCTTAAAGCATTGAATAGTGAAACCATCGCCAGTGAGTCCTCCTCAAAATCCGAAATTCTCAAATGGTAAGGAGCCGTTTCCAGTTCGAGATCTGATACCACGGAGTTGTTCACCCTCAAGACGTATGTACCTGTATCGCTGGATTGAAAACCCAATATTTGATGGTCAATCAAGTCCCCAAAATCTATGGGGTCATCGTTGAGATACCACTGATAGTCATTATTTGTCCCTTCTATCCGCTTATCTATGACCACATCCTGGCCTACAGACACAGTAGAATCAACCGGAAAATCACCAAATACCTTTTGGTTTTGGTATGAAATATTAGAAATGGAAATCAGTGCCTCCAGGTCTCCAAAATCAAAATAGTTTGAATCCAGTGTCAGTGCTTCGAGTGTAGAGATAGTCGAAATGTCTGTAATCTCATTAAGTGCGTTGGCGTGGAGCTTCAGCGTGACTAGTTGGTTGAAGTCTTCAAAAGTAGAGGGTACTGTATCCTTGAGGATGTTTTCGGCGAGAGACAGGTAGGTGGCCTCATCTACATAGCCCAGCTGCGGCGGAATCACACCGCTGATGTTGTTACCCTGCAGTTTTATTGAGTCCACTCTGTTGTTGGCCAGAGTAACGCCATACCAGGTATCGAGACGTCCGGTTAACCAATTTGTGCTTTGAGTCCAGTTAGCACCATCCGTTTTGTTGTAGAATACGATGAGCGAGACGGAATCCAGCTCACGAGAAGGGGGGAACGCAATGAACGGCTCATACTCGGTCAATCCCCAAACATTATCCTCATTTTTGGCCCGTATGCCCAATATGTGACTCCCCGGCCCCAGAGCAGAAGCCCCGACAACAACCTCACGTATGGGTTCCGATTCAGATGGAGATATAGGTATAGCGGTACCCTGATCAAAACCGGGATCCGTATCAAAGAAATATTCCAACTCAGTAATATTGGAGAAAACATTTCCTGACAAGTCAACATAAACTGCTCTCGTTACGGGCAAACTCCAACGACCGGACGCATCCTGTATTCGCAGGTAAAAATTGTGAAAACCTACCGAGAGGGAATTGGCTGTAGCCACAATCAGCTCGTCTATATCTGCTGCGGCCGTCAAATCCACCTGATCTGCCGCGCCATATCCAGGGTCGTCATCAAAAAAGTATTCAGCAGTCTGCACCGGGATGACAGAGCCCGCCGCTGCAGGATCTACATAAACCAACTTTGAAATCGGCACACCCCATGTGCCTCCTTCGTCAAATGCCCGGATAAACAAATAATGAAAGCCCGTAGATAAGCCAGTGGCATTGACAGGTTCTGTAAAATCAACTGCAGCACCCTGCGCCGGAGGAACTAAATCAGTTCCATTTCCATAACCCGGGTCATCATCAAAAAAGTACTCGAAGCTCACTATTTCATCCACAACTGCTGCTCCCGTGGCATTGACAAAAACCAGCTGCGATACAGGCAAACTCCACCTGCCACCATCGTCTTGTACCCGCATAAACAGATTATGAAATCCAAGAGAAACGGACCCTGTTGGTATCAGATCCACTATTTCAATAGTGTCTTCCGGTGTTGGGATTGTAAACGCATTGGCCAGCCCATAGCCTGGGTCTGTATCTAAATAATACTCTGCCGCCTGTATGTTGGCCACATCCGTAGCACCCGAAGGGTCTATATAAACCAGCTTACTTAAGTTGATCCCCCAGTTTCCTCCATCGTCCTGAGCTCTGATAATCAGGTTATGAAACCCTGTTGCCAAAAGCAAAGGGCTGGAAGTAGAAATGGCGGATACTATATCAACCTCATTGAGAGGTGTAGATACGGTAAGCGGATTGGCAAGGCCAAAACCTGGGTCGTCATCGAAGAAATATTCCAGTGCCTGTACGACTGCAGAACCGCCCGACACTGAATTGTCAACAAAAACCATATGGGTTTCTGGCAATCCCCACCTGCCGTGCTGATCGATCGGTCTAATGTGGAAGTTGTGAAACCCTGTACCCAAACCTGCCGAAGCTACGGTTTCAGTAATATCAATATTTGCTGCTCTTGTAGCAGATATGGCTGTGCCAAGGCCTACGCCCGGATCTGTGTCAAAGAAGTACTCAAAACCGTCAATGTCAGAGGCGAGCTGGGCATTATCCACAATTACAATAGGGAATGTTTTGTAATGGCCCCAGCGGTTTTCATCGGCCACCCTGAGGTAGATGGTATATTGGCCGGGTGAAAACAGGTCTGTTTCAAAATAAACCTGACCCGAAAAAATTTCCGTTTCCCCGGTTGTGCTTGAGATGAGGTTTGCACCAAACCCCTGATCGGTTTCATAGATAAAGTATTCAAAGTTGGTTAGCGAAGGAACATCATGAATCCCAGCATCAATAAAGGCCTCAACATTTAGAAATAGTCCGGAACCCTCGGGGACTAATGTCTGTCCTGAAATTGACTTTATGGTAGGCAACCATCTGCCGTTTTGGGAAAAGGCTGCAGAATCCGGACCCATTGCATTGGACTCAGCCGTAGACCCATTGCTATATGAAAGGTTGAATGTTTCAAAATCCCAGATATTAGAAAGGGCGATATTAGCCAGGCCAGGATCTCCTGTGATATTTCCATCATTATTGACCCCATGGGTTCCGTAGGTTTTGGTAAAATCGTCATCCGTACTCTGAAAAGCGATGTTATTTGCAAAGCCATTATTAGAGCCGGAAAGATAGGTTTCAGGGGATCGGCCGAAAAAGATATTGAAGTTTATATTGTTATTGGTGACATTATCGAACGCCCGTTGAGAACCATCCCCAAGAAAAAGGTTATTTGTAATGTCCGAACCATGGGTGGTCACTGCCCCACGAATCGCCCCATTGCTACTTCCGAAGATTACGTTCTGACTAATGCTGACAAAACCGGATATTTGATTCTTGATGTATATGGCCGTGAAATTTCCTGTACCAATATCACTACCGATTATGTTGTGCTCTAAGATGAAATTGCTCAGGTTGGCACCTGGCTCGTTGGGGTTCCACTCAACCCTCTCGATAAAATTGTGCGAAACAACGATATCCGACATTGATGCGGTTAGCGATGTAGGGCCTACAAAAACTGTCCCATTTATTCTCAACCCGCGAATTCGAGTGCCATCCGCACCAGCCTGCAACGTAATGTCTCCTGTAGAAGAAGCCAATCCGTCATAAGTCTCACCAATGATGTTAAGTTCTTTGTCGATGGTAACCGGTGATGCGTATTCTGTATTGCTCCCTTTAACATAAATATAGTCACCGGCACTAGCCGCAGCTATAGCTGCGGGAAGGTCGCTAAAAATATGACTGCCTGTTGGCGCCTGTAAGTTGTTGTCTACAATCCATGTGCTGAATTGAGCACGACCCACAATGGCAAAACAGAGCAGACATACCGTAATAAATATTTTACGGTTGCTGGTCATGTCACTAGTTTCCTCGTGCCTTGATGGTCACATCCATGTTGTCGCCCTGCTTGATAACCTCACTGGAAATCACGGACTGGATGAGTGGTAGGGGAACACCCGTGGGGTCCCACGGAATAGTACTTCCAGTTGGCCCAATATTGGTTCCATCTGTGCCTGAGTCAAACAGTTCTGGTGCATTCGTAGCGGAAAGTAAGGGCTCCCAATTCAGATCCCAACTGTTGCTTATTACAATGTCAGGGTTATCAAAAACCAACGTAGGATCCACCAAGTCTGTAAAGTTGTTGTTTCCAGTAACACCGTCTGTAGTTATCGGTGGCAAACTATTATCCTCCGGCCCCACTGATACATTGTTGTTAAATGTTACATTCTTCATTGTGCTATAATGCCTTGGTTGCCGGCCAAAAAAGATATTATTAGACACAGTACAGTTTTCAATACTATAGAAGGCATTCCTTGAGGCATCACCATTTCCAAAAAAGATATTGTTTTTGATAATTGTCCCATTATAAGCCGTAACAGAGCCATATCCCGTCGTGCTGGTATATCCACCAATAATACAATTGGTAATGACGCAATTGCTAATTCTGTTGCTCAAATTAATGACAGCACCGGAATAAGTGGTGAGACCAACGTAGCAATTTCTTATTAGAATATTTGATCCAAAAAAGGAAGCGAAGACAGAAGAGTCAATACGGTAGACGTTTGTGTTTTCGATAACTACATTACTCAGAGTATTATTGGTTGTTCCTATGTCAATAACGTTGGTAACTGTCAACCCGGAGATTCTTACATCACTTGCGTATATCAAAATATCGCTAAGCACACTCACCGCTGGTCCATCCTTATCCGGCTTAATGCCAATTCCAAAAATGGAGATTCCTGCTTTAGCTGCACTGATAGTTACGGATCCATAAGAGGTGGGGCTAGGTATTACATGAATGATGTCACCAGATGTAGAAGCATCTATGGCATCCTGAAGGGTGGAATACACGTGAGACCCTGTAGGTGCTCCGGCGTTATTGTCAGCAATTAAAATATTTTGGCTGAATGAGATTTGAACAGCTGCAACAAGCAGCATGGTGAGTAAGAAGTGTTTCATGGCGGCAGATTTTAGAAATGTCGGATAATAAATATAAAAATATTGAGCGGCATAAACAATAGTTTTGTACTAAATATATATTATATATGATTATTTCGTTGGAGCGTGCGGCCTTCCAAACACTATTGCTATCTTATATCAAACTCCTCAGATAGGGATTCGAGGATTAATATTGTTTGATTCAATATGAGCAAAAAACACAAGGCCAAATTTCACCTCTTGATCCTGCCAATCATTATGAGCCTGATGATACTGAAGCCCGGTCAGCTGGTAGCTCAGACGGAAATTGGTTTCCTGATGCCCAAAGGGGTTGACAGGGTAGAAGTCCCTTTCGAGAAGTTTAGCAACCTGATAGTGATACCTGTTCAGATAAATGACGTACTTACCCTCAAGTTTATCATTGACACAGGGGCGGAATCGATCATTTTAACAGAAAAGCTATTTGCTGAAATGTTGGGATTTGATTTCGTGAGGGAAATAAACATACATGGCCCAGGAATTATAGACTCAGTAAAAGCCTTTGTTGCTTCCAATGTAAATATTTCCTTGCCCGGGGGCATTTCCGGAAACGGATTAAACTTATTGGTACTTGAAAGAGACTACCTGGAACTCCACAAAAACCTTGGTGAGGAAGTATATGGCATCATCGGTTATGACCTCTTCAGCCGGTTCGTCATTTCCATAGATTATGACGATGGCATCATGACTCTGCAAAGGCCCAGTTCCTACAAGCCCAGGCGGTTTATGGAAGCTTTGCCATTGCAGATTGAAGGTACAAAGCCATATGTATTGTCGGCTTTTCATCAAAAAGATCAGGCCGACACACTCAAACTGATGGTGGATACTGGAGCCAGTCATGCCGCTCTATTAGATGTTAGCACCATGGATCATATCGTAATGCCCGATAAATTAGTTGCCACCAGACTGGGCAGGGGTCTGGCCGGGGAAATCCCAGGCTACATTGGAAGAATTGATAAGTGTGCCATAGGAAACCTGAAATTTGATGACGTCATCATTTCCATCCCTGAAGAAGGCGCATACATCAAGGCTATAAAGCGAGGGTCGCGTCATGGCACTATTGGAGGGGATATCTTGTCACGCCTCAATGTCGTTTTCGACTATCCAAACGAGAAATTATATATCCGAAAGGGTCGCAGCTACTCCGATCCGTTTGAATACAACATGAGCGGCATGACCCTGATTACCGAAGGATCACAACTTGACTCACTGGTGGTGATAGAGGTACTCAAAAAGTCTCCAGCTCACCATGCAGGAATCCGGGTAGGTGATCAGGTGCTCAAAATCAACGGAATGAACCTTAACTCCGCAACCATCTCAGAGATCAACGCTTTGCTCCGCCGCAAGCACGGACTCAAGGTGAAAGTAGTCATTTTGAGGGGAGACCGAAAGATCAAAAAGAGATTCAAGCTAAAAAGGTTGGTCTAAATCTACTTACTTTGACCTCATGGTCGATGTGATTGTAGTAGGCGGAGGACTGGCTGGTCTGGTTAGCAGTATTTTGCTTAGCAGGTCGGGATTGTCCGTGACCCTCATCGAAAAAAATCGATACCCATTTCACCGGGTGTGCGGCGAATACATCTCCAACGAAGCAATCCCCTTTCTGGAAAAACATGACCTTTTCCCCTCAGAGTTTGATCCTACGGCTATTGATGAACTAGAGCTGAGCGCTACCAACGGTAACAGCTTTCGCGAAAAACTTGATCTTGGTGGGTTTGGAATCAGTAGATACCATTTGGATTATTGGCTGAGCCAAAAAGCAAAGGATGCTCACGTCACCCTGATGGAAAATACCACCGCCGACTCCATCCAATTTAAGGAAGAGTGCTTCTCCGTGGTTTTGAAGTCTGGTGAAACTCTACAATCCAAAATCGTGATAGGCGCACATGGCAAGCGATCCAAACTAGACAAATCACTAGAACGATCCTTCATCGTCAAAAAATCTCCTTATGTGGCTGTCAAGCATCATATCAAAGCGGAACTGCCTCATAATCGCATCTCCCTCCACAATTTTCACGGCGGTTACTGCGGAGTAAGTATGATAGAAAATGAGCGCTTCAACCTGTGCTATATGGCTCATCGTGATGTATTCAAACAACATGGAAATGTCGATAAATTCGAAAAAGAAGTCCTTTGTAAAAATCCCCGGCTAAAATCTGTTTTGGATCAGGCCGAGTTCCTTTTTGAAAAACCTCTGGTCATCAATGAGATTAACTTTGACAAACAAGAACCTGTGCACAATCACATCCTGATGTGTGGTGATGCCGCAGGCATGATTACTCCACTTTGCGGCAATGGCATGGCTATGGCTATGCACTCTGCCAAAACCTTAAGTGAGCTGATTATCGAGTCTATGCAAAGTCAGAAGTTTGACAGAGATACCCTGGAAGAAAAGTACGCTGTAGCCTGGCGTTCGCAGTTCGCCACGCGATTATGGTCCGGAAGGAAAATTCAAAACCTCTTCGGAACTGGATCGGGTTCTGCAATAGGAGTGTTTTTAGGTAAAGCGATCAAGCCTGTTTCCCGGTTTTTGATTAGCAAAACCCACGGACAACCTTTCAGCTAAAGAAAAGCCAAAGGAAAAATGCATTAAGACAAATAGAGGAAATCCAGTTCAACCGCATGGTATTCTCAAAATTCACGTGCTCCGGGTTTTTTCTGGCCTTTAGATACCAATTCCCGAAAAAAGCCAACACAGGGGAAAGACCTGCAACAAACACACCGGCGGTCAGCACATCGTAATATCTCAAAAAGAACAACACAAAAAGTAATGTGGAAAAACTGAAAAAGGCTGCCGTAAAATGGAAAGTCCCTGGAATACCCAGTTTCAAGCTCAAGGTTTTGTCACCTCGTTTGGAGTCTTCTTCGTGCTGATAAATCTGAGTCATGGGATAGGAACCAAAGAGCATGATTGTAGTGAGCACAGCGGCAAACTGTAGTTTTGCGTCAAGCAACCCCTGCAACCCAACGCCACCAACCCCGACTACTGAGATGAGCAAAGTGAAATAGCCCTGAAAAATCCCGGCCGCAAGCCAGCCCGTGATTGGCATTTTCTTCAACCTGACCGAAGGATGGCTATATGCCTTCGACACGAGACCGTAGATGAAAACCATCAGCACAAAAAGCTCCGAAATTAAAAACCCTAAAGCCAACGCCAAGCCATCCATGATCAAAGCCGTCCAGTACAGCTCCTTAGAAACCTGTGGCGGAGATTTTAAGCCTCCGATACTTTTTTCATCTTTATCGTAGTAACTGTTGTAACCATTGCTAGCAGGATAAACCAAAAAATGAAGGATCACAAAGGTTAACCCTGCCTGCCACCAGACGATTTCTTTCTGTATGGCACAGCCAAAAAGAAATACCGGAAGCAGGAAAAACGAAAACGGAAAACGGAGATGAAGTAGCGTTGATTTTTTCATTAGCGGTATGATCCTCCTCGCAAAAGTTAAGTAATATTACCAAAGCTCACTTATGCCATCATATATTTCTTCCATAGGAGTAGCAGTTCCCAAAAATCGCATCAGTCAGGATACGATAGGCGCATTTATGGAGCGACACTTGCCCATAGGCGATCATGAAAAACAAAAGCTGAAAGTACTCTATAGAGCAAGTGGCATCAAACACAGATACTCAGTAATAGCAGATTATGCTCAGACCCCAGAGGCCTTTAGCTTCTATCCGGAAAATGAAAAACTCGAACCCTTTCCGGATGTGAACAAAAGGATGCAGCTGTACGAAGTGGCAGCTCCCGAGCTGGCAACACTAGCCGTAAATGACAGCTTGGAAAAAGGGGGAGAACCAGCGTCCTCTATCACACATCTGGTGACCGTAAGCTGCACAGGCATGTATGCTCCCGGCCTGGACATTGACCTGATACAAAAGCTAGGCCTGAGGACGGATGTAGTCCGTGCTTCTATCAATTTTATGGGCTGTTATGCTGCCTTCAACGGACTGAAAATAGCTTCTCAGATTACAGAAAGCCAGCCAAAGGCTAAAGTTCTGGTGGTATGTGTGGAACTGTGCAGCATTCATTTTCAAAACACAAATGACGAGGACAACTTGCTTTCAAGTGCGCTCTTTGCTGATGGTGCTGCGGCCGTTTTGGTCGTGGGTCAAAAACCCAAAAACCTCTCATTGCAGCTTACTTCATATTATAGTGACCTGGATCTAGGGGCTCGCGACGAGATGTCCTGGAAAATAGGCAATCTGGGATTTCTCATGAAACTCTCCCCACAAGTTCCTGAACACATCCGCAGCGGCATAAAAAAATTGACTGACAGGTTGCTCAACCAGATCGACCTGCGCAAAGACCAAATCGACCTGTACGCCATTCACCCTGGAGGCAAGCGAATATTAGAAGTAATAGAAGAGGAACTGGGTCTCAGCAAAATGGACAATTTGCCCGCTTACGAAGTATTGAAAAACTACGGTAACATGTCCTCACCAACTGTGGTTTTTGTGATCAAAAAAATCATGGATCAGCTAACTGCCGGAGATAAAGGCAAAAACATCCTAAGCTTTGCCTTTGGCCCTGGTCTGACTCTCGAAAGCATGCTGCTTAAAGTCTGCACAAGCTGATGTTTGAGCAGCGATCCAGCGAGTTGGAGATCATGGACGACCTGGAAATGGGTGGTGACGTTATTGGGCAAACACTCCTCGAGTTGGACATTATCAACAGACGACTTGGAGGAAACAATATCAGTCTTTCCGCATTCAAAAAGCTGATTAATAAATATCAAATCAAGACTCTGGCTGACCTGGGCTGTGGAGGGGGAGATCTCCTGATAGGCATGGCGAAAATTGCCAAAAACGAAAAAAAGGCCATTCACTTCACCGGCATAGATGCAAATCCACATATTGCCGAGTATGCTCGTAACCACACGGCCGAATGGGGAAACATAGATTTCAAGGCTCAGAATATTTTCAGCGATGACTTTCGCAAAAGCCAGTTTGATGTAGTTCACTGCTGCCTGTTTCTTCATCACTTTACCGAAGCACAGCTCATTCAGATTTTCAAACACCTCAAAGATCAAACTCGTACGGCCATCATCTTCAACGACCTGCACAGGCACTGGCTTGCATACTATTCTATCAAAATCATCACCCACCTCTTTTCGAAATCCTATATGGTAAGAAATGATGCAGCCATCTCGGTGGCACGCGGGTTCAAAAAAGAAGAAATAATCAAACTTATGACGGCCAGCAACATCAAGAACTACACCCTGAAATGGAGGTGGGCCTTTCGCTGGGAGTTGATTATCCAACTATGATTTACCCCGTCTCTATGCGAAACCTCACACACTTTTTCACTTTTACTTTAAATTGAAACTTGGTTCTGGTTATTTTTAACCCAAATTGAAAATTTCATGAAGCTATTTACCGCCTGCCTCCTCACCTCACTTGTGCTACTGCACAGTGTGTATGCACAGGACTCCACCGTAAAGGGAACAATAACAAACACTGACGGAAGCCCGCTTGCCGGGGTGTCAGTGAAAGTCTCCGAAACCGGAACGACGACAATCACAGATGCCTCCGGCTCCTACACCATAGCCATTGTAGATGGTTACGAAACGCTGATTTTCTCACTAGATGGATTCAGAACTGAAAAGGTTTTCGTAGCGGGGCAAAGCAAAATCAGCTTGAGTTTACCGGTAGTATCATCAGACGGTGACCTTTCGGTTGGGTACGGAACACAGTCTAAAAACGAGGTTACCGGTAGCATCGCTCAAATAGGTGGTGGAGATATCAGCGCCAGCCCGCTTATCAACCTGGAACAAGCCAATCAAGGCAAGGCATCCGGTATGTTCGTACAGAACTCTAGTGGTAAGCTGGGAGGAAATACTACTGTAAGGGTTCGGGGTGGCTCTACCCTATCCAACTCCAACCAGCCACTGTATGTGGTGGACGGGGTGCCGCTGGTTTCCAGCAATCAGTCAAACATCAACCCGAGCAACATTGCCTCAATTGAAGTACTGAAAGATGCCTCCGCTGCTGCCATTTACGGCTCTCGTGCAGCCAATGGTGTGATTATCATCACGACCAAGTCAGGGTCTTCTGGCAAAATGAAAATTAATGCCGATTATCAATTTGGCGTAAGCCAGACACCTAAATATCTGGACCTGATGTCTCCGGCTCAGTACAATCAACTGGTGCTGGAAAACCTCCTTCAGCCTTTCGGGTATAAAGGAGATTACACACAGGAAGAATTGGAACAGTGGGAAGCCAACAACGTGAGTAGCATCTCTATTGGTGGAAATACAGTGACGGTTCCGGCCTTTTTCTCCAGCCTCGACAAAAACACAGATTGGCAAAAAGAGATTTTCCAAAACGGGATTTCACATAGAGCCAATGTGGGTCTACAAGGTGGTACAGAGCAGCTTGGCTATTTCGCATCTGTAGGTTATAATACTCAGGAAGGCATCCTCATTGGTAATCAATTTGACAGGCTGAACGGATCGCTTTCACTTGACAGCAAGATTACATCTAAACTTTCGGCAAATGCCAACGTCAACTATATCTACACCAAAGATTACAGGCTGAAAGAAGATCAGGATCTGGGCTCTCCCCTGCAGGCTATCGCTTTGCCTCCGTCGGATACATACAGTGCGGCCAACAATTATGCTCTGAATGTTTTCAGTGATCTTTATAACCCACTTACGGAAATCAATTTTGCGGATAATCTGGGCTACAACAACAGTGTGATCGCCAGTTTGGGACTGGCTTACGACATCACCAGTACATTGAAGTTTGATGTGAATGGTGGCATTGACTTTAGCAGCTTGCGATCGGAGCTGAGACAAGGGCCGCAAACACAAGAGGGCGGAACCAATGGAAACTCCCAACTCAGCGAAACAGACCTAAAAAATTATACGGTAAATGGGTGGCTGACCTACAGCCCTGAGATCAATTCAGAAAACAAATTAAGTGTGGTTCTGGGTGCTTCTTACCAGGAATCAACCACGGAATCCACATTCCGGCAGGCTGATGTGAATAGCATTTCCACGCTGGAGGATCTTGCTGAAAGCGACCCTTCATTGAGAGTGGTGGATATTCCTTCGGGCATCAATGTATTGGTATCTTCATTTGCCCGGCTGAACTACAGCTTTAAAGACAAGTACATCCTGCAAGTAAGTGGCAGACTGGACGGGTCTTCCAAATTTGGAACAGACAACCGATATGGAGTATTCCCGGCGGTTTCTGCCGGCTGGGTGCTGAGCGAGGAAGGTTTCATGTCGGCGATCCCAGCGATCAGCTACCTCAAGTTGAAGGGTAGCTACGGTATCATCGGAAACACGCCTATTGACGACTTTTTGTACAGAAGCAATTACTTCCGGGCAACTTATGGAAACGGTGAGGCCATTCGCCTGGCCAACCTGGCCAACCCCAAACTGAAATGGGAGAGTACAACTCAAATTGGAGCGGGCATTGAATTTGGTATCATGGATCGCATCACCGGTTCGGTGGATTACTATCAGAAGAAAACTACCGACCTGCTTTTTCCAGTGCCTGTAAGCCAGACGAGTGGTTTCAACAGTATTCTGAAAAATGTAGGAGCCATGGAAAACAGCGGTATTGAAATCAACCTAAGTTCTGATAACGTCCGGACCAAAGACTTTTCGTGGAGCACGGATTTCAACATCTCTCTGAATGAAAACAAGATCACAGACCTGGTTGGGCTCGACCTGATAGTTGGCTCTAGTGCGTTTCTGGAAGGTGAAGCTGCCGGGAGTTTTTACCTGAGAGAGTATGCGGGAGTTTATACAATGGAAAATGCTACACTTACCGACATAGGTTTGGAAAGAGGGATTCCGCTTTATTTCTTAAACAGGGAACCAACACAAGACGAAATTGACGATGTGTACGCCTTCAAGCTGCCGGAGTTTGGAGATAGATACCTGACAGACGAATGGGAAAGGGCTCAACGCACCGTGGCTGGAAATCCAAACCCGGGCTACTATGGTGGGCTGACCAACACACTTTCATACAAGAATATGGACTTATCCTTCATGTTCCAGTTCGTTGGGGATGTTGATCTGTACTACGCCACTGGCGAGTACATGGCCAACAGTGGATACCTCATTTTGAACCAGCTATCGTCGCAAGCTGACAGGTGGTATTCGGCAGCAGATACTGACGCAGCTTATCCTCAGTTTAACTCAGCTGAAGAAAACACGAACCCATCCACACGCTGGATTGAGGATGGCAGCTACATCAGGCTAAAAAATGTGACCTTCACTTTTCACATGCCTCAGACAATCGTTCAGGATTGGGGAATAGATTTTATGGATATATACGTGGGAGGCTCGAACCTGCTCACTTTTACAGATTACATCGGGTATGATCCGGATGTCAACTATGTCGATCCGCTCGATGGAGTGGTGGGGCAGAATATCAGCCGGGGTATTGACAACTTCACCGCCCCACAGCCGAGAATGTTTATCGCTGGAATTAAAATTGGGCTGTAATCATGAAAAAGCATTTATCTAGAATTAATACCGCAATGAAAGCTCTAACTAATAAAGCAACGATCCTTGGCCTTATTCTTACCTGCGGCCTGGCTTCATGTGACGATCTCCTGAATGCCAACGCTGACGGTAATATCAGTGGAGACGTGTATAAAAGCGAAGCGAATATAAAAGCAGCATTGAATGGTGCATACTACAGTTTCGGAGGAATCTATGATGGAATAGATGGTGGCGAATTGTTTGGCGGAGACTTCATGCTCATCCCCGCACTTTTCGTAGCTCAAAATGGTTCAGAACTCGTTTGGGATCGGTCCAGAGCCCCTCTTTATTCAGATTTTGTGGACAACAATGTGGTGGCGACCAATGTAAGGATAGAGTCGAACTGGAGAAGAGCTTATGAGGTGATCAACCTTTTGAACAACATCATCAAGAACATTGACAATGTAACCACAGAAAAGGATCGAGTCTATGGGGAAGCACTGGCCATGCGTGGTATTCTATATTTTGAAATGGTGCGGTTTTGGGGGGCAGAATACGAAACAGAAACCGTGAACTCTCCCAGCATTCCGCTATTGACTGAACCAATAGAAGAAGTAAATCAGATCGTAACGCCAACTTTGGCAACAGTAGGTGCTGTTTACACTCAGGTAGAGACAGATTTGAACCAAGCCAGCACGTTGCTGGAATCACTCGGCACCAACGGGACAAACCTGTCTTATTACGTATGTCAGGCTTACCTCATGAGAGCGGCCATGCACAAGGGACAATATGCCGATGCAGAAGACTATGCGAATAACATTCTGACTTCCGGATCTTACGATTTAGCAAACACGCCAACGGAAGCTTTCAACAACTCGAGCAACAGTTCTGAGGACATCTTTGCCATTCAGCAGACTGTATCAAACAACACTGGTGACATCACCAGCGGCACAGGTTTGACAAACTACTATGCTTCACTAAGCGGAGTTGGAGTAGGTGCTTTCAGAGTTCTTGGCGGTGGACTGACAACCAAAAGTGAGTCACTGGTAAACGGAGCAAGGTTTAGCCCAGTGGACCTGAGAGGCATGAGAGATACGGAAACATCCACATCGTCGCAAGCGAGTGATATCGATGCGCCATTTTACAAACACATCACGAGTACATCTTTATATTCTCCAGCCAAATTTCTGGCCTCCGACCGTGTGGTTCCGGTTGTCAGGCTGGCTGAAATATATCTTGCCCGAGCAGAGTCAATTTATGAGCAGAGTCAAACAATTGACGCTGATGCTATCTCTGACCTAAACGAAATCAGAACCAGAGCTGCATTGCCAGCTTTGCAGGTAGGTGACTTTGCCAGCCCACAGGCCCTGATGGACAGTATCAAACTAGAAAAAAAGAGAGAATTCTTATATGAAGGGTTGGTTTTTCATGACCTGAAAAGATGGAACGACGAAATAGGTAACTCTACACCTGAAAGCTTCGGTCAGGATGAAAAATTCATTCTGCCTATTCCGCAAGCTGAAGTTGATACCTGGGGGGACTGATATTAAAAGTTCACTCCGTTTTTCTATCGCCTCTATCAATTGCGATAACAACACAAACAAAAGCCTCGGAGAAATCCGGGGCTTTCTTGTTTTCAAGTTATGAGTACCAAGTGATATTACTCGCTTTGCAGCCTAATTGGGTTCATTTTAGTAGGAAAAAAATTGGTTATGTAGACCGTGGATTCTTCTTCTTTGATGAAATAAACAATTTTGACCTCAAAGTGTCTACCTTCTTTATAAAGGATAAATTTGAAGTCCTCTCTTGCTCCAATAAGATACTCTTCCTTTCTACCTCTTGTCGGTTTATTGCGCAAACTACCCGCTGCGCTTATAATATTTTTGTCAATCTCTGTAGCTCGTTCGAAACTGAAATGATCAAACAAATAACTCAACACCCGCTCTTGGTACCGAATCATTGCAGGACGAGCAATAACTATTTTGTATAATTTTCCTTCGCCCACTTTTGGTTATCCTGAACAAACTCATCTAATGACACAACATCCTCAACAGCTATAGCGTCCAAAGACTCCTTCGCATCAGACTCCATTTCTGCTTTAGTGATCAGTTCGTGCATTCTTTCCAAGGTGGAAGTTTTGTTAACCCTCATCAGACGTTCAATCAGCCCAAGCTTTAGTGTTTCCGCTTTCATAGTATTTCCCTTTTCAGCTTAATGTAAAGCTAACGATTTCGGCTTTTATAAATAATGCGCTTTTTCATCAACTTTCAAGATGGGTCAATGACAAACAAAAGCCTCGGAGAAATCCGGGGCTTTGTAGTTATGAACAGTTGTAATATGAACTTTTATTTCCTGCTGACCTTAAACTGAGCAGAGAAAGTGCCGGCACGATCGGTCAGCGTAACAAAGTAAATCCCTGATGGCAGATCGGTTATATTCACCACGGTATGATGTCTTCCCCGGATATGAAGTGCTTCCTGTGTCATCAGCGTCCTGCCTTCAATGTTTCTTACTTTGATCAGCAGGTCATTGATGTCACGATAAACCGTGTAATCCATGCGCAAAACCCCATCTGTAGGGTTAGGATACATCACCACATCTTTCACATATGGTTTCCAGGTGAATAGCACCTCTGTTTGCTCTATTTCTATGCCACTCTCAGTAATCAACGCCTCCACAGAGAAAACCTGGTTTTCCTTATCGGGATCAATGAAAAATTCAACTTCAGATTCCGGGTTCATAGGCACGCCCGGGAATTCGATGTTGATCAAATACCTCCCCGGCTCCACTCCCTCGAAGCTGAAATATCCCTCATCGTCTGTTTCCAAATAGTATGCTATCTCCGTTTCTGCGCCATCCTGATCTGGCCTTCCTTGGGCTTTAAACCTCCTCATAGCACATCCGGCCTTTTTCACACGCCTTCTTCCATTTACTCTCAAATCCCCCTGATCTACTGTGTCTTCTTCAAAATCAGATTCCAGCGTTCCCGCGATTGTTGCTCCAGTTTCGGGAGTTGGAGCAGGGGTGTAAAACAAGAGGTCTATATCTATGTTCTCTTTTTTAGAATCCAGGAAAAGCGTATCTGCCTCGTCGTAACTTTCGGCACTTATATAGTAAGTCTGGATAGAAGTAGGGTTGGCCTCTCTGTCCGGCTTCACCTGCACAATAAAGTTACCCAGCACCACATCCATGAGGGCATAGCTGCCGTTCGTACCGACCGTAGTGCTGTCCTCTTTCGCAAATGGTCCCTCTGGGGTTTGGCGATAAATCACCACATCACCACCAGATATAGGCGACCCATCGCTTCGGATCGTACCGGCGATATCCGTTTTGGCAAAAATGTTTTGGTTTCTGCCCTCTATAGCAAAATCCTCTACGCTAGGGTGTGTGGCTATGAAGCGGTACGTTCCCTGATTCACCGCACTGATGTTTTGGATGGTATAAACCTGTCCAGATCCCTCTATTACCTCTACTTTATCATTGAAGCTTTTGCCTGGAATAAGCGGGCCAAACTGCCACTGATAGGTAACGCCAGAACCCAGGCTTGGAGCTGTGAGAGTTCTGTTGCTTCCAGCATCCAAAAGCTCTCTTTCTATTAGGTCACCGAACCTCCTTTGATCCTTAAATTCAAAACCTGTAACATTGATATTGGCCACTATTGATGTGAAATCCAGCCTGTTTTGTTTTACATCCAAAGTTTGAATACTCGAAACCTCAGTGAAGTTTGGGATATAGGTGACTTCATTGTTTGGTAAGATTAAGCTCTGAAGCTGATCCAGCTGGTTCATGATTTCAGGCATTGGCCCAACCAATCCCTTACCGTCCAGGTTGATGGAAATGACCCTGTTTTCTTCTTCCGAAAGTTCAACCTCTTCCCAGTCCGAAATTGGCGTGTCACGCCAGTTATTGGTAGTGGTCCAGTCTTCTCCTGCCATTTCATTAAACATTGTGATCAGCGCGATAGAGTCGTTTTCCGCAGGAGTAAAGACCTTTTGAGCTATCACGTTCGGCACACCATATCCCGCATTTAGATTGCCTTCGGCATCCTCTGCTGTAAAATAAAAGTCGTATTGACTGCCAATCGCAAAATCTCCACTACCCGAAAAAGACTGGGTAGCAAATGCCTCTGTATAGTCAAAGCTGCCAGAAGCCACCTGACCGGAAAGTGGCTCTTCAGATACCACGGCTGTCTTGATCTGGCTTGCGTTTGGCAAGCTGGAGCCATCCGTTAAAGCCACAAAATATACAGTAGAAGCCTCGTTCAGATTAACCGTAAGGTCATAATCCTGATTACCAATGGTCACACTCGGTGGTGAGTTGAAGTCCGGGGCAGTTACATCAGGAGCGAGTAAAATAGTGAATGGTTCATCACTGATATCAGAAATGGCATGAGTAGTATTCGTTATTCTAACGACAGCATTGTCAGAAGTTGGAATCAATCCACTATTCCAAATGTGTTGATTGTCCGGTACCGCACCAAAAGTGCTATTCAGTGGAATGTAAGGAAAAGTTTCACCTCCATCTAAGCTGACTTCAATTCTCACTCCGTTACTTGCTTCCATTCCTTCAGATGTCCATGCAAATGTCCATTCTGTCTGCTGTTGGAGTTGCTCGCCCCCATTTGGGCTTGTCAAACTGATGGTACGGGTGATTGTGCCAATTGATAATGCAGCCGCCGAAGTGGCCATAACGCCCTTGGTTGTATTGGCTACCTGTACGAATACATTCTCTGACCCCAGTCCCTCAACCACCCAGAACATTTGATCATTAGGATATGAGGTGGAGTAAAAACCCTCACTGATCACTTCGTAGTTTTCACCCCCGTCTCTACTGACTCTAATTTCTATAAGATCGGTACTCTCAAAGCCCTCGCTCACCCATTGTATGAGCTGCTGACTGCCTATTTCCCAAAACTCCCCCCCTTCTGGGGTGGTCAGTGATATAGTTGCCTCAACTGGAATAGTTATGGTGAAATTAGCGTCACTGGCATCTGAAAGGCCCGTTGTTGTGTTCACCACCCTTATTCTGGCCTGATTGGTATTGATCTCTGGTACTATCCAGTCAAAAGTTCCTTCCGGATATGTAGCAAATGTACCATCGGCTATGATTGAGTAGTTAGTTCCTCCATCGGTGCTTAATTGAATTTCGATAAGGTCTGTTACTTCAATATTTTCCGTAATCCACGCAATAGTTTGTGTAGTACCTGAGTCGAAGACCTCACCACTATTGGGCGTCAAAACCTGAAGGGTAAACATCGGCTCAGTCATGGCCATTGATGTCACCCACTGAGGTGAGGACGCCTCTGTGTTGACTACACCGTCCAGACTATTGATCGTCCTATCAGGCAAAACCATTGAGTTTTCGGGTTGGTCAAATCGGTAGTAAGCGATCAATCCGGTTTCGTTTCCTATTAGCGTGCTATAAAGGTTATCGGATAATTCTGTTTCTGTTCTGGCAACAGTCCAAAATCGAACCTCGTCCATTTCTCCTGAGAAATAAAACGGAGATCCGGAAGGTTGATAACCCAAAGACATTGGGGTGACAGAACTTAAAACTCTGGAAGACATACCTGCAGCGGTAGCTATCTGTACTCCGTTTTGATAGAGAGTCGCATTATCACCAGACCTTACCAGTGCCACATGATACCATACTTCAGGTTCTACCAATCCTGGATCTGAAACCAAATCGAAGGTATTGCTTCCTATAAACGCCGCAAAACTACCATCTGCCTGCACGGCCATCCCCATGGAACCTGAAGGTGTCCCATTAAAATCAGATATGAAAACCTGAGTGCTGCCAATATTGTCAAACTTCACCCATGTTTCTATGGTAAAGTCTGCACTAGAAAAGTTGAACGACTCAGGGTCTGCCAAAACAACTTTGTCGTCGATTCCATCAAAGCGAAGCGCATTGCCTGGTGGTGTAATTCGGCCAGCAAATTTGGGCAGTGATTCGGCCGTTGTTATTTCATTATATACCTGAACCCTCCACCAATATGAAGTTCCCGGTGTTAAAGCTCCAGTGGTAAAGGTTTCTGTATCGGCAGCCAGGTTTCCACTGTAGTCGGTCCATGTCAGGTTGTCTTCCGAAAACTGAATTCTGTAACCACTCTCTGCTAGCTCATTGTCTGTCCATGTCAAAGTAACTGTGCCGTTGATGTTTTCCTGAACAAAAATGTCCGTAGGAGGTGCAAGGCTGGTTTCCACTATCTGGAAAGTGCCATTGCTGGTATCAGTGTCGCCGGTGGTCGTATTTGTGATTCGGATCATCCCCTGATCTGTCAGCAAGTCCGGAATGGTAATCGGAATCTCATTCCCCGAAACTGCATCGTATTGCCCGTCGTAAATTGCGGGAGTTTCATAGGTGGCGCCTCCATCAGCAGAAACCTCAACTAAGATGTTGTCTGTTGGTGCCCATGTGGTACTGGATGATAGTGCCCACCCAATGGTTGCGTCATCATTCACACCGTAAATTTCTCCTCCGTTTGGGCTGTAAATGGAAACCGGAAGGCAGTCGGTGCACATAACCATCGCCAGAGAATTTGCAAAAACATTTCTTGTAACATTAAGCACACGTACTTTCAGGTTTTCTGTTTCTACACTGGGCATGGTCCAGTCATAGCTACAAGTGCTTCCATCTACTGTGAAAAAAGTTTTGGCCCGATTGGTCTCTATGGAGTTGAGCGAGCCGCCATTCACTTGATAATAGAGATAAAAACGATCCGTATCCAGGTGGTCACCATTGTCCCAGGTGATGGTTGAGGTTCCTCCGGGCTCTAAAAATTGGTTCGGGAAAGGTGCCAAAATATCCACTGAAGACTCATAATATGCCCGAAATGCCTCACTTTCTCCATATATGTTTCTGGTGACGTTCAATACGCGGATGTTGACTTGAGCGTCCAGGTTGGTTCCTAAATCCTGCACAGTCCAGTCGTAACTGGATTGGCTCCCATCGTTAGTGAAAAAAGTCTTTGCTCGGTTAGCTTCGATCGCAATGAGCGAACCTCCATTGACCTGATAGTAAACATAAAAACGATCTGTATCCAGGTGATCACCATTGTCCCAGGTGATCGTGATTGGGTCTCCAAATTTTAGCTCCTCAGTGCCTATTGGGGAAGTGACCGCAACCGAAGACTCATAATATGCCCGGAATGCCTCACTTTCTCCATATATGTTTCTGGTGACGTTCAATACCCGGATGTTGACTTGAGCGTCCAGATTGGTTCCTAAATCAGGCACAGTCCAGTCATAACTGGATTGGCTCCCATCGTTAGTGAAAAAAGTCTTTGCTCGGTTAGCTTCGATCGCAATGAGCGAACCTCCATTGACCTGATAGTAAACATAAAAACGATCTGTATCCAGGTGGTCACCATTGTCCCAGGTGATCGTGATTGGGTCTCCAAATTTTAGCTCCTCAGTGCCTATGGGTGATGTTACAGCTACCGAAGATTCATAATATGCCCGGAATGGTTCACTATCGTCTTGTACCGCCAACGTATTGTTGAGAACCCTAATAGTGAGCTGTGCATCCAGATTCGTTCCTAAGTCAGGTACAGTCCAGTCATAGCTAGATTGGGTTCCGTCGTTAGTAAAAAAGGTCTTTGGGCGGTTAGATTCTATCGTATTGAACGAGCCGCCATTCACCTGATAATAAAGGTAAAACTGGTCTGTATCTGATGCCTGGTCATTGTCCCAGGTGATGGTGATTGGGTCTCCAAATTTTAACTCCTCAGTGCCCACGGGAGAAAGGACGGTAACACCCTGAGCAAGGGATGAGAAAAGAGCACAACTTAATATGAGGCTGAATAGCACACGGTTTAACTTGACGATAGTTTTCATGGTCGGAATTATTAATATGACCATAAAATTAGATCGCTGAGCAGGTCAATAATATACCGTCTCCACGGTATTCCTATCGCGAATAGCAGGGATTTTTAATTGAAAAAGGCCTTGAGGTATTAGCTCAAGGCCTTAGGATAGCGAGCCATAATGTCATTAGTTTCGAATAACCTTTATGTGGTGTGAGAAGGTAGCATCATCGTCAGTAAACACCAGGTAATAAACTCCCGGGCTTTGGTTTGTGATATCAATACTAGCCTGCTGCATACCCTGCCAGTGTTCGGCCTCTTGTTCCATCAGAACCACACCTTGGGTAGTAACCACTTGCAGTTTTAGATTATCGATAGGTCTATAAACCAGGTAATCAAGAGAAAGTAGTCCGTCTGTAGGGATCGGGTACAGTACCACGTCTTTTATATAGGGCTTCAGATTGTAAAGAACCTCTTCCTGAGTTACGTTTATGCCCTCTTCGTCAATCAAGACATTCACATCGAACACCTGATTTTCACGATCTCCTCCAAGTTCGAAAACAACCTCTGCGTCTTCTGCCAGAGGAACTCCTGGAAACTCAATCGTGAGCAGATACTTTCCATCGTCCACTCCTTCAAAATTGAAGTAACCCTCGTCATCAGTTTCCACGTAGTAAGCGATCTCTTCTTCAACCTCGTCTTGATCCGGTCTTCCCTGAGCTTTGAATCTTCGCATCGCGCAACCGGCCTTTTTCACTCTTCTTCTGCCATTGACCCGGCCATCTTCTTCATCAACTATCGTTTCATCAAAATCAGTTTCTATAAGTCCGCCAATAACTCCTGTTCCCGTAGAAGACGGTGTATATTCAATCACATCTATGTTTACACCATCGGTTTCGTTATGTAAAAAGAGCGTATCCGCCTCCGTGTAAGTCACTGCATTTTCATAATAAGTCTGCACTGTTCTTTCATACTGAGTTAAATCCCTATTTGGCTTGGCCACAACTACAAAGTTTCCGAGCACCACATCTTCAAAAAGGTAATCCCCATTTGAACTCACAAAGGCACTGTCTTCTTTTACAAATGGACCAGAAGGCGTTTGCCTCCAGACGATTACTTCGGCATCAGAAACAGGTGTGTCACCAATACTGATGTTCCCGAAAAAGTCAGTATGTGCCAGTATGTTTTGATTTCGACTTTGAATAGTGATACCGGGCAGTTCAGGGTGAGTAACCTGGAGTCTATAGGTTCCCTGACTGTTTATATTGATATCATTAATGAGATAAAACTTGTCCGTAGCTCCTGAGATTGGGCTCACGTCATTGTTGAACGGGCTGCCCGGGATAAGTGGCCCAAACGCCCATTGATAAGCTGATTCTTCTCCGAAATCAAAATCCACAAAGTCTCCTAAAACTTCGTTTGATCCCGCATCAAGTTTCGTGTCTTTTGTGTTTCCAAAACGTTTTTGACTACCCAATACCGCTCCTGAAACATCTTTGTTCGGCACCAAATCTTTAAAGAAAAGCTTGTTATCTGAAACTTCAAGTTTTGTTAACTCGGCCAAGTCTGACATGTCGGGAAAGCCTTCAATAAGGTTTCCTGAAAGATCCACTTCTTGCAATCCCGATAAGTCAGCAAATGAATCTGGTACTTCGGCCGTAAGATTGTTATCTGGCAATGAAACACGTATCACACGATTATTCAAGGTGTCAACCCCCAACCAACTATCCAGATCATCATCCTCAAGCCAGTTTGTGTCTTCAGCCCAGCCAGCTCCTACTGTGCTATTATAAAATTCCTCTAAAGTAATTTTATCTCTTTGTAGGGAGCTCACTTTAACAAATACATCTTCAGTGGTGAGCGTAACACTTGACAAAATACCTGATGTGACCTCTGCATAGTAATACGCCTCGTCTTCAAAGCTCTCAATGACCAACGGCAGCTCAGATGTGGTAGTCCCTGAAACCGGGCTTATATTGTTGTCTTTGTCGCGCCTAAACCATGAATAGGTATTAGAGCTCCCTGTAATCTGACGGCTGATGGTTGCCGGATCCTCGCTTATCTCCAGTAGCGCTTCTGCGTACAATCCAACCGTTTTTTGAGGGGAGTATGCATAGGAATCGACATGTGTATTTGCCTCTAATGAACCAAATTCAAGCCTGTTTTCTGACACGTTCAATGACGTCAAATTTGTGAGTACAGACAAGTCTGGCATAGTTCTGATTTCATTGTCACTGACATTCAATGTTGTGACTTCTTCAAGGCCTTCTGCTATTTCGGGAAAGTCTCCAACCAAATTATTACTGCTAAGATCAATACCACTGACTCTTTTGTCTGTTATGCTGATTCCACCAAAGTTGTCCAGGTCGCCTTCGGACCAGCCCGAGTTAGAAGACCAATTATCTCCATCAAGATTGTCATATATAGCCAACAATGCTGTTAGGTCATTTTCGCGCAGTTGTTCATCGAAAAACAAGCCAAGGCTGTAGGTGCCAATGCCCGATGGCGTGGCAGATCGAATCGTACCTGAAGTCACATCGCCCGAAAAAGACGATACACCGAGCGAGTTGAAGGTGCCTCCTGGCGCTAATGCATTCGCCACCACAAGATCTTCTATTTGCTCACTCAATAGTTCATTGACAAACGATACTTCAATATTGGCACTTTCAAAGGTTCCCGAGGACTCACTCACCTGCCAGTATCTTTCGTTAGAAACATCGAGCAGCCCATAACCTGCAATTCCTATTGGGTTTGTTTCGAACAGCTCGACAGCAATAGCAGGAGATGTTCCTGTGATGTTATCTAAAGTAACTGGGGCGTATTGTTGGTTGACCGGGCTAGCCACCGGGTAAAACAATGTGGTGGAACCTGACCTTATGAGTTTGCCCACAACATGCGAGGCAGCATCAGCTCCTGACATTGTACCCGTAACAGTTATGTTTTGGTTGTTGGATAGAAGACGTGCATTTGAAAATGTTAAATGCTCAATGCCAACCGCTGACTCAATTGTCTTATCGCCACCCTCCAGGGTTAGATCGGCTATTTGTGCCGCCTGAAAATCTAAAGACTGTTCGGTACCAGAAGCCACGATTGATCCCGCTCCTGAATAGTTGGCGAAGCTCAAGTCCGCCTCAGCTGTGATGGATCCTTCGTTTATAAATGTTCCTGCAGCGGTAAAGTTTGATTGTGCCGAAACCTCCAGACCAAAAGTAATCGCCACCGGAAGATCACTTTGGACGGTAATCTGTGCATACGCCAATGGTGTAGCTCCAAGAAAAATCAATATGTGTTTAAGTGTTTTTAGCATTGCTTTCTTATTTTTATGCCGCTCCGTTTATCAAGAAAGTCGTAACGTACCAATTACTTCCCACAGCCCTTAGCGTAACGAAATACCAGTCACCATAGGCATAATTCGACATAACTAAATCATTAGTATTAATTGCTCCATTATTCCGAGCGAAGCTGTCACCTGACATTAACTGAATGTTGTATTGTATGGCAAAACTTTGTACTACAAAAATCAGTTCTCGACCCTGATTGACATTAGCATCAGGAAGTGTAATATTGAAATTTTGATTACCGGTACCATTAAGGTTAATAATATAATCACTTGGCTGAACTGTGTAATCTGAATTATTAACAATTTGGCTACCGCTATGAGCTACAGCTCCTGAAGTGCTTAAGCTTCCTTCTAAAACCAAATCGCCATTCAGCTCGGTATCACCGACCACATCTAGTTTCGCTGATGGGGTAAACTGGCCTATTCCTAAATCGCCATTGATAAAGGACACATCTCCGAAGCTCGTTGTGCCGCCAGGGTTTTGGATTGTTAAGCCGGCTCCTCCTCCGTTATTCTGAATTTCGACTGCTGGTGTTATAGTGGCATTCGAACTGTTCTGGAATAGCGCAGTACTGTTAGTTCCTTCCGATGATACTGAAAACGCCACGGAACCATTGGTTGCGCTAGTAGATGAAAAGTTCGCTATTTGACCATCTCCATCCATTACCGCCTGGATCGCTCTGCCTCCACCATTTGTAATTCGAGCTTCAACGGCATTTGAATTGTTGGATCCATTGTCGTTTTCAAAATACCCTGCTGTTCCGAGCCCAAAGTTTTTGACCAAAACGCCATTTTCGTTGTTAGAATTGTCGCTTACTGTAAGCTCAAGTCCGTTACCATAGCCATCCTGAAGCAATTCCATGGCAGGAATCGCGCTACTCTGTGCGTTGGTTGATACACTGAGCGCAGGAGCAAAAGCCGAAACATTGTTGACATGAAATCCGGCTACACCGCCTCCGTTATCATTTTCGATGTAGAAAGGTGAATACCCTGTATCCGAAATGGAGTATGATGCAGGGAATGTCAAGCCACCAAGCGGTTTCCACTCCGCACCATCATATCCCTGAAATTCGCCATTGTACTGAATCATGCCCGAAGTTGGATCTCCACGCAAACCTCCTATTTCCACCGCTCCCCGAAACTCTGCATCTCCACTGTTCAGAAGTGTCAGGCTATTATCAAGAGCACCCACGCTGATTGCGCTTAAGCCTGCAGCAATAGAGTCTCCATGTAAAAACTGGATCTCCCCATTTTCAAAAAAAATCATGCTAGTATAATCTTCGGTCGTATTGATCAGGTCGTCCCCAACTCCGTGTATATTATGACCAATAATTTCCGCATCAAGGTTGAAAACGGCACTCTGAAAAGTAAAAAAGCTGATTTTTTCACCTATCTGCAAAGGGCTCATCGGTGTTGTTGTACCAATCCCTACATTACCACCCTCGAAGGTGATATCACTTCCAGAACTAGCCCAGGGAGAGGTAGGCAGTGCACCAGCTTGCCATGACCCAGAGCTATATACCATAGCATCGCCTTCGGATGCAAGCACACCGATCTTAGAACCTGTAACACTTCCGTCAGCAATTTTAGCTTCCGTAATCCCATCGTCTTGAACTTCGATCCACTTGGAAGCAGGGTTATACCCCATCGTGACCCCATCTACAAAATTTATAGAAAGACTATCAGCAGCTTCTGCCAGATCAACCCTGTTGTCAACGTTCACATCATAAGTCGCAGCAGTCATATCACCTGCACCTAAACCGGACATGGCCCCATCAAGCTCTGATAAAGCAGACTGAACATCGGTTGATATCAAATTTCCTGATGGCGTAAATACCACTTCCGAAGCAATTTGATCATCGCTATCATTGGCATCCAGTTCCGCCAGGGCAGACTGAACATCTTCAGAAATCAAGTTGCCAGACGGAGTGAAGCCTACTTCAGCGGCAGTCTGGTCATCGGTATCGTCCATATATACTGAAAGGTCCACTGGCGTTGCTGAGCCATTGTTGGTGATAGACAAAACATCTCCTGTAAGATCTAAATCCTGAATTTCATTCGTAGCATCCAAATCACCAGTATTAGAAATCACGCCGGAACCGTCTATGTCTATACCAGTGCCTGCGGATACTGAAGATCCTTGATTAGAAATCAACTGCCAATCAGTATTGAACCAACAGTAGAAATGACCCTCGTCCGAATCAAAGACCAAAAGTCCATTATCTGTAGATGAAAGATTGCTTGTAAATGAAGTGGCCGTTCGCTCAGCAGTTGTATATCTCGGAACTAAAAATCCCTGATCCCCTGTAGGGGAGACGAGTTCCAAAACTGCATTGGGATTAGGTGTATTTGTACCAACACCCATTGAGTTTTGACTCCATGAAGAGTAAGAAGTGAAGAAAGTCGCAGCAAAAAAAGCAACAGCGGTAACGTGTCGAAAGCTCATAGCATGACGATTAAGTGAGAGATTTATTTGTTGTCTGTGCTGGTCTGTATTATTTCAATAAAAAATATAATTAAAATAATGTTGCTCAAATATACTGATTTAATTAAACTCAGGAAGAATTGCCCAAAAAATATTCATAATCAATGAGTTACGGCTATGGGCGTTAAATCAAAAAAGCCACTCTGGAGGTTCCAAAACGGCTTTTTAGTTAATTGATTTTTCAATCGCTATTTTCTACTCACTTTGATGTGTTGACTAAATGTTCCCGCTTCATCGGTGAATACCAGATAGTAAACTCCCACCGCGTAATCCGTCAAATCCATTTCTGCATGCCTGTTTCCTCTCCAGTGATCAATTTTTTGATCAATCAAAGTATGCCCTGAAGTGGTAATCAGCTGTAGTTTGAGGTCATCAATATCTCTGTAAACATTGTAGTCGATACCAATTACTCCTTCTGTAGGGTTAGGATAAAGCACAATATCCTTGATGTAAGGCTTTAGTGTATAAAGAATTTCTTCTGTCTCAACGTTTATTCCATTTTCATCAATCAACACATTCACATCAAAAACCTGATTCTCTCGATCTCCACCAAGTTCGAAAACAACCTCCGCATCCTCAGCTAAAGGCACTCCCGGAAACTCGATTGTTAACAGATATTTTCCATCTTCAATACCTTCAAAATTGAAATAGCCCTCATCGTCAGTTTCAACATAATAGGCAATTTCCTCTTCCACATCATCCTGATCTGGGCGACCCTGAGCCTTGAATCTTCTCATGGCACAACCTGCTTTTTTCACCCTTCTACGACCATTTACTCTACCATTCTCCTCGTCAACCGGATCAGGTAAGTCAATTTCCATAAACCCAGAAATATCTGCTCCGACAGGGTCAGGAGGGGTTATTACATAGGTAATCAAATCGATATTAATGCCATCGGTCACACCTTCCAACAGTAACTCATCCGCATCAGCATATTCAGCGGCACTGATATAATAAGTTTGAATCGAGCTCTCATAATCATTCAAATCACGATTTGGTCGTGCCACCACAAGAAAAGTACCCAATACAACCTCTTTTAACTCATAATTACCCGATGCGTCAAGTGCCGTACTATCCTCTCGTACGAACGGTCCTGAAGGTGTTTGTCTCCAAATCAGAACATCTCCATCAGTTACAGGAGAGTCGTTGATACTTACAGACCCCTTGAAATCTGTCTTCGCCATGATGTTTTGGTTTCTACTCTGCACCGTCAAATCAGGCAGCTGAGGATGAGTGGCAACCAACCTATAAGTACCCTGATTATTTATATCGATATTTTCGATGATATAAGATTGCGAGGTAGCACCAGAAATCGGCTCTGTATTATTGTTAAAGAACTGACCAGGAATGTACGGTCCAAATGTCCACTGAAAGGTAGTTCCGTCTCCAAAATCCTTCGTGACAAAATCGTCCAACAATTGGTCTCCACCCGCATATAAAGTATCATAAACAGTCACCCCAAAACGTTTTTGTTCAGAATAATCAAAAGTCTGAACTGCTATATTTGGCAAGATATCCTTGAATACCAACCTGTTAGTTGAGAGGTTAAGCGTAGTTAAGCCTGTAACTTTTGACATATTCGGGAAGGACGTTAGGTCATTATCCGAGAAGTTTACAGACTCTAGTCCAGAAATATCCGCCAAAGAACTTGGCACTGCTCCATCAAGATTATTGTTTGGTAATGCTATGGAGCCAACCCGACTTTGGTCATCGGTGAGGTCCACTCCAAACCAGTCTCCTACATTGTCACTACTGAACCATGCATCCGCTCCACTGTTTCCATCTGTCCACTGCGGGCCGCTGGTGGCATTGTAGAGTTCTGTTAGTGCTACCCTGTCTCTTTCCAGTGAACTAACTTTCACAAAATAGGACTGAGTACGCAACGTCACGGTAGTTACAACTGAGCTGGCGACTTCAGCATAGTAGTACCCTTCATCCTCAAAACTGCTGATGGTCAGGTCTAGTTCAGGGCCAGTCACTCCTTCTACTGTCGTTGGGTTTTGGCCATCCCGATCAAGTTTGTACCATGTGTAGATATTGTCACTACCCGAAATCTGACGACTTATAGTATAAGGTTCTTCTCTGATTTCCCACAAGGATTCACCATAAAGTCCCACGCTATCCTGTGGATTAAACCTCACGCCCAGAATCTCGAAATTGCTCTCTAACGAACCAAACTCAAGCTTGTTGCCGACGAGAATTAGGCTTGTGAGTGAGGTCAATCCTGTCAAATCTCCAACCTCCGTGAGGTCATTGTTTCCTAAGTCAAGAACTTCAAGGCTTTCTAAGCCTGTTGTAATAGCCGGAACAGAACCTTTAAGACCCATTTCATTGAGGTCAACAGATTTGGCTCTGGTAGTTCCTTGCACTTCAACATTTGTCCAATCTCGTAGGGGAAGACCTTCCGTCCAGTTGACTGCAGGGCTCCATTCACTTCCGGCTGTTTCATTGTAAATAGCCAGAAGCGCTGCTTCATCCTCAGCAGTTGCTGGGTCAGTAGCTGTAGTCACCTCGATTATATTGGAACTTTCAGAAGCGTCCCCGTCAAGTACTGCTCGTACCTGATAGTAATAGGTTGTACCATAATCCAGGCCGGTTACATCCACAAAGTTGTCTAGCGATTGACGGTTGTTGTAATTTTCCAAAATTTCAGAAAACGCTGCATCTTTTGCTACGTCAACTCTATAAGCTTCTACTCCGGCACGCGTATTCCAGTTTGCCCTAAATGAGAAGAATTGAACATCTGTGGCGGCAATTGCGGTAGGTGGCCCAGGCAAAATCGTCAGCTCATCTACAGTCTCATCTGAACCTATATTTCCAGCAAGATCCGTTACTTCAACGGACACATCATAAACTCCTATTTCCAGAGAAGTTATGCTATTGTCTGGCACTTCCCATGTAAGGTCAGTTACAATTGCAGCATATGTATCACCCTGAATCGTGACTTGCACGTTATTTGCCGACTCACTGATGGTTCCGGTTATCGGAGGAGCATCGTCGAGTGTCTCAAGGTTATCCACTGTTGCCGTTGGTGAAGTAAGGTCAACGGTAAGTTCATTGTTAGTTTGATCTGTTCCTATATTACCAACCGCATCCTGAGCTTGCACTTCAACATCATATATACCTTCTGCTAACGCAGTTAGGCTGCCCTCACTTAGGAACCAGTTACCCAAGCCATCATTCGTAGCAGACAAACTCTGCCCATCGACAACTACAGTAACTGTCGCATTCTCATCGTCTATAGTTCCTTTCAGTTCGGGAGAAGTAACATTGGTGATAAATTGCTCAACGGTAACTTCCGGAGCAGTCAAATCAATAGTAAGTTCATTGAATGACGGATCGTTTCCGCTGTTTCCAGCGCCATCAGCTGCGGTCACGACCACATCATAAACACCTTCTTCAAGCGTTGCTATTGTGTTATCTGACACAGACCATGTACCATTTCCATTGTTAGTAGCAGTATAGTCTGAACCAGCCACCGTTACAGTGATACTAGCTTCAGCATCGTCCACGCTTCCGGAAAGTGCCGGAGTAGGATCATTGGTTATCAGCAAATCTACGGTCACAGTAATCGCCGATAGGTCAATGGTCAGTTCATTACTTGAAGCATCTATACCGACATTTCCAGCAAGATCAGTAGCAGTAACCTCCACCTCATAAACACCTTCAGCCAGATCTGCGAGAGTTCCATCTGGCAGGGACCAGGAACCAGATCCTGTATAAGTTGCTATGTAATCTTCTCCGTTCACATTTACCGATATAGATGCTGTCGGGTCATCTATTGCCCCTCCCAATGCAGGAGAAATATCATTTGTAACTTGGGTATTTACTGTAACCGTTGGTGCAGTTAGGTCAATCGTCAGTTCATTAATGGTTTCATCAGTACCTGTATTATCGGTATCATCAACAGCCGAAACCTGAACATCATACACACCTTCAGCTAATGATAAAATTACATCATCGTCAAGCTCCCAAGTACCATCACCCCTATTTGTAGCAGTGTATTCATTGCCTCCAACAGTCACAGTAATGGTTGCATTGATATCGTCAACAAGTCCTGATATCGCTGGTGTTTGGTCATTTGTTGTCAGAACATTGACGGAAACAGACGGAGCTGTTATATCAGCTGTTGCAGTAGTAAATGTCAAAGTCTCATATTCTTCACTGAGGTTCGAAGCATCATCCTCCGCAACATAGTAAACTGTAAATTCCGTATTACCAGTTAAAGACTCAAAAGTCAACACAGTGGGGGTATATGCATTCATTCCCTGACTTGTAGCACTGTACAGGGTAGCTCCATTAGGTGCAGTTCCAGATTTAACTTCCGTTACGGACGGAACTGGGTCTGAAGAAAGCAAAACAATACCGTATACCGTACCTGCCTCATCAATCTCAACAGTAGTCTGAACAGTGGTTTCAAGCACTGTAGATGCCTCTGGAGTGCTTACAAAATTAGGAGCGGTGACATCTGTAACTTCTAAGCCATCTCCTGATATTGACCAATCAAAACTCGAAACCAGTTGGTTTCTCGCTGCTTCCGCTGAATAAGAATAAGTCAACCCGGTAGCGCCCAACACGATACCATTAGGGATAGTTTCAGTTCCGCCACTGTCATCAGCCCAACCAATCAAAGTGTTGTCATAGTTGGTAACAGACAAGTTGGTTCCATCTAACATATTACCCATTTCCACTGCGCTTTCCAGATTCCAATCACCCAATGGCGAATCAAAGCTTGAGGCATTGGTAAACATCCCTCCAAAGAATTGAATGTTGCTTACATCCCAATGGTTGAAGTCCCCGCTGAGGGCGCTACAATCACGAAACATAGAGCCGAGGCTAACAACTCCGGCCAGGTCAGGTGCATCTGTGGCTGTTACTACCAAATTGACACAACCAGAGAAAGCCAATTCACCGTGAGTCCAGGCCATGTCTCCCCATTGCTCAACAGATTTAATTTTGTCTACTTGCTGACCCTCGGAACCAAAGTTGAAATAAATCCTAGGGAATGCGCCTAATATTTCAACAGTATAAATACCGGGGCTTGCATAGGTGTGAGATGCATCTCCTGTAATATCTGTATCCGTTTGTCCATCGCCCCAGTTCACATTATAGTTATATCCAGCTCCAGTTGTCGGAATCGTGATACTTTCATCTGTACTGGTTGTTTCCCATGTAGTGATGAAAGGAACCGTAGGGGGGCTTGTGGTAGAGAAACTAACCATAGCTGGAGCTCCGTCATTGATATTACCCGATTCATCCTCGATCACCAAATATGCCGTGTAATCAGTAGCTGGAATCAGATTATTAACAGGAATTTGAAATACAGTATTGGCAGACGGGATTAAGCTTGAATAAGAGGATGTCACAGCATTGCCAGAAGCGTCCTGCAAGTTTCTAACTGCTTGCTCATCAGGAGCCTGATCACTTGAAGGTAGTGCTACAACATAGAGCGTCGATAGTTCGTCCGTACCCACCGCCAGGTTTACACTTGTCTCTGTAACTGAGAACACATATGGGGTGCTATCAAAGAAAGATGGAGGAATGTCATCGGCCACATTCTCGATAGTAAAGGTTGCGCCAGCGCTAACTGTTCCCTCAATCAAATCACTTGGTTCGGCAAAACCAAAGTTTCCATTTGCTAAAGGCGCTTGGATGCTTATCGAGTTACCAGCAATAGCCCCAGCAGAAATGTCAGCAGAAATATATAAATACACAGTTGTTGGTGCTACATAGGTTTCACTAAGTGGAAGGCCTATAGATCCGTCAGGAGCAAAGGAATCTCCAACCAGGAATCCAGATGTTCCCAGAGGTGTTGCTCCAGAAAAGTCGTCGGCACCAACTGAATGTAAGATTTCGAACTGAACAAAATCAGATTCCTCGTAATCACCTTGCGGCAGAAGAAAGAAGCCCTCGAACGTAGCATCATTGTCGGCAATGTCCATTTGAAGTTGGTAGATCAAGTTTCCATTTGTGCCCGCATCAAGCGTGCCGTCAGCCAGGCTTACAGTACTTATTGTAATCTGAGCAGGATCATCCAGGGTAGTAAAAGAGCCTGTAGAAACAACCTCAGACACTTCTCCTGTACCATCTTCTGCCACCCAATAGGAGTAATAGGTAGTATTGGAAGTCAACGCAGGAAGCGTTTCAGTACTGTTACCAATTTGATTTGAAGTAAATCCATTCACTCCCGTAAAACTGCCAGAGTTATAGGCAGGATCACCATTTTCGTCCAAGCCAGAAGACACTTGCCCAGCATCCGGAGCTATATCAGAGGTTGTAATTACGTAGTATAAATCAGCTTCTTCATCCACATCTGTATCAATCTGAACTGCATAGCTGTCAACAACTGAAACCACTGCTGTCAAATTTGGAGGCACATTTAGCTGTGTGAAGCTAGCTGTAAAATGGTCAACTAGTAGGTCTTGATCGGAGGAACCGAGCATTGGCCGAATCATGAGATTAACAATTGAACCAGTTTGAACAAGGTTTATCGTTACTAAAGAATAAGTCGTAGTGCTGGCCGATCCGGAATACACCACGTTCTCAAAGGTCACGCCATCCAATGACTCCAGCACCTCAAAGTCTGTATCTCCTGCTGATGGAAGTGCCACATAAAAATTCACTTCTGAGGCTCCATCGATTGATGGAGTAATCAGATATGCACTTTCTGAAGTGTGATCCAGTCTAGCTGCGCCAGTACCTGAGAAAACCAGTGTCTCTTCCTGCTGGGTCTGACCTACTTCCCATGTTCCCGTTGGCAAATCATAAAACCCTGATTCTGGTGAACCCACGCTTAAACCAAAATCAAATTCTTCGGTGAGAGTTACAGTGCTTGCTGGTATATTGAAGACTACAGGGTTGTTCGGCTGACTCGGGTCAATGCTGTATTTACTAAACCCAATGGGTCCGTTGGTTTCTAATACGGCTACTGTATAATCTATATTTGGCTCAAGGCCGTTAATTTCAGTTTCATTATCGAACCCATTGTAAACGGCATAAAAACCATTTAAAGTGACTTCACCAAAGGAGTAAGTAGGATCAGCGTAGAAATAGCTTATGCCCGTCGTGTCCGGGAACCCACTGCTGCCCTCTGCTACCAAAACTACCCTTCTCTCTCCATCACCTTCCGACCAGCTAACCTGCACAGAAGATTCTGAAGTTGGCAATACAACTATCTCGGATGCCTGAATAGAAGGGTCAACAACAGTCATTTCGATCAGATCAGACGCCACCCAGTTTGATGTGGATCCCGATAAGCTGAAATTTTGAAGCGTTCCATCTTCTTCGTTGATTGTAAGGTCTTTCAATACATCTAGCCCGGTGTTGTCCTGTTCGGGTTCGCCATCGTTGAAATCGTACGACCTCAGTAACCCTGTTTGGTCAGAGACCGAAAACGCGAGATAATCCGCCTGAACAAGATAATCTTCCTTTACATGATTAAAGATTTTTAACTCATCCAGCTCACCCTTGAAATGATTTACATAGTCCGCACCATCATAGTCCGCACCTACAGTCCAGATGTCAGAATTCTGCGGAAGGACAAAGTCCGTCGCTTTCCCTAGAATCAGGCCATCCTGATACAGCACAGCCTCACCAGCAGAATTGATGGTAAGCACAAAATAGTGCCATTCATCATCTTCTAGATGGAAGGATGAATTGATAAAGCCGCCTGCAGAGGAAAACTGGAAATAATCATCATTTGGAATGTAGCTAATCGCCAATCGGTCCGTACCACCTATATCGTCAATAGTCAATATATTGTTAAGCCCACCACTACCAATCGTTGGTTTCACCCAAAAGTCGATTGAAAATGACTCAGCAAACTCAGATCCATTAAAAGCCGGTAGGTCAACACGATCGTCAGACCCATCAAAGGACAATGCATTACCAGGAGTCGGGAAATCTGGAATGGTGAAGGGTTCAAACCCTGAAACCCAGGCCAAGCTTTCGTCCATATTGGACAGTGTTGCTTCCATACCACCAACCACATCAAAAGCCGAGCTACCAGAACCCTCATTGAATGTGAAGTAGGCCGCCAAGTCCGTTTCAGATCCATCCAGCTCCACACTCATTTCGGCCTGAATCTCTACCTTAGATTTAGCATAATCCCAAATCCTAACCTCGTCAATCTCCCCGTAAAAGCCCTCAGTGCCATTAGGATCACCTCCTATTAAAAGTTCCGTGCCGCCAAAACTAGATCCACTTGCATCACTTCCAAGGAAAACTTCCTCTCCTCCTATATACATATCATACGTATTCTCTGAACTGTGATAAACCGCTGCGATATGCGTCCAAGTGTTTTCTGGAAAAGCAGTCAGGTCAGAGCCAGCTTGAAAAATGCTGAGCTGATCACTCACTAGCCCAAACCAGGGAGCATCTCCTGAAAATTCAATAATGGTTTGATAGGTTGCTGTGCCAGAGCCATAGTAGTTGACCCATGCCTCAAGCGTGAAATCACCACTAGGCGCAGAAATACCGCTTGCTGTAAGGTAGTCATCCGTTCCATCGAATGTCAGGGCATAGTTTGCCTGAACACCAACTTCCTGAACCGAAAAGTCTCCGTCACTCTCATCAATAAGGGAAGGATCAAAACTCTCAATAACAATTCGATAAGCCTCACTCGGATCATCAGGAACGAGCCAGTCATATTGGCCGTTTAAATCAGAAGAGGTGCCGCTAGCGAAAACCGAAGGGTTCTCCCCACTTTCAGTACTGCGACTCAAGTTAATAGTAGAAGTCTCCGGAAAATTAAACTCCTCCCATGTAATTGTCACGGTCTCTCCGACAATAAACGTTTCTCCTCCATTTGGATAAGTCAAGGTAATCTGTGGTTCATTTGCTCCACCAAAATTGGTTCCCCCTACCCATGCCAACTCCTCGTCCATTCCTCCACTAAGTGTACCATCATAGAAATTACTTGTTTGATCCCATAACTCAGAGCTACCCGAACCATCATTGAAGTTATAATAAGCTACTAAATCAACTTCATTTCCTAACAATTCAAAAGCCAAATGATCTGCGATTTCGGTCTCCGTCCTTGTAGCATTCCATATTCTTACTTCATCAATCAAACCTTCGAAGTAATTACAATCACAGCTATACCCTTGCTTTCCTATAAACATAGATTGAGTATCTCCAAAGTCTGAAGGGTCTGTAACTGTAGAAAAGGTACTCTCACCGTCTATGCTTCCGTCGAGGAAGAAGGTGGCAATATTACTAGTCCCATCATATGAAACTGCAACATGGTGCCACTCATTGATAGTAATGTCTGTTTCACTTGTTTGCCATTCACTTTGACTACCATCAGATAGACTAAGGGCAATTCGTTGTGATTGGATTTGGAATATGTAGACCGTTGGAAAGCTTGAGTTGTTTCCATCTCCTTTAGATAAAATTGTCTCGAAGGCATTGTCATGCAAATAAACCCATGCTTCAAATGCAAAGTCTCCTGTTACCAGGTTAAGCGCAGCATCATGCGTTACATCAACATAGTCATCAGTTCCATCAAATTGCAGCGCAAAGCCATCTTCCGAGTTATAATTATTATCATACTGATAACCGAATTCATCAATGATTAAGCCATCACTTGTAAGCCCGTCCATAATGATCCGAATTACTCCTGTATATGGGGTTCCGAACGTGTATGTGTATTCATTATACAATACACTCGCTATATTAATGTCTTCATCCAGAACGACAATATCTTCACCTCCCGCAATGGAAATTACATCAAAAATTGCCTCACCACCATTCTCAGACCTATAATAGAAGCTTAGGCTAGTGACATTTGACAATTCAAATTCCGTTTCAATAGAATTTCCACTCGCAGGCAGAACTATGGCGTTTCCTGTTCCCCCCCTAACTTCCAGTTCCATGTTGGTTACCTTCGCTCCATTGAGATAAAAACTATTCGCAGAGAATCCATAATTACCTGTCACCTCAACACCTATTGGGCCCGCATAGGTGTTGAAGTCTTCAAATATGGTTTCTTCCCCATCAACGACATTAGAACCCGTAAACTGAGATGTTCCAAAATCATCTGTTGTAACTGTGGCCGTAAGTTCTGACGGATCCAATATGTCATCGAAACTGCCTGTTACTGACCAATTGGAAATCCCTGAGGCTACTGTGACGCTACCTCTCGGTGTTTGCCCTTGTGTTCCTGATGCATCTACACCATACACATGAATAGTGGCAGGGCCAGTAGCCTCTGTACCAATAGTACCATCTACCGATGTGGTGCCAACAAAGTCAATGGTTGGAGGAGACTGTCCGGCATCTGCACCATCAAGCAATTCTATGCCCGAACCGTTTTCATAGATTTCATTGTGGGTAATCTGAGTATATTGATACGAATCACCATTCAACTGAACGGCCGGTCCACTGTTATAGGCAATAACGTTTTCATCACCTGAGCCTCCACCTATAATAATTGCATCACTAAAAGTCGGGTTAGGAACGCCTGTACTACTTTCTGAGTTAATACCACTTCCGTTAGGAAACTGTCCAAGCGAGATGCTTGCACCAATGTGGTTGGCCCTAATCACCAATTGGTTGTTATAACTGAATGGACTTTGAAGGACTATCCCTGCGGTGTTGTTACCGCTAATTATGTTGGTCTGTATAAAGCCTTCACCTCCGGCATAAATCCCTACATCGTTAGGTAGAGAAGCTGCTTGGTCTGTATCAAGTCCAATGATGTTATTTTCGATTATGTTGTTGCCATACCCAATAGCCAGCCCTATTCCTGTGTTACCCGATATGATATTGTTGTCTATATAGGCATTAGAGACTTCTGCGCTTAGCGAAACAAGGTCAATACCTGTATCATTTGGTTCCGCCAAATACCCTGTGGCATCCGTACCTATGTTATTGTCCTGAATGGTGAGGCCATTAGAATACTGGAAAAAGATCCCCGTATTGTTGCCGGAAATAACATTGCCAGCGACGCTGGAGTGACCTATCACTACATTATTTACGGTTCCTGCATCAGAATAAATCCCATAATCAAACCCCAGAATTTTCATTCCAAATATCTCCACATTATCTCCATCTACCCTGAGACCAGTGAATAAACTCGACTGACCATCGATCACGATCATCTGATCGGCACTGCGATCCCATCCGGGCTGTGTTGAGCCGTCAATGGTAATTGTGTTGCCGTTAGAATTGAAAAGACCAGGCAGCTGGGTGACCGGAGATATAGTCCAAGAGATGCCAGTACCATCACCTGTCAGGTTGAAGGTGATTGTTGCGTCTTCGGTTGCGGCATTCGCCAGCGTTATTGCTTCTCTCAGTGAACCTGTTCCATCATC
>JBDVMP010000082.1:0-135692 GCA_039970095.1 Cyclobacteriaceae bacterium
ATTTCACTTATGAAGAAACCAACGCTGGCAGGGATGTATGTATCCTGGGGTATAAATCTCGGGACGAGCTTTTCTTTGGGGGTCAAAATCCGCTTGGGAAACGTGTCAAAATCAAAGGACGGCCATACACCGTCATAGGCACGATGAAGGAAGAAGGCGAGTCTATTTTGGGCAATTCCGGCAATGATGAAAATGTGGTGATTCCTTATTTTTCACTGCAAAAGATTTTTTACACAGGTCGCAACAGAGGTGTGGAAACGCTGATAAGCGTAAAGGGTTTGGATTCCGACATTGGCCTGGTAGAGCTGGAAGCTGAACTGACGGGCTTGCTTCGCAGGGTTCGAGGGCTCAGACCGAAAGACAAAAACGACTTCTCAGTAAACCGACAAGAAGCCATACTTGGGCTGCTAGGTGGCGTTTTTGATATACTTGGCATAGCGGGGTGGATCATAGGTGGCTTTTCCATATTGGTCGGAGGATTTGGCATAGCCAACATTATGTTTGTTTCAGTTAGGGAGCGAACCAACATCATCGGTATCCAGAAATCACTCGGGGCAAAAAACTACTTTATCCTGTTTCAGTTTCTATTCGAATCTATATTCCTGAGTATCATAGGCGGAGGTATTGGCATCCTCCTGGTATGGGGGCTTTCTTTCTTTAATTTAGGATCGCTGGATCTAATCCTGAGTTTTTCAAACGTGGTTTTGGGGCTGGGTGTATCGGCCACAATCGGAACGATTTCGGGAATTGTGCCTGCCGCGCTAGCTGCCAGAATGGACCCTGTGATCGCTATCAGAACCCAGTAGCCATTATCGGATAAACCGATAAGTGTATTTGACTAAAAATGTATTGGTCCCGTTGAGTCGAACCAGGTTTGAACTAAGATCACCGAACTGATTGTTTTCAGACTGATTGGAGTTTGTTCCGTTGTTGGACCACACCAGAAAGAGCGTGCTTCCTGGAATATACTCCCACCTCATCACAAAGTTGGATCTAAACTCGACCACATTGAAGTCAGGGTCGTCAAAGACGAACTCCTCATCTATCGCATATTCTGACTCTTCTGAATCAAAGGAAATTCTACTCTGATCAATGAAAGCAAAACGCTCCTTATACTGACCTGATTTGGGATCCTTTACAAATTTAAACGCATCATACTCACCCTTCGCCAAAAAGGGCTGCCCCCAAAACTCAAGAGTCAAATTAGGGGTGATATTGTAATTTACCCTTAGAGACATGCTGTATGTTTCCTGCTTTACTTGCGCCAAAAGGTACTCCATTTTACCGTTCAAATCCTGATGATCCACATACTGAAGGGTATTTTTATCAAACGAAATATTTGGGGACAATGACACGCTCATAGCATCCAAAGGCCGGTAATACAAAGACAGAGAACCGCCCCTACTCTGTGTGAAATCATAATCTCCCCAATAATACCAGTTTTCAAAACCGACACTCAACTTCTTCCGCTGATTGGTTTGCAATTCGTAATAATAGTTGACTCCTCCCGGATACTGAATAGCCGGACCTCCGCGCAGGTCGGCATTAGATATCTGCTTGAAATCCACCCAGGTTCCTGTTCCGAAATACCAGAAGTTGTGAAACTGCCACCCGAAATTTACCTCCCCTCCAGATCTGGTTTCTACACCTCCGAAATCTAAATTCTGCTCAAAATGAAAGCTATATTTCTGTGACCTGAAATATTTGGTGGGTTTGATGACCCTGTATTGTGTATAACCCCAGTTATTGATATTGTCAGTCTGCACCAAAAAGCCAACATCATTTAAGCTAAGCCCGGGGGATCGATAGTTGGTGCCCACTACCCATTGCCAGTTCCCACTTCTCTTACCAAACGCAAACGTGCCTGCTGTTCCCTGCAACTGCGTTCTTGTAGAGTCCAATTCCCGGTGGCGGTTATTTGGCCTTTGAAAAAATCTTTCGGGAGCGGTTTGAGTATTGTGAATAGAAGGGGGTGACCCCTCCACATGGCTAAACATTCCGCGCAGGATGAAGCCATATTTTCGATCCTTGAAGTTATGGTCCAGGTCAAACCCTGTGGAGTGGGCCTGATCATGGAGCAGGCTGAGGTCATTGCCGGCATTGCCCACACGTGAGACATTGCTATAAAACGCACCTACCACCGTTTTTCCTGACTGAATATCCTGTTGAGCACGAGCCACAATATAGTTGGTATAGGGCTCCACCTTTTCCTCGCGCCTCACACCAAGCGTATCCACTACTCCTGCTATTTCCCTGTTGGTAAATGACTCCATCACTCCCCAGGAAAAGCCTTTGGAGTTTTTGCCCGTGATTTTTGCAGCGCCAAGTATTCTGGTTTGCTTCGGCATATCTACATACTCCACATCATCTCCTTCAGGATATCCATTCGGCCTACCCCCTATCCTTCTTGAGTAGTATAGGTTGTTCTGCCCTCCACTGGTCGGAAAAGTGAGGATATTGTTTCCTTCCAGAAAAAACGGACGTTGCTCACGAAAAAACAACCTGAAAGCCGAAAGATTTACCCTCGAAGGATCAGCCTCAACCTGACCAAAATCGGGATTGACGGTCAAATCCAGGGTGATATCTGAAGTAATCCCGATCTTGGCATCCACACCTATATTGGCCTCCAACTCCCGCCCCGAATCTCGAAATGGGTTCTCTGGCTCCTTCTGATAACTTTGAACAGCGCCAACTACATAGGGCTGTACTTCTAGTTGCTTTTGTGGTTTGATTCCCGAAATACCGTGCAGTTCTCCAAACAAGTGAACCCAGCCCGGTGCAGTGGGATTTACCGGCTGCCATGTTGACCTCTCCTCCTTTCTGAACAGTCTGCGGGTAAACTGGATTCCCCATACGTGATTTTCCTTGTTAGCGAAACGAAGCTGAGACAATGGAATTTTAAACTCCGCTATCCACCCTAAGTCATCCACGCTGGTCTTCATATACCAGATGGGATCCCATGTGGCATCCCAATTGTCCCCATTGTTAGAAATATATTCATCCCCCTTAACACCCGAAACGGAGGCTGTAAATGAAAACGCCGATCGCTGATCGTAGTAACTATCAATATTGATCTCCACCCAATCTCCATCAAACCCATCTCGTCGTGACATTCGCTTCACGATCTTTTCAGGATCAGAATCGTATGCCCTGATTCCAACATACAGATACTTAGCATCATATAATATTTTGAATTGCGTCTCCTGAGAGGGCTTGACATTGTACTCTGGCTCGTGCCCCACAAAATCCCCTCCCCATTCCACGTTTTCACATGCGGTATCGTCCATTTTGCCATCTATTAGGATTTCACCCTCACGCCATGAGGTGTTATAGGTCTTTTTGGCCTCCTCCTGCGCAAAGGAGCATAACGACAGCAGGGCTAAAGACGCCATGAAAGCAATCTTTGTCATCAAGGGGTAATTTGGGTTGGTGAGATACGTTCTAAAAAAGACGCTAATCTATAAGGATGGTTTCCTTGGGATAGATTTATTCCATGAACGGGATTCTCTTCTCATCATTGGTACAAAACCAAAAAATCCCCTCTGCTTACGCCGAAGGGATCTAAAAGTGGTGGTTCAAAACCTTCTATTTCTTATCAGCCTCTTCCGGCACTTCATCAGCACCGCTAATTTTGGCTTTAATTTTTGTCTCCAGCTCTTCCATTAGCTCCGGGTTATCCTCTATCAACTGTTTAACAGAATCTCTACCCTGACCAAGCTTGTTTTCGTTGTACGAAAACCATGAACCTGACTTTTGGATCACATTGAGCTCCACTCCTATATCAATGATCTCGCCTGACTTACTGATTCCCCTACCATACATAATATCAAATTCTACAACCTTAAACGGAGGAGCCACTTTATTCTTGACCACTTTTACTCTCGTTCTATTACCAAGCACATTATCCGCACTTTCTTTGATCTGACCGATTCTCCTGATATCAAGTCTTACAGAAGCATAAAACTTCAATGCATTACCACCCGTAGTGGTCTCAGGATTGCCAAACATCACTCCGATCTTCTCACGAAGCTGATTAATAAAAATGCAAGAGCATCCTGTTTTGTTGATAGCTCCGGTAAGCTTTCTGAGTGCCTGAGACATCAACCTAGCCTGAAGTCCCATTTTACTATCTCCCATCTCACCTTCCAACTCACCTCTTGGAACTAAGGCAGCTACCGAGTCAATTACGATAATATCTATAGCACCAGAACGGATCAAATGCTCGGCTATTTCCAATGCCTGCTCACCATTGTCTGGCTGAGAGATCAAAAGATTCTCAGTATCAATACCCAACTTTTCGGCATACGTCTTATCAAATGCATGCTCTGCATCTATGATTGCAGCAAGCCCTCCTTGCTTTTGTGCTTCTGCTATGCAGTGCATGGCAAGGGTGGTTTTACCCGAAGATTCAGGTCCATAAACCTCTATAACCCTACCTCTGGGAATACCCCCCACACCGAGGGCCATATCCAGGCTCAAAGATCCCGTAGAAATCACCGGAACATCCAAAACCTTGTTGTCACTCAGTTTCATGATCGTTCCCTTACCATAGGTTTTTTCCAGTTTGTCTATTGTCAACTGGAGCGCTTTGATTTTTTCCGAATTGTCAGCCATGCGATTGTTTCAAAAGTGAATTAATTGATCAAACAAAATTAGTTTCATTAGGATGAAATAAAAGCAAAATGCTAATTTTTTTAGTAAAATAATTTGAACGCTAAAATTTTTACCATTTTAAGCCTCCAGGAAAAACGATTTAAAAATGTACCGCTAGGTAGAAAATAAATAAACTACCCTTTTCCATCGTTAGCCCTTAATTTGAGCGTTCAATTTGATGATATGAGAAGAAAATTATGGTTTGGGCTGTTGGTTTTGATTTCCATGCTAGCGATCTGGCAGTGGAGCATGATCTTGTATGGCCTACAGCAAGCCAAAGGTCAGTTAAAGATAATTCGAGAAGCAAAACCCATCGAAGAGGTATTAGCAGACCCAAACTTTCCTGACTCGCTCAAACAAAAGTTGCGTCTGGCACAGGATGCAAGAGTTTATGCCATGGAAAAACTTAACCTGAGCTTTTCGGAGAATTATACTACACTTTTCGATCAGCACGGAGAAGTGCTGCTTTGGAATCTTTCGGCCTGCGAGCCTTACGCTCTTGAGGCTCACACATGGTATTACCCTTTTCTAGGCTCCATGCCGTACAAGGGCTTTTTTGATCTTGAAAAAGCCAAGGCAGAAAGGGAAAGCCTGGAGGCCGAAGGCTTTGACACTCGCATCAGGCCTGTTGGTGGCTGGTCCACGTTGGGCATACTCAAAGACCCTATTCTGTCCAATATGCTGGAAAGGTCGGAAGGCGCTTTGGCGGAGGTCATCATCCACGAGTTGACACATGCTACCGTTTTTGTGAAAAATGAGATCGCATTTAATGAAAATCTCGCATCATTTATCGGGGAAAGAGGTGCCGAACTATTCCTGAAAGAGAAATATGGAGACTCAAGCAAAGTACTCACTGAGTATTTGCAATCTGAAGCCGATAGCAAAAGACTTACCCAGTACGTACTGACAGGTGCGCAAGAGTTGGACACCCTGTACACTTCCATAAAAGACCAACCTGATAGCATCAAGCAGCTATTAAAAAATGAGAAAATAGATAAAATAATTTCCAATCTGGATACCGTCTCCTTTTACAATACCAACTATTATCAGCTCTTCTCTAAAGCAAAGCCTAACAATGCCTATTTCATGTCTTTCAAAAGATATCATGCACAGGAAGACACCTTGAATTCGATATATCGAAAACACAATTATGACCTCAAATCAATGATTGAAGAAATGAAAAGCCTATATGGAAAATAGTATCACCGGTTAACAAATTGTTACCTTTCACCCATCAAATTGATTTCTGGTTAAATTTGAATAATATCGAATGGATTCACGGATATCGTGAAGATGAAAACATCTTTTACCAGCCGTGTTAATTTTCGATAAATTAATCTTTAACTAAGCATTACGTCCAAAGTCAAACAAGAATGGCGAAGCACAATCAAAAAATTCTGGTAGTAGATGATGAACCAGATATTCTAGAGTTATTAAAGTACAACCTAACCAAAGAAGGTTATGATGTGAAAGTAGCTCCGGATGGCGTCAAGGGGGTCGATATTGCCAAGACATTCATTCCTGATTTAATCATATTAGACATTATGATGCCAAAGCAGGACGGTGTAGAGACATGCCGTCAATTGCGCGAGGTGCCAGAACTGGCCAATGCATTTGTGATATTCCTTACGGCAAGATCTGAAGAGTATTCAGAAGTGGCAGCATTTGACATGGGAGCCGACGACTACATCACCAAACCCATCAAGCCGAGAGCTTTGGTCAGTAGAATCAATGCGCTTTTCAGACGAGAATCCAAGAAGAAAAAGGAATCTCAAAAAGTGGAAATGGCGGATCTAACCATTGACAGGTCTTCATATACGGTCATCGCCAGAGACAATAAAATCAACCTCCCTAAAAAGGAATTCGAACTATTGTATTTCCTTGCTCAAAACCCGGGCAAAGTATTCAGTCGCGATGAGTTGCTCCAAAACATCTGGGGCACAGATGTATATGTGCTAGCCAGAACGGTGGATGTTCACATACGCAAGGTCAGAGAAAAAATAGGAGAAGGTTATATCTCTACCGTAAAAGGAGTGGGTTATAAGTTTGAGGTAAACTAATCGAATGATCAATTCGAGGGGAATTTCGTTATTGCTGGCCGTACTCATTTCAGCCATTACGACTGCTTTCATTTCCATAGTAGAATCGGTCAACGAGGTTGCTGTTGCCATTGCGTTTTTCCTTTCGTTTTCCACCTCTTACATATTTATAAGAATCACACTTGAGTTTATTTTCTTTCGTCAGATCAATTCCATCTTTGACGCACTAAATAATATAAAGGATCAGGATCTTTCGTTTCTAACCAAATCCTCATCCAAATCTTCCTTCAACCCATTGAAGAAAGTAAACAAAGAAATCTTCAATTACGCTGAGAAAAAGCAAGAAGAGATCAGAGAGCTCAGGCAACTAGAGGCTTTTAGAAGAGAGTTTATGGCTGATGTTTCGCATGAACTCAAAACACCAATTTTTGCAGCTCAGGGTTTTGTACATACGCTGCTGGACGGTGCTGTTGAGGATAAAAGCGTAAGAACCAAATTTCTGAAGAAGGCGGCCAAAAGCCTGGATGGCTTAGATATCCTTGTTCAGGAACTGCTCACCATTTCCCAAATGGAAACCGGGGAAATCAAAATGCATTTCGAACACTTCGATATTGTGCAGCTCTGCAAAGAAGTTATTGATCAACTAGAAGGAAAAGCTGAAAAAAAAGACCTCACCATCAAGCTCAAGCATCAGCACGACCAGCACTTTGTATTTGCTGATTATCATCGCATCTATCAGGTGCTGACCAATCTTATCAGCAACGCCATCAAATACACCAAAAAAGGAGGAAAGGCCACCATCAACTTTACAGAAAAAGACGACCAGATAATCACATCGGTCAGGGACAATGGTCGCGGCATCCCTGAGGAAGACATCAATAGAATATTTGAGAGGTTTTATAGAGTGGACAAATCCCGCTCAAAAGAAAAAGGTGGAACAGGCCTTGGGCTGGCCATCGTCAAGCATATCATGGAAGGTCACGGCAGCAAAGTAATTGTGGAAAGTGAGTATAAGAAAGGCTCAACCTTTAGCTTTGCGCTCAAAAAAGGAAAACCGGTAGAACATCGGTTTATGGATGAAGAAGACGATGAAGATTAAAGGCCGGATCAGGTTTCAAGACCTTATACTTTTAGAAAACGCCAATTATATAGTCATAAACAAGCCTCCGCACTTATCTACGCTTGAGGACAGAAACGACTCGCAAAACATATTGCGATTGGCAAAAGAATACCACGAAGAAGCACAAGTTTGTCATAGACTGGATAAAGAAACTTCCGGTGTATTGGTCATAGCCAAACATGCCGAAGCGTATCGACATTTCGCCATCAGTTTAGAAAAAAGACAGGTAAAAAAAATCTACCATGCCGTGCTTAATGGTATCCATGACTTCCAGGACCTTGAGGCAGATCAACCCATTTATTCTTCCAACAGTAAATCAAGAGTAGATTTCAGAGAGGGCAAACCTTCCCTGACACTCGTTTCTACACTTGAGCACTTTAAGAAAAACACACTGGTGAAGTGCTTCCCAGTATCTGGCAGGTTGCACCAGATACGGGTGCATTTGGCACATCACGAGGCTCCCATCGCATGTGATCCCATGTATGGTGGTGAGTGGCTTTACCTCTCCGCTATCAAAAAGAAATTTAATCTGGCTAAAGATGCCGAGGAGCAACCGCTGATCCAGCGAGTCGCCCTACACGCCGCGAGTATTTCATTTATGGACTTTGGAGAAGATGAGGCCACAATAGTGGAAGTAGAAGCACCGTACCCTAAGGATTTTGAAGTGCTGATTAAACAACTGCGGAAAAACCTTTGATAATCAACCCACTGCAATATCAATTTATTCACACCACGACTTTGTTTTTACAAAACTAAAAGTCTATTTTTGTGTCCCTTTTCGCGAAGGGTAGAAAAATAATCATTTAAACTATATAACATTGGATACTTTAAGCTTTAAAACAGTATCATTAAACAAAGCTACAGTTGAAAAGAATTGGATTATCGTAGATGCGGAATCTAAAGTTCTTGGACGCTTAGCAAGTGAGGTAGCTAAAATCATTAGAGGGAAGAACAAGCCTGGCTACACTCCTAACGTAGATTGCGGGGACAATGTCATTGTAATTAACTCTGACAAAGTTCGTCTCACTGGAGGAAAGTGGACACAGAAGCAATACGTGCGACATACTGGATATCCTGGAGGACAGAGGATTGCAACACCTTTAGAGGTTAAGGCTAAATCTTCTACAATACTTGTAGAGAAAGCCGTAAGAGGAATGCTACCTAAAAACAAATTAGGTGACAAACTGTACAAAAACTTATTCGTGTATACTGGATCAGAGCATCCACATGAAGCACAAAAACCAACTGAAGTAAAACTGTAATCTGAATGGATATCATAAATACCATAGGAAGAAGGAAAACGTCGGTAGCAAGAGTCTACCTACAATCCGGAAAAGGAAAAATCACTGTAAACTCTAAGGAGCTTAACACTTATTTTCCTTCAGAAATCCTGCAACTAATCGTAAAGCAGCCTCTTGAAACTTTAGAAGCTGATGGAAATTTTGACATTGATATTAACGTTGACGGTGGCGGACCAAAAGGTCAGGCAGAAGCTGTGAGACTTGGAATATCAAGAGCACTTGTACTCGTTGATCCTGAAAACAAACCAGCTTTGAAAAAAGAAGGTTTCATGACGAGAGACCCTAGAATGGTGGAACGTAAGAAACCAGGTAGAAGAAAAGCGAGAAGAAGATTCCAATTCAGTAAACGTTAAGATTTAAGAGCAATGCAAAAGATAGAATACAAAGATTTATTGGAAGCAGGTGTTCACTTCGGACACTTGACCAGAAAATGGAATCCACAAATGGCTCCATACATCTTCATGGAGAAGAATGGGATTCACATTATAGACCTGAACAAAACAATCTCTGAGCTAGAGACTGCAGCAAGCGCCCTTCAGGCGGTTGTAAGATCAGGAAGAAAAGTAATGTTCGTAGCTACTAAAAAGCAGGCTAAAGAAGTAGTAGAAACTGCTGCTAAGTCACTAAACATGCCATACATCACTGAAAGATGGTTGGGTGGTATGCTTACTAACTTTGCTACGATCAGAAAATCTCTTAAGAAAATGTCTGGTATGGACAAGCTCATGAAAGATGAGGCTTTCCTAAACCTTGCAAAGAGAGAGCGATTGATGGTTAGTCGTGAGAAAGAGAAGCTTGAAAGAGTACTAGGCGGTATTGCTGACCTAAACAGACTTCCAGCGGCACTTTTCGTGATCGACATCAAGAGAGAGCATATTGCGATCGCAGAGGCACAAAAATTGAACATTCCAGTATTCGCTTTGGTAGATACCAACTCTGATCCTACTCAGGTGGACTACCCAATCCCTGGCAATGATGATGCATTCAAATCAATCAAATTGATCACTGAATATATCGCCAAAGCTGCCGAGGAAGGTCTTAACGCTAGAAAGAAAGACAAAGCCGAATCAGCTGCTCAGGAAGAAGAGCAAGCTAAAAAGGAAATGGACGAGCAGGAAAAAGGTTAATCCTCCCGCATACAAATGATACTTTAATTCTAATTGAATCCCGTCCCGATAGCTATCGGGATGGGATTCAATTTTTGTTATAACAAGATTCTAAATCATAAAACACATTAATAATGGCAATTACTGCGCAAGACGTAAACAAACTAAGACAAATGACCGGTGCAGGGATGATGGACTGCAAAAAAGCTTTGGTTGAAGCTGAAGGTGATTTTGATAAAGCTGTAGAGCTACTTAGAAAAAAAGGTCAGAAAGTTTCTGCATCCAGAGCGGACAGAGAAACTACTGAAGGTGTAGTGGTAACAAGAACCAATGCTGATAAAACCAAAGGAATGGTGTTGGCATTTACTTGTGAAACTGACTTTGTGGCTAAAAACGATGATTTCGTTGCTTTGGCAAATGAGATCGCTGACAAAGCTTTCGAAGCACAGCCGGCAGATATCGAGGGTATCAAAGCATTGAGCGCAGGCAGCATCACACTAGGTGAGAAAATAGTTGAATCTACTGGTAAAATTGGAGAGAAACTTGATATCACTGCATACGAGTTTATCGATGGTGACGCTGTAGTTCCTTACATTCACTCAAACGCTAAATTGGGCGTACTAGTGGCACTCCAGAACACAAGTGGTACAGATGTGGAAGAAGCAGGAAAAGACGTAGCTATGCAGATCGCGGCTATGAACCCTGTAGCTGTTGATAAAGACGGTGTGGACTCTGCTGTAGTGGAAAAAGAAATCGAAATAGGAAAAGATCAGGCGAGACAAGAAGGAAAGCCAGAGCAAATCATTGATAAAATTGCTCAAGGTAAACTTCAAAAGTTCTTCAAAGAAAACACTTTGTTGAGCCAGTCATTCGTAAAAGACAACTCTGTATCCATTTCTCAATACCTTGATTCAGTGTCAAAAGGATTGACAGTATCCGATTTCAAAAGAATCTCTATCGGATAATATCCGGTGTTGTAAGATAGATTCTTCAAACATATTAAAGCCAATGAACTTGCGTTCATTGGCTTTTTGCATTTATAAGAATCCGTTCAAAATACATTATCTTCCATCATAAACCTTTAACTAATTTCTAAACTATGAAAAGAATACTGCCTAGTATCATGTTATGTATGGGGATGTGGATAGCCGATGCTCAATACTTTGCCCCTGAGCTTGACAACAGCTCTATCACCATGTCTAAAGAAGTTTATGCTGTCACCAATGCCGGAGATACCGTTCGTGGTAAGATGGGAGCCGCAATGATTGGCAATGGTCAGCTAAGATCGTTCACCATCAAGCAAGAAGACGGAACAAAATCGAAATTCAAATCCCCTGACGTGAAGCTGCTGGCCATAAAACCTAGCAAACTGCAGAATCTGGAAAGCGCCATGTCTGTGCCCAACGTCATGAAAGCAAGCGAAATAGATTTTGATGCTGTCATGGACCGTGAGTGGGTCTTTTTTGAGCAAGCTCTACTGCCTAAGAAGAAAGATAAATATGTCATGATGCAGCTACTCAACCCCGGTTTCGATAGCAAAATCAAGGTATATCTCGACCCAAATGCCAATGAAAGCATGGGAGTAGGTGTTGGTGGCATTCAGGTAGCCGGAGGTGAAGACAAATCCTACCTTGTGGTGTTCGATGGCAACAAATCTGAAGTATATAAAAAGAAGAGATACAAGAAAGAAGCTCTGACCCTGCTTTACAAAGACTGTGAAGTCTTCAAAGAAAACTACAAGGGTGAAAAATTTGACTGGAGTGATTTTGCCGAGCACGTGTTGGTGTACGACCAAATGTGTAAGTAAACCCCTTCTCTTTCTAAAAGGCGTAAAGTTGAACTTTACGCCTTTTTTATAGGGGACACATATTGTGTCTATCTACCCCGGTGCTTATTTCGCTTCCAAGCCCATTTCATTCATTGAATCATTCTCCCCCTTTTAAAGCCTCCATCTCGGCTATTGTTTGCTCTATTTTCTTAAAAGTTTTACCATAAACAAGCTTAAGATCAAACCTATAAATCTTATCAGACAAGTAGGCCATAAGCCCCAAACAAACAACCAGCCCCATTAGCCCCACTAATGGATAGGGTCCTACATAAGTTAAATCAGGATAGCGCAAAGCCCATTCTGTCAACAAGTCTTCCTCCTGTTGGCGCAAAGACGACCAAACTGTGCTCATCGCAAAAAATAATACCATAGGATAGAAAAACCGCATGATCAGTATGTTTTTGGATATGATCAACTTAATCTGACGATCTATTGATTTTAGATAATCATAACTATTCATGCTCTCTTCGGAAGTCTCGAAAGACTGCACCTGCATCCAACTGTAGCCTGCCAGCACCACAAACATAATCGCGATACTCACTCCCTGCCAGGTCGCTCCGAGTAAATGGTATATCACCAAAGTCGCGAAAGACATAACCACCAGGGCGATGACGTTGATGCGAAACGTGCGTTTGAGTTTCTCCACCAAACTCAAAGATTTTTGATTGTAGAGGTTATTCACTTTTGGTACAATCATCTTATCAGACTGTAAAAAACCCTCTTTCCATATTGATTCAATTGACTTTTCCATCAAGTAATATTTTTAATCGTTCCTTAATTCGTTTCACTCTTACACCGATATTATTGGCCGTGGTGCCAAAAACCTCTGCGATCTCCTGATACGGCTGCTCTTCCAGATACATCAAAATCACTCCTCTATCCACCTCCGAAAGCTTTTTAATGGCTAAATAAAGTTCATTAATTGCTTCATTTTCGAAAGCGTGATTGTTGACCTTAAAATCTTCGGGTAAACTTTCTGAAGTAAAGTATCGCTCGCCCTTTTTCTGCTTTTTCAACAAGGTGAGACTAACATTGAGTGATATTCGGTATATCCAAGTAGACCACTGGCACTGCTCTTTAAACCCGCTTCTGCTACGCCAAATCTGCAAACACACTTCCTGGTAGTAGTCTTCAAAATCCTCCTGACTATTGGTATATGCGCGGCAAATTTTGATGATGATGGCAGCATAGGGTAAAATAGAAGATTGATAAAAATCGTAACTCATGCTCTCTGTTCCTAGTCTTGCCCGGGACATGCCTTGTTGCCTGTTTCAGGCCTTACACTTGTCAAAAGTGAAGCCTGAGTTCCTGCTGCAAAAACCACCATACACAACAGGTACTTATGGTATTCCGGTTCTCCTATGAGCATACTAATCAATAATATGACAAAAGCCCAAATAGAGGCATTTACGATATGAAATTTACGCACTGTCATTCTCCTACTCAAAATTTTCATAATTGTGTCGATTTTATCATTAGTGGCTACTTTGAGAAATCATTACAGCATGTTTTGAAATTATATGAAAAAAAACCCAACCTCCAGTCACTGTCTTTCATGAAATTTGCGACCGCTCCCCGCACCAGGGATAGCAGTGAATACCCCACAGCAGCTGTTAGCTGCGAGGAGTAGAAACGGATAGCCCGCCCGGGTGCCCAGATTACCTGCTGCCCCACAAAAAACTTCTACACATGGGACTGTGATTCTCATATTTAGAAAATTTATTTTCATTGAATATTTTAACTATCTCATTATCAACGATTTAAGTTTTTAGCACGACCTTTTCATACTGGAAGATGTACTAAATAACGATAATGATGAATTTGACTAAGAAAAACACACTTAAAGCAATTGCCATTTTGATAATCGCAGGATTGACGGTGAGTTGTTCTAATAACAAAAAGGAAGAAAGCGCGAAAGACAAGATGGAACAAGTGAAGGAAGCTTTCAGCAAAGAGAAAAAAGACATGACTTTAGAATTGGAGGAGCTCAAGCTGGAAATCGAAACAGAGATCGATAAAATTGACAAGCAAATAGTGGATGCCTCTGATGAATCGAAAACAAAACTAGAGTCATTGAAAGCTCGACTACAAGAAAAAGCCGATGACCTGGATAGAGCCATAAGAAAGGTAGAGAATGCCACCGAACAGGCTTGGGATGACACCAAAGAGTTTGCAGAAAACACTTCAGATGATGTGCAGACGGCATTGAAGGACTTTGGAGAAGATGTGAAAGAATTTTTCAACCAGTCTTAAGCGAAATAAGCTCGAATAAAAACTAATAGAATGGAGGCCGCCCTTTGGGTGGCCTTTGTTATTTTACTGGCACAGCTTTTGCGAATAGCGTTCCAAAAAAACTCAGATATGAACACAATCAAATCTCTAGCCGTGATGTCACTGCTCATCACCTCATATTTCACACAAGCACAGACCAAAACCATAGAAGTGGGGGGCTCTGCAGAAATAAAAGTAGCTCCTGATCAGAGCGTGCTACACATCAACATAGATGCACACAGAATGGATTTTGGACAAGCTGTGGAGGCGCTAAGCAAGAAAGAAAGCAAAATCCTTAAGAAGATAGAATCTCTGGGATACAACAGCAAAAAGGTGAAAACATCGAATTTCTCAGTGCGCGAAAATACCATTTGGAGAAACGGCACTCGATATGACAGTGGGTACATTGCCAGCCAGAGTATGAAACTAGAATTTACCAACACCACTGAGCGGATAGCCAAAATACTCAATGCTTTTAGCGAAGGGAAAACCGATGCTCAGATAAGTTTTTCGTTTAAATTATCGGGCGAGTTGGAAGATAAAATGACCGAACAACTAATAGAAATGGCTGTAAAAGACGCCAAAACAAAAGCGGATCTGTTGGCCAAATACAGTGGCGTTGTGATCAAGTCAGTGGCTAAAATCACCTATAACACCCCTCAGGGAAGCTCCGGGCCTGTTTATGGAAGGATGGAAATGGCCATGAGCGATGGCTTGATGAGTAAGTCTTCTGGGTCTTCAAATGGCTTTCAGGCAGACGATATTACACTCACCGATCAGGTAATGATCATTTATGAAATAGAGTAAACTTATATTTTTAATAGACGGATAAAAGAGCTGTCTCAAAAGCAACAGATTCTATAGCTATTGTCACATTGAGCTCGTCGAAATGTAAGCTCATTTAAATAAAAAAAGGTTTCGACAGGCTCAACCCAACAAGCACAGAGCTTTAGAGGCAGCTCTTTCTTATGCCTTCAATTTGATTACCTCCTGCTTCACTTCTCCTATGTAGGCTTTGAGATCCTGCTCAGACTTCATATGTACAGGTGAGCCGATGTTTACCACAACTTTCCCTGACTTCAGCGCAAAGCTGCCCGCCGGCAGCACCTGCTCCGTTCCCTGGATAGAGACTGGCACCACGGCAATATCCGCCTTGGTGGCCAACATAAAAGGCCCTTTTTTGAACTCTCCAACCTCTCCCGTTCTACTCCTGGTACCCTCCGGAAACATGAGTACGTCTTTGCCTTTTTTAATGAGCTTTCCGGCTCTATCAAGGCTTGCGATAGCCTTCTTACGATTGCTTCTGTCCACAAAAATCATTTCGGTAGCATACATATACCACCCAATGAACGGCACCCACTTTATTTCTTTTTTAGCCACAAAATGAAGGTTGTGAGGAATGGCGCGAAAAAGCGCCGGGATGTCTAGATAAGAAAGGTGGTTACACACAAAGACATACGACTCTGTACTGGAGAGTTCTTCTCCTCCTCGAATTTCCAATTTGGCACCACACCCCCAGAGAATACCGGGTGCAAACATGGTTCTGGCCATGCGAACGGGAATTTTTCTATTCAAAGTAATCACCAAAATGATCAGCGAACTGGTGATCATAAGAATGGTCCAAAAAATGCAGAAAAGATATCTGAAGGGAGTCAGCAAAATTTTTAAGATTTAACGAGTGGGCAAATCTATCTTCATTATGTACTAAGCACAACAGATTTATTACTTTAGCCCGAATAATTCGGGATATACTTATCGGGAAAGAGCAGAAAGTCAATTACTTAGGTAGAAAGGTCCCTTTTATTAAGAATTAAATAGTGTTAAATGTATGGACGGAACAAAGCGAGAAAATATAAAGCCGGGACAAGAAGTGTCGATCGTACTAAAACAAGACCAACGCAGTGGCAAACTGACAGAAGGCGTGGTGAAAGATCTGCTCACCAAAAGTGCTTTTCACTCGCACGGCATCAAAGTGAGGCTAGAAACTGGCGAGGTGGGTCGAGTGAAAGAAATTCACTCGTGATGGAATATCAACTTGACCTCTGTCACCAAACTTAAAAGAAATTATGAAAGAAATACTCATCAAAATCATCAAAGGTGAAATAGCAATTGGGATGGTTATTTTGTTGATCTATGTGATTTCGGTTATAGTAAAATAAAGGGTTAGTTATTTCTGCTTTTTTCCTTTAATGTAAAAGGCCCTTTCTACAATCTCTCCGTTACGGTCATATTCTATCCATTCACCCTCGCGCTTATTATTTTTGATTTCTCCTATTTCATGTAATAGCCCATTATCATGGTAACTTTTTAAGGTCTGATCTGCTTGTTTGAAAACCGTCGTATAATATGATGTTTTCAGAGAATCATTTTTATGATAAACGTATTGTTTGAACATTTTTTCACGTTTACCATCCACATAAGTCCATCTGCTGGTGGGGTTCCCTTTCACATTATATAAATACTGAAAACCATTCCTAATCCCGTTTGCGTAGCTTGTTTGAAATTTCTTTTGCGAATTTTTTCGATATCTGACGTAACTCCCATGAGTAAGGCCATCCTTGTATGTCCCTTGTTTTTCTATTGTTGAGTCTTTCCTAAACTGGATTGCTTCTCCATTCTTTAAACCGTTCTCAAAAAAGACAACCGAGGAAAGTATCCCGTTATCATAAAAATAATACCTTGGTCCAGCCGCGTAACCATTACGAAAATTACGCTCAAACTCTAATTGCCCGGATAGGTAATAGTCCCTAAAGACACTATCATAAAGACCATTCTTGATAAAGTATTGAAAATGAATGTTCCCATTTGAATGATAATCCTCGTAGTATCCATCCTCCTTTTCACTTGTCCAGTATATGGGCTTAACCTCAAGAACCTTAGAAGAGGCACAAGAAGCAGAAATCAGAAGTATTAGAAAGATTTTGCAGTATTTCATGAGGTATAAGTCAGGCCATCTTCCCGGCCAGAAGATAAAGCACAGCCATGCGTACAGCCACACCATTTTCTACTTGTTGCAGTATGATGGAGTGATCCGAGTCTGCCACATCAGAAGTGATCTCCACGCCCCTATTGATTGGGCCGGGGTGCATGATCACAATCTCTTTATTCAATGAATCCAGCAGTTGCTTGTTTACCCCATAGTGCTGGGAATATTCTCTTAGCGACGGGAAGTATCGCATCTTTTGCCGCTCTAGCTGTATCCTGAGGATATTAGCCACGTCGCACCATGCGAGTGCTTTTTTAATATCAAGTTCCACTTTCACACCCAAAGACTCTATGTGCTTTGGTAGCAAAGTGGCCGGCCCACATACTTTGACCTCCGCCCCTAGTTTTTGCAGCGCAAAAATATTGGAGAGTGCCACACGTGAGTGCAGAATATCGCCTACTATCACTACTTTTTTCCCTTCGAAGCTCTGCACTTTTTCTCGGATAGAGAATGCATCCAATAGCGCTTGAGTAGGGTGTTCGTGCGTGCCATCTCCGGCATTGATGATATTGGCATCAATGTGCTTGGACAGGAAGTGTGGTGCTCCAGGACTGCTATGGCGCATCACGATCATATCCACCTTCATGGCCAGAATGTTATTGACCGTATCTAGCAGTGTCTCGCCCTTTTTGACCGAACTGGATGAAGACGAAAAGTTAATCACATCAGCAGAAAGACGTTTTTCGGCAAGCTCAAAAGAAAGTCTCGTGCGTGTAGAATTTTCAAAGAAGACATTGGCAATGGTAACGTCACGCAGAGAAGGAACCTTCTTAATCGGCCGGTTCAAAACATCTTTAAAATTGTCTGCGGTTTCAAAAATGAGATTTATTTCCTCTTTGTCGAGGTTCTTGATGCCGAGCAGATGTTTTGTTTTCAGTTGGCTCATTCGGTGATATTGATTAACCAGATGTTATCCTTTTTGCTCCCTTGCTCCATCAGTTCCACCTTTACTTTTTGCGAATCGAGCGTGTTGACCTTGCGACCTACGTAATTGGCCTGGATCGGAATGTCACGGCTGTACATCCTGTCTATGAGCACAAGCAGTTCAACCGATTTGGGACGACCAAACATAGTCATGGCATCCAGTGCCGCACGCACCGAGCGCCCGGTGTAGAGCACATCATCTACGATGACGACATTCTTATTTTCCAGAAGAAAGGGAACCTGGGTTTTATTGGGAGTTAGGGGATTGTCGCGTCTGCGAAAATCATCCCTATGAAAAGTAGTATCTAAATATCCAATTTCTATGCTTTTATCAAGCTCTGTTTCCAGCACCTTCTTGATGCGCTCTGCCAGATAAATCCCACGAGGCTGCAATCCCAAAATTACGGTTTCGCTAAAATCATCGTGATTCTCAATAAGATGCTGGCACAAGCGACTTATTGTGATTTGGAGGAGCTTACTGTCTAACAGGAGTCTTTTTTGCATGATCGGACTTGGCGCAAATATAAGGGCATCCTGCTTAATTTAGATTTTCGTTCTCATGATATTGCACCTTATTGATATAAAAAATATTTCGATAGACCTTGCCTGCCGCTCCTTTTTCATTTTTGATGCGCTGCTCTCCATAGGCATACATGGTCTGACCATACCACGGTTTTAGGCCTTCTACAGCCGGATCTTTGCTTTTCAGCTCATCATCATCATAGGCCAGTTTTACTGGGCTAAATGATTTTCCTTCCACTATTTGGTTGTGGCTTACCACCTTTGAGTGTATGAAGTTTTCATCCAAATACATCAAAACCACCTTGTCGTTATAGACATTGACAGCCACAAACTCCTCCTTACTGTAGGTGAGCACATTGTCTATCTCAAAACTATTGTCCCATAGGATGTTTCCATTTCTGTCAAACGACACTACAATGGCATGAGTGAAATTGTAGCCCATAAACGCTGTTCCAGCATTGTTCATGTAATCAAACCTGTTATAGGTGCCTCCAGAAGAACTGGAATAACGGGGATAATATGCCTCCGCAACAAGCAAATACTCATCGCCACGCTGAATGATATCATGCACCAAAAGGCGGTAGCTCAACCCCGGATCTTTCCCTCTGGCCGCTTTTCTGCGTATGCGCTCCTTCATGCGTTTTTCACGTTTTTCACCCATGTATTCAAAGAAATTGTCCAGCGATGCATAATTATGATATTTTATCAGCTGTTGCCTGCCATTCACAAATTTGGCAAGGTAAAAGCCATAACTATAGGTCGTACTCTTTTCACTAAACGTGCCCGCCATATACTGGTAGCCTCCGTAAAAATGTGTGGCCACCCCATCTACGATACTCAGTTCATCGCCGGGATCAATGATGTTTTCCTGAATAAGGTCACCACCTGAGGTAAAGGTTTTGGCAATAATCGTATAACGCTTATCGGGCATGCGTTCCGACACAATCAGGGTAAACGTGCCCAGTTCATCATCTATGATCAGATCCTGAATATCCCCATGTTTATCGTAGATTCCGGGAACTACCTTAGGTTTTTGATCTATAAAGTTATAGGTGAGCGCCACGGGTCTGTAGTTGGTGTTTCCTGAGAGCAGAACGGTGCTTTCCAACACTTCAAACTCTGTAAGCTCAATAGGGAAGACTGTGTTAATCTCATAGGAATCAATCACAGCGGACTCAGACTGAACCTCAAACAGGAGCAACTCGGTATTATCATATTTCGAGTCGTTGAAGAGCAGGTAGTAGTTGCCATCAAAAAAATCATAACCTAGAAAATAACTATCAAATGGCGTGAAAAGCACCCGTGTCCAAACGATATTGAGCGAGGTATCAAGCTTGTGAAGCTGCCACTTGTTGCCATCGCCGCTGTTGTCGTAGGTTTCCACAAACACCAAAAGTCCGTCCTCACCACCGGAGATCAGATAATAATTGTCATTACCAAATCCGATATCAAACTCTATCCGATCAACCTGCTGAATATAGCTACTGGTATCCCCGGTCTCTTTTTTTTGAGCCAGGGCCGATAGTGAACCTAAACAAATCAATATGTAGATAAAACGCTTCATAGTACTCAGACAACTTTGCAGGTCAATGCCCTAAGATTCGCTCATAGCTATGATTTTGTCAAATTCCTCTTTTTTGACAGGCTGAACGGATAATCTTGAATTATTAACTAAAACCATATCTGTCAGCATTGGTTCATTTTTAACCATTTCCAGAGTGACGGGTTTTTTCAGCGCAAAATCAGCAGCTACATCCATCACCACCCATCGATCATCATCAGTAGTCGGGTCTTGATAAAACTCTTTCACCACTTTGGCCACACCCACACAGCATTTATCATTTACGCTGTGATAAAAAAGGCACTTATCATCCACTTTCATCGCTTTCATGTTGTTGCGTGCCGCATAATTTCGCACTCCGTCCCAGTAGGTCTTTTTGTCCTTTACAAGATCGTCCCAGGAGTAAGTGCCGGGTTCTGATTTTATCAGCCAATAATTCATATTTCTAATTTTCTATTTGATTTAAATCTATATCTAAGTTACAACCAATCTGGCATATGAATGCAAATACACCGCCCTCTTCCGTGCATAACAATACATATCACAAATTGGATTCAAAACACTACATTTGCGCCCTCATGCAGGATTTTGAGCTTATTACATTACCGAATGGCATCCGTGTAGTACACCGTGAAGCGCCCAATACCAAGATTGCCCACGTGGGGATTATGCTGGATATTGGCAGTCGCGATGAACTACCCGACGAGCAGGGTATTGCTCATTTCTGGGAGCATATGGCATTTAAAGGCACCAGGAAGCGCAAAGCCTTTCATATCATTGACCGGCTGGACTCACTTGGCGGTGAGCTCAATGCCTACACAACCAAGGAAAAAATCTGTTTCTATGCAGCCGTGTTGGACAACCACCTTGACAAAGCAGTAGAACTTCTGGCAGATATCACTTTTGGGTCCGTCTTTCCTCCAGCTCAGATCGAGAAAGAAAAGATGGTGATTTTGGAGGAGATGGCCATGTATCTGGATACCCCTGAGGATGCCATACAAGATGATTTTGATTCGATCGTTTTTCGAGAGCACACACTAGGCAAAAACATTCTCGGCACTACGGAAACTGTTTCCAGTTTTGAGCAAGCAGATTTTTTCTCTTTCCTTCAAAGAAATCTGAATACGGAAAAAATAATCCTGTCTAGTGTAGGGAGCTATAGCCTGAAAAAACTGACTCGTCTGGCTGAGAAGCATTTGGCAGATGTTCCACATAAAAATCACACAAACAAACGTGACTTATTTGAAGGATATCGGGTTCAAAATTCAGAAGTAAAACGAAACATTACTCAGTCACATGCCGCCATTGGCAGTGCTTCTTTTGACCTGAAAAACAAGAAGCGAATTCCTTTCTTTCTCCTGGTTAACATCCTTGGGGGTCCGGGAATGAATTCACGCCTCAACCTGACGCTTCGTGAAAAATACGGATTTGTCTATGGGATTGACGCCAACTACGCACCCTATATTGATACGGGCATGTTTTCTATCTTCTTTGCCACCGACCCCAAAAACCTAAAGAAAAGCTTTGACCTGATTGAGAAGGAAATGAACCTCCTCAAATCAAAGCCATTGGGCAATATGCAGCTGCACAAAGCCAAGCAGCAGATCAAAGGTCAGCTGGCCATGTCCGAGGAAAACAACAACGCCATGATGCTCATGATGGCAAAAAGTCTTTTGGACCTAAATAAGGTGCCGAACCTCAACAATCTCTTTGAGGTAATCGAGGGGGTTACATCCGCACAACTGCAGGATCTGGCCAACGAGTGCCTCAACATAGATGAGATGTGTACCCTCACATATCACGCTCAGCAATAGCCCCAATCCTTTTCATCAAGCCCTTGATTATATGGGTTAAAAACCTATTAGTTTTGCATCATGGAATTTTTGGAAAAGGATCTTCAGAATTACGTAGAGGCTCACTCCTCAGCAGAATCTGACCTCCTTCACAAGATCAATCGTGAGACCCACCTGGAGGTGTTGAAACCCAGGATGCTGTCGGGACATTTGCAGGGTCGTGTTTTAGCCATGCTGTCACACATGATTCAACCCAAGTACATACTCGAAATCGGCACCTACACGGGCTATTCGGCGCTATGTCTGGCAGAAGGACTGGCACATGATGGCAAGCTCATTACCATCGACATCAACGATGAACTGAAGCCTCGCGTAAAGGCCTATTTGAGTGAGTCCCCATTTGCAGGAAACATTGAAATGAAATGTGGTGATGCGAGAGAAATCATTCCTACACTTAGCCAACAATGGGACATGGTCTTTATAGATGCAGATAAGCAGAGTTACGCTGACTATTTTGACCTGACAATAGATCAGGTGCGGACTGGTGGTTTCATACTTGTTGACAATGTATTGTGGAGTGGTAAGGTCTTTGATCAAAATAAAACAGACAAAGCAACCGTTTCAGTGAGAGGATTCAACGAAAAGGTTCATCAGGATTCGAGAGTGGAAAATGTACTATTTCCCATCAGGGATGGATTAATGGTTTTGCGAAAAAAATGAAAATCACAGCCTGGCTGATAGCATTTATTCTGACTGTTCCCGCATGGGCATCCGATATCATCCCCCGGGTACCAAACAACATTAAGGTAGCTGGAATCAGCCTGAAAATTACTGCCGAAGCTCAACGCCAAATCCAAAAAGACGTGGATGCTCTTCGTGCCAGCGAAAAGTACTTCCAGATCAAGCTGGATCGGGTCAACCTCTATTTTCCTATCATAGAAAAAATACTCAAAGAAGAGGGAGTGCCTGACGACCTCAAGTACCTGTCAGTGCAGGAAAGTGCCTTGATCTCAGACGCAAAGTCATCGGCAGGCGCTGTAGGTTACTGGCAGTTCAAGGACTTTACCGCAAGAGAAGTGGGTCTCAGAGTAGATGGAAAGGTAGATGAACGCAAAAATATAGCGGCGGCTAGCCGGGGGGCGGCCAAGTATTTCAAACGAAACAACTACTATGTAAAAAACTGGATTTACGCCGTAAATGCATATATGACAGGGCCGGCGGGAGTTAAAAAATATGTCGATGAGAAGGACATTGGATCATCTAAAATGGTGATCAGTGGCAAAACCCACTGGTACGTGAAGCGGTTCATAGCGCACGTCATTGCCTTCAAAGACGAGGTGGGCGCCCCGCACAGCGAAGGGCTGAAACTGGTGGTCTATGAGAAAGGGGAAAATAAAACATTGGATCACATCGCCAGAGACCTCAAGGTAGATCCGGAACTGCTCAAGGATTACAACAAATGGCTGAAGCATGGAAAAGTCCCCGATGACAAGGAATACTCTGTGATAATACCAGTCAAAGGACGGGTACCAGCCGAAATCAAAGACAAAGACATAAAGACTAACGCCGACCCTCCCCCACTGAGTAGAAAAATAAAAGAGCCGCTAGACAATGGAACTAATAGCACGGCAGAACCTGCTGCAAAAACGGTATTTATCAAAAGAAACGATCGACGGGCGGTAATGGCCGCTCCCGGTGACAATGTGGTAAGCCTTGCGCTGAAAGCCAACATACTGAGCAGACAGCTCATCAAGTTCAATGACCTGAGCTCAGGTCAGCGTATTGAAAGCGGGGAAGTTTATTATGCTCAGAAAAAGCGCAACAGATCAAATATAGAATTTCATGTGGCTCAGCATGGAGAATCGCTATGGGATATCTCTCAAAAGTACGGAGTGAAGCTAAAAAAGCTTCTCAAGAAAAACAGAATGGAATCACCAGATGAGCTAAAGCCCGGCAGAGTAATCTGGATGAAAAACAAACGACCACAAGACACACCAATCTCCTATAAGAAGGTGAAAAAAGTGGAGGTTGTAAAACCCAAAAAAGTCCTTAAAAATCCGCCTGTCGTAATTCCTGATTCGCCTTCGGCCAAGGAAAAGCCAGAAACTACAGAGCCAGATCAACCCACAGAACAAACAGCAGATAGTGGAAGTGATGAAATACAATCCAATAATGAAATTGAAGCCCGAGTAAATACAAGAACCCATGTAGTGCAACCGGGAGAATCATTATGGGGGATTTCTAAAAAATACAACGTGTCTGTTGATAAGCTCCGAGCCTGGAATAACATAAAGGGAACTGATGGGCTGCACCCGAACCAGGAGCTGGTGATTAGCGCAGCGGAAATCGAAGGTGCGCCGACCGCAACGGTAGAAAAACCAGTAGAGTCAGAGCCTTCCAAACCAAAAGTTCATATGGTTCAGCCGGGCGAATCACTGTGGGCCATATCGAGGAAATATGACCTGACAGTGGATCAGATCAAAGAATGGAATGGAATGAGCGAGTCAGGTAGTTTGCATCCAGGTCAGGAACTCAAACTAACGGCCGTAGAACAAGAAGCTGCAACAAAGCCGGCTACAGAAGAGCCCGCCAACTCAATTCAGCCCAAGACCTATACTGTGGAGCCGGGCGACACGCTTTATGGCGTAGCTCAAAAATTTGGACTTTCAACCAAAGAACTGAAGTCCTTGAATGCTAAGCAAAGCAACGAACTATCTGTAGGTGAAGAGCTCAAGGTGAGCAAATAGACGCTAAGGTTTTTTCAAAAAAATAAAATCTCCACCCTCATCACCAACCTGAGAGATAGCACCATACTGAGGTACCTGACCATTGGGACTATTGTTGATCACGGCTATTCTGAAGTTTCTAAAAAGATCCTCTGATGAGAGTAGCGGTTGTTCATTTTCTTTAAGATTTTTTATCAAATACTGCATAAACACGCTTTCATCCGGAACAGTGGTCATCGTGCCGCTGGTCATCGCTTTGCGGCTAGGCATTTTGTAGAGTTCGAGCATAGCCCTTCCCTCAATCGTGACTGCCCGCTCCTTTAGAATACCCCCACTAAAACAAGCATCAGAAATGAGTAGCGTATGCTTGGACTGGATTCCACCCAGATAATCCCGAATCGTACTGTTTGATAACCAGTAAGATTTACTGCCCGCAGAAGCATCGCCCGGAAGCCAATACCCCTGCTTCAGCCTTTCGTCCCATATGCCATGACCAGCATAGAAAATCAGTAGGTTATCCTTATCAGTAACCGTTTTGCTCAGCGCATCCAGTGCATCTATGATTTCCGCTCGCTTTGGGTTCTTAAGAATAGACATGTTGTCTTCATGAAATGAATACTGACCTTGAAGCACCTCTGCAAGTAGATCAACGTCTTGCACCGGATTATCCAGAGACACTATGCCCTCATCGGCATACTCATTGATCCCAATCAAGAGTGCGTAATACTTTCTTTGATCCAGGGTTTTGATCATGAGGGAGGCAAGCTCATCCGGAGTACCCACATTGGGTTTTGTTGATTTGAATCCGCGCTCATCTGCAACCTGAACCGGAGACAGAGGTCTGTATAACTTCATTTTGCCTGACAACCCCGGCGCGCAAGTTCTGACACTCCAATCACCCTTCCACCGGCCTTCCAACCGCTCCTGCCCTGAGTCTGAAGCATACACCAACTCCACATTTGAAATGCAGGTTACCCTGGACTTATATACAATCTCAACACCAAAAAGCAAGACCTGGTCTCCATCCACGTTTCCATTTACAGTCATCTTGATAGAGTCCCTCCCATTCATAGAGCGCGTAATGCTGTATCCGGTCAGCTGATTGCCCACCTGCTCAAGGCTCAGCTCAACATTATAGGGAGTTGCACCCACATAGGATGTACCCACCCATTCACCCGAAACCACGCGAACCCCTTGAGCACACAGCGAAAGCATACACAAACTAAAAACTGTCATTAACCAAAATCGCATGACCAAATTTAACGGATATTTCGAATTGGTTTTATCACTGCTCTGACAACTACAAATCAGACTTTTGGGAATTTTTTTAAGAAAATCACTCTTTGCAAAACTTACTTTCAGCGCATGGCGTTAATCAGTTTCAACACATTTGATAACCAAAAAACCAATACAACTATGTCATTAAGAATTGGAGATGAAGCGCCCAACTTTCAGGTAGAAACAACAGAAGGCAAAATAGATTTTCACGAATGGCTGGGAGACAAATGGGGAGTGCTGTACTCACACCCGGCAGACTACACCCCTGTGTGCACCACAGAACTTGGAAAAACGGCTAAGCTGGCTCCAGAATTTGAAAAGAGAAACACGAAAGTGCTTGCTGTAAGTGTAGATGATTTGAAGTCGCATCAGGGTTGGATCAAGGATATTAACGAAACACAAAACACAGTAGTTAATTTCCCTATCATAGCAGATCCAGACAAAATTGTCGCAAATCTTTACGACATGATTCACCCCAATGCCTCAGCCACTGCTACAGTTCGTTCGGTGTTTTTCATTGGCCCTGACAAAAAAATAAAAGCCTCGATCACATACCCGGCTAGCACAGGAAGAAACTTTGCTGAGATTTTGCGCGTGATAGACTCCCTACAGCTGACAGCCAACTTTAGCGTGGCTACTCCTGCCGACTGGCAACAAGGTGAAGATGTGGTGGTGGTGCCGACTATCGCGACAGAGGATATTCCGGCCAAGTTCCCGAAAGGTCACACCGTGATCAAGCCATACCTGAGAATGACCCCTCAGCCAGATAAGTAATTGATGTTTAGTTTTAGTTTAGGAGGCAGCTCACTTGAGCTGCCTTTTTTTGTGTATAAATTCTTCGTCAGACTGAACCAAACCTCGTGTTTATTAGTCAATTATATAGGAACAATAAAAAGACTAATATGAGATTTCACACAAGAAAATGGATAAAACCCGAAGACCTAAATGCCAATGGCAGTTTGTTTGGAGGTAAACTCCTGGCATGGATAGACGAAGAAGCGGCTCTCTATGCTATCATTCAACTAGAAAATCACCACGTAGTGACAAAGTACATTTCATCGATCAATTTTCTATCCTCAGCCAAACAAAATGATATTGTGGAGATAGGCATAGAGCCGGTAAAATTTGGCAAAAGCTCACTTACTCTGAAATGTGAGGTGAGAAATAAAATGACCCGCAAAACCATCATCACCATAGATGAGATTGTGATGGTCAATGTGGATGAAGAGGGGAAAGCCAAGCCTCACGGCAAAACATCGGTGGAATTCGTGAAGGATAGATTGGAGGCTACTGCGTAAATTACCTTTATGAATGTAGAGGTTTTGAGTCACAAGAATCTGGAATCGCTGCTAAATATGGTGATGAAAATATGGCCCGACTGCAACAGGCAGGAGGAGCATAAATACTACCTGAATGCCATCGATTCTAAAAAGGAAATTGTTTTTCTGGCAGAAGTTTCCGGACAGCACATTGCATTTGCGCATGCTACGCTACGCACCGATTATGTAGAAGGCACCTCGACCAGGCCCGTTGCTTATCTGGAAGGCATCTATGTGGAGCCAGATCACAGAAGGCAAAATGTAGCAGTGCTTCTCATGAAGAAAGTAGAAAAATGGGGTCTGGCTATGGGCTGCAGTGAATTGGGCTCTGACGTGGAGATAAATAATATGCAGAGCGAAAGCCTTCACAAAAAAGTTGGCTTCAAAGAAGCTAACAGAGTAATATGTTTCGCCAAGAAACTAGGCGCAGATGGATAAATACCTACTTCACGGGAAAGAATCTGAGCGACTAATCTTTCGCAAAGTGCAGCAATCGGACTTTGAAGAATGGCTTCCGTTTTTTCAAGACCCGCATACACATCTACACTGGAACGTCACGGTGAGAGATCCAGAAAAGGAATGCCACAACTGGATAGACAAGCAGCTACACAGGTATGAGAATGACCTTGGCGGAATGAATGCGCTTATAGGTAAGAGCTCAGGGAGGCTCGTTGGGTTTTGCGGACTACTAGTACAGACAGTAGATGATCAGACCGAATTGGAAATCGGATACTCTCTGCTGCCCAGCTTTTGGGGACATGGCTATGCTATAGAAGCTGCACGGTGTTGTAAAGATTACGCTTTCAGATCAAGCTTTTCCAGTCACATCATCTCCATCATCAGCCTGCCGAATGTACCGTCGCAGCAAGTAGCAAAAAAGAATGGAATGCAAATCTGGAAACAAACCGTTTACAAGGGTGTGGATGTTTATATTTTCAGAATCAGCAAGGCAGAGTGGCTCAATTAATAGTATTGAAGTGCTGTTGCAAAAGATCCTTGTATTGACGTGAAACGGGGATTTCCGTTCCTTCAATTTCTACTGACGTAGCGCCAAAAGCTACAATTTTTTCCACGTTTGCCACATAAGACCTATGCAGCTGCAAAAACTGTTTGGGTGGCAACTGATCCAAAAATACCTTGAGGGTAGATCTGACCAGATGTTTGCGTTTGGAAGCATAGATCTCCAGATAGTTGTCGTCGGCTTTGATGAAATCTACGTCTGATATTTTCACTTTGACATATTGATGGTCTTCTTTCACAAAGAAGCTATCGCGAATCACCACCGCCTCATTGCCATTATCACCAAATCCATCAGAAAACCTCCTCATGGCCACCTCAATTGCACCATAGAGATGCTGTTTTTCCACGGGCTTGAGCAGGTAACCATAAGGTGACATATTCACAGCCTGATCAATGGTGGCCTTGTCTCCATAGGAAGTCAGAAAAATGAAGGGAAAATCCTTTCGGTCTTTGATCTGTTCGGCCAGCCAAATACCTGTTTCTTCGCCCTTGAGCCTGATGTCAAAGAGAGCCAAATCGGGTGGGTTGGCCTCAATATATTCCAGCGCCTGCTTGGCTCGTATGCAAATACTGGTTACTTCGTAACCCAGCTCTTCCAGCATATCAGAGATGGATTCAGCGATGATCATCTCATCTTCTACAATTAATATTTTGAATTTATCCATTAAGCGGCAAATTTTAGTTCAAACATAGTTCCATTTTTTGCCTCTATGGCATACTCACCTTCCAGCTGCACACTGAGCATTTTCACCAGGCGTAAGCCAAGCGACCTGGTCTTTTTGATGTCGATTTCCTCCGGTATGCCTTTGCCATTGTCGGCGATGTTGAGCACATACTGATCCTGCTCCCTGCGCAGCGAAATAGAAAATGTGCCTTCATCAATTCCATTAAAAGCATATTTGAAGGCATTTGTAGCCAGTTCGTTGATGATCAACCCTAAAGGCACAGCAGTTTCTACATCGAATTGCACGTCATCGGCCTTAACATCGAGCTTTACCTTCTCCATCTCATGACCAAATGAAGCTTTGATTTCGGAGAGCAACTCTGTCAGGTACTCGCCAAAAGGAATGCTCTTGAGGTCGTCGTTTTCATAGAGCTTCTGATGAATGAGCGCCATAGATCGTACCCGTCCCTGGCCTTCTTCCAATACTTTTTTGAAGTCTTCGTTTTCAAATTTTCCAGACTGCAGATATAGCAGGCTGGCGATGATCTGCAAGTTGTTTTTTACGCGGTGGTGGATCTCTTTGAGCAGGGATTCACGTTCTTTCAGAGATTTTTCGAGTCCTTGCGCTTGCTCAGTGATTATGGCTTTTTGTTCTTGAATTTCCTTGATTCTTTCCTTGATGGTTTTCTCCAGACGTGCATTTTCTCTTCTGAGGCGCAGGGAATTTATTTTGACCAAAACCACCAAAAAGCCTACAAAAAGAAAGCCGTAAATAACCCAGGCCCACCACAGCAAGTACCACGGAGATCGTATGGCAAAATGATATTGTGCCACTTCACTCAACCTTCCATAAACGTTTGAAGCCCGCACCTCAAATGTGTATTTCCCGTAATCCAAATTGGTATAATCTTTACTCCTCGCATTTTGGATACTCGACCAGTTGTTCTCGTATCCCTTGAGCCTCCACTGAAAGCGTGTCTTCTCGGGCTCGTCATAGCAGGCAGCTGAAAATGAAAATCTAAAATCGGTTTGATCCGACTCAAAATATGGCTTTACCTCCGCCTTGTAGTATGTACTATTCACCAAAGAGTCGTTGACCAGGCTTCTCACCTCAGTAATAAGCGCTTTATATTCCGTATCGTTGACGAAGGGTCTGCTGGGATCAATATGCAAAAGTCCATGTGGAGGACTGGAAACCAAGGTATTACTAGCGTCTATTGGGTTCAGGTTGTGATTACTGTATTTTTCTAATTTCGGGTAGGGTAAAAATTCTTTTCTATAGCCAGAATCGGTAGGGTGCAACACCCCACGTTTATCTCCATCTGTCACATATACAAACCATATTTCTCCATCTGGGGACTGAATAAACCTAAACACCCAGCCGTTTTCCATCAGATTCGAAAAAGAGGTGTTTTTCTCAAACCTATCATTTACTTTATCATAATTGTATACTCCCTCTGCAGTAGCAAATATCACATCATCATCGAATACGAAGATGCGGTTGTTGTAAATAGACGGAAGCCCGGAAGATTCATCATAAAACTGATACCGGAGAGAATCCATTGCGTCGTTAAGTTCCAGTTTCCATAGGCCAGAACCAGAGTTTGACATCCAAAATTGGTTGCCTTCTATGTTGATAATAAAATCACAGAATTGGTGAAAATTTTTAATCTGGGCATGAAACACCCAGTCGGCACCTTGCTTTTTCAACACATAAAAATCGTATTTTGTGCCTACCAACATATGCTGCTCATCCTCTGTAAAGGCGATAGCATAGCTTATAGAAGAAGTCTTGTGAACTGAAACCAGCTCATTGCCTTTCAGCTCTGACACGCCTCCGCCATGCCCAACCATGTGATCTTCTTCACCTACACGCATCAACCAATGTGTGTACTTCCCACTTGTTAGTCGCTCGAATGGCGACTTGCCCAAAAGGTCTTCTTTTACCTTGTAATAGCCATCGTACGCTGTGACATAATAATATCCGTTGTGCTTTCCTGAATAAAGAGCAGCTGTATTCAGTCCGTACCTCTTGTCAATGAGTGAATATGCGGAGTGCCATTCCACCTTGCTGATACCATTTTCATGCATCAACCAAAGGTTTTTAAAGCTATCTATATAGTAATCGTAAATACTATTTGTGGAAAGCCCAGTCGCTTCGTTTAACTGCAAAATTCGCCTTCCTGACTTGGCAAAAACTTCCAACCCCATGTTGCTCGTTCCTACTAGAAAATAGTCTCCAACACACTTAACAAAGCGGATGGCCGCCTCAGGTGATACATCCAGCTTCAACTCAAAAGGAATCAACTGGTCGCCCGCAAAGCGAAAATTCGGTTTATTCTGATGATAAAAAATGAGATCACCGTCAACTTGTAAAGGAAAGTACCTTCGTAAAGATATTTGTGATGGGCCAAAATCATGCAACTCCCCCTCCCTGTAATAGCTCACACCTGATTTAGTGAAAACATAATAAGTGTTTTTAAATACGAAGGGTCTATAAATCCCTCTTTCTGGAATTGGGATCACTGTTTTAAGTGTGGAAGAATAAACGTACAAGCCCTCCGGGCTATGAAAGAAAACCTGATCATCAATAATATCAACATTGATTATGTTACCCACTACGGGCACACCTTCTGGAAGAAGCTCCACCAGTGACACCACCTGAACATTGCCGATACTATCAGGTTTAAAATACCCAAAATCGGCATTGGTTCCATAGAAAATGGTTCCTTCATCGTCGGCACTCATAGCAGCGACTGCCTCTCTGTTTTCAAGCTGTTCCAAATTCCAGGCAGTTCCATCGAAGGTGAGCAAGCCTATTTGGTTACCAAAGTGCATGACACCAAGTGAGTCTTCTATTGCAGCCCAATTTTGATTAAGTCCGCCCGTTTCAGGGCTTTCATAATTTCTTATAAAAGGCATCCCTACTTCTTTGACGGAAAGGTCTTCCTTTTGCCCAAAAGAAAACAACGAAATCGCAATCCCGAAAATTGATACAATCAATCTAAACTCCATCTTAAGCCGCAAATTTCATAATAAAGTGAGTACCCTCATTCGATTCGAAAGCATACTCCGCCTCCAGCTGAACACTGAGCATTTTAACCAACCTCAAGCCAAGAGATCTGGTTTTCTTTATGTCTATTTCTGATGGCATCCCCTTACCATCATCAGAAACATTTAGCACAAAATGCTCTCCTTCTTTGGTCAAGGCTATAGAAAAACTGCCCCGCTCCAACCCCTCAAATGCATATTTGAATGCATTTGTGGCCAGCTCGTTGATGATCAATCCTAGAGGCACAGCAGTTTCTACATCGAATTGCACGTCATCGGCCTTAATATCGAGCTTCACCTTCTCCATCTCATGCCCAAATGACGCCTTGATCTCTCCAATTAACTCTTGCAAATACTCGCCAAAAGGAATGCTCTTAAGGTCGTCGTTTTCATACAGCTTCTGATGGATGAGCGCCATGGATCGTACCCGTCCCTGGCCTTCTTCCAATACTTTTTTGAAGTCTTCGTTTTCAAATTTTCCGGACTGCAGGTATAGCAGGCTGGCGATGATCTGCAGGTTGTTTTTTACGCGGTGGTGGATCTCTTTGAGCAGGGATTCACGTTCTTTCAGCGCTTTTTCGATTGTTTCCTTTTGATCACGAATTTCCGTAGTACGATCTTCAATGATTCCTTCGAGTTTGAGGTTTTCATCCTTCAGTCGTTGCGAATTCCAATCAACAATTAAATAAACCAGACCAACAAAAAGCAGTAAATAAAGCCCGTACATCCAGAGAGTTTGGTGCCACGGGGTTTCGATTACAAACCCAAATTCACCCGCTTCACTTTCGCTCAGAAAAGCATTTCGTGCCTTTACTCTAAACACATATTCTCCGGGAGGCAGGTTGGTGTATTCCTTTTCTGTCTTTTCTGTCCAGTTGGACCATTGATCATCGAATCCCACAAGCTGAAACTGAAAATCGCGAATATCCGGATGTCTGTAATAAGGAACGGCAAATGAAAATCTCACATCGCGCTGATCTGGTTCCAATCTGATATCATTGGACACCAAACTGGTAAATACACCCGAATACAAAGTGGTGTCCATTCCAGAAATCACTTCGAAACTCCTGATCATTGCGGGGTACCTGAAATGGTAATTCTCCAGTTTGTCTCTTTGTAAAAATCCGATTTCATTAGTCAACCCGAGCATGGTGCCCTTTTCATTCCACGATATGGAATTGGTACTGGGGGGTAAAAAATTAAACATTTTCCATTCGGCCCTCATAGTATCGGCCACATCACCACTCACAATTTTTCCCTTTTGATTATCCCCTGACAAATACCAAAAAGTACTATTATTTTCCTCTGCGATTCTTAGCAAGCCTTTTCCTTCAAAATAGCTCTGAAAAATGTCAGATTTCACAAATTGACTCGATGAAGCATCAAAGCGATGAAGCCCTTTCTCTGTGCTAAAGAAAACCCTGCCATTTAAGTAAATAGGCCAATTGGTGCCTGGTTTTTCAAGTCCTGAATCTTCTTCGAATACAACAAAATCAACGATCTCCAAAGTCTCCTCGTCTAGTTGGAAACTAAATAGTGATTCGGTATTGGAACCCCAAAACAGATCCAATTCCCAATCATAGCATAAATTGTAAATCCTGGTCGGCAACAGGCTATTGTCTATCACTTTTTTGAGCTCCCACTGATCGTTCGATAATTCTAACAACAACATAGAGGCTCCACTAGCACCCAATGCAAGGGCTTGTGTAGAGTCCTTCAAAAATGTGATCTCAGACTGAGTTTCTGATTTGGTATAGAGCTTTTCATATTGCCCGTTGTATATCTGCCCTACAGAAGTATATGCTCTTAGCAGAAGTGGGCCTTTTCCCGACAAAATGTCGTCATTGTAGATATCCGATCCAGCAACCTGCTCAAACTTTTGCTCTGAATTATAGGCATTGGAGAGGTTCTTCCATTCTTTTACAAAAAGCCCTGTTGTGGTAGCTACATAAAGTTGCTCATCGCGTACCTCAAAATCCGTGACATGTCCCGAAATACCTGAGGCCTGACCAAAAGACGAATAAGCCGAACCCAATTCTATAATGTAAACACCATAGTTTGTCGCCAGCCACAGGTTCTGATCACGGTCAAGAAAGGACTTGAAAACTTCCTGATTGATACCGTGATTTTCGTCTATATGTAATACGGGTTCCCACAAATTATCAACTACCAAAAGCCCCCCACTCAGGTATGAAATGGCGTAATATTGATCCGATAATTTGTTCAACTTATAGGGATATTTTCCGTCAAAATAGGCTGGCAGTTTTTGGGGCATGATGTAGGCCGTGTCCCCATCAAAATAGTAGAGTTCCTGCCGAGGTGAGACACCTACCATGGCATCATCGACTGATATGAAATCCGAAACGGCCAGTCCATTGAAAAACTCTCCCCCAGGCATGGAGGCCAGTGTATCACCTTGAACGATTCTAATCCCCTGAGCACCTACCTTATACCCAACAGTGCCTTGAAAAATAAAATTGGGATAGGAACGTGCATTCGTATCAAAATGAAGAAGAGTATCCATTGTTATATCTAAAACGGAAATTGAATTCCATCCAGCCAAATGAACCTGACCATCTAAAAATTTGGCAAATTCAATTCGCGGAATCTCTCCGAGAAATCTTTCGCCCAGGGATTTAAATACCGTTACGCCAAGTGAGTCCTGTGTAAGATATCCGCATATACCAATCCCGGCAACATAGAGCACTCCTTCATCCGTCATTGTGAAACATCTTGGAATCGTGCCTTCAGGAATTTGAATTTTTCTCCATGTCACTCCATCATACTCATGCATCCCGTACGATGTTGCCAGATAGATCAGCCCTCTATCGTCTTGCGTAATATCCCAAACCTGATTGTGACCACCATAGTCTTCGCCTTTATATCCGGTTATTGGTGGAACTCCTTCAGAGTTGATAATCAACGGCTGCTGACACAGCCCCAAGGTGGAAATAGAAAATGTTACGAATAAAATCAGAATGTGCTTAAGCATAATTCCTAAATTAAATAAAACCAGCCGCATATGCGGCTGGCTTCTACAGCAGTGAATAATAATTAGCTCTTGTTCTGTTATTCTACTGTTTAATTAATTGTTGAGTCTTCACCACCTTGCCTTTGGCATCCAAAACTCTGATCAGATATACGCCTTCTGCAAGTGAAGAAACATCCGTTTGTTTATTGGTCTCAGATACCAACTCCAAAATCCCGGACATGGAATAAACCTCAAACTGCAAGTCCAGTGCCGCTTCAACCTTGAAATACTCTACGGTTGGGTTTGGATAGGTACGGATGTTCAGTGCCTGAAGAGTTGCCAGTACTTCGTTCAAAACAAGGGTTGCTGATGCTGATCCCATGTAGTTGGTTTCATCTATAGTCACAACCACTTCGTAAGAACCCGCCGCAGAAGGAGCTGTTGATGCACCATCGTAGGTCACGGTAAAATTCAAGTCGGCAGGATCCGTAGTGATGGTTGGCACCTTGCCTGTGCCATCGGCATCAAATTCCAGGTCTGAAATGGTAATTGCCGCTGATGCTTTGTTAACCGTTAGCGATCCATCTGCAAGCGTGATTTCATAGTTTGCAGAAGCCCCTCCTGCAAGCGTTATGGCATATTCGCCTGCATCACTGGCAGAAGTAGCAACAGTACTTGACAAAGGTTGTTCATCCAAATCGGAAGCGGAATCTCCTGAGACAAAGCCCTGATAGGTGATAGTCAGCTCAGGGATATCATCGCCATAAGTAATGGTCTGATCGTCTGCAGCTGCAGTCAACGAAGCTTTGGCTACAGCTAAGGTTTGAGATACAGAGGCCGCCGGATTAAAAGTCTCATCACCTGCCTGTGTGGCCACTATGGTAATATCCCCCACACCAGTAATGCTAACCTCTGCACCAGACAATGTGGCTGGTCCGCTCGCTACACTGTAGCTCACGGACAAACCAGAGCTGGCCTGGGCCCCAAGCGTAAATACTTCTCCATAAGTTTTATCCTCCAGAGATTCAAATGTGATGGATTGCGCTGTTTTTTGCGAATCAGTGACATTGAATATTTGACCCACATTTAAAGCAGCGTTGTAATTGTTATTCCCTGCTTGCGAGGCTTCTACTATGTAGGTTCCAGTGCTATTTACAGTAAGCTCATTTCCAGTGATACTTCCGTCTCCCTGCACCAAAGTATAAGTAATGCCCAGGTCAGAAGTGGTAGTAGCACTTAAGGTTATGGACGAAACATTTGCAATATCTATATCGTCGATTGCCTCAAAAGTGATGGTCTGATCCGCTTTGGCGATAGCCAAAGAACCTGAGACGTAAGTGAACTCATAATTATCATCACTTCCGCCGCTGACGATGATTTCATAGTTGCCAACGTCACTTCCCTCAACCGCGTTGGTTGAAGCCGTAGGTAAAACATCCAGATCGCCGCTATTGTCTGAGCCAACAAAGCCGGCATAGCTGATTGTCAAATCAGGAATAGCCTCACCAAAAGTTGAGGCCTGGTCTCCGACTGTTGCTGTAAGTATGGCCTTTTCAATATTGAATGATTGTGATAGCGATGAAGCCGGGTTAAACGTATCATCGCCTGTCTGAGAAGCGGTTATCGTTACCTCACCTGCACCCGTAATGGTTACTTCATTGTCCAAAATACTCACAGGTCCCGTGGCAGTGAAATGCACAGCAAGGCTGGAAGTTGCCGTAGCGGAGATATCAAAAGGTGCATCGCCATACACTTTATCAGCCAACTCTCCGAAGCTAATGGTCTGATCCGTCTTACCAGAGTCATTTACATTGAATGTCTGCACGGCCGAAGCGGCATTGTAGTTGGTGTTCCCAGCCTGAGATGCTTCTATAAAGAATGTCCCGGTGCTATTTACCGTCAGCACATCTCCATCTATGCTCCCATCTCCTGAAGTCAAGCTGAATTCCACAGCCAGATCAGAGCTTGCTGTTGCAATGAGATTCACGGTTGTTTGTGTAGCAATATCGATACCCTCAATCGCTGAGAAAGTAATCGATTGATCTGATTTTTCTATCGTCAATTGACCAGCGATAAATTCAAATTGATAATTATCGTCGTTTCCTCCACTTACCGTAATTTCATAGGTTCCGGCATCACTGCCCATTGTTGCCGTGGTAGCTGCTGTTGGCAACTCATCAATATCCGCAATGGCGTCTGCCCCTACAAAACCCGCATAATCAATAGTCAATTCCGGGATTTCAACTCCGTAAGTTGTGGTCTTATCATCGGCAGTTGCGGTCAGTGAAGCTTTCTCTACCACGAACGCTTGAGCAACAGATGGAGCAGGGTTATAAGTATCATCACCGGCTTGCGCTGCGGTAATGATCACTTCACCTGCACCCAAAATTGTGATTTCATTTCCGGTCACACTAACCGGACCTTCTGCACTAAAGGTCACCTCTAATTCCGATGATGCTACGGCCGAAATGCTAAATGGCTCATCTCCGTAGGTTTTATCAGCTAAATCTGCGAAAGTGATACTTTGTTCATCTTTTCTTGAGTCATTGACATTGAAAGATTGAGAAATACTGACGGCATTGTAGTTTTCATTGCCGGCCTGAGAAGCTTCTACTATGAAGGTTCCCGAGCTATTGGCCGTAAGCATGTTTCCCACAAGACTACCATCTCCTTGAATGAGTGCAAACGCCACATCTAAACCCGTGCTCGCCGTGGCTGATAATGCAATGGTATTTTCATTCAATAGGTCAATTTCCTCTACCGTCGCAAATTCAATGGTTTGGTTCGCTTTTTCGATCGTCAATAAACCTGAGACATAAGTCATCTCATAATTATCATCATTTCCTCCACTTACCGTGACCTCATAATCACCTGCATCGCTTCCAACAGTAGCAGTAGTCGCGCTCGTTGGTAGCACGTCCAAATCGCTGCTATTGTCCGACCCAACAAAACCAGCATAGCTGATTGTCAAATCAGGGATGGCCTCACCAAAAGTTGAGGTCTGGTCTCCGGCTGTTGCTGTAAGTATGGCTTTAGCTACCGCAAAAGATTGAGAAACCGATGGAGCTGGATTGAAAGTATCATCCCCGTTTTGAGTGGCCGTAATGGTCACTTCGCCTGTACCAATTATCGTCACCTCATCACCTTCCAGGCTAACAGGGCCAGTTGCTGAGTAAATCACACCCAAAGCCGAAGAAGCCGTGGCACTCAGGGTAAATGGTAAATCCCCATAGATTTTATCCTCTAGTTCACCGAAAGCAATCGTCTGACTATCTTTCCTTGAGTCATTTACATTGAAAGTCTGAGCGACGGATGCGGCATTGTAATTTCCATCCCCGTCCTGAGATGCCTCCACTACGAATGTACCTGATGCATTGGCTGTAAAAACGCTTCCAACAATACTTCCATCTCCAGAAATCAGGCTAAATACGACTTCCATTTCGGAGCTAGCTGAAGCTGTCAGCTCAATGGTGTTTTCGTTGAGGAGATCAATTTCCGATACTGTTGCGAAATCTATAACCTGATCTGCTTTTTGAATAGAGAGAGTCCCTTGCTCAAATGTTATGCTGTAGTTGGCATCCTGAGCTCCACTCACCGTAATGGCATACTCGCCTACATCGCTGCTCATATTTGCCTCTGTGCTGATGGCTGGCACAACATCCAGGTCTGCCTCGGTTTCACCCAGAACAAACCCGTCATAGTTAATTGTCAAGGTTGGGTTTTCTTCGCCATAAGCTCTCGTCTGATTGTCCGCAGAGACCACCAAGTCAGCAACTGAAACCGTCAGGATCGCATCAGTGCTTTCAATAATATAATTGGCGGCCGAACCATCTGATAATGTGATAGGGTACGTGCCCACACCTGATGCGACTGTTGCCGATGTGGATATTGCCGGCTCTGTTATGTCAGATGCATCATCTCCATTTACAAAACCTGAATAAGCGATCGTCAATTCCGGGTTATCCGCTCCATAGGTTTTAGATTGATCATCCGCAGTAGCCATCAAAGCAGCTTTGGTTATTGTCAAAGTACCGGTCACATATTCAAACGCATAGTTGTCATCCACTCCGCCTGCAACAGTTAGTTCATATTCTCCAACAGGGCTTATTTCATCAGCCAGAGTGGTTATAGAAGGTGCCCCATCAATCACACTTTCATCTTCTTCCAGCACAAGGCCTGAATAAACAAATGAGAGTTCCGGATTTGATTCTCCGTAAATTTTGGTTTGATCATCTGCCGTTACAGTAATTAAAGCCTGATTGACAATAAGGGGTTGCTCCACAACAATGGCCGCATTAACATCATCATTTCCTGCCTGGCTCGCTGTGATAGTGGTATTTCCTGCGCTCATGATGGTCACGGAAGTGCCTTCGATGGTGGCCACTTCCGGGTTGGAACTTTCAAAAGTGACAGTCAACCCTGAGGATGAAGAAGCAATTAAATCAAATGAGTCATCTCCATAAGTGACTGCTTCTAATGCTTCAAAAGTGATAACAGGTATCACCGTATTGATTTCAAAGGATTCTGAATCTGAAGATTCTCCTCCTGCGTTTCCAGCTAAGTCTGTGAAGCTCGCTCCTTCAACGGATATAACATTGTCAATTTCGGCAACTTCCTCATCCGGGGTGAACACCGCTGTGAATGTGGTGTTGTCAAGCGCGCTAATCATGCCAATTTGACCATTTTCCACAATGACGTCTTCCTCAGTGAAACCCATAACCACTTCAGAGAATTCGAATGTAATCGTGGCTGTTTCAGCTTCCAACAACTTCAAATCGTCGATTGAGATTATCAGCGATGGGTTTTTAGTATCAATTTCAAAATCCGGTGAAGAAACAACACCTATTATCAAGTTTCCTGAATCATCTTTCACAGCACCATCTCTGGTCGTAATGACGATTTCATCTGCTTCCAAATCATTAGTCGGGGTAAATACTGCCGTGAAAACAACATCATCTTCAGTAGCAACATCGGTAAGCGTACCGTCTGTGACCGTAATATCTTCATTGTCGAAACCATACACGCTCTCTGAAAATGTGAATGTAACCTCCATGGTCTCTCCAACTGTGAGCAAGTCATCACTCAAAGTGACAGACAAGGTTGGTCTTAAAGTTTCTATATCGTAACTCGGGCCGCTAGATGTTCCTGCCCCGGCATTGCCTCTCAAATCTGCAACACCAGCGTTTTCCACTGTAACGAAGAAATCACCCTCTGGCTCAACATCTGCAGTAGGCGTAAATGTAGCTGTATAGGTCAGCCCTTCATCCTCAGATATTACTTCTGTCAGTGTTCCGAATGGAGCAGATATATCATCATTATCAAAACCCTCAACGTACTCTGAAAAAGTGAAGGTCACAAGACTTGATTCATCGGCAATCAGTCCATCGTCTGACATAGAAACATTAGAAGTAGGTATTACTCCATCGATAATGAAATTTTCAGATTCGCTTGTGCCAAAACCTGCATTTCCTGTCAGGTCTTCGAAACCTGTATTATCAACAGAAATGACATTTTCCAGGGCTTCTATAAGCTCCGTAGGAGTAAAGGTTGCTGTGAAGGTTATTCCTCCATCCAGAGAAGAAACAGCCGACAGATTACCGTTCGAAACGGTGATATCGTCATTGTCAAAACCAGTGACGGCTTCAGAAAAGATGAAAGTAATGGTTGCCGTTTCGTCAAGAATCAGATTGGCATCATCGATCGAGATTGTCAACGTTGGCACCACCGTATTGATCTCAAAATTAGGAGATACTGAAGATCCCTCGCCTGCATTTCCTACGGCATCTGAATAGCCCGTATTGTCAACGGATATCACATTGGTGGCATCTTCTACACCCACCGTTGGCGTAAATATAGCCGTGAAAGTAAGGCCTTCATCAGCGGTCTCAACGTCAGAAAGTGTTCCATTTTCAAGCGTTATGTCGGCATTATCGAAACCGTTCACAGCTTCGGTAAATGTGAAAGTAACCTCGGCGGTTTCACCAGTGATTATTGACACATCGTCCAGATCAACTGTGACTCCAGGTCGGATATTGTCCACGATGTAATTCGCTGATTTAACAGATGAAGAATTGAAGTAATCATTATTCTGAAGGTCTGCAAAATATCCGTCGGTATAGAGTTCATTTTCATAATCCTGAGCATCGGCTACAGGTGTGATCACTACAGTCAATACGGTACTTTCTTCTACAAAAGACAAGTCACTTACGGTCGCATTTGGGGCAAAGAAATTTGCCAAAGTCAGGCCATAACTTTTGACTGGCTCAGAAAACGTAAATGTTGCTGTCGTAGATTCCCCGATCGATAGTTGATCATCTGCTATTTCGATAGTATGAGTTGGTGCCTTCATATCTACCGTAAAATTGCTACTGACCAAAATACCTTCACCTGCATTGCCAGCCTCATCGGTGATGGTGGTCATATCAAAACTTAAAGTGTTTATCAATTCTTCTGATTCTGCAGGAATCGAAAGTTCCATATCTATACTTTGCGCATAAGCCTGTATACTAACAAACTCAAAGTTCTGAGTGATCATGTTCGCTGTGTTGATGCCAAGTACATTTTCCGAAAAATACAGTGCATACATTCCATAACTGTCTATCTCGTTGATATTCATTACACTGAAAGACCCTGTTGGCCGTTTGGTATCAATCTCAAAATTATCTGTACTTGCATCTGTCTCACCCGCATTACCGGCCAGATCAGTGAGCTCGCTCATGTCAATAGTGATGATATTTTCTGCTTCCTCTATATCTGAGTCTGGGGTATAAGTGGCAGTGAAGGTGAGGTTATCTGTGGTTGCTAACGCTGAAACAGTTCCATTCGGTAAAATCAAATCTGTATTTTCAAAACCTTCAACTTCCTCGGAAAAAGTAATTGTCAGTGTAGGCGTATCCCCTATTTTCAGTGCAGCGTCATCAATGGTGATCGTGGCTGTAGGTGGCACTCGATCTACATCGTGTACCTCGCTCATTAATGAGGTTTCTAATTCCTTCCCTGCCAAATCAATTATATCAGTGTCAGTATCTTTAAGATTCAAAGCCACTGAGCCTACGCCCGAAATAGAAACTAGTCTGATATAATAGTTAACATTTTCCACACCACCGGCTGAGGTTATATCATAAATCTCTGCTGATGCAGTACCTGTAGAAATTATCTCAAGGTCATCAGCGGTTAAACCAGTAATGGGTTCATCGAAAGTCAGAACATAATGCGCCTCAGCATAGTTTTTTGGATATTCACTTGCGAGAGTAAAGCTTGCAGCCGCCGGAGCGGAATTGAGGTCATAGCTATGAACAATGCCGGTATCTTCACTCAGTACGAATAATTTAGTACCATCTGCACTGAAAGCAATGCTTCCCGGGCTGGTCAAATCAGCGGAGAGGTCAAGTAGTTCCTCATCACCCAAATAAGTAGCCGTGGTGACATCCCATGCAGAAGAGAGAGTGTATTGACTGATATCCAAACCGGAATTTCCAACAACAAGTAATCTCTTACCATCAGGAGAAAACTGAAGATCCCGCGGACTTGATTCTTCACTATTTATACTGAAACTATACTCGCTACCAAGTGCAGTGGCTTTGTTAATGTCATAAGGGGTACTCAATGAGTAGGTATTGATATCATTGCCACTATCACCCAACATATACATGATGGTACCGTCAGCGTTGAAAGCAATGCCTTTAGGACTAGTATCCTGGCTGTATACAACATAGCTATCGTCCACCCCGGCATAACTGGCAGAGGAAATGTCGAAAGGTGTGGATAAAGAAAATTCGCTGATCTCTCTGTAAGTATTTAGCACAAAAAGTTTCGTTCCCTCGGCATTGAAGGTAATTTCGGTTGGATTACCAATATCTAAATCAAAAGTTTGGCCAAAAGTGACTGTGGTTAAATCGTATGCTACAGAAAGGTTGTATTCATGCAAATCATCTGATGAAGTGCCCGTAACATACATTTTACTCCCGTCATTGTTGAAAGTGAAAGATTCAGTTGAAGTTTCTTCCGTGAAAGTGTAGCTATTTTCCAGCCCCAGGTAAGTGGCCTCTGACACATCAAATGCTGAACCGACCACTACTGTTGGTCCGGTGGCCCCTTCTGCCAGTTCAGTCCCACCAAAATCAACGATAGCCGTTTCGGACTCTTTCAGATCTGCTTGCAATACACCATCTCCCAAAGCATTGACCGAAATGGTAGCAAGCGTTTGTTGAGCATAAACTGACCATACAGAAACCGATACCCCATCCGAATTTGTAAACTCGAAATCACTATTATCTACGCCACTAACGGGCTCAGAAAAATGTAGCTCCATAGCATAGTCTGCGGTTTCTGAACTTACCTCTTCGAAGGAAACCACTTCCGGCTCTAGGTTAAGATTATATTGATAGACAAAGTCATTGCTGGTTAGCGTGTAAAACCTGGATCCATAATTATCAAATGCTATCGCATAGGTCTGATCGGGAGTTTCGTACTCCAGATCATCATCCCTAACACCTGTAGAAATATCGTAAGGCGTAGAAAGCCAATAAGTAATAACTGCATAAGGACGTAAATAATTAACAATGAAGAGCCGTTGACCAGTACGATCAAAAACTATATCAGAAACATAATAGAAAGACCCATCAAGGTCCTCTCCTTCTTGATAGACACCCGAAGAAACATCAAATGGCGTGCTTAGAGAATATTGCTTAATACTAGACCCTGAAACCGAATAAAGCATTGACCCTGTATCATTAAATGTAAATGCATTGTTTCCTGATACATCTAAAGATTCACCAGCACCTTGATACTGAGCGGTGGAGATATCATAAGGGGCAGTCAAGGTATATTCGAGAATGGAACTATTACCTCCATTTCTCAAAAACAATTTATACCCATCTGCGCTAAATTCTAAGTTTGTAACACTGGAGATTTCGGTGCTTTCAAGACTCTCGCCCACAGCCAAGCTAGCTGTATTTACATCAAATAAAGCAGAGAGATTATACTCGTACACGAAATTACTTGCATCTCCATTGATAAACATTTTACTTCCATCATTATTGAATTCGATATCTCTTGGAGAAGTATCCTGATCATCCACATCAAAATCACCGGTTTCTTCCCCATCTATTGCAGCAAAGAGGTTGTAGGCCGTTCCTACCATGAACACCATGGATTCACCAGTGAATGGACTTCCGAATTTATCTGTAATATCAGTCTCATCCTTGATCACAACTTTGATAGCACCATCTCCAGATAGACCATTTATGGTAAGACTGTACAACTCCTCAGATCCCGATAAACTAGCAAGGTTTCCAGTCGCATTGCCAAAGAGTGTAAGTTCGAAATCATCAAGAGTTAACCCAATAACAGGTTCTCTAAATTCGATATCAATAGTAGCTGCATCCGCGGAAGGGTTATAATCTTCTGAAGCATCAAAAGAGAGAATAGAAGGTGCCCGATTTAGGGAATAGCTATAGACGATCTCATCGGTACCAATCACGTACATCCAGTCACCAAGATCGCTAAAACCGATTCCGTACATGTTGTCCTCTTTATCTGTGGTAGAGCGGGCAAATTCTTCTCTGTATACGGCTGTAGACAGATCATTTAGAGTGGTCATCTCAACTGTATGTATCACCTCTCCTGTAGTACCCACCACGATCATAAATCTACCGTCAAGTACTATCTCCAGGTCTCTTACAGCAGTTTCGTATTGGTTGATTTCATATTCGACACCAGAAGCTGTGATAGACGTGATGTCATAAGGTGCTGCAAGGTCATATTCGGCAATGACATCTATAGACCCTTCTCGGGCGATGAATACTTTCATCCCGTCAGAGGAGAAATCAAACCCATCATTTGCGGTATTGGCCGGTGATACTGCTGTGCTTTTCACAAAACTAGCAGTGGAAACATCATAAGGAGTTGTAAGGCTGAATTCTGAAATACCGTCAACTGACTCACCTAGCACAAAAAGTTTTGACCCATCAGACTCAAAGCTCATTCCCGTCGCTGTATTTTCTATTCCTGTCAGGCTAAGCGCTTCGGCATCTCCATCATAGGTGGCTGTGCTCACATCATAAGGAGTGGCCATGGTAAACTCCAAAACTTTATCTTCTGAAGCATCTAAAACAAATAGTTTGGTACCATCATCGTTGACCTTCACATCGCGATTTGAACTAGCGCCACTCACGGTTTCGTTCACATCGAAGGTGCTGCTATTGCTTGCTGAGAGCACATTGAATGCTGAGCCAATAGCCTGTGGAGTGCCATCCGTAAAGCCTCCTGAAAGCTTTAATCCAGTGTAATCCTTCACCCCTCCGCTGGTAGCTTCCTTGATATCTATTTTAAGGGAACCGACACCCGTAACATTGGAAAAATCAACATAATATGTGGTGGCACTAGAACTTGTCAGGCTGTATGGAGAGATGGATACATTGCCATAGGTTACCGTTCCGGTTTTCACTATGGTCATGTTTCTGGTACCAAAACCGGTCACGTTTTCACTAAAGGTGACCCGAAAACGCACATCCGATTTATCTGGGTTGTTGTTGCCATCGGTGATAACCGAAGATGTGGTCGGGTATCCATTGAAGCCATATTGGGAAAGACTATTCGTAACATTGTCAAGAACTAACAGGGTTTTATCATACCTATTGATCGCTATTGCCTCTACCTGAGTGCCCGAGATACTGAACCCTGTCACACCTTCGGCAGTAGATACTTCGTAAGGATCAGGGAGATAAAACTCAGCAATCTCATCTGAACCAAAGCCTGCAACAAATAACCGAGAGCCGTTGGCATTAAAAGCAAAACCTGTTGGGTTGGTTTCGGAAAGCAATAGCTCATTTGCTGAGCCACCAGGGCTAGGCGTAGAAGAATCAAAAAGGAATGGTGTAGATAATTCGAACTCATAAATCTTTCTGGTATTCTCTGCAAGAACGTAAGCTTTAGTTCCATCACCGTTGAATTGGATGTCTTGAGGTTCAGTAAATCCAACAATGTTTCTGCGCTCGATACTAGACCGTCTTGCTGTGGATAGATCATATGCCGTAGGTAAGTACAGAATGTTGATATAATCATCATCTACACCCCCTTCACCAACAAAATACAAATAGGTGCCATCATCGTTAAAGGCAAGTCCTGTAATATCGTCCACATCGTATCTGTCCTCTGTGGTGGTTCCCATTGTCTTTATATTGAGTACAAAGTTGGCATCACCAGATGAAAAGCTTTCACTAGCAGATATCGTACTCGAAACGCTATATTCATAAATCGAAGAATTGCCAGCTATAAAGGCACGCGTATTATTCTTAGCCCAAATAACTGCCCTGGGATCTGAGGTAGGCATACTGTATGTTTGGACATTTGTATCATCAGCTGCAGTAGAAATCTGGGCACGAACGGGTACCACAATCAGACATAGCAAGGCAACAAAGAGTGCACAAAGCATATTGTACTTGCAAAGAATTGATCCTTTTGTGATTATTGGTGAATTTTTCATAGGCGGGAGAATTAATCTCATTGTCGTATAGCGTTTTTAACAGTATAGAAACCCAGGCATGACTTTAGCGTCAGCAATGGTTGTGTTAAAATGCTAATGGAAAGTGGTAGCCTACTAAAAAATGTGGTGAATGAACGGGATTTTGTGGTGAATAGAACAGCTGAAGGGAGACACCCTGGACCTTGATGTTAATAATCAAAATCCAAACCTAACCGCTCCTTCATCTCTTTGAGCGCCGGATTTTGCTCCGCCATATATTCGAACTTATCCTTACTTGTGTAGAGCTTTTTGGCCGTCTCCTGCTCTTTTACTTCTTTTTCTATGAGGAGCAATGTGTTTTTCAGTTCTGTCCTCAGGTGCTGAACGATGTATTGCTCTGCTCGTTCCAGAATGTTAGTTTCCAGGGGACTGGCCAAAGAAATGAGTGCATTATGCTCTCCAGATTTTCTTATCGGGCGATTGAGAATAAGTTGCTCCATCTCACTCACTCCATCAGCCGTACGCTTTTCTTTGAAAGAGATCCAAGCCTCTTGCAATTGTGCTTCGCTAAATGGTGTTGTAAGGATTTCTTCCTTTTCTTCTTCGGCCTCAGACTCCTCCTTTTTCTTTTTCCTGTTGAAAATACTAGGAGTCTCCTTCGGTTCGGCGGCTGGCTTGCTTACCGGAATGGTAGGAGTTTTTACGGCTGGCTTTTCAATCGATGGTTCTGAAGTGGCTGGTATAGGTGTGGGTGCCTGAGTTGGCTTATGGCTCGTTACGGCAGCTGGCTGTTCGCTTACGCTACTTTTTTTTTTGCCCCGTCTGCGGAGCTTCCATTGCTGGACAGTTTGATAGCCTTATTGAGGTTGGCCAGCTTCATCAGGCAAAGTTCTACGTGCAGACGTTGATTTTTGCTTGCCTTGTAGCTCAGGTCGCACTGGTTCATCATATTGAGACCAGAAAGAAGATATGAATTGCTCAATGCCTGAGATTGTTCCTGGTATTTCTTTTTCAGGTTTTCAGGCACATCCAGCAGCGAGAGTGTCTCTGGGTTTTTACATACCAGCAGATTTCGAAAATGCTCCTGAAGCCCCACCAGAAAATTGTGCCCGTCAAAGCCATTTCTCAGGATTTCATCAAAAATGAGCAACGCGCCAGACATGTTTTCATCTTTGAAAAAGTCCCCAACCTTAAAGTAATAGTCGTAATCAAGAATATGTAAATTCTTGATTGTGTTTTGATACGTGATCTTATTGTCAGACGAGAACGTCACAATCAAATCGAAGATTGAGAGCGCATCCCGCAATGCTCCATCGGCTTTTTGGGCGATCAAGTGCAATGCCTCTTCTTCTGCTTGAATGCCTTCAGTTTCAGCAATTTTTTGTAGCTGCTTTACTATATCTATTATTTCAATCCTATTGAAGTCATAAATCTGACATCTGGAAAGAATAGTGGGGAGAACCTTGTGCTTTTCTGTAGTAGCCAAAATGAAAATGGCGTAAGATGGTGGCTCCTCCAGTGTCTTCAAAAACGCATTGAAGGCCGCCGTGGATAGCATGTGAACCTCATCTATGATATAGACTTTGAACTTGCCTTCCTGAGGTGGGTAGCGCACCTGATCAATTAGGTTTCGGATATCATCCACCGAATTATTGGAGGCGGCATCTAGTTCGTAGATATTGAAATTGCTCGTTTGTGCATCGCCACCTTCTGCTTCGAAACCATTCACCATACGTGAAAGAATCCGTGCACAGGTGGTTTTACCAACGCCTCGTGGACCGCAGAAAAGCAATGCCTGAGCCAGGTGATTGTTATCTATGGCGTTCTTGAGCGTAGTGGTGATGTGCTCCTGCCCCACTACTTCTTCAAACCCAAGCGGTCTGTATTTACGTGCCGATACTACAAACGATTCCATCAGGCTTGCAAGATAAAAAACTAACCCGTTTTGGATAGGGAATCTGGAGAGATAATTATTAAACTTGAAACATCAAAAATACCTCAGTCATGACTAAACCAAAAATCGGCGGTATTCTGCAAATTGGAGTTGGCGTAACGGACATGCCCAAGATGAGAAGCTGGTATCACCAACACTTAAAATTCTCCGCTCAGGTTCTGGAAGAAAAAGCCATCACGGGACTGATGAAAGTTTACACTGGTGGCGAAGCACACGAACGTCAGGCGGCCATCATCATGAATATGGCTGGAGGCGGAGGGCTTGAAGTCTGGCAATATTTGAGCCGCGAACCCAAGCAACCATCTCAAAAACCTCAGCTAGGAGATTTGGGAATCTTTGCCATTAGGCTAAAAACACCTGATTTGGCATCAACCAGAAGGATACTGGAGCAGTCAAAACCAACCGCACGGCAAATGGGTCTATCTGGCAAAAAAGGCTTCTTCTTTGCTGACCCTGTGGGAAACTATTTTCACGTCTCTGAGGGCGATGACTACTATGGCAAGCCACAGCTGACTTCTGGTGCATGTGGAGCGATCATTGGATGTAGCAATCTGGAAAAGTCCATTCAGTTTTACACAGAGGTATTGGGTTTTGAATTGACAAAACAAACAGAACCCGAAAGCGTGGAGGCTTTTGAAAATTTACCAGGAGGCAATCATACTTTCAAAAGAGCGTACTTAACAAAACCAAAACCCACCATTGGTGGGTTTTCCAATTTTCTGGGAGCAACTGAGATTGAGCTGATTCAGGCTACTGACTATACGGGAGTAAATATGTACGAAGGTCGGTATTGGGGTGACCCAGGGTTTATTCATCTCTGTTTTGATGTGAAAGATATGGACAGTTTGAAGTCCCACTGTGAGGAGCAGGGATATCCGTTTGTTTTGGACAGTTTCGACACTGAAAGTGGCCAGAGTTTCAATATGGGCAATGTGACCAGCAGAGTAGCATATATAGATGATCCGGATGGCACGGCTATTGAGTTTGTGGAAACACATAAACTGCCACTCGTCCCAAAACTTGGTATCTCTGTTGATTTACAAGGCAAACAAAAGGATGTGCCGGGCTGGGTTTATAAGTTGATTAGATTGAATAGGGTGAAGGATTGAGAAAAATCAAATCCCTCACACCTGTGAATACAAGCATCCAATCAGGAACATCTATCCACAACTCATTGGAATGGAACTCCTGCCTGCGCAGGAAGGACGAACGAGTTCAACCCCGTCATGCCTGTCCCGATAGCTATCGGGACAGGCATCCCACACAGAAGATCATACCATGTCCTCAATTTCGGGATAGAGGTCTCTCATGGTAGGGTTTAAATCCTTTATTAGTTGATCTTTCCAGGCACTTTTTTATTCTAAATAAGCATCCACATCATCGTTTCTATTCTGCACATGGGTGTTGAGCGTACTGATGGCTCCTGAAAAGTTTCCCCCTTCCATGGCGGCATAGCTACTCAACAATGTCTCATATGAGGCAAACAAGGAGCTCATTTGAGTTGGAGTAAAGTTTTCATCCGTGAACTGTCTCACGTAGCTTTGATACTGAGTTTGATAATCATCTACATCTATAACGTATCTAATAAGCGGCCACTGGCTACTCACTTCTGACATAGACAGGCTGATGGCCCCTCCCATTTTTCCATCCTGTAAGGATTCGTTATTGTCCCACGGAATCCAAACCAGCTTGCCCAGGTCATTGTACAAGAAGTAATTGTGTGTCATCACACCGTAGGTATCCCAGTTTTGAATTACGGTGTTTACAGCCAAATATTTTAGATATTGATCTACATCAAAAATGGACTCCAAACTTGTTTTCCAGGCAGTTTCGTCAGCAGTGCGGGTAGCACTGTGCATCAGGTCATATAGGGCCCTCACATCTGAGTAGTCTCCTTCATCTTCATTGGTTTTGAGGTCCATCTCATCTTCATCAAATGTGCCATTGGCAAATGATGCAGCATCCCCATCTGGCTTGTACAGGTTACCGTCATTATCGGGAAATTGATCATCATAAACCGTATCATCTACCTCCTCAACAATTGTGTAAACGCCTATAAAATTGGAACCATTGCCCCGATCCAAATAAACAGCACAAAATGAGGTATGCGCGGCTGGCACTCCAAATTCTCGAAATAAATCGGCGGCCACTTTCTCACGCATGAAGGAATCATCGTCGTAATTGTTGCTCAAATTGAGCTGCTTGAAACCGTAAAACCGCTGATTCTTGATTACAGGGTAAGTATCTTCAAACTCATCGAAATCTAGCTTAAAGGGATATTTATCTGTATTGTTGGAATATGCGTTCTGTAATGTAGAGTTGCCTTTATACCTAATCCCGACCTGATACCAATCTAGCCCCTCAAATGAGAATGTACATGGCACCCAAACAGGAGTGAAATCAATATCTGCTACTGCGTTACCCGGCCTTCCTCCAGTAGAACCTAGATTTTCGTCTAAATCTGCCTGCATGGCTGACCAGTTTTCTGCGCTGATCGTGATATCTAATCGAAGAACTTCGTCATCCGGGAAAACCATTTCATAATCCGGATCTACATCATTGCTGTGTGTAGCCTCCGACCAATCGGGTATTTCCAGTTCACCTGCATCAATCAGTTCAGGTTCCACCTGAGTTTCTTTGTCATTATCCTTGCCACAACTTGTCAGCAGAAACACCAATACACTTGCACGAAAAAATCCTCTTAGAGCCATAACTATTTTGTTGATCTTATACTTAAGACGGCAGAACTTCAATTTTCCCTCGAATAAATTATTATTATTTGAAATAAAGTATGGCGCTCAGTATAAAGTATATCATGAAAGTGCTGCAAACTAACCAATTAGCATAATCTGGATTCTGATTGCAGGCTAAGGCCAATAGCCCCGATAGAGGTGTCATCCCCGACCAGAGAGAGGGATATAGCCGAAATCGGGAAGTTGTGTTCGATGAAAGTATTGCCGTTCGCTTCAAAAAAGATTTAAACTTAGTGGGTGGCTGATGCGTTTTAATGTAGCTAACTTTGCAAACTTAAAATTCTGGGGCCGACCGGAATCGACAGGAAGTGTATTTGATATGCTTGCATGTCGGGTGATGAGTGCACACCCGTGACCAAAGTGCTCGAACTATAATTGGCGAATCTAATTACGCCATGGCAGCCTAATCATAACTTAGATGTTATGATTTACCAGGGTTGAGACTAACGTTTCCCCCTGCCACATCCCTCCAAGTCTCTGTCCTTTAGGCTGGATCAAGGGGTGTCGAACTTTAGGACTAGTGCTGGTGAGGCTACTAAGCCAGTGCGAAACTCCAGTGGCTGGCAGATACGGTAGGGTGTTGTTTCTCAGCCCGTCTGTAAGATCAAATAAGCAACTATGCATGTAGACGGTATATGATTTCCTTTGCTGGACGAGGGTTCGAATCCCTCCGGCTCCACAAAATGTAGAGCTCACCTTTTGGGGTGGGCTTTTTCATTTTATAGAAACTGGGTTCGAAACCGAGTAGAGGGTTTGAAACCGAAGGTTCACGAGGGCTGGCGCGCATGATAGCGGGTACGAGTAATCCCTCCGGGTACCGCCACAGCCACCATCATGATACAAAAAACGGATTCCGTCAATATTTTTGAATACGCGATTCGACTTGAGAGATTCATTAGGGAGCGAATCCCCTAATAGCTCATTGGTAAACTGTATGTATTCATTTTGCTTTTGATAGCCAAGGGCTTTATTCAAAGTGTCCTGGATTATCTTCAGGTTTCTATTCTCACAAAATACAAGTGGGACAAAGAGCCAGTAATTGGCAGTACCTACCTTACCATCTGCGCGATGAAGCCCATGAAGGTGCTGGATGAAAATACACTAACATCAGGTTTATTCCATTGATAGTCTATTTCTCTGATCACTGTGGGATCAGCTAGGTGTTCAAGATTCTCAGTGTTTAGCCATTCACCCGCATTTACATTTCTTGTTGTTTTGCCAACGCTTACACCATATTGGGTAACAATGGTGCCGGTAGGAAGATCAGTCAGTGCCACTTTATGCTTGGCTGGAATAGATTCAACAACCATAATCACTTGATTATGGGAGTAGCCATACTCTACCGGAGACAAATCGGAAAGTGCTACCAGACAATTATCTGAAGGATGTATTTGCAGAAGTTTTGGCATGATGAATATTTAAGTCTGAGTTTTATTGAAATATGATATTTAACTGTTTAATCATACAGTTACAATATGATGTTCATTCCAATAGTTGCTTTAACCACTAAAAGTACCTGCGTTGTGGGTGGAATTAACTACAAAGTGAATTCATTCTTTCCTTTAGATATCTTATATGGTTTTTTATTAATATAGAGCATATAATCACTATTAGAACGTACTGTTACAGTTGCATCATCTCCTACAATATCAGTCACAACATTTCCGAATTTTAAGTTTTTAATTCCATGAATACCCCGCAAATGCTTATTCCATCTCACAACATTGGTTTGCGCATTTACTTCATAAAATCCCAACACGTTCTCAATAAATAAAGATATCGGAGCCAAAGCAGACCATCCACAGAAATCTTCCCGCACCTCTTCTAAACCTTCCTTCCTTACTCGAAAACTTGGTTCATATTTATTCGGGCTGTAACACTCCCATATGGTATGCGGACGATATAAATAATACGTCTTTAACATGTGAGTAACTAAATTATATGAGAGATCATTTGCTAGTTCCTGATAGCCATATAGTTCTAACGCCTTGGTAGCCATATATGCGGTAGGGATCCAAATTGCACCACGCCAATAGTCGCCATATTCACCATTGAAGTCCTGATCTGATCTTGACACAGAAACCCATGGTGCCTTGCCACCAAAAAAATCGGGGCTTTTAGCATATTCTACCATTCTTGCGGCTTGTTCTTTACTCGGTATTTCAGCTAACATTACCCAATAAGAAGCTGGTGTTTTAACTTTAACAAATGAATGATCACTTTCTAAAATGTCATAGTAAAAACCGTCTTCCTCATCCCAATAGTAGGTATTGATCATTTTTTTTATTCTCTCATATTCTGCTTTAAAAGTCTCGGATAATTCCTGGTTTTCTACCTCAACTGCCAAACGGTGAATATAAAGAGCAGACAATGCTTGTTGTGCCAATGCATCTACCCATAGAATTTGGGGACGCTGTTCACGACCTCTTGGAGTGTTATCCATACCACTAGGATTCCCTTCCCACAAAAAACCTATTTCTCGAAATTCTGCTTCGATTGGAGAATGATTGAACTCAAGCTGTTTACCCTTTTTTAATTGATTGAACCAATTGTAATATCGAGGCAAAAATGCATCGTCGTTAATTAATCGTTCTATGCGATTATAGTCATTGGTGAATTTGAATGATTCTGCTTCAACCCATGCATAAAAGGGTGGGTTATCGGGATGATGAATTCGAAGGCTTGATGCCTTGTTGTTTAGAATTGGTCCGTAAAAGTTATCTAAGCTTTCAACGCCAGGATAAAGATTATATGCATACTTACAATACATAGCCATAAACTCTGTATCCCATATCCATATGGTATTGAGCCATAATCCTTCGTCCATATACGGTGATTGCACTACACCATCTTGATACAATACATGATCCCATGCCTGCCTCCAGGCAGTCCAATAAAACTCAACCATATCGGGACGCTCTTCCCAAACAGGTTGAGCAACATGTCTGGTATGAAACTCCCTCTTAGGGTCTTTAGATGCAGGTGATTGGCAACTACAGGCACAATAAACCAGCGAAATAGCTATAATAATATTTCGATTCATTTCAATTTATTTTTGTTTACTTATTTATACCTCTTTTATCCCCACATAGAGTATTCAAAAAACACCTCTGACGTGATGCTGTTTACTCCATGATTTTTAAGAAGTAGTCTCGCATCTGCCTCTTTTGGAATTCATCACTCTTTGGATTGATACAATAAGGGCTACCACAGCAAAAAGGATACCTATAGTTAGCGATGCTTTTAGCGGTAACTCAAATCCTTCTGGTGCCACCAGAATATAGGATACTACTACTACGGTCATAAATAGAGCAGGAATAATAGCGATCCAAAAAGACTTCTTCTCCCGTATGAGATAAGCAACTATAGTCCAAAGAACGACAGTTGCCAAGGCTTGATTGGTCCAAGCAAAATATCGCCAGACAACTCCAAAATTGACGAGGGTAAGTCCATAGCCAACTATAAACAGAGGGGCACTAATGAGTAGTCGGTATTTGATTCTTTGCTGATTCAACCCTGTAATATCTCCAATAATAAGGCGCGCACTTCTGAACGAAGTGTCACCTGAGGTGATTGGAGCTGCTATAACCCCTAGAATCGCTAACAATCCACCCATTTTACCTAATGCACCACTCGAAATCTGATTAACAGCCCAAGCAGCATTATCATTATGGGCAAGCATCTGTATATTCAACTCTTTTATGCCTCCAAAGAAACACATGCTAATCGCCGCCCAAATAAGAGCAACTATTCCCTCTGTTAACATGGCTCCAAAAAACACAGATTTGCCATGCTGCTCATTGTCGATACATCGAGACATCATGGGTGACTGGGTCGCATGAAATCCAGAAATTGCACCGCAGGCGATAGTAACAAAAAGCATGGGAAATACAGGGAAATTCTCTGATTTGTAATGAGTATTAGAGAAACTCTGCAAGGTCAACTCAGGTAATTCATAACCACCAATGAGCAAAGCTACAAAGAGGCCAAAAGCCATGAAAATGAGCGCTAAACCAAAGACGGGATAAATTTTTGCAATAATCTTGTCAATTGGTAAGACGGTAGAAAAAACGTAATATATAAGAATGATCAATGTCCAAACTCCAACACCAACAATTCCATCCGACATATCGGCAAGAATCCTTGCCGGGCCAATCAGGAATACTGAACCAACCAAAATCATGAGAATAACCGTAAATATCCTCATGCCTTGTTTTACCCATGATCCAAGATAAAATCCAGAAATTTCTGATATGTTTTTTCCTCCATGACGTATTGACAACATTCCTGAAAAATAGTCGTGAACACCACCTGCAAAGATGCTTCCTAAAACAATCCATAAAAACGCCACTGGCCCCCACAAAGCACCGGCCACTGCTCCGAAAATTGGACCAAGGCCCGCGATGTTCAAAAATTGGATCAGAAAAATCCGCCAAAGTGGTAACCTTACAAAATCGACACCATCCTCATTGGTATGTACTGGGGTAGGTCGATTAGGTTCTACACCAAACTTCCTGGCTACAAACTGACCATAAATCCAGTATCCAATAATCAATGCCAGTACCGAAATAGTAAGTGTTATCACCTAATATCCATTTTTAACCTTGTCATTTGATCTACATAACGCTCGCCCAACTCTCTCTGAGAAGAAGATGTAAAGTGAAGCGAGTCTCCAATATCTGTGAGACCCTCTGATGAAACAATACCAACATTGACCTTTTCCGTTGCTATTTCATTGAGAATTTGATTTATTTTTTCGGACTGGGGTCTTTTCAGATATACAAATTTTCCTATCTCACCTATTACAACTGGAATTGATTTTACATCAAGAGACAGGTCTCCGGCCAAGTTGAATAGTAAGGAATCAAACATTGGTTTATACAACCTGTATCTATCCATTTGGCTGTCCGTTTCGCCAAGATGCCATAAGATTCCTTTGATTTTTCCTTTCTTGAGCCCAGTCTTAATCTTTTCAATCGCTTCATCATAAGGATAAGTATCTCTGAGGGAGTTAAAAGCCCCCGGTTGCCATTCACTAATTGCTGATCCTCCCACAGCACAGGGTATCAAGCCAATTGTTGAATTCGGGTATTGCTCCAACATCTTTTTACCAAAACTCATGGCCAAAATACCTGAGCCATAAGATGGCTTGCCAATATTGAACGGTGGCTGGGCCGTCACCCAGGCTCCTGCTGTATCTAATACTAAAAGCCTTGAATCTGTTGTCGTATCCTGAGTGGAAATCTTATCTCGACCTGCCATATTGGATTGACCTAATAAAATATAAATATCAATATCATCTGAGCAACCTCCGAAACACAGTATGATCATGCCCCAAACTCCATATTTCATGATTACATACATCAGTTTTGCATTGGCTCTATGTGAATCAAAAACCCACCTCCGTGTGCCATCCGGATTGATAATTGGCCTGTATTGCTAAGGCTAGATTCGCTCAGCAGGTAATCTGTACCTATACGGGAGGCATTAGGCCCATCTTTGAGAAGTGTCATTTGATATTCTCCAGCTTTCAAGAAGGGAAAATTTAAGATTAATTCATGCGGAGTACTTCCCGTAATGCCAGCTACAAACCAATCATCATCTGATCTCCGAGCCTCAACGATGTACTTACCAAGAGAAGCTTGTAAAACAATTGTTTCATCCCATGTTGTGGGTACTGATGCAATTAATTTTGTAAAATCCTCCTCCCGCTCGTATACAGAGGGAGCGTCGCACAACATCTTAAGCGGCTCATTGTAAATTACAAAAAGTGCTGCTTCATTGCTACGGGTGCCGTGTACCTGAGGCAGAGTGAACCGAAGATTGTGCCCGGTCTGTATGTTTCGCATACCCCCTGGGGTAAAATCCATTGGCCCTTGTAATCCTCTTATGAATGGTAACATAACTTTGTGATCCACCGTAATTTTATCCTGACTTAGTTTGTTGTACTCATTACCAGCAACGGCTTCATAATTGATCACGTTTGGATATGTTCTTGATAAGCCTGTTGGTTTAGTGCAACCATGGAAATCGATCAGCAATTTTCGCCTGAATGCTGCTTTTGCAAGATCTTCGTACATTTGAATTCCGGTCTGATCTTCTCTTCCGAAGAAGTCAGCCTTAACTCCTGCAGCTCCGTAGGAAGCGAAGAGGTCAAGAGCTTCATCCATTTGATTGTACAACGTGTGCCCAGGACACCAAAGAATTACACCCACATCCTTAGATGTAGCATAGTCTATGATATGTTTTAGGTCAACTTCCGGATTGAATAGAGTAAGATCGTATTTGTCAGTCCAGAGCCAGTCGATAAGGATGTACTCCAAACCATATTTTGCTGCAAAATCAATATGATACAAATATGTTTCGCTATTTACACCGCCCACAAATTCTTCACCCTCTACTGCATAATCATGCCACCAATCCCAGGCTACTTTTCCCGGCTTGATCCAACCTGTTTCTCCATCGATTTGGGGGGATGCCAGTTGATATACCAAATCACAATCCACAAATGTGCGATCATCATCGCTAATGACCATTAACCGCCAAGGGTAACTTCTGGTACCGGACGTTTTAGCTATATAACTGGCGTTTGCATTAGCAATTAACGAATAGTTACTAAAACCGCCTCTTTTGGTCGAGAGCGTGTAAGGCTCAAAAGTTCCCAAAAGATAGTTTTCATAGTCATTGCCACGATCTAAAAAAAGACTTGGATAGCCTCTAAGGTCAGCTTCCGTAATCAGCAACTTCACCTGATCAGTGGCCTGAATTGCCACAGGAAGGTAAATTTTATTTAAGTTATTGTTGAAATCTGTGATCTGCTCGACATCAAGAGATGTTTTTTGATAGTTGGTTTCATAACTCTGATCTGTGGCTATCCATGCTGTTGTACCAAATGGAAAGCGGTATGCGACCTCTTCATCATTTACTATCACTTCTTTCTTTTTCATGTTGGTGTTGAAACGGTATGCTAGCCCCTGATCAAATGCACGAAACTCAATAGAAAAGCCTCCATCAAACTGCAAGGCGAGCCTATTGTATCTATCGGTAATTTCCTTTCGGCTTCCCCATACCGGATATTTTTTCTCATCCACGGATGACGAGTCTACTTTTAAAAGCCTAGGATTTTTTCCCAGTACCAAACCATCAATGGTTATAGACAAAGGAGACGCTTCCAGTACCAATTCATCTTTAAATGATACCGAATAGTAAATATTACCCTTCAACAGAATCTCCGCTGAAATACGGCCATTGGGTGATGAGATTTTGTATTGGGCTAGGCACGTTGAAACCACACCACAACTCATCAAAAAAAGAAATAAGAATATTTTATTATTCTGTTTCGAAACGATGTTATTTTTTAAGTCTAAATAATTTTCCATTTATCATCACTTTAGCCAAATACCAATTTTTGCCTTCATAATCCTTAGGATTTCCCATGCTATTTCCCATTTCAGATAGGATACCAGCTTTATCCTGATGTTCCTCCAAAACACGGAAGGTTACATGATGTCTTTTATCTTCCAAATCGGTTATAAGCTTATAGCTAATTCTTTTATAGGTCGTGTATTTATCAAAGCGGGAAATCGTATCTCTGGGAACTCTATCTATCTCCACTAGTACAACTCCTGAGTCGGGTGTACGCAGGTCATAAAATCCTACTGCATCTCCCTCAAAATTGAAGGTTATTGAGTCTCCCGGCTGCCCCCAACCCATATTGGAAAAGTATTTTGAGAACCCTTCGAATCTTTGATCATCAGCAATCGTAATCTCATCCCACTCCTCATGCCCATCAAAATGATCCCAGTTGATCATGGTGGCTTGTGCATAATATTCGGGATCAAGAGGTTTTCCTGCTTGATGGGGTAGTCGCTGAGACGAACTGTTAATAGCTATAGTCAGAAAAGCCTTGTTGAACACTTCAGCATAAATCTTATGTCCGCTGTCTGTATAAGGGTGAACTCCATCTGGGCTAAAAATATCAATCGAATCCAAGGCTGTTTTCTTGGCCTTGAAGATTAGAGTACCTTGATCTAACCTTTTGACTACTTCCGGGCCATAGTTAATAGCAGGAATTTGGTAGTATTGAGCTAAGCGTTCCATAGTTTGCACGGATTTCGGTAAGCTATCTGCTCTATATGCTTCCACAAATGATTCAGCGATTGTATACACAAAACATATGTCCGTATTCGAGTTATGTTTCCATATCTGCCGTACAATGCCTTCTATAGAGTGAGAAATCCTCTCAGCCTCTGTGCTAGCATCGTTTACTGCAAACTCCACAAAAACAAGATCGGGATTGTGTTGCAACACATGCTCATTTATCCTAAAAACACCAAAGTCGGAACCGCACCCACCTATAGCAGCGTTGATCTCTACGAAATTTGATTTGGGATACTGAGCCGTAAGCCACTGCCTTGAATAAACACGCCACCCCTCTTGAGCTGTTATGCTCCCACCAAAGTATGCGACTCGAATACTATCCTTTTTGTCAAGTTTAGATATTAAGTTGGGCAAGCCTCCACGGATTTTCAATCCTAATGTTTCGGAATTTGATTTATCACTTTTGCACGACGAAAGTTGAATAATAAGTAGAATCCAAAAAAATATTGTTAATCTGTTTTTCATATAGTCTTTTATAAATAGCGAACCCATTAACCATTATTTAAATGTTCGGCATTTAAAATAGGAATCCCCGCCGAACTCCTTGAGTCCGGAGACTTGCTTCCAGCCTTAGTTTCTTTACTTTTCAGTTTTGTATAAACTCACTTGTTCTTCAGTGCTTGCTAAAAGCTGATGAAAGAAATTCTTTGCCACCGGATTGCTCATTTTGTTATCAAATTCTATTTCACACACGCGGAAAACACCCTTGCCGTGAAGCTTTTCTCCAGCAGCCATTACTTTACCATTATCCTGCAACCAATTGGCCTCCCCTGAAGAAAGTATAGCAGACCATCCATTAGCTCGAAAAGTTTGGCTTAAAATAGGTTCAATCATTTCGGTCTTATCATCATACCACAACCAAAAATCGTTCGGTTTAAAAGCCTTTACCAACTCATGCCCCGTTTCGGGTGAGACAAAATAGTATTGTCCCATTTCGGTTGATTTCGCCTCTACCTTAGAGTTACCTATATCATAAATCCCTGCCGGTAGATTCAAAAACAAACAAGTAGCCCCCCTATTCACTTGTTGGTCTACCTTCCGCTTTTTAGACAAATAGAGTTCATAATCTACCACAAGGATGGCGTCCGCCTTATCCATATTTGTTTTGTTTATTGTATGGTTGTTAGCGATAATCTCTAATATTTCAGGATCATCCCCAATTAGATAAACAGACTTGGACTCATAGTCTGGATCAGGAAAAACATCAAAATCAAATTGATTTTGATGAATCTGGTTTCCATTGAAATCGAAAAGAGCCACCTGCAATGTGTACGTATTTCTAGTATCAATAATTGGCGTTGGGTATTCTAAATACCCTATAAATTTTGACGAGTTCACCGGTAATTCAGCAGAGACACTATTGGATAATAATATCCCCTGATCATCTAAAAACTGATACTTAAGAGTGCACAACTTAGATTCGTTGAGATCATTGCTAAGCCAAATTTCGAACTGTGTCTTTTCTCCACTCCAATATTGTCTGCGATCACTTCGGATAGTAACAATTGTAGGCGAGAGCGCACTGCGATACGCAAAAAATGACTTCTTCGGCTGGCGATCCACATCCATGATTGTTTTCATCCATCCTGCCGGCCAAGCATCTATAAATAGGTGAACCGCAAAAGACATCATTCGTGAATCACGGCGAAAGGCCTCTGTGGTGAATTTGATAGCCCAAGCCTGATAATCCTGACTGGATTCAACCCATTCTGCAACAGAACCAGGAGTATTGTACCACATGAAATGAAAGCGGTTGCTCTGAGCTCTTGAAATTACTCCAGGATTCCATGTACTTCTCCCCTCATAAGTTTCTGGAAGCCAGGATTTGGGATAGTACTTCCGCATCACGTTCACCGGATCAAGACCTTCCGCTCCAAACTCCCCGCATGCATAATACCAATCTGGCTTTACCGGTTGCCAAAAACCTTTATACATCTCACCCAAACCCAAACCATGTCCGTTGTACCAAAGGTTATAGCAATGATTATCAGGAAGTCCAGGAGAAGGCGGGTCATAATCACCATCTCCAGCCTTTATTACTCGATCCGGATTGCTCAACAATACTGCCTGATCCAGTGCAACGAACAACTTGTTATACTCGTCTAATGTGGCGAAACTTCTTTGGGGATGACCTTCTGCATTAGGAAAACGTTCATTGATATAAGAGACCATGATAGTTGAGGGGTGACTTCTTACTAAACGCTCCATCTCCTCGGCCTGCTTTACAGCTTCTGCAAACTTGTTCCGACGGATACTCCCAAAAAGCGGTAAATCGACCTGATTCATTAATCCAAGACGATCCATGTATTCATAAATCTCGGGTTGCACAGGACGCTGAGTCAGTCGCAGGTAATTCATATTGGCAATCTTGGCTAACAGAATGTCATCGATTAGTTGATCCCAATCCTCCTGCATTACACATTGCTGAAGGTGCCCCATTGTGTTCGCCCCCCTCAAACGAACCATATTTCCATTTAAAAACATCCTTCCCTTTGGATTTGAGATAGTGTCCATTGAGAAACTGCGCATGCCGAATTGGCAAGATCTTGCGTCCGTTAATTTATTCTCAGAATCTATCAACTCTACCTGCATTTGATAGAGCCACGGATTCTCAAGTTCCCATTTTCTGAACTTTTCCAATCTTATTGGAATTTTCAAATAGTTGACACCATAACCCATTTTGAGCCTTGTTTGCCTCCCATCCGTTGGTTTATCCAGATCTCCAACCCCAGGCACAAACGTGGTAGTGGGCAAAAATTCTAATGGCTTCAATTCCGCGGTTTCAAAGTTTTGCCCAAAGACCGAAAGCCTCAGTTTGACGTCCTCTGGATATTGGTAATAATTGTTTATCTCGATCCACAATTCAGCAATGGAGTCCTCCAGAACAGGACGTACAAATATGTCGTTGATATGTAGTGGAGACCGGGTTTCGAGATAACAACCTTGATAAATACCCATACCTGCCGGACCATGATGCCATCCTTCTTTGGGGTCATCATAACCAGGCCCAGTGGCAGCATATATCTTGTCTCCTACCGCGTGATTACCAGTAGCATCATTAGCGCCAGTGGTGGGGAAATCATTCTCTACTTTTACAAGAAGCTTGTTCGTACCCTTTTTTGCAACTTTAGTAATATCAAATTCAAAAGGGGCGAAAAAACCTTCGTGTGAGCCGATGTATCGACCATTGAGAAAGATGGAAGCCTTATAATCTACTCCATCGAAATGAATGAACAAACTTCCCCTGGCAAAGTGTTCTTCTGTAAGTTGCAGGTCTTTGAAGTAATACGTAACAGCACGACCTAATGGTGGACCATAGTGCGGAATATTAACTTCTTCCCAACTCCCCATACCATCCAATGTGGATGTGAAATCAGAAAGATCATCGGTTGTTTCTTCTCTCCATTGGAAGTTATCAAGCAACCATTTTTTTCTGGTCACAGGCTGCTTTGGTGCTAAATCGTTTAAAAAAGGTGCATATCTAAGGCGCATTTTAACAAGCTCATCCTCAAGCTCCGCAGCTGTTGACATAGATTCCTGCACATTGAACGCCGCCGAGGGATCGTGAGAAACAGGTAACTTAACGTCTTCTTTCACTTGAGGCTGGGGAGTTACCAACAAATCTTCTCTTGTTTGATATACTGCGGTGCCAATACCTGCAAACTTATCTTGCGCCAAAGACGATGACACCATAGACATTATTAGCAAACTGGTTAAAAGTTCTTTCAAATTCATTCGTCTGTCTTTAATCCACATTGTTCAAAAGGAAATAACTCAATAGGCGACAACTTGTCTCTTATGTTGTATGGGTCAATATCCGTTTCCTTCTGATAATCAAACCATCGGTTTTCCCGTATCATAAAATCTCCAGTCCTAGTCAGTGGAGTATTAACCAAAACATTAGATTTGATCAGATTAAGTCTTCGATCGCAACTGGTGAAATAATCTTTGAGTTGAGGATATCGATGCTGATAGGCTTCATTCAAAATATCTACTTCATCCAGTAAACGATACTGGATTATCTTACTTTCAAGGAAATTGCTCCATTTTTCATCATTCCAAGGAGACTGCCCCACAGCCATTTTGCAATCCAGAAAAGTATTCCCATTTACCTCGTTATCAGACCCTCCATGGCAAAAAACAGCCGCAAAATTCTTGTAGTGGCCTGGGTTTCCAACTTTATAAAACAAATTATTAAGTATTCGAATACCACCAGAACCATCGTCTATATAAACCCCAGCCATGCTCGTTTGCATATCCTCAGGTTCTATATTGGAAAAGTAGTTGTAACGAATTGTCGTTCCTCTGGATGATGGGTCTCGTCCAGTATAAATAGCTCCCATGTCATCTGCCTCAGTACAGACTTCATCAAATCGATTATATTCTATTAGGTGATCATTGCCCATAAAAGCAATCGCTTGATGACGCAAATCATGAAAATAGCAATGATTGATGATGTTGCTTACCCCATACAGCTTGATGGCCGGTGAATATGCATGATTAATGCGATCTGTATTATAGAAATCTGTATTATAAACCCCGTTGTTTCCTGGGGTAAGAGTTAGACGATCTCCACCGCTCAAAATAACTCCTCCGGTACCGGTATTGAATATCATACAATCACTAATGGTCACTTCTTCAAAATTTCCCTGTTCGACGTACTCTTGTCTGGGTGATCCATCCAAATGATAGGCACGACGATTATTCTGAAGTTTTTGTCCCATACTTATTCCGACAGTACCAAGGTTGGAAAACTCACAATTATGAATTCGTATATTGCCACTGTTCTCCAGATACACACCCATACCCCGCGAACAAGTGAATGTGATGCCTTCTAGGGTCACATTTTTAGTATCTGTGATCACTACCAAAGGATCTTCCATGATTGATACTTCTACAGTAGAATTACTTAGGTCAGTGGGTGGGTATAAATAAAGATCACCTGTTCTTCGATCCAAATAGTATTCTCCTGGCTGATCAATTTCCTCAAGCAAATTATATGCATAGTAGCCTCGCACACTTAACCCGGCGAGATGACGCCAGTTTGTAGAATCTATGTATTCCCGCGTGCTTGTTGTTACACCATACAGGTGCGGTTGGGTCATATCGAACGATCCTTTTTCATAGTTAATTGACTTGATCTTTAAGTGGTCGTCGTTGTAACCAAAACTGAACTTGCCATGAAGCCAAATGTCCTGAGCTTGTTTCCATCTCAAAGCCCTATCATACTCAAAACCAAATTCAGCGCCTCTATTGGTAAAGTCCCCATCCCGAGGCACTGAGCCCTTATCATAAATCTTCCCAATCATGAGCAATTCATCGCTATTTGGGTAGCGAGCCAGATTTTGTGGCTGGCCATTTATAAATAACTCCATGGCTGTTGGTTCGGGAATGATTCCGAATCCATGCTGCTTTAGCTCCCCAAAATCATCAATACCGACCTCTTTAAGATTAAACTTTATCAGATGTTGTTTACCAGAACTAGGTAGACGATTTAAAATTTTCTTATTCGAAACATTTTGAAATCCTGATCCATCAAGAAAACGACCACCATGAAAAACAACTTCCTCTTTATTGTAATTTTTCAGGATTACCGCCCCAATACTTTGATGAATATTTAAGGTCTGACTAAAATGATACACTCCACCCATTAGGTTTATGCAAAGAGTATCCTGCTCCCCAAGTTTAGAAAGTTCTTGGATACCTTTTGATACAGTTAAAAATGGTGATTCAATTGAGCCAACAAAAGAGTCGTTACCTTTTACTGAAACATAAACATCATGCCTTTCTTGAGCTGATAAAGTAAACAGTAATATGGTGAACGTAACAATCGCAAAACAAAACCCTAATCTGCTCATTACTTCATTAATCGTTTGATAATTGTTGTACACTGATTATAGATGCCATCCACTATACCCATGGCCTCTGAAACTTTGTGTTGAGCGTCCGGATAATTGTCCCACACCTGCCTTGACATTTTTACAATCTCAGAAGCTTCGGTATTGTCTATTTCAAACACCCAATCGCTAAGATTCAAGTCATAGTACATTTGTCCTTTAATGGTGTCCTCGGGTTGACGCAAATAAAACATTGGGGTTCCCTTTCGCAAAGCGAGGATAGGCGAGTGGCACTCAAAACTGTAAACTGAATGCGCTCTGGCATAGATAGATGCAGCTTCATCTGGTAGCCAATAGCCATGTTTTACAACAAAGGGTTTTATATCATTGGGAAGTGGATCGATCAATAACTCATCCATAATATCTACCTGATACGTCATCTCAGGACAGACAAGAACCTTATTGCCAGTTTCTCTAACCCATGCAATCATCACTTCTCGCATTTTGGCATGATCCTTCTCTTTATATTTTGAATTGTGGGCCTCCACTTTAGCAATCTCCTCTTCGGACATACCGGCATTATTGGCCTTGATCTTGTAGTAAGGAGTATACCTTAATCTCGGTATCACACATACAAATTTCTTTTCCTCCAAGCCATTTTTATCCAAAAATTGCATGGCCTTTTCCTCATTTTTCAGATCGCAATAAAAGGTGGCATCAGGTCCGAATATGACAGATTCACCTTTAATACCTCTTCCTGAGAGAACCTCCAGTGATTTGGTCTCACGAGTAAAAATGAATGAAGCCTTTTGAAGAACTGAAAAAATATCATCGCTGATTGTCTGGATGGTATCGCCAAATATTCCAAACGGTTTGTTAGTATGCTTTATCCACGCTTTCAAATTAGATGCACCAACTATGTAAGGTCCAGAACCGTGGATAAGTATGTCTGCCTCGTCCATTGCCGCCAGCACTTCTTCATTGCCTACATTACCCTGACTGTCCACCTGTCCATAGATTATATCGACCTCTGGAAAGTTGGACTCCAAAAGCTCCATTACCTGAGTACTATGGCTTTTTTTCCATAAAATAATCTTTGAGTCTGGCAAGAAGGTTTGAAGAACGCTCAGTAAACCTGGAGTATGAGCTATATCTCCAATATTAACATCTTGCCAACCGGAAACGACCATAATTACCTTCGGGTTAGGTGTATTTTGCTGAATACATGAAATCAACGAGGATCCCAAATACATTCCTGCACTGACTTTAGCAGTGGATTTTATCCAGCTTCTACGGCTATATTTTGATATAAAATTGTTCATCTTACATGGTAAGGGGGCTGAGAGCACCCTTACTGTTTAGTTTTTATTACAGTTTAGTTTTTAATAATTCTCATGTTCCAGATTGACTTAGACTCTGGCAATTGAACCCGAAGTATATAGATACCTCTACTTACTGGCATATCAATTTGCAGATTATTGGACGTGGCTTGTACTGATTGGGAAATATGAACCCGCCCAGCAAGATCAATAACTTCAACTAAAACCTGGCCAACAGGACTTCCTGAGATAAAATCAAGATTTAAAACATCTGTAACCGGAATAGGGTAAGCCTTCAAATCTAGCTGTGTTTCCTGTTCAAGTACCTTCTCCAAATCAGCTAATTCACCTGCCTTTCTTGCTCCTCCTGAACCAATTGTGTCTGGCTCTATACCATAGTGAAGTGAATCTTGTATGTACACTGTCATGTGATTATTATCGAAGAAGAAATCAGTATCAATAAGTGAATAATCATTGCTTTCATCGAACCTGGACCAGTTCGTTGCGTTAATTCTTGTCTGAATTTTACCACTATTCGAATAAGCATGCAGCACTCCAGAACCTCCAAATGAATATTCTACATATTTATGGCCCCCAAACTCACCATCAATCAATCCTGAACCCATTACCGCATAGTCAACATTCAAGGCATAAGTAGCTCCCGGCCATTCTTCTGTGAAGTAATACCGTACTTTAATATCCTCATAAAGAACATCTTGGTTTCCCTCATTGACCAATTTAAAGTGAGGTTTGATTTGATTGTTAGCAAGATGTTTATCTCCATTCTTATAAACCACTTTTATCATCGGTTCCTGAATGATAGAAGCTTCAGGCTCTTTTCCCCAAATCAAATTGTTGTCATTATATATTGTTACCTTTTGAGTGATTTGATATTCTGAAGCGCCATTATAACTGTAATCATTACTCTCATCAAAGTCTGTCCAATCGAGTTTTGCAATTCTCAACATCATTTGACCCAGAGAAGAGTTTGGAAGCAATTCAACATTTGAATCGAAGCTTACCTCCATGTACCAATTCGCACCATCAAGAGCAAAAGTTGTCTTGGTAAAGGACAAATTCAGGCTAACCTTACCAACTTCAGCCCAGTCGATATACCCGTTTAAGGAATTATGGCCTTCAGAAATAAACCAATATCTCATTGTAACATCTTCCAGATTGATAGTGTCGTTGCTAACATTCCATATTTGAAGATGGGGTTTTATCTGATTGTTGTCCAAATCTTGGTCTGCATCCCTCAGCGTTGGATAGAGATATGGTACGAGTAGACCTGCTACATCACTGTATAGTGATTTACCCCCAACCTTGTAAGCAGCGATGCGATAAGAATTGATTGCGCTACTGTTGCTCACTGAATCTACGTATTGTGTAACTCCTGCACTTACAGTATCAATTACCATAAACTCGCCTGAATCAATTGCCCGTTCAATAATAAATCCTAGTTCATCATTTGAATTATCAGTCCAATGAAGATCAATGGTCCATGGAGATGATACAGATGCGGTCAGATTTGTCGGTTTTTTGGGAACTTCCCCCAGTTCCTTTAGTTGATAACCCACACCATCAAATGCTGCTCTAACCACTGATCCAGGAAGATCATCAGAAATGTCAACTTGAAAATCTGTGCTTCCTGTTACTTCTCCTAATAATACCCTATACAAACGATCAGGTACTCCATCATTGTCGTTAAGCAATTCAATATTCAAAGAGTTTCTGCTATATGCTTGGTAAGTAGTATCTGCCTCAAGTTTTGCCATTATCTGCCAATCTTGTGTTGAGGGCGAGATAAAATACAAATAGATATTATAGGTATTAATTGCACTCAATGAGTCATCAACGAGCACCGAAATATCAGGACAATCCTCTCCCAATTGCATATAAGACTCTACATAGTTCCCATCTATGGTTCCATTGGTAGTTGTTTTATAAGACCAAATATTATCTGTCCCAGAGGTCGAGGAGGAAATATCCTCGCCAGGCACTACATTACTCAAACTTGCATTAACAAAATAGATTGGATAAGCAACACTCAGGTCGAGTCTATTTGAAAACGGAGAGTTTCCAGTCAAATTGTAGGCAAATACACGGTAGGAGTAATCCAAGCCTGCAGTCACTGTATCATCCAAAAAGGTAACTGTGTCACTGTATACTGTATCAAGTGTAACAAATGAGCCAGAACCAATCGCCCTTTGCACAACAAACCCCAATTCATTGTCAGTATTGTCGTTCCAATCTAGTTGTATCGCAGATGATGTTTGATAGTTTGACACAAGACTCGATGGAGCATTAGGAATATACCCTTCTTCAGAAATCTGATACCCAACACCATCAAAAGCTGCTCTAACCACTGATCCAGGAAGATCATCAGAAATGTCAACTTGAAAATCTGCACTGCCTGTTACTTCTCCTAATAATACCCTATACAAACGATCAGGAACGCCATCATTATCGTTAATCAATTCAATATTCGAAGAGTTTCTGCTATATGCCTGATAAGCAGTATCCTGTGCAAGCTTTGCCATTACCTGCCAGTCCTGTGATGACGGTGAGATAAAGTACAAATAAATGTTATAGGAATCAGCAGGATTCAAAGAATCGACCACCAACACCGATATATCAGGACAATCCTCTCCCAATTGCATATAAGACTCTACATAGTTCCCATCTATGGTTCCATTGGTAGTTGTTTTATAAGACCAAATATCATCTATTCCAGAGGTAGAGGAGTTTATTGCACCACCCGGAAATACATTACTCAGATCCGCATTGACGAAGTAAATAGGGTAAGGTGGTATTGTGTCGAGTTGATTTGATGATTCGGATAATCCGATTTTATTGTACGCAAAAAGTCGATACGAGTACTGGATGCCACTCATTATAGAGTCATCAGTATATGTTTCCACATTGGCATTTACAGTGTCGAGAACAGAAAAATTTTCCGAACTAACGGCTCTCTCTATGATAAACCCATCTTCGTCTCCAGAATTATCCTCCCATATAAACTGAATGGAGTCTGAAGAAAGTGAAACAACACTTAGGTTAGTAGGAGCACTTGGAAGTATTCCTAATTCTTTAATTTGATAACCTACACCATCAAATGCTGATCTCACCACTGATCCGGGAAGATCATCAGAAATGTCGACCTGAAAATCAGTACTACCGTTTACCTCACCTAAAAAGACTCTAAAAAGGCGATCAGGAACTCCGTCATTATCATTAAGCAGCTCCACTCCAGCAGTATTTCGGCTATAGGCCTGGTAAGCAGTATCTCCCTCAAGCTTCGCCATTATTTGCCAGTCTTGTGTCGAGGGAGATATAAAGTACAAATAGATGTTATAAGTGTGCAATACATTCAATGAGTCATCCACAAGCACTGATATATCAGGACAATCCTCTCCCAATTGCATATAAGACTCAACATAATTTCCATCTGTTGTTCCGTTGGTAGTTGTTTTGTAAGACCAGGTATTATCTGTGCCAGATACAACAGCGGTAATAGCTCCACCAGGAGACACATTAGACAAACTCGCATTGACAAAGTGAATTGGGTAAGGAGCTATTGTATCAATCTGGCTGGAAAGTTGAGATGGTCCGGCCAAATTGAAAGCGTAGACTCTATAATAATACCTCGTTTCTCCTACCACAGAGGAATCTATATAACTGGTTGAATTAGACACCAAACTATCTAAAACATCAAAGGTTCCAGAAGATGTTGCCCGTTCTATAACAAATCCTAACTCATCGTCGGAATTGTCACTCCAAGTTAATTGAATAGATGACGATGAAAGGATTGTTGCCTGAAGGCTATCAGGAGCATTGGGTGCCGGTGTTTTATCCTTAATTTGATATCCCACTCCATCAAATGCAGCTCTTAAGACACTTCCTGGTAAATCATCTGAAATATCAACCTGAAAGCCAGATGTTCCGGTAACTTCTCCTAATAAAACCCGATACAACCGATCAGGAACTCCATCATTATCATTAAGCAATTCAATATTAGTTGAGTTTCTACTATATGCCTGATAAACTGAATCCTGCTCAAGCTTTGCTAATACCTGCCAATTCTGTGAGGCAGGTGAAATAAAGTATAAATAAATGTTGTAGGAATTGGCTGGGCTCAAGGAATCGCTCACAACCACGGAAATATCAGCACAGTCTTCTCCTAATTGCATATAAGACTCAATATAGTTTCCGTCTATTGTTCCATTAGTTGATGTCTTATAAGACCAAATATTGTCTGTGCCAGAAGTTGATGTACTAATTGCACTTCCTGGAATTACATTATTTAAATCCGCATTAACAAAAATGACAGGGTAGATAATTTGTGGTTTAACGGAGGCGGAATAAAATGATGTCCCGTTATTGTTATATGATTTTACCCTGTAAACGTATTCTCCATTGATAGAAATATCATAATCAATAAAAGAAGTCTCATTTTCCGAAACTGAATCAATCACTACAAAGCTTGATTCCATATCACTCCTCTCAATAATGAATCCCAACTCGTTACTAGACTTATCGACCCAACTAAGTGTTAGCGTGGTATCAACTGTATTCAAAATGGCATTTACAGCAGTAGGCGCGGCTGGGATTCCGAAAGTGTTTATGGAGAATATACTTGAGCAACCTTGGACACCATTTGAATTGAATGCTAGAATTCGATAATCATATTTAGAGTCGACTCCAATACCTGTATCTAAATAATCAGTCACGTTATTAAAGACTGTATCAATAACCGAGAAAGGAGTCGCCAAATCAATATTCTGCCTTCGCTCAACAACAAAACCATCTTCGTTCGATGAATTATCAACCCAGCTTATCAATATTCCCTCTCCATTTACGTAAGTCCCGGTTATGCTATCAGCTGCTTCCGGTTGTCCGGGAGAAGAAACAGAATACACCAGGCGCATAGCAGGCACACCATCACCTTTATCCTCGGCGCGATCTAACCAATGCCTGTTTTGAATTTCTGGCTCGTTAGGATTCACTCTTAGAAAAACCCATTCTCCTCCAATTGCTCCATTTGAATATTGATTCTTAACGAAATCCTTTAGTTCGGACGCACCAATCCCGTTTGTGGAAGCCACTTGGCGTTTGTTTCCAGTAGTTTCTGGATCAATAAATGAATTTTGGATAAGAGAGGAACTATCCTGATTCGCGCCAGCATACTCACCATCAAAATAATCATCTATGCTCACTACGTCAGTACTCCTAAATGGGATGGCCCATAGGTCAGCAATCAAATCATCCACTGGACTCGTATTATCAAGTAAAACATGAAAATTAGCCTCAGTTAAATCACTAGAGCTCAAATCTGTAGGCAACTGAATCGGATACACTCCAACACCGCATGCATCTGTTCCGCTTCTTCCAACGAGTATAACACTGCCATTAGAATTAAATGAAATATTATTATTGGCCGTATTTCTAACCATCCACTGATTATTATCACTGGAAGGTTGTATTCTAATTTTAGCCCCACTGAGTGTAGTAAATTCATCCTGAGGTAACCAGGAAGTGGATCCGTATTGACATAGGCTTTGAATTTGCCATTCATATGTGGTATTTTCCTCCAGACCAGACATATAAAACTCTTCCGAACTTATGGAATCAACTTCAATCCACTCAGAGCCACCGGATGGTCTGAAACGAATATTCTCATATTGCGTCACTCTGAAATCTGACCAACGAATACCTGCACTAGTCGCCAAGATATCAAACAACAGAACATTTGAAGGTCCTTGGCATGTTGCTTCAATTAAGGTTGTAAATTGTATAGTGTCTGACCAAGAACTCTCTAAGCCTGCTCCACTAGCTCTAACTTGACTTTCGTATTCTCCTAATTCGGTTAAACCTTGAATACTATATGCTGTATCGGTCAAGTTGTTAACATAGAACCAGGTTGTATCGGATTGGTATTTATATCTTACATCATAGTTTATCGAATTAGCCGTTGAATTCCATTTCAAATCGCAATAGATATCCGAAAGATCCTCAACACTAAATCCCTCCAAACTACCTAGAGTCCCATCAGGGGTTTCACAATTTTCATCAGAATATCTAAGAAGCACTACGGAAGTAAAGGCAGGTAAAATCAGAGATCCGCAATAATTGCTATAGTTATTTACATCAATAAACTTACCGGCCGAAAGTGTAATGGTGGAATCACTGCTGGTAGGATTATAATGAAATTCTAAATCTTCATTGCTACCATTCTGGTCATAAATCAAAGGGCTCTTTGAAGAGTTATTTGTTCCAACTCTATTAAAATCGAACTGATACGTATTGTATACCGCCTCGTTGCTTGCACTACCATCAATGTTACTTACTCTAATGTTTTCTTGGGCAAAAGGACTAATGAAATAATTCCCTAAATAGACTCCAGATGAATCAAAGGGCAGGGCAGTGCTGTTAAAATTAAAAATTAAATGATCTTCAATAGTATCCCTGGATACTAAAATGTTGTCGCTGAAGTCGAAATTAGAAGACACATTATCTTGACTGTAAAGCTCAAACAAAACCTCTGAGAGATTTGCCGTAACTCCGGTATTTCCCTTAAATATTGTTGTGCCTGTTACAAGATTGAAAAAGTAACACAAGGTGCCACAGTTATAAACGGTATTATTCCTCACTGTAACATCCTTACTCTTATTGTCTAAATAAACCCCTACTGCCCAATGGCGATCTCTGAAATTTCCTTCAGAATTCCCGAGGCAATTCGTTACGATATTCTCCTCGATAATAGTCCCCACTGTCGTAAGACCCCCAAGATTGTTGTTCGTATAAATCCCCCCCATATCCTCTAGGCGCATCAAAGCATTATTAACATAATTCTGCTTGATAAGTTGATTCTTCCCACCTGTTACAATTGCGCCACCTCCAATCTGATCAAAAGTATTTCTAAGAAATTGCGCACCATCCGATTCATTGTAAATGGCATACATCCCTTTTTCTTTACCATATGCAGGATCCATCCCAATACTGTAAAAATTATTGTCCTCGACAACAAGGTTTGTAATATTATTGAAAGCATATAATGACCGAACGTTGACCTCATAAAATTGGCAATAGGAGATTTCAACATCATTACTCTGCTCTATATGAATTCCCTCACCACCTGCAGCACCAATGTTTAGATTTGATATCATTATATTGTCTGTTCCAGTAAGGTAAAGATTGGTTTCATTTCCAAATCTTATATTCACGTTTGAAATGGTTATATCCGATGTGCTATCAATTTCTACCACAATATCTTCGTTGGGATAAGTGAAACTGGTTCCATTAGGGTTAGTCGAGGAGTACAGGTATATTTTACTACTATCTGCTTCATAAAACCATTCACCCTCTAAATCCAAAGTACTTAGGCTATTCACGAAATAGTAACCTGAATTGGGCTGTATTGAAGGAACGTCAAAACCTGGACCAAGCGACAGAACAGTGCCATTATGATCCGTTACATTTACTCTATTAAATCGATATTCATAGACTCTAACAACGATATCGGAACCCTCCCAGTCATAGGAATCATCTAATTCATTGTCAATAATTTGAGTTAAACCTGAGGCAGATTCCAACCTAAGAAAGCCTCCATCATTAGAACTATAGTTCGGATATCTACCCAGTGGGAGGCGGATATCTCCTTTGTAAAAGTTGTTAAGTTTGGAAGGTGCCTGGCTAAGAGTCTTTTCCCAAATATTCGTAGAATGGGATGTCCATCCACTGTCAAAGCTTATCCCTCCGGAAATGATGGGCTTATCACCAGAACCATATGAAGAGACAGTGATTTCATCTGTATTAATTATGAGATAGCCATAAAAGGTATCTCCTTTATTAAATAATATTTCATCTCCAGAAATGAAATTAGACATCTCGGCATTGACTTTGGCAATGGTCTGCCATGACTCTCCAGAACTTAAACCAGAGTTCGAATCACTGCCTGATGCAGATACATAATACTGGTTTTGAGAGAATGAAGTATGAAGTAGAGTAATGCTTAATATGATTATGCATTGTGCTCTTAATACTAAATTGATTTGACGGTTCTTCATGTGGTTCTTTTATGATATCAGGATAGTTATTGCATTTAATTAAGGTTTATTTTTATGACTCTTCTGACGACAGACACGTTGGCTGAGGGAATATTTACGCTAATGATATATATCCCATTTTCACTTGGTAACTGAAGTGAGATATATTCTTTATTGCTAAGTTGCCTTTGATCTATTATCAATCTCCCCTCTATGTCTCTTAGTTGAATCTGAATGGATTCTGCTGTATTCATAATTTCCGGGAGTTTAATAATCACATTATCTTTTGTTGGATTGGGATATAGTGTAAGGTTATAGAGACTATTCAAGCCGAGAACCACAGATTGAACCTCAACTTCATTTGAATACTCAGAAGACCCAAGGTTATTAAAAGCCGACAGTCGATATGTGTATTTTTGATTGGACGTTAGCTCACCATCAAGAAACATTTCTGTATTTGCTTGAAGTGTGTCAATTATTTTAAAACCAAGATCGGTTTCCTTGCGCTCAACAATAAAGCCTGTTTCATTCAAAGCATTATCTTCCCAAACCAAAATCACATCTCCTAGGTCATTAGATACAGCTTCAAGATTAGAGGGCCTTGATGGTAGATTAGCAGGCAAAAACTCAAAATAATTGGAATACCCTTTGAACCCGTTGGTACTGAAGGAGAGCACCCTATAGCCATAGGCTGATTCTCTGGAGGTATTAGAATCAATATAGGAAGTTACGTTACCGTTTACGGTATCAAGTCGAATAAAACCTTGTTTTGAACCAAGCTCAACACGTTCAATAACGAATCCTTCTTCTACGATCGAGTTATCCATCCAACTTAACTCAATCAGATCCGCCTGATTTAACCTGGCGCTTAATTCAGAAACAGGTTCTGGTAAAAATGATCCATCCACATTGTACTGGAGTATTATTGTAGGCACACCATCTCCAACATCGTCAGACCTATCCAACCAATGGCGTTCAACTGTTGTAGGCTTATTAGGATTTACTCTTACAAATATCCACTCATCTCCTATTGCTCCTTTGTTATACTGATCGATAAAAAAGCTTCTCAAATTTGAGTTTCCATGTGCATCAGTTTGCAGAACTTGTCGTACATTGTCTATCGATTCAGGACTGATGAAATTCTGCTGAAGGAGAAAATTCTTGCTGTTATCACTGGCATCAAATTCTCCATCATAATAATCATCTTCTAATACCTCGTCGGTCATACGATAAGGAAGTGCCCATAGTTCAGCATCCAAATCACCTACTGGCGACACATTATCTAAAAGAATTTGATATTCAACATTAGTAATTTGAGCAGTATCTTGTAGATCAGGTAATTGGAAGGGATAAACTGCTACACCGCAATTATCACTACCGCTTCGTCCTACTAAAATGACACTTTCATGTGGATTAAAAGAAACCTCATTGGTTTCAACATTTCGTATGATCCATTGATTGCTGGAGTTAGAAAACAAATACTCCCGTTTTACGCCGTTAGAAGTCGTGAAATTCTCTTGTTCTTCCCATTCAGAAATGCCATATTGACAAAGTGTCTGCAACTCCCATTGATACTCTGAAGAAGGAATAAGGTCAGTGAGATATAAAACTTCATCCGAAATACTATCCAATTCTATCCATTTTGCTGAGCTAGTATTTTTGTAGCGAACATTCACATATTGACCTATTCGAAAATCTGACCATTGAATAGTTGCACTTGTAGCGAATAGATCATCAATCTCAGGATTGAGGGGTGCTTCGCACGGAGCTTCGATTAACGTCTTAAACTCCAACTCCGACCATTGGCCCTCTACACCATTACCACTCGCCCTAACCTGAGCCGCATAGTTGGTATCTGGATTTAATGAATTGATAGTTATAGAAGTTCTGAAGAGGTTATTAACATTAATCCATTCCGATTCAGACATAACTTTATATCTAAAATCATAATTAATGGCATTGTCAGTAGAATCCCATTTAAACGTGCTCTCAATATCCAGAACATTCTCAATGATATAGCCTGACAAAGATCCCAGGGGATCGTCCTGAATTTCACAACCTTCTTCAGAATACTTGAAAAGAATGACTGATTCAAACGGCTGAAGTTCCATAGACCCACAGAAACTATTTGAATTTTTGGCATCAATAAACTTACCACTTGGGAGATCAATTACCTTTGGTTCTAAGGATTCGTTATACACAATTTGCAGGTCATCGAAGCTTTGGTTTTCCTTAAAATTTAGTGGACTTGGAAAGGAGTTCGAAGCATTGGGCCTTTTGAGGTCAAATTCTTCCGCGTCATAAATTTCCACATTGTTGGAATTACCATTAATGTACCTCACGCGAATTTGTTCGGACCGAAAAGGGTTGAGAAAATAATTCCCTGAATAGATGCCGGAATCATCAAAAGGTCTTACTGAACCATTGTTGTTAAATACGTAGTGACTGGCACTAGTGTCACGTGATACAAAAAGGTTATTATTAAAAACAAATGAAGATTGAGTATTCTGCTGAGAGTATAGTTCGAAAAAGACCTCCGACTGAAGAGAATTCATACCTGTATTTCCCTCAAAAGTGGTAGTCCCAGTAACCAGATTAAAAAAGTAGCAAGAGGTGCTGACATTAAAAACAGTATTATTTCGAACCGTGACATCCATACTGTGATTATCAAGATAAATCCCAATGGACCAATGCCTTTCTCGGTAATTGCCAGGCAGGTACCCCAAACAATTCGTTACAATATTTTCTTCAATAATTGTCCCAGCTGTAGTGAGGCCGCCGAGATTATTGTTGGTGTAAATGCCTCCCATATCTTCCAAACACATTAATGCATTATTAACATAATTGTTCTTGATAAGCTGATTCATTCCACCTGTTACAATGGCTCCTCCTCCTATATGATCAAAAGTGTTCCTTAGAATTTGAGTTTCATTAGATTCATTGTAAATACCATATTGGGATTTTTCCTCTCCATAGGCGGGATCCATGCCAATCTTAGAAAAATCATTGTCAAGGATCATCATGTTAGAAGAGTGTCTAATATTTAATCCTCTGCCATTAATGTCCTCTAAACTACAACCAGATATTTCACCATTCACTGCAAAAAACATTCTAATCCCATCACCTCCTGCAGCAATAATTTCTGTGTTTTTCACCTTAACGTTCTCACCCTCCACTAGATCCAGATTAATTCTGTTTCCGTAACGGATACTTATGCCTTCAATTAGGATATCATTAGATTCAGTAAAATCAATAACAACATCCTCATTCGGATATGTGAAGGTTTGATTATTCGGATTTGTCGCACTATAGACATAAATTTTACCCGTGTTAGCATCATAGCTCCATTCGCCCTCAAGATCCAACGCCGAAATGCTGTTCACAAAATAGTATCCGGAGTTTTCATGAAGAGAGGGTACATCAAATCCAGCCCCCAGATTAACAGTATTTCCACTATGTGACGCAACTCTAATGCGATTATATCTATATTCAAAAACCCTGATCACTACGTCGGCTCCAGTCCAATCAAATGAATTATCCAAGTCTTCATCAACAAATTGCGAGGTTCCAGTTGATGTCTCTAGTCTTAAAAAGCCATCCTCAAATTCATTGTGGTTTGGAAATCTCCCCAATGGAAGTCGCTCCCCCTCGCGATACAAATTATTTAACTCAACAGGAGGATCGGGTAAGGTTCTTTCCCAAATGTTGCTGCTTCCTTCAATTAAAGACCATCCATCATTAAATACAATACCTCCAGACAACACAGGCTTTTCTCCTGCCCCAAAAGAAGAAATTGTTAAACCATCAAGGTTAAACACTAATGAACCGTAAAACGTATCTCCTTTCCTAAACAAAATTTGATCACCACTAATAAAGGAATCATTAAAGGAGTTTAATTTATCAATTGTTGCCCATGGATTGACTGCATCAAGCCCTGTGTTTTGATCGTTACCGTCAGCGGAAACGTAGTAGGTATTTTGACAGAAAGCAGTATGCCAAAATAGCCAGAAATAAACTGATAAATAAAAGGGAGTCTTTATTTTAACTCTCATTTTAAACGTAGAAGAATTTTTCAAGGATAGATGTCAGATAGAATCAAGAGATGCAAGTCAATGCATCTCCCGAATAAATATTAGCTAGTTCTTGACAATTCTTTCCATTTTATCAACCCCTATCATTGGACAACTTAAGTGAAGCATATAAATACCTGCCTTCTCAGGTAAGACAATTTGATTTTTATTACCAACAAGTCTTTGAGTAGCCATAAGTCTTCCTGCAACATCCAAGATTTGAACCGTATAAGAATAATAATTATCCACACCAAGATCCAGTAAAACGAAGTCAGAAGTTGGATTTGGGTATATCATAATGCTCATAGCATCATCAACCACACTCAAAACCTCGGCCGGATCCTCTTTAGATAAAAACTGATAGCCTACTCCAACTATGCAGCTTCTTAGAACTTCGGATGGCATATCATCTGAAAAATTAACCTTTATTTCTGAACCAACTGCCCTGGCCTCACCAATTAAAGCCCTGAATAATCTATCTGGGGTATCATCATTATCATTAATCAGCTCGACATTGGCGGTATCAACCGATAGTCTACTAAAAATTGCATATTCATTTTCACTTTCAAGTTTGGTCATTACTCTCCAATCTTGAGTGGATGGAGAAATAAAATAGGCATAGACATTGTATGTGGTAAGTGAATCCAAATCTGAAATGGTCATAGTAATATCAGGCGCATCATCTCCGGCTTGCCTATGAGACTCAAAATAAGTGCCTTCAATTGTGCCGTTGGTCACACCAACTTTATAATTCCATTTGTTATCGGCGTTTACATTAGATGCTGAATCAAGTGCTTCCCTCGGTGTTACATTATTAAGGTTTGCGTTTACGAAAATAATTTCTTCTTGAGCGTATATCTGAGCAGAGCAAAGGATTAGCAAAAGAAACGATAAGATTGACGATGCTACTTTTTGATTTGTAAAATGTGATTTCATGAGTTTTGTTTTTTGGTTTGTTAAATGATATGATTTCAACATATTCACTCGAAATATTACCTACTTACTTAGTCTCGCAAATAATCTTCCAGTGTTTAAACAATGTTGAGATCGACTAAAAGTCGATCCCAACAAATAATTAATGTCTAACTCTTAACTCTTTAGAACATTAAAACAACCTTATTAGCTTAGGTATTTCTTAATAACCCGGATTTTGAGCCATTTCTGAGCCCGAATTAGCGTCTATCACTCGTTGAGGAATTGGCCAAAAATTATTGTAATCCTGAATTGTAGTGCCAGCAGACAGACCAGAAGTACCATAAGGTGACGAATTATAAGTTCTAACCCTATCCACAAGACGTCCCATTCTTATAAGGGTACGCATCCTTGGCTCCTCTACAATTAGCTCTCTTGCCCGTTCATCAAGTATAAAATCCTCTGTTACATCAGAACCGTTTATAGGAGAAGCGTTGGCTCTGGATCGTATAACGTTAATATCAGAAGCCGCTTCAGCCATCATTCCCTTCCTAAAATACGCTTCTGCTCTTAAAAGGTAGGTTTCGGCAACTCTCATTATGGTTATATCCTTACCAGAATTTCCGGTAGCAGGGCTATCATTCCTTGGAGCGCCTTCTATCTTTCTAAACCATGGATAATATGTAAACACCGTATCCAGTTTTTGAGATGTTAAAGTTCCATCGTCTTCGGTTACATACAAGTTTCCATCCGATCCAATTGCCGTTTTAATTGGTTTTCCAAAGTATTCTGAATCGTTTGAGTTATTGTAATAAAATGTTCTTCTTATGTTATATTTAGAATTTCTAATGTCATTCGGGTCCAAATTCCATATATCATACTTGGAATAGTTTGTTGGAGAGAGTACGCCAATTCCCCTTAATAGACTATCCACTGCAGAATTTTTAAATCCATTAGGGGTTGTAATTATATCATACTGTGGCCCCCACCATCTTGGCTGTTGATTATACGCTGCACCCACAATGTATAATTCGATTTGCCAAGCCAATATCACCTCACTATTCCCTTCAGATTTATTAATTTGACCGTATGCATGAATATCTGAATAAACATCGCCTGGCAGGGAACTTGCTGAACCAAATCGTTCTGTCATTAGGTGATAATCTCCAGCCTCTTGACTAATTACTTTGGTTGCTGCGTTGATGGATTTATCATAGTATGAATTATCTTCTGTTAGCACCCCAAGAGATATGTAAACCTCGGTTAACAAGTGAAAGGCAGCTGCACGAGGAACTTTACCATCTTCCACGCTTATGTATAATAAATTAGATGCCGATTCTAAGTCTGAAGCAACAAACTCCAATACTTCTTGCCTAGTCGCTCTCTCAAAATCAAATTTCGGAACTGTCAATCTAGAATCAATAATAGGGACGCCTCCAAACAAATTTGCTAAAGCATTGTAGACATAAGCTCTGAAAAATAGAGCCTGTCCTTTAACGTTAGCTCTTGCGTCATCAGTCATGTCTAAGTCAGGATTGTCTATACCCTCAAGCACCAAATTTGCCCTAGGTATTACCTCCTCATAAGCCCAATCCCAAAATAGAGAAGGTTCACCTGAAGACGGGTTCAGCAAGGCATAGTCAGCAAATCCGCGACTATCAGCACGCCCCCAGCGTGCCACATCTGTGCCTAAATTCATATAATCAAAATTTGAACCTGCAACAAAATGCTCAAAGCGAGCTGCCTGGTACACAGCGGTCAGCACCAAATTGAACCCAGATTCATCTACAAGCAAATTCTCAGGGCTGTATCTATCTAGCGGAACCTCATCCAAATAATCTTCTCCACATGATATGAGATTGACGCTTACTATTACAAGTACTATATTCTTTACAAAATTTTTCATGCCTTTAGATTTAGAGTTGAACCTTTAATCCTAGTGTATAAATTTTCATCAATGGGCCATAATTTCCTGGGTCTCGAGCCCCTGCTCCATATTCAGAATCCCAACCTTGCCAATTCGTCCATGTAGCTAAATTTTTACCACTGGCATATATTTGAAAGTTATTTACATGCATCCTTTTTGCCACTTCCTCTGGGAAAGTATAGCTCAGAGATACATCCTGAAGTCTTGCATAAGTTCTGCTTTGATAAAACCCATAATTCAGTGGATTTCTATAGTTTATCGCGGGATGAGAGTTAATTGGATTTTCTGGTGTCCAATAAGGAACATTCAAATAGTTAGCAATATCATAAAAATTTGTCCCCGGATTGAGCGAAGAGTTTGGGCTATACCCACCATTTCTATAGGTAAAAACCACCATTAAACTAAGTCCTTTGAAGGAAAAAGTATTAGTATACCCCAATGTATATTTAGGGCGATTGTTATGCAGCACTGTGCGATCATCAGGAGTAATTACTCCGTCGGGAACTCCTTCTGGTCCACTAATATCTTTAAATCGAATATCTCCAGGTTTAGCACCTGTTATAAGGGAAAAGTCATCTCCTTCTTGATAAATACCATCAAACACATAATCAAAGTTGGAACCCAATGATTTTCCTATGAACCACTTACTGGCAATATCATCATCTTCAATTCCATCACCGTCTAAATCTTGCCCGGTCAATTTGAGTATTTCATTTTTATTGTGAGTAAAGGCAAAATCCGAAGACCATATAAATCCCCCTGAACTGACGTTAATCGTATTCAGACTAATCTCAACCCCAGTATTACCAACCTCTCCCACATTTCTTAAGAATTGGTCAAAGCCATTCGTGTTTGGAATGGATTGCTTTAGAAGCAAATCTTTGGTTGTACTTTTATAAATATCAATAGACCCATTGATTCTTTGAGATAATACAGAAAAGTCAACTGCCAAGTTGGTACTTGTGGTAGACTCCCATCCAAGGTTAGGGTTTGCCATAGAAGTAATATATTGACCCACTGCTGTGTTGGATCCGAATACATAGTATGTATCGGCCATATTGCTAAGCGAAGAGTATCGACCTATTCCTCTATTCCCATTTTTTCCCCAGGACAATCGGATTTTGATTCTATCAACTACACGGATATTTGACATGAATTCCTCGTTACTCAGATTCCAACTAGCACCTACGGCGGGGAATAAACCAAATTTATTTCCAGCTCCGAAGGCAGAATACCCATCTCGTCTTACACTAGCATCTATTATATATTTCTCATTAAAAATATACCCCAAACGCCCCATTGAAGAGATCTGTTGATCTTTACCAGCACCTGTATTTATTGTGTAGGCTTCACCCAACTCGAGAGAATTCCAACCCAATGCATCATTGCCAATATTCTTACTGCTAATGTCAGAAAACTCATCTTCTGACTCATATACCCCATACATTAACGTAGCGTTGAGCGTATGTTTTCCAAAAAGTCTTGAATACCGTATAATATTTTCAAGAGTAATATTATTGCTATTGAAATAATATTTACTTCCTGACCCTAAATTTGAGAAGCCCCCTCTATCATATGACGGATTATAACTAAAATCATGATTTTCATTTTTTGTGTAGCCAAAATTCAACCTATAAGTCAACCCTTTTAGAGGTAACTGAACGTCAGCATATGCATTTACAAAAAGAGTTTTGTATTTGCGGTCCATTTTATTCCATTCATTCCCAAATATTGGATTTGGCACTAAGCCCAAATCCATTGGTTGCTTAATAGGCACTCCATCTTCGTAAAACAGACTTGCATATGGGCTCATGTAAGACGTAAAAAGAAGATTTGCCCTATTTCCTCCTTCATCCTTCAATGAGTATCCTGAGTTTAATCCAATTGTCAACCATTTTGTAGCTGCTAAATCAAGATTTACTCTTCCAGAAATTCTTTTAAAATTATCTCCAGCAACCGGCGAATGAGAATCCAGATAAGCGGTTGACACTCGATAGGTCAAATCCTCAGATGTTCCTCCGACACTTATTTCGGTGTTGAAAATGGGAGCTTTTTGGCTAATTGCATCGAAGGGATCAATACTCTTACCCGCATCAATATTTTCCTGCTCTATAGGTTGAAATGGGAGAGATCCTCCATCTGCCGCTTCGGCGTCCAGGCGATGCTCCAAATATTCTTTAGCATTTAAATAATCCGGCAAATGGGCATAATCTGCGAATCCATAGTATGAATTCACAGACACAGTTGGCTTCATTGAGGTCCCTTTCTTGGTTGTAAGCTCAATAACACCATTTGCTGCTAATGAACCGTAAACCGCTGTTGAGCTAGCGTCCTTTAAGATATGAATTGACTCTATATCTCCGGGATTGATGTCCGAAAGTTTACCACCTCTATAAATAATGCCATCCAAAACAATTAGCGGATCATTGCTTGCCGAAATTGAGTTCGTGCCCCTAATATTTATGATCGGTTCTGCACCTGGCCTTCCGGTATCTGTTACAGTTACTCCAGCAATGGTACCACGCATACTTTGAGCCAGATTAATGTTTGGCAAAGCCTCAGTCTTTTTTAAATCAACCGTTGCAATAGCACCAGTCAAGTCTTTCTTCTTGGCGGTTCCGTATCCAATAACTACAACCTCTTCCAAGCTTTCAAAATCCGGTTCTAGGGATATATTGATTTGAGTCATGCCCGAAACAGAAATTTCTTTAGACTTATATCCCACAAAAGAAATAAGTATTGTCGCCCCCTCCGAAACAGAAAATGAAAACTTACCCTCAACATCTGTAATGGTACCATTTGTAGTTCCTTTTTCTAATACAGTAGCACCCGGCAAAGGATCGCCATTTTCATCGGTGATTGCCCCTGAGATCATTGAATCAACTGTCTCAATTGATTCGGTAATACGTTCAATTCCTTTCTGCTTTTTGACAATGTAAATGTTATCATTGATTCGCCGAAAAGAGAGATCAGTCTGCATACAAATATTTAAGAGTAGGTCTCCCAAAGAGATTTCCTTGGTGTCCAAACTCAATACATATGAAGAAGATTTTAATTGCTTGTCTCGAAATGAAAAGTGGAAATCAGTTGAACTCTCAATCGACCCTAAAACATCTTCCAATTTGGAAGGGGCTTTCAAGTCAAGGGTTATCTCTATTTCGTTTACTCTTTTATTCTGCGCCCCGCTATTGAATGCAAATGCCATTGTATAGACAGATATCTGTATAACTATGCCATATATGCACCATTTGGACATTTTAATCAGTATTTTATGTAAATTTGATTCCATAAAAATGTTGTTTTTGGTAAACAATTATCGAAAACTTCAGCCCACATTTCCTGAACAGTTTCGCAGACAGAGCAGGGATTGTGGGTTTTTTTAATAGGGTATTACTCAGGTTTCTCTTTTTTTCATATGCATCATGTTTAGGTTGCGATTTTATTTAGGGTTACTTTTTTTCCTTCTATTTTGAACTCAAAGTGGTATATGTATGACAGTCCCTGGAGTACCTGATTAAGCGGTTCATTGCGGAATTCTCCAGTAAACGGCCCCATAGGTTTGAAATCTCCTGCTGCCTCAATATCAACGCCATACCAACGCTCCAACTCAACTACCATATTATCAAATGTTATACTCTTAAAGTAGATGATTCTGTCTTTCCACCCGAAGGATTGTAGTCGATCTACCCTGGTGGTCGTCAGGCTATTTTCTGAAGGTAGGTAGATAGCCATTTGATCGGGTTCCAATACCACCTCCTCACCAGAAGGGATGCTGTATGAAACCCGACCAGTAGCAACAGAAACGAGAACAATACTATCTTCGGGATATGACCTTATATTAAATGTGGTACCTAAAACACGTACCTGATCGCCGCTCATCTTAACAAAAAACGGTTTTTCAGGATTATGTTCCACCTCGAAAAATGCCTCTCCTTTTAAGGAAACTTCCCGAGAATTTCCAACAAATTGTTCGGGGAATGAAATCTGGCTGCCTGAATTTAGGGTTACTTTAGATCCGTCAGGCAACTTTGTTGTTATTCGCTGACCTGGATATGCTACTTTATAAATTGTTCCTATGGCTATAGAACCCTGACGAGGATTTGTCCCAAAGTTGAGTTGAAAGGCAACAAAAACAAATGCTGATACAATAAATAATACTGCTGCTACTTTGAGGAAGGTTGTTATTCGCCCTTTAGTCTCCCTAGTGGAAGAAGATGAATGTACCAGTCTTTTCCTCTTAAGTTCCTGCCACACCAACTCCTCTAGTTCCTCAGCTTCATAGTTAATATTAGAATAAAACGACTTAAGGTTATTTAAAGTGGTTTTGTTGAGATCACTTTTTTCAAGCCATTGACGCAGTTCTTGCCACTCCTCCTTACTGAGTTCGTTATTAAGATATTTAACTATGAGGTGTTCCATATATGCTACGCCAAGTTTTGCGATACATATAAAGGAGTCATTTGAGGATTAAAAGGCGCTCAGTGAGTGAAATATTTATAATATTCACACAGAAGACGGATGATTAACACCATCTGATCTAAAAAAAACAATAATTAATTGATGAAATCGTAATTAATAAAACCAAGAGCAAGAAGATACTGGCTAATCAGTCTGATATCAGGTAAATGTACACCTTCACTATCATGGTAATATTTCAGAATTCCTGCTTTTAACTTGATCTGGGCTTTTCTCTTTTGACTCTTAACCGTGACAACAGAAATGCCAAGTTCTTCTGCAATTTCGGCATTCTTGAGTCCTCGCTCTCTAAAAAGTCTAAAAATGAGTTGGCATTGCTCCGGTAGCTCTGAAATGATCTTCTCAAGTGCAGCTAACAATTCTTTTTCCAGTAGAAGCTCTTCAGGGTTTATATAATCAATAGACTCATATTTAGCATCTATTGCTTCCATTGTTTGGATATGACTTGATTTTTTTAACGATTGAAGCGATTGATTTCTTACAGAAACAAATAGATAAACCTCTAAATCGTCAATTTCATAAAGATTGGCTTTATTCTTCCATAGACCGTAAAAGAGATCTGACACTATATCCTTAGCCAAACTCTGGGAATCCACAATTGCTTTAGCATATGCATAAAGCCTCTTGAAATATTCCCGATACACTTTTTCGAAATAGGCCTCCTGATCCAAATCTGAGTGGATGTGTGAATTTTGTATTTTGTGAATTTTTTGAGCCATTTTTTCGAAAAAGACAAGACGTCAGGCTTATTTCAAAGCACAAATTAAGAAAAATGAAATGGAATAGCATCAGAATTGATCAAAAGTTAGCAAAAGTTAGCAAAACTTATGAGTGGAAAAGCATGCCCTTAAGAAGAATGAATAATCTTACGTTGTTTGTGGGATTTCTGAATTAAAGACAAACAATTAACATCGATTTTTTTAATAAAAACGACCGAGTTCGAAAGCCAAATGGGATGAAATAATATCAAATCTCGCGGTTAACAGTTCGGTTAACACCCCGCAATGAATTAATGTAACTAATTGATATACAATGTGTTAAAATGAAGGTTCTAGTTCCTCCGGCTCCACAAAATGTAAAGCTCACCTTTTGGGGTGGGCTTTTTCATTTTATAGAAACTGGGTTCGAACCTGAGTAGAGGGTTTGAAACCGAAGGTTCACGAGGGCTGGCGCGCATGATAGCGGGTACGAGTAACTCCTCCGGCTCCACCTTCGCCCGCCAAAGTTTTCATTTTTCGAAAACGAAGGCGGACTTTTTCATGTACTCAATGCTAATTGATAAACTATTCTTCGGCGTGCTACGGAGGAGAAACTCCACTTTTCGCAATACTTCCTCAGAATCCAATCTTGTGGAACACAAAATTCTTAATTACCTTTTGTGAATGTGGACGGTTTACATTCTTAAATGTGCTGATAATAGTTATTATACTGGCTGTACGTCTAATCTGGAAGAGCGCTTAAAGCGACATTCAGACGGTCATGTAAGTTACACCAAATCAAGACTACCCACCGAGGTTGTTGTCACCACTATTTTCCCAGACAAGTACAAGGCTTATGCATTTGAAAAATACCTAAAGTCAGGATCGGGCAGAGCATTTTCTAAGCGGCATTTTTTATGATTTACTCATCCGCTTTTTCATTTCGACTCAGGGAACTTGCCCTAAAGGCTAACCAGGCCTTTCCGACTTGTCGATAAATTGATCCTGCGGATCAATTATTTATGCTCCACCCTCTCCGGGGCTACATAAAAAAAGAGTGACCCTATGAGCCACTCTTTTATAAATTGAATTATTAGCTGGTCGAAACCCTAGTTCTTAACAAACCTTAAAACTTTGGTCTCTCCTTTTAACTGGTAGTTGATCAGATAAACTCCTCCTGCCAACGAAGACACATCCAACTCCGTGGAACCGCTTTCGCTTCTTAGCACCTCTACTTTCACGTGTTTTCCCATGATGTCGAACACCTCAAATGTGAAGTCATCCATCAGGTGAGAGATGATGAGCTTTTCACTTGTAGGATTAGGGTAAACCTCAATTCGCGATTGAAGTTCAGAAGTAGATAGTATGGTGCATTCCACAGCTATTTCCGCTTTTTCTGGCGTAGCATAACCATTGGCATCTACACCTTCGACGTAGTAAAATGCGGAATAGGGGCCTTCTAACAACAGCACGCTCCCGGTAGCCTGAATCACATTATCATCAACATCGTACCACTTATAATCAATCGCGCCACTTGCTGTCAAAGTGAGTTCGCCGGCTTCTACGTTACAGTTTTGATCCACTAAAACCGTAGCATCATATACTGTAAATACCACTTCGATATCCACAGTCTGGCTAGCCGACACCCCACTCTGATCTACAACTTTCAAAACAGCCTCATATGAACCAATATCCTCATACTGGGGATTGCCTGTCAGGGTGAGCCCGTCAAGAGACGCCCAGGAAGGAAAACTCTCAAAGCTGTAGGTAAGCACATCATCTACATCTACGTCAACAAAAGCCGACTCAGGGAATGAATAACTCCAATCGCTTTCCTGAAACACTTTGATAGTCGAAAGCTCAACAGCAATCTCAGGTGCATCGTTGACATTGATTACATCAAATGAGAGCGACACTGAAGCGGAACCTCCATTGCCATCATCTGCTGTAGCAGCAATCTGCCAGGCTCCTACGTCAGCGTTTAACGGCGTACCGCTGATTATAGTACCACTGATCATGGCCCAGCTGGGATAAACCGAAGAAGTTATAGTCAGGTTGTCACCTTCTTTATCCTCAAACAATGTGGCCAGATCCAGAGCAAAAGACACATCCTCATCTACATCGGCTACCGTATTTACCACTACCTGAGGCTCATCATTTACTGGCTGCACACTGACCGAAACATCGGCAGTTACCTGAGCAACTCCATCAGTAAGCGTAAGTGTAATCGTAGCATTTCCAGAAGCATCTGCCTCAGGTACTATCGACATAACAAATCCATCACCATCGGGGATCACGGAAACATTTTCGGTTTTGATCAAGGTTGTATTGCTCGAAGTAGCTGTAATACTGAGCTCTGACAAGTCAGAATCAACATCATCAACTTCCACAAAAACTCCCTGAAGGGCGATATCCTCCTGCATCAACTGCTCCGCCGGAGCACTGATAGTAGGCGCATCATTCACAGCCGTAACATCTACGGTAAATTCTGTATAAACAGACTGCCCGCCAGAGGTTCCCAACAAATAGAGGCTTTCTGATCCGAAGTAATCAGCCGGGGCTGTAATCGTAATCTCACCAGTGTTTTCATCTATTACAGCATTGATAAAACCACCTCCAAGCAAATCATAAGTGAATGTAGCCGAAGCATTGTTGGCATCCGTAAAAACTTGAGACACGTCAATTGTAGCCGTACCAAAGTCTTCATTGTAGGTGACTGTACCAACCGGGTTAGCTACGGTAAGCTCGGAGCTTTGCTGTGTACTCACAAAAGAAACCTGCTGAGAAACCGAGAGTTTTCCATCGCTGGCAGTTATGGTCACATCTTCTACTCCCGAGAATGTATCTGCCGCTTCTACTGACATAACTGTACCCGCAAAACTCAAGGCTATACCCGTATTGCCAACCACAGAGTAAGTAAGGTCAGCGCCACTTTCCACATCATCAAAATATGCCGTCATATCTATGGTGTATGATGGAAACCCAGGTATGATCTTTTGTGTGCTGAACGGCTTCAATGACACAGGCGCATCGTTCACAGCATTTACTGTAAGTAAAAATGTTTCGGCTTCTGATTTTGATGTTGCCGTACCCAGTCGATCATCTGCGAAGAGACTCACTTCAAAGGTTCCGTTGACGTTCGCTCTTGGCTGAACGGTCACATTATTTCCATCCAAAACCAGATCCACTTTACCGGGCTGATCTACGATGGCCGAATAATCAAATACCGGAAGTATGGCATCAGCGTCTGTTGCTGACAACACCAAAGTAATGCTGTTATCTTCATCCAAAGTCTGATCCGAAACTGCGGCTAACACTGGCGCATCATTCACAGCCCTCACCTGAACGTCAAAGCGATCAAAAGCGACGTACTCTTCAGCTGTGCCCGTTTCTGTCAGGATTACATTGATAGAAACCAAACCGCTGTAATCTTTGGTGGGAGCGATGGTGATTTGTCCGTCGGCATAAGCAACCGGCACGCTACTAGCTTCATTGGACTCCACCAAAATTTCAACTTCGCTATCAGGGTCCGTAAAATTCAACGCCACTACAGCGTCAACCTCTTCATCGGTCACGATATCAGGAATCCTGGTGATTTTTGGAGGGTCATTAACATCTTTGATCTGAATTTTGGCCCATGCCGTATCAAAGAGTTGTCTCTCCGGATGGTAAACTCTAAACTGGATAGAGTCCAGCCCTCCCACTTCTTTGGTGCCTGTATAGCTCATCTGCCACGTCATGGTGTTGGCGTCAGCTCCCGTCATGGCGACTTGCCCCAGGTAGCCACTGCCGGCTCCCTGAATCACTTCAACCTCTGAGCCCGTCAAGCTGAAATCCCCCAGCTCCACTGCCACAAGGTTGAGGCTGACTGTGCCATTTTCACGCACAGTCATATCGCTACCAAAAGCGAAGAACATCCCATCTTTCGAGGCATCCGTTCTACCTCCTGCGCCATTATCAATGACCAATGTCCCGAAATCTGAATTTCCGTTTTCGGTGGTAATGAGCACTGTGACAAACACGCGATCACCTTCAAAAATGTATGGGTGATCTGCAGCAGCCACGCTCAGGTCAAGCGAAACTGAAGTGCCATCTACATCCAAACCAGCAGAAAGATCCGTGCTTTTGTAAAGCGGCTTAAATTCTGGAGTGGTAGTAGAAAGATCATAATAGTTGATCTCAATGCTATAACTATCATTGACAACTGCATCTGTCCATTCTACTGTCAAAAGTCCGTCATCGCCAGATGCTGCGAAATAACTGGTATCAATCAGATGAGGTTGGTCTCCCAAACTAAATTTGAACTTCATTTTGGCTGTGGCCGAAGAAAGTGGACCATTTACCTCATTGACCCTGAATGTCAGGCTATCTCTGTAAACCTTGTCAGGTATAAGTCCATCGGCAGGGCTGAAGTTAAATTCACTTTCTGTACCCGCAATAAGCTGTACACTGCCATTAGACGGTTGATCTACAATTTCAAAAGCTATGGAATCGCCATCGGGATCAAAGCCTTCCAGCAAAATGCTTAGATCAAGGTCAACTAAAAACTCCAGTCCCGGCACAACAGCCACAGGCGGGTTGTTTTCTGTGATTTCAAAAACGGGTGGCACAAAGCCAACCGAACCCGACCAGATCGTAGTGTCGCTACCCAAATAGGTGGCAATACTCGGCTGACCAGCGGACATGAATGTGGTATAACTACCCGAAGAAGACCAGCGGCCCCCTATCGGGTTGACGCTACGCTGAAGTGTGTCCTGAGCCACAGCCGAAGCTGCGACCAGCACCACAAGCGCACTTGCATTAAATATCTTTTTTAGGATATTCATTTGCTCAATTATTTGTTGTTGGCATTAGATGCTTCTCCCGCTTTCACACCCAGGAGTTTTTCTATTTGGTCCAATCTGATTTCGAGCTCCGCCGACGCATCCAGCTGTGCTTTGAGGTCTGAATTTTCCGATTCCAGATCAGCAATTTTTGCGTTTAGCTCTTTTACGGCTTCTATCAACACTGCGGTCATTTGTGAGTAGTTCACCGCTTTGTACCCATCTTTTCTGGTATGTACGAATTCAGGGTATATTTCTTCTACTTCCTGAGCGATCACACCAATCTGGTTGCGCTGATCTTTGTTTTCATCTTTCCAGTTGTAAGAAACTCCTCTCATTTTCATCACATTGTCCAGTGTGCCTTCGAGTGTTTCAATATTGGTTTTGAAACGAGCATCTGATGTCAGTGCAACTCCTCCGGAGTAAACTGTACCTGAAGCATTGATGTCGCCAGTATTGCCGTCAAGGTTGATTGTGTTTTCAGAAGTGTTGTTGGCGATATCCGTTTTTTCAAGATTAAGAACTCCCCACTCGAAGGTTCCATCTGCACTCACTTCCATAGCTGCATTTCTGTGATACCAGCCGTTTCCATCGGAGGTACTACCGAAAAGCTGAAGGATAGGCAGCTGTGCATTCTCCCATCTTTTCCCCGTTATTTCCACATTTGGAACCTCTTCGGTTCCCCACAACATCATCAAGCCCGACTTACCTGTGGGGTCACTTCCACTTTCGTCACGAGCCGAACCCAGTGCCGCAAGCCTGGTTCCTTCATTGTCTATGAAATCAATTCCCGATCTTTTGTAGTTTCCAGTAAAGGCATTGCCATTCGGGTCGTTCCCGGTGATGTAAAGATCCACCATGTAAGCTGTATTGGTTGCATCTACATTCTGACCGTACATTGTGATGTAGCTTCTCTGGTCTCCATTTCCGGCAATAATAGCACTCTCAAACGCCGCAGTTTCTGTGTTGAATTTTGATAGCTGAAGACGTCCTCCACCGTTTCGTGCTTCCAGTCTTACATGCTGCGCACGAGTAGAGTCATACATATACAGTGCCCCTTCATTGCCATAATTAGCAGACCCCATGATCACATTGGTATCATCATTATTACCATTCAAAATCAATGATCCTGCATCGTTGGTTTCAAAATAGTTTAACTCTGCTTTAACTGCTCCTTCATCATTGCTGATCAAATAATCTGACTGGTTAAGGTTTAAGTTTGAATTGCCTGCAAAACCGTGTGAATTAAACCCAAACTCAGAACCATCTGTGCCTCTCAAAATAAGATTTCCAACCTGAGTGCCATCATCCCATTTTTGAACCTCCATACTGATCAGGTCAGGAAGGTAGCTTCCGGACGTATCATCGGTAGTATCCTCAGGTGTTTCGTTATCATCTACCCAATCCTGAAACTGATCTCCTCTTAGGTGTAGAAAAGGCAACTTGTTGTCTCCTTGAGAAAGTCCCATTGCCACATTGGTATAAAACTGCTCATTTGCCCAGGAGTCAATGTAAAATCCTCCTCCGGTCATTCCTGTGCCTGAAACATAAGAACCATCTGCAGCAATATCGGCTACCTGTGCAGACCCAGCGGCACTGCCATCTTCGTTCATATAGTTTTGAATCCAGTTATAAGTAGGCCCTTCTGTTCCCGGGAAGTACAACAAACCGCCTCCTCCACTACGTCTTGATAAAATAACACCCGTCCTGTCAAGCGTGTCTTTCATTTCAACTCGACTGGTCTCCAGGTTATCTATCATGCCAAGTCCATGGGAGTTGATTCCAAACTCACTTCCATCTGTACCTCTCAGCACCAGACTTCCTACCTCTGTACCATCTTCCCATTTTTGAGCTTCCATCCACACAAGGTCGGGATGCCCCATTTCTTCAAAGTCATCTGAAGAATCTTCCGGAGTACCATTGTCATTGACGAAAGCAATCTGATCCTCACCGCGCATCACAAAATATGGCAGGTTACTGTTTTCCCAATCTTTTGGTCCCATCTGGATATTTGGATTCCAGCCCTTACCATTTAGCTGAAGCATACCAGCACTGTCCTGAAGTGTGAGGAAAGCGCCCATGTTTCCAAGACCATCTTCAAGCCATAAGCTCGGACGATCTTCATTCCAAAAGCCTGTTAAAATGGCTCCTGTAAATTCTCCTTCGGGAGTACTACCAACCAACTGCGAAAACCCTCCTGAACCATTGGTCCCATACCAGCCTGATGGGTATTGAGTGTTTTCGTCAATAAAATAGAGCTGATCGGGTCTGAGTATAGAGTATCTGCCGTCTGTATTGTTGGTCAGGTTAACTTCCCCTCTGGCGAAACCACTCTCAAATTGATTAATAAAGGCTCTTACTCTTGGAGTGCCGGAGCTGTCCCCCAACTCCATGTATCCATTGCTGTTTTGTGGTCCATCGCTACTGATAAAAGCTCCCATCGAACCATTAGCACCGCCAAACCAGGCACCACCAGCACCAGTGTATTCTGCGGTTGTATTTCCCTGATCATCTGTTGACGAATTGTATTTGTTGGCAAACATGGTAACACGTGAACCACCGTACTCGTTGCTCAGTCTAAAAATCCCATCATTGCCTGTTTCCCCCTCACTTGAGAGCATCACGCTTCTATTGCCGTTTGCACCTGATAAATCCAGCGGCAGTTTGATCTCGGGCTTTACAGAAAATGGAGCGTAAAGCGTGACATTGCCAAGCACTGTGTTATCAACCTCTACTTTGACGGTGCGTTCGTTTACACCATAAAAAAGGTCTTTCGGTAGCGGCGTGAATTGGCCCAACACAACAGAATAAAGTCCATTTATAACAGAAACAGACGGCTGTGTTTCTACCCATGCCGAACTATCCTTTTGAATGGTAAATTTCAAAGTTGCGGTTCCGTTGAATGGTTCTCCATTTTGAAAAAGCGACCCCTGAAATGTCATTTTTCGTCCGTCTGTCTCATCACCAGCTTCAAGTGCAACATCAGCTGCCTTTGTCTTGCCTGATTCGTCCCCCTTCAGAGCAGAGGCAGATTTACCAGCAATGGCTGTTACTTCAGCCTTCTTCAGCGCACTTTGTCCGTAGCTCGCAGCAAACGAGAACAACGCGGCTATTAAAATTGGAATAGATTTTTTCATAGTAGTAGAATTTATTTTTGCAGTAGAAAATGATTTGATTCAGTTGCTTTTCGATTCAGACTATTTTTCCTGATCGTATTGCGAGGCTGACCAACTGGGTTGTGGTTCGTGCTTTCATTTTGCGCATGGCATTCTTCTTATGTGTTTCCACAGTATGAAAGCTGATATTGAGCATATCGGAAATCTCCTTTACAATGTGCCCATTTGATAATGCTGTAAGTATTTCTTTTTCCCGGTTGGTAATTATATCAGCCATAGTGTATCCCGACTTTTGGTTAGTCCAAATTATGGATATCCATAAGTGATATCATAAAAATCTTTGTGAGTGAGTGGAGTTACTTTGTGAGCAGCCCAGAGAAAATCAAAAGAAGAGCTTAGATAAGTTTGAGGCGGTTGAGAAGGTCGTCTTTATGAGACTGACTTACGGGAATTGATTTATCTCCGATGAAAAGGGTATTTCCTTCGAGTGCATCGATGCTTTCGAGATTTACCAGAAAAGAACGGTGAGTGCGCACCAGAGAAGGGTGCTTGATTTTCATCTCAAAATGTTTCAGATTGATGGCCAGGGTATGCTTGCCTTTGTCTGTATAAATGTGACAATAGCTCCCTTCTGCTTCCACATATTTGATCCTGCTAAGTTCGAGTTTAAAAAATCGATGGTTGTCTTTGATAAAAACCCTATCATTGAGCACATAGTACTTGTCTTCATCTTCACCAGCGTCTTCACTATGATTTTTTGAGAGGTTGTGAAAGGCCAGCTCTATTGCTATAACGATGTTTTTTTCACGGAATGGCTTGATAATATATGCTTGTGGGTTTACCGATTTTGCTCGCTCCAGATACTTTTGGTCGTCATACGCAGTAAGGAAAATGATGCCGGGATCACAGGAATTTCGAAGCAAAGCTGCCAACTCTATCCCGTCTTTATCTCCCTTAATATTGATATCAAGCAATGCAATATCTGGCTGGGTTTCTTCAGCCAGCTCCAGAGCAGTCTGAGCGTCAGCGGCTTGACCAACTACCTCAAAACTGTTCTTCTCCAGAATCTCTTTTATTTCCTCCGACACTACCCACTCGTCTTCCACGACGAGAATCTTAATCTGCTGCATATCCCACGGGTTGGACAACTAAAATATGCAGTAGAGACCGTCTATCCAAGGATTTGATTCTGTTTAAACATGGCACAAACTGATTGGTTATTCTCCTTCAGCATAACCTTCAGTTGGCGCCTTTTGATCCAGCGCATTAGATTCAATCTCTGCCACCTCAGAATCCTGACAAGAAGTAAATGATCTGGTCGAAAGGAACAAAAAGAGGTAGCTAAGTTTTTTCATAATCTGTTTGGATGGTGAGCCTATAAGAAAAATAATAAATCCAACCCTTATACCCGACTCAAATTGAAATTCATTTGAAAATCAACCCCAGGGCTATTCCGAACCTGCATAGATCCATTGAGCTGCTTAGTCAATAAATGGACGAGCTTAAGTCCAAATGATTTGGCTTTTTCAAACGAAAACCCTTCCGGCAGCCCTTCACCATTATCCTTAACCGAAAGTGTTATGCTCTCTTGCTTCTGAATCAATTTCAATTCCAGCACTGGATGTTCGATATTCTTGAATGCATATTTGAAAGCATTGCTAACCAACTCATTGATAATGAGGCCAACCGGCAAAGTGGTGTCAGCATCCAAAAGCACAGAAGGCACCTCTATGTTGATCCTGGCTTTATCGGCATAGCCATAAGACTGTGCCAGTTCATCCACAAGATTATTGACGTAATCCCTAATATTCAATGATGTGACTTCATCTTGCTGATACAATTTTTGATGAATGAGCGACATGGCTCTGATTCGCTCCTTTCCTTCTTCTACGGCTTGTTGTGCTGTTTCATTTTCGAGTTTCATTGACTGGAGTCCCAGCAAACTGGAAATGACCTGAAGGTTATTTTTTACTCTATGGTGAAGCTCTCGCATCAGTGTCTCAATGCGCTGGTTTTTCTGTTCCAACTGATACGCTCTGGATCTACTCTGTCGAAATTGATAAACACTGAAAATAGCTAGACAAATAACCAGCACTAACAAAACGCTCACGATAGCAATAACCGTTCTTTGCTGAGAGATGGTAGCATTAGATATATTTAGCGCACTGCTCAGTTGACGGTTGAGTGACTCCTTTTCTTCGAGGTTGTACTTAGCTGTAATTTCATTGACCGCCAAAACTTTATCTTCATTGTAAGTGCTGTCACTTATCTCCTTTGAGTAGCGAAGCATTTCATAACTAATCTGGTAATCGCCAAGAGCTGCAAAAGTCTTTGACAAAAGTTCATAGGTGTTTTCAAGCCCAACGATAAACTCGTTCTCCTGAGAGAGGGTCAAACATGAGTCCAGAAACACCTTGGCAAGATCATATCTACTGGCTCTGTAGTAGGCTTTACCGATACTTCGAAACAGTTCAATCTGCCTGGTAATGTCGCCGTTGAATCTATTAGAACGAATGGCGAGCTGATAATAATGAATGGCAGAATCCAATTCACCATTGTCGCTTAAAATTTCAGCAAGATTTAGATAGTTGCCGGGCAACAATTCATCATTACCTATCTCTTCGCAAATGGCAATAGACCTTTTGATGCAAGCCAAAGAAGAATCCAAAACACCCATAGACCGGTAAGTGGATGAAAGATTATTCAAAACACTGGCCTGGAGTCGCAGATGATTGATTTCCCTTGCCAAATCCATTGCGGCATAAAAATGAATCAATGCCAAACTATCAAGTTCCATTCGGCCGTATACAATTCCGATGTTTATATGATTTTTGATTGAAGGGCCCGGAGCATTACGTCTTTGCCAGAAAGATAGCGCTAGTGTGAAATCAGCGAGAGCTTCTTTCATTCTCCCATTCTTTTTATGAAGAATACCCAAGTGATTATGCAATATGTGTGCGGTAACAGAGTCTCCTAATGAATATGCTTCCTGGATAAGTTCATTTGACACACTCTCACTTTGCTGAAACTCTCCTACCCTAAAATGGATAATTGCCAAATTCCTTTTTATTCTGGCGTGCTCTCGGAAGGGAATTGGAAAAGTGACCGCTTTTCGATAAAACTCTTTGGCCTCTGGAAAATCTCCAGCTATATAATACCCATACCCAATCGCAAAATACCCCTCTGCATATGCCAAATCAGAGTTAGTCTGCTCGGCTACTTCTAAAAGCCTTTCACCGTAATATTTAAGACTATCGGGGTATTGGGCAGCTTTTTTGCATTTTTCAATCAGGGATGTTACTTGCTTGCTTTCCTGTGCATAACCCAAACTGGCGTTCAGGCAGATCAGAATAAAAAAAACACTTCTCATTGGGTCGAATATTTACTGGTTGGGTAAAGTGACAAATGTTTAGGTAGTGAAGTATCATTTGTAACTAGTTTGAAAGTTCAAACTGGAGCTGAAATTCAAGACCGTTAGATTGTTCGATATTGATGGTTCCGTTCAACTGCTTAGTTAGTAAATTAACCAATTTAAGTCCAAAAGACTTGGCTTCTCCCAAGTCAAATTCAGGCGGCAATCCCATTCCATTATCTTTGATTGAAAGCCGAAAACGCCTATTTCCTTCATCTAACAACCTCAACTCAAGTATTGGTTCTGCTATGTCCTTATAAGCATATTTAAAAGCGTTGCTCACTAGTTCATTGATGATCAAACCGATCGGTAAAGTAGTATCAACATCAAATAGCATTGAAGGCACATCAATGTTGACCTTTGCCTTGGATTCAAACCCATAAGACTGTGTAAGTTCAGCGATCAAACTGCTTATGTATTCCTGAATGTTGAGTGCTGTCACCTCTTCTTGTTGATAAAGTTTTTGATGGATAAGCGACATGGCTCTGATTCGCTCCTTGCCTTCCTCTACTGCTTTGAGCGCAGCTGCGTCCTCAAGCTTCATGGACTGCAGGCCGAGCAGGCTCGAAATAACCTGCAAATTGTTTTTCACCCTGTGATGAAGCTCTCGCATTAGGGTATTGATCTTGCGGTTTTTCTGCTGGATTTTCCTGAATGACTGATATAGAAAAAAGCACAGCCCAAATACCACAAGGCACGCCAAAACCGCCCCCCATATAATCTTTGTTTGCAAAGTAAGCTGTGCACTCTGTAGTGCAATTTGATTCTCTTTTCTTTTCGTTTCATAGGATATTTCAAGTGCCCTGGTGGTGCGCTGACGGTCTTTATAAATCGTCTGACGCTCGGCATCCCGAAGCTTGTTTAAATAATAAAAACCTTCCTCATACAAACCTCCGGATTTTGCGGTTTCAAGCATCTGACGAAGCAAATTGATCCAGGTGGATGAAAGGTGACTATTGCTGGCTTCACCAAACTCGTAGATGGGAATGAAAGTCTCAAAAGCTTCCTTGTACCGCCCTTGTTGATGGAGTTTTACCCCCTTCAAAAAATCCAGATATAGGCCGATATAAGCCGAAACAGAATCACCCGGGTATGAAGCAACCTCCGCTACAACCAAATCCCCCAAATCAAGCTGACCGCTTTCATAATAGGCCTGACCAAGCTCTACTTGCGCCTGCGCAATTTCTTCGATTGTGGCACCACATTGTTTTCTCCATTTTACTGTTTTGTTCAGGTAAAACACGGCACTATCATATTGCTTATCATAGAGGTAATAAAAGGAACCAAGTGCATGAAAACTCACAGTTTGATTGATGGAGTCAGCAGCATCGATGAGTGGCTTTTTGGATAGCGACTTATGAAAGAGTGGAGCTACTTTATCAACCTGCTCCAGGTAGGCATAATTCCAAGCCAGATTGTGATAGCAACCCGCTATATCTTGTTGTTTAGTTTCAGTTTTGGCACTGTCATAATGGCCTATCGCAGCATAAAAGCTCTCGATAGATTTATCATAAAGCCCCACATCTCCATAGTAGATACCCGCCACTTTATGAGCTACTGCCAGCAACCCATGATCTCCAATTTCTTCTGCTATCTTGATTGCATTTATGCTGGCCCAAAGAGCAGAATCATTTCGCGTATATTCATAAACATCCGTGAGCTCAATGAAGGCATTAAAGCGATCTTCTAGCAATCCTTTTTCCAGGTCGCTAAGAAGGTCTGTTTTGGTCTGAGCTGAAGCGGCAACTACCCCCGTCAAAATCAAACCCAATAAATAAGTCCAATTCCTCATAATAACAGATGAAGATAGTAAATACAGTTTCAGATACATTGATTAAAACCATCAAAACCACAAATACTATTGAAAACGTTATTTTATAATTAAAACCATAAGACAGGATTCAATACCCATATTACTCTTTAGCGAAGGAAAAACTGGCCAGTTCCCATTCATCCGCCGATTACCTTTATTCACCGCTCGTTATATCTCATTGACATAGTAAACCCTGATAGTGAGGTGGCCGTAAGCTATCTTTGATAAGAACAAACCCATTAAAGAACCAGCTAATGGAAGATCATAACACCTTAGAAAAGGGAGCTTTCCTAATAGAAAGAGAATCTATGCCTATTTCGGTTTGCTCAATGGAGTCCTCTACGCCAACCGTTACAGTTTCGGACTATTTTTCCAATATCCTATCTACTCAGGAATGGCCGGCACGGTGGTACTGCGGCACCTGGTCGGAGATAGATGGGTGGGTTCATATTCTTTCCGATCTATCTATATTTTTAGCCTATTTCTCCATTCCTATTTTTCTTGTCTTTTATTTGAAAAAGAAAAGTTCTGTTCTCAGCTTTCGTAAGCTATTGATCTTGTTTAGCCTCTTCACCCTGGTATGTGGAGCTACACACTTTTTAGAAGCTGTTATTTTTTGGGAGCCATTCTATCGACTAAGTGGCGTACTGAAACTTATCACGGCATCTATTTCATGGATCACCGTATTTGCTCTTGTAAAAGCCGCTCCAGCAGTTTTGAGCTTTAAAGACCCAGCTGAACTGGCAAGAGAAGTAGGCGAAAGAAAGAAAACACAAAACCAGCTACAAACCTTTATAAAGCATGCGCCGAGTGCTATCGCTATGTTTGACCGTGATATGAAATATATCATAGCAAGTGATAGCTGGTTCAAGGAATACGGTCTTTCAGCCGATGAAATTGTCGGCAAATCTCACTATGAAATTTTCCCACAAATATTTAAAAGCGACAAGTGGATCCAACACCACAAAGAAGCTCAGAGCGGGAAGACGATCAAAGTTGAAAAAGACAGCATGATTACAGAATCCGGAAAGAAAATTCACATCCGGTATGAAATAAAACCCTGGTTCGACGAAAAGGATGAAATCGGGGGTATTATCATGTTTACGCAAAATATTACTTCACAAATATTGCTTCAGGAAGAATTAATTCAGAATCAAGAACACCTAAAAAATATTTATGACAATTCACCTTTAGGCATTGCTATGGTAGATGAAGATGGCAAGCCCTTTATGGTAAATGGCCGGTTCAGCGAAATCGTGGGTTATGAAGAGGAAGAAATAATGAACATGGCTTTTGCAGAGTTTACACACCCTGACGATATAAATAAAGACTTGTCCCTTTTCAAAGAACTCAAAGAAGGGAAAATCGATCACTATAGTATCAATAAAAGGTATATATCAGATTGGGGTGAAATTAGTCATGTCAAGCTCAACGTAAAGGAGATACCCGCCACTGAAAACAAAAGGAATTACACGTTAGCCCTGGTAGAAGACATCACGGAAGAAATAAAGCTCCAGCACCGACTCGATCAAAATCAAAAATATGTCAAAAACATATTTGAATATTCGCCGCTGGGCATTGCCATGATAGATGAGTCGGGGGTTCCTTTTCTGGTGAACGCCAAGTATTGTGAAATGACAGGATATAGTGCATCCGAGTTGACCTCCATGAAGTTTACAGATTTCACCCATCCAGAAGATGCCTCACGCGTTATGGAAATGTTCAAGAGCATGGTGGATGGAAATATGGAGCATCACACTGTAACCAAAAAATACATAACTGGTGATGGTGAAACCAGATATGCAAAGATGAACCTTAAAAGAATTTCAGATGATAATGGCAGTACTTCCCACTTTTTAGCTCTAGCTGAAAATGTTACGGATGAAGTGGTTACAAAACGCGAAAAGGCAGAGGTTCAAAAAAAGGCAGATCAACTTGATGCACTCTTTCAAGAGACTTCCTCGGTAGCCAGAATAGGGACATGGATACTGGATATTGAAGAGCAAATCTTGCATTGGAGCAAAACAGTATACGAAATACATGAGTTACCGGAAGGTCACAAAATAAACCTAGCCGATGGCATCAACTATTACCACCCTGACGATAGAGAGATTATTTCTAACATTGTAAAAAACGGGATAGAAAAACAAGAGCCATGGGATGTAGATCTGAGGATCATTACGGCCACAGGCAAAGAAAAATGGGTAAGGGCAATCGGCAAGCCAGACACTGATGGAAACAAAACCACTCACCTCAACGGTTTGTTTCAAGACATAGATGAAGTAAAAAGAGCCTCAATACAACTGGCGCATTACAGTCGTGATCTGGAAGAGACAGTGCTACAAAGAACGAAACAGTTACAAAACGTAAATCAGGAACTGGAGTCTTTTGCATATTCCGTTTCCCATGACCTAAGAGCACCCTTAAGAGCTATAAACGGATTTGCCAGTGCGCTGGAAGACGAATTTTACAACCAACTTCCAGATAACGCAAAACATTATCTGGGTAGAATTAGTAGTAATAGCAATCGAATGGGCATACTCATAGATGACTTACTAAACTTCAGTAGGCTTTCACGGTTAAAAACAAACTTCAAATCTTTTGACTTGAATGACAGAATAGACGCCATAGTACGACAAATTGATATACCCAACACATGCAAAATATCGAGAAAGAATCTTGGGGAAATTTATGGTGACAAATCCCTATTGGAACAAGTATTTCAAAACCTCATTTCCAATGCGGTCAAGTATTCATTGGGAAGGGAAGAACAACTAATTAGTATCGAACAACTAGAAAAAGACAACAACTATGTCATCTCTATAAGCGACAATGGAGTTGGTTTCAACATGGAATACTACAACAAGTTATTCGAAATGTTTCAGCGGCTGCATAGTTCGAGTGAATTTGAAGGCACTGGTGTAGGGCTTGCTTTGTGTAAAAAAATAATTGATCGCCATGATGGTGAGATATGGGCAGAAAGTGAAATCAACAAAGGCTCTACATTCTATATTTCACTTCCAAAACAATCAAAATAACAGATCCGCTATGACTCTAAAATCAAAACCATATGAAGAAGTACAGGTACTTCTGGTAGAAGACAGCCCAGACGATGCAGAGTTGACCATGAGGTCACTATCATCGCTAAAACTAGAAAATGAGTTTGTCTGGGTAAAAGACGGAGTGGAAGCCATGGACTTTCTGATGGGTGAAGGGAAATTCAGCTCCAGAAACAAGTCCAACAAACCTAAGTTAATATTGTTAGACCTGAAGCTCCCAAAACTGAGCGGCATTGAAGTATTGGAAAGAATAAAAAAAGATGAACAGCTAAGAACAATTCCTGTCGTAGCTATCACTTCATCACAAGAAGACTCTGACCTTGAAACTTGTTATGACCTGGGAGTCAACAGTTTTGTCACCAAACCCATTGACTACAAGGATTTTATAGAAGCTACTCAAAAAGTAAGCCTATACTGGCTACTCATAAATAAAACCACATGATGGCTTAGAAATCAATCCAAGCTTTCATCCAGCGTTTCGCCATTAAGAACCAAGAAAGAATCAGCAAAATGACAATATTATACATCGAAGATAATAGCAGTGACTTTGAACTTCTCGACTTGTCTCTGCGCAAAAGCTCCCTAAACTACGACCTTTTGCGTGCAGAAACTGAGGATCAGGTAAAAGAGTCTTTAAAAACAAATTTAGACATAGTCCTTTCAGACTACAATCTCAATTCCTTTACAGGAAGAGACGCTTTGAAGCTTGTTAGAGAATATGATCCTATGCTGCCATTTATATGTATATCAGGTACAGTAGGAGAAGAACAGGCCGTAGCACTCCTGCATGAAGGAGCAGATGACTTTTTGCTGAAAAAAAACATAAAGAAGCTTCCAATCATTATCGAAAGAGCTCTCGAAAACAGAGAGCTCCAAGAACAAAAAGAGAGTTTTCAGAAAGAGCTCATTCATAAAAATAATATTCTGGATTCCATCCTCAATAGTTTTGAAGACATCATCTTTTTCAAAGATGGAGAAGGGAAATACCTCAGAGCCAATGCCTCCTATTGCAAGTTTTTGGGTCTCAAAGAAGATGCAATCTTGGGTAAAAGAGATCAGGACATTTTTGACGAAAATGTCCTTGACAAAACCGAGGAAACTGATAAATACGTGACTCAAAACAAAAAGTCACTCACTTATGAATATACCTTTCCAGACGAGGAAGGCGAAACTAAAATCCTCGAAATAACCAAAAACCCCGTAATAGACGGAAACGATAAAATAGGAATCGTTGGGTTTTGCAGAGACATCACTGATAAAAAACAAATGGAGATGCAAAGCGCCAAAAACCAACAAATCCTGAACAGAGCAGAAAAACTCACGTCATCAGCAAGTTTTGAGTATGATTCGGAAATGGATATCATGAATTGCTCTCCTCACATGCTCAAAATGATGAACATCAGGAGCCCCAACAAGCAATTGTCCAGCATGAGATTTCTCAAGCTTATCTATAAAGACGACATAGCCATATTCAAAGAAGAGTTCGAAAAAGTCCTTGAAACAAAAACTTCATGCACCATCGATCATCGTTTCGTGCCTTTTGGCACTGATCAGATCAGATATGGAAGAACAAGTATCAGTGCCGACTATAATGATATAGAGCGTGATATTTTTTACGGCACAATAGTGGATACCACTCAAGACCATGAGCTCAACAGGTCATTGATGTCCGTTCAGGAAAATGAAAGGAACACCATAGCCAGTGAGCTGCACGACAATCTGGGACAAAAACTCAGTTCATGCACAATTTTTCTGGATAGTCTATCAGAAAAGTATCCAGAAGATAAGGAGCTACTCAAGGTTTCAAAAATGACCCATGATTCTTTGCAAGAGATCCGCTCCATGTCAAGTAGCCTTTCGCTAAACAGTGTAAAAGAGTTTGGTCTATCAAAATCCATCAAACAACTACAAACTCAAATTCCTCTTGATGTGGGATTTGACCTGAACCTATCGCTAAAGGAACACGATATTTCCGAATACATCAGTTCACAGACCTTCAGAATAGTACAGGAAGGAATCAGTAATATTCAAAAACACAGCAAAGCCAAAAATATCGGTGTAACACTCAGACAAGACCAGAGTATCATTCACCTTAAGATCAAGGATGATGGGGTTGGTTTTGACACAATAACCGGAAGAAAGGGGAATGGACTAAGGAACATAGAGCAGCGCGTGAAAAAATGTAACGGCTTGCTACATATCGATTCTGAACCAGATGCTGGCACCTTGATAGATATCAAACTCCCAATATCATAACCACATGGAGATGAAAGCAAAAATCCTATTGGTAGATGACCATGAAATGATCCGCGATGCAATTAAATTCTATTTTAAAGAAGATGAGGATTATGAAATTGCATATGAAGCTGCCAATGGACTGCAAGCACTGGATGTCCTGGAAAAACACGATGACGTAGATGTGATGATCACAGATATCAAAATGCCTGAAATGACGGGTATCCAACTAATGGAATCTGTCCAGGAAAACTACCCGGACCTGCGAGTGTTGGTTTTGTCCATGTTTAATGAAGCCAATTACATCAACAAAATGATTTCGCTTGGCGCATCAGGGTATGTATTGAAAAATACCTCAAGGCAAAATATGAAGGAAGCGCTGGAAAAAATCCTGCAAGGTGAAGATTACTATGCCGATGAGGTGTACAAAACAATCATTGACAGCATTGCCAGAAAAGCTCCAAAAAACCGTCTAACTGTGGAAGTGTCTCTTTCGGATCGTGAAAAAGAGGTACTTCAATTGATCGTGGCAGAGCTCAGCAATCAAGAGATTGCCGACAAACTATTCATCAGTGTGAGAACAGTGGAATCCCATAAACGAAACCTATTGGAAAAAACTGGCTGTAAAAACATTGCCGGCCTCACACTATATGCCATAGAAAAGGGCATAGTTTAGTTCACTTCCTTACCCTCGAAAACCAAAAAGCGCTACTAGAAAGCGCTTTTTTTATGCCCTGAAACGACAAAACGGGACATCCCTCCTGGCGCTACGTGAAACACGTAAGCGTATTCCCTATTTATCTAATGATAAAACCCAAAATTCACTTTGCGTTTTACCCTCTAACACAGCAACCCTCATTTTCTGAGCTTTGTATCATAATTAATAACCAAACAAACAAGAAAATGAAAAAACTACTACTAATTATAGCAATCCTAGTGTCTGCAAGTGCACTTCGAGCTCAAGGGCCAACCATAAAATCATATGTAGAGCTCACTCACATTGGCAACAAATATGGCACGGCCATCGGATACTCATTTAAGAATAAAATGGAGCTTGGTGGGTTTCATCAGGAAGCTCCTGCATTTATGAACGACATGGAAAGCATGCCAAGAGTATATGAACGTAACTTCTCAGGAGCTTACTTCAACTTTCCAGTAAAACGTTATGAAAAAAGCGGGTTTGACCTGAACATACGTGCAGGTGCAATCAACGGTGAATACTTCTGTATCACTCCTACAGCACAGGGCTATTTCAATCCCGCAAAACTGATCAAACTAGGCGCAGGCGTTGGTATTAAGGCTTTCCGTCCTACATTTCAAGCTTCCATTTCACTTAACCTTACAGGGTCATGATTAGATTGATAAAATCACTGGAGCAAAGACACCTGGTCTTCATCCTATTCATTGGCCTACTCATTTTTGCCTACCAGCAAGACAAAAAGATGGACAAAACTTATTCTCTCATTAACAAAGTCAGTTTTTTTTACAGCGAAAAAACCACTCAACCAGTTACTCCTTAAAAACATCCTATAGACAGGATAAATCAACTACTCATTAAGAACAAACCACTATGAACAATTCAACACATAACACTACAAGTTACTTACATCCGGCCCCTGTGGCAAAGGCACCAATCAGCCGTCCCCCCCTCAAGATCAGATACGTTGAAAATCACAACTTCATCCTGATCAAAGGCTGGTCGCTGGCCCAGGAAAATGTGAAACGTTATCAATATTTATTAGAAAACATTAGATATCACCTCGACGAACATGATACCTTAACGATCCATTTTGCTTACCAACTTTTCAATGCCACAACGGCCAAATTCCTTTTCAACACTATTAAATTGTTCAATAAGGCACTGATAAAAGGGAAAAACGTAAAGTGTATATGGTATGTAAAAGAAGATGATAACGAAATGTTTGAGACAGGTATAGACTTACGTGCTATGTGTGACTTCCAATTCAAAATATCACTTTACTGATACTAAACGAGCCATTGAGCATTTATACTTGCTCCGTTTAAAACTCAATCACCTCGATCTTAGAGCGGTCAGCTTGAGGAATGACAGACCCAAGCGGTGAGTTTAAGTAAGTAGGGTCACAAAAAGTAAACGTATATCCCTTATAGCTGATAGTCTCCCCAAAGGTGGGAGACGGCAACCGAACGGCAAGTGCCACATGCTGAGGGAAAGAAACAACTACCACGGGTACATCCGTGAATGTTCTGATCAGGTAATTGAGAAGCACCACCCTATCATCACAGTCGGCAAAGTCATAAAACAACACTTCTTCCGGGTACATTACCTTTTCTTTTCCGAATTGGATTTTATCTGATTGATAGTCTATCGCCTTCTGAACAAACTCAAGTAGAAACTGAACTTTTTCTACTTCTGACTTTCCGCTCATGTGCTCATCAAACGACTTTTCCACAGATTTTTTCATCAGGTCAGATGAGGACGAAGTGAGGTAGTAGCGCAGGTCACACTGAGGGAAGCTCCCAAGCAATTTCACCATGTTTTGGTTGTAATAAATATCAAGGGACACATTCTTTCCTGACTTTTGAAGATAATTAAAGTTCTTTTTAACAGGATCGAGAGGCAGCTTGATCTCAGATGAGAGTGAGAAATCAAACAGATTTGACTCGTCGCTAGTCTCAGACTGAAATGATTCAAATTGCCCTGGCTCGTCGCTCAGCACGTAGTAGTTGACTCCTGACAAACTGTAAAACCTTTTCCCGTAGATTTTGCCATAGCAGCCAATGACCAGCACAGGGCTCTTGTTTATAAGCCCCACTCGTGCCACATAACCTGACTTTTGAAGCAGAAACCATTGATATACTGGCCTATGCGCATCTGAAATATTGAGCTGATCTAAAAAAGACTCAGTAAGAAGTAGATAGCCATAATCTGGCAGATTCATCTCCTGAGCCTTTTCATAGAGCGATTTTACGATATTTTGATAAGGCGACCGGGAAAGGGTCTGCCATGCTTTTGACAAACCAAACTCATCCGATACAGATAAAGCATTGGCAGCCAAAAACTGAGAAGAATAACGAAGACTGATTGACTCCCCATGAAATTCGTAGCTCTCAGCCATCTCAAAATCATCATATTCTTCGTCATACTCCAGTTTGGGCTGGTTAAATGACCGCATGAGTTTTGGCCGCTCATCTGGAATGACTTTATGCTGAACCTCCATGAGCTCAAGGCTGGACTCTGCCACTGGTTGAGCTTCAGGTTTTGGCACTTCTGTCTTTTTTTCTTCTGGCTGCTCCAGTTGAAGCGATTTCCAATTATCGACTATCGATTTGGCAAAGATTGAGTCTCGCTGGCGAACCAACTTATCATAGGCTAGCTCATTGCCCGTTTTGAATTTATTAAACTGGTCGCTAAAATCCTGAGACAGACACACAGTTGCTCCTGCCAGAAGTAATACAGTCGTCAGGATTCTCATGCCGCTTACTTTATAGTGGTCAGAACTATTGTGGACTCAGCATAAAGCTGCCCTTCTCCACTTGCTGCCTTAAAACCTCTATTCTTTTCCAATACTGCCTTTAAGGGTCCCTTGATACGAAGAAATCCATCAATGTTTTCAGTTTCCATGGGGGTAAAAGGCTTATCCTGTGCTATGAGTTGGATATATTCCACACCGCAGGGGCATGACGTTTCCCACTGCAGTGGAAGCTTAATAGACTGATTGGTTTGCTCAGGAGAAACGTAGAAATTATCAGCAAGCAAAAATTTCTGATCATCGCTCCAAATATTGATTACCCTGAGGTAGGCTGCCCTACTCACATTCACATGCAAGCTCAGTAACTCTCCCTCTTTGAAAATAACCGCCTCAGTTCCTTTTTGCGTGGCAATAGTGGCCATCAGCCCTCCGGATGATGCAGCAGGCTTCATGGCATTATTCTTCTCAAGCAGGTTTTTGTTATTGGCCAGGTTGTATTGCAAACCCAATGCATCAATGGATTCTTTACCGATGGCAATAGAGCCACCAGCCTTGAGTCTTACCACTTCACCACCATCCACTTCATTGATATTGGCTATGATTTGCACTTTATCTTCGCCGGGCCAATACGTGCCACTCAGTACATAACCGCTGTTGTTCATTGATCGGGATACAGACTTAAAACTCGATTCTGCCGACTGAGAAAAAACCTGTCCAAAGTATTCAGAAAATTCCGTAGGGATACCCGTACCACGATAGGTAATCAAGCCCAACTGAACCGGTGAATCGACCCCAAATTCCTCCTTTAGTTTATCCACAAGAAAGAAGCTAGCCTCATCCAATCCTATTTCATCGTTATTTCTGAGTTTATCCAATTCCTCCAGGGTAAAATCATAGTAGCCTTTCCATGTGTCAGACATCAGCACGGTCTCACTGGAGACATCAAGATATTTTAGCATATCCTGATAGCTTTTCACTTGATTTAGCGCCTGCAGTTCTCCCATCAGTAGCTTATACGCTTCTGATTTATCTCCGAGTTTTGCGCTCCGTTCGAGAGAACTCTTGATCCTGCTCATCTCAGAAGAAAGTTGCCCATAATAGTGCGCCACCAACTTACGTTTTTTCACAAAAGCAAAACCATACGCTATTCGCTTGCGCTCATCGATGTAGATTTCCGTTTCCATGCCTGTGGCTTCCAGTGACGATCTGGTCACCGTGGACTTCTGATAACGATCGTCAGCCTCACCATTGGTGTTGCTCATCTCTGATGTAGCCACACTGTTGATAGAAACAAAAATAGACTCTGAAAGGGCTGTACGGGCAGAACTTTTCAACTTTGCCGGATACTCGTTGAGATCCTCACCTTTCTGAAAAGTTTGCGACACAAAACCAACATAAAAATCCTTAGAGGGATACTTCTGATCTCTAAGGAGTGGGTTTACCCAATCCGGCTGCCCCTGAGCCTGGGCCAGTTCCGGAATGAATAATACAAGACAAAGCAAGAATCTCATGAATTAAAGACCCAAAAGTTTGTTGAGCTCATCTTCATTTTTACCCACTTTATCCTGTAGGCCTTCTTGCAGTATTTCCTTTGCAATTCTTTTAGCCTCTTCGGTATCATACATTACGGTGAATCGATATTCGAACTTATCGTCCACACGTCTCATCATTTCAATTACCGGCTTAATCCGTCCTATTTTATTTTGGATCAATGTCTTGCTGCTGGACAAGAACTCATCTACAGTTTGCATCTCATCCGCTGTGTAACCTGTATTTCCTTTATTGTTAGTTACAAGAGCCGATACTTCCGATTGGATAACTCCCGCCAGCTGCACCCTGGTATTGTCCATGGCATTGGCTTGGGCCACACCCTCTGAGCCTGAAATAGCACTTCCTGTAGCGGTAAGATACCTTTGCTCACCGTCATCAGTGAGCATCACCTGCATTACAAGTGATCTTTCAAACTGATTGGCCAGTGGTAGATTGCCGGGAAGATTTGTGTAGTCCTGCTTTTCCCACTTTTTGGCTTCTTTTCTAGCCTCCTTTACAGCTTTGTCTCTCTTGATCATTTTCTCTGCCTCTTTGTAGGTAGTTTGAGAAAAAGCTGCGCTCACAATGAGGAGCGTTACGATAGTTGCGGAGATTCTTTTCATGTTCATTCAGATTAAGTCTTCAAATAGTTTCATTGGCGGGATAGTCTCCCATGTAATAATGTGAGTAAGTTTACAATAGTCGTTCCAAAACGCATTATATCCTTAATTCTATTTTTTATTCTTTGTCAACAGCCGGTTCAATATTTTTTAAAGAGTCGTATGTAGCACTATCACTATAAGCCGGTATCTCATTCATTTGAAGCTCCGGTGTAACCAAATCAGGACGCATCGATTGCCACCAAAAAAAGGCACCAACAACAGCCGCAGCGATCCCCGATATCCAGAAAAGGTTTGTATTACGCCCTGCTCCAGATCTCATAGTTCCGTGAATTACATTCAATTTTTCTCTAAACCGTTCTTCTCCTATAAAATTAACAGCCCTTACCATTTGTTCATAGTCACGGTGTACTCCCTCATCCACTTTGTGAGACGCTCCCTGGTCAAGAGCATCTATCATTTCTTCAATTTCCTTATCAGTCAAGCTCATAGCTAATCTTTAATGTCTTTATACCTTCACGCACTCGCTTGATACACCTGTACTTTTGTTCTCTCACAACCTGCCCACTAGCATAGCCCAACACTTCGGCTATTTCATCAAAAGATTGTTTACTGAAATAAAACCGCTCCATTATTTCGAGGCAGTTCTTTCCATGATCCTTGAGCATATTTACAATTCTGTTGAGGGTGTCATCAGCATCTTTGGATACCAACTCAAAATCGAATGCGTCTATGTATTCCTCCTTATGGGAAATTGTCAACTCTTTCTTTCGACTTAATTTTTTCATCCATAGTCTCCAGCTGATTCCGTACAGGTATGTTTTGATCGTACTGGTGAGCTGGAAATCTGGCTTTACTGCATTTTTGTAAAACACCAGCATAGCATCCTGATAGATATCCTTTGCGTCCTCCACATCTCCGGAGTTCTTCAGTATCATCTTTTCGATATACGAATAGTTAGATTCATATATTTCAGACAAAGCATTCTGATCGCCAGAAGCGAGGGCTTTTACAAGGTCGAGTTCGGTATTCAAGTCAGGTAGAATATTAACTTAAAAGTTAGCAATAGGGAATTTAAAAATAAATATTTGAAGAAGCACTTCTATGCTTTCGAAATACCAGAACGAAATTCTGACTAAACTAAAAAACAAAATCCTCGCAATTGCGAGGATTTCCTTAGTTGTATATTTTAAATAAAATACTCTTATTCTTTTCTGATAAAGATGAAGTCACCTCCCTCATCTCCAACTTTTTGCATCGTACCGTACTGAGGTATCACGTCGCTATTATTGATCACGGCTCTGCGGAAACTACTAAATAGTTCCGCTGAAGGTAAATACTTCTCAGAGTTAGTTTCCAGCCTTTTTGTCAAATACTTGAGAAACTCACTTCTATCTGGTACCTCAGTCAAAGTACCACTTGTCATGGCCTTCCTACTTGGCAATTCATACAGCTTCTTGATAGCCACTGCCTCGTCTGAGATAAACACACTCCTGGATTTGAAAATAGAACCTGAGAAACAAGCATCGGCAATCAGTAATGTGTGTTTCGACTTTATCGTTCTCAACTGGTCTGTAAGTGTCGTGTTTCTGAACCAGTCCGCCGTACTGGTTTTTCGTCCATTGGATGGTATCCAATAACCTGTTTCGGTATCTTTATCCCAGTAGCCATGACCCGCATAGAAGAGAAGTAAATTATCTTCTTCACCAATCGTCTTTCTGAGCCTATCCAGAGCATCTACTATTTGGCTCCTGGTTGGGTTCTCCAGGTAAGTGATGTTTTCAGGGGCAAAAGTGTAATACTGCTCAAGCACGTCACCCAATCTCCTCGCATCTGCAATTGGTTTGTCCAAACTTGCAATTTCAGGATCTTGATAATCATTTACACCAATTAGAAGCGCATAAAAGTCACCATCTGTTGTAATCGTGCTGGTAGCAACAACCGGTGCTGCTGTTTCCACAGCAAACACTTTTCGAGTCACTTCATCCTCATTATCAGTTACTATAAACGATATCTCATTTGGCCCTTCTACCAATGGAAGCGTTACTGAAAACGAACCTGTTTCGGTGAGGAATAAATTCTGACCATTCAACATTACAGTTTTAATCCCATCAGGATCAGAAACGCGTCCTTCAATGGCGAGTTGATTCGAAACGACCTTTTTAAATCCTCTTGATTTTTCAACTAAATCCTGAGGGCTGGTGATTACTATTTCAGAGGGGGTGTTGACGCTAAAATCAACATAATATGCCTCGGAAGTAAACTCAGCTGTCTGCGCAAACGAACCAAAAGCACACAGAAGCGCACTCAGGATCATAGCGGTAATTTTGCGGTTGGCGATCATTGTTTTATGAATTTTGAAAGAACTTCGGTATTTACCTTAATCAAATATACTCCTTCCGGAACATTTTTACCTACTAAATTAATCTGTTTTCTTGTCAGACCTCTCTGTAAGTCAAGCACTTCCGTATATGCAACCTTCCCATCTATAGACACAAACTCAACAGTCACACTCTTATTATCTGATGCATAGATCTCAAGATTCAAGTAGTCACGAACCGGGTTAGGGTATAAATTGAATAGCGCATCGAAAGGCAAATCCATGTGTTGAAAGATCTCATCTTTATCACCATAGTAAAGCTGGTGTTTAGCAGAAGCATCATTAGGAACCTTGATATTGCGCACTTCGCTCAGGTCATATATCTGACGAGATGCTGCATCCACAAAAATGATCGTTCGGCTTGATGATACCGGAATATCCCAGGTCATATCGATATACTTCTCAGGCAAACTGTTGTTGATTTGAAATTCCCAGGATTTAAACTCATCTGATTGTTTGATACTTCTGGTGCTACCATCATCAAACGTAAGATCAAGATAAGTGCTGAATCTAGGAAGTTGAGCCAAGTCATGATAATCGTGATCATCTGCAGCATCAGGATTGATGCCAATACCTCCGACCGAGTACTTATATGAAGGGGTCTCAAAGAATAAATCCAGCGACCAATCAAGCTCATCGATAAATACTTCCTCAGGTGTGTTTAAAGACCTGGCTATTCTGCCTCCTGCAGCCTCGTTAACAGCTGTAGCCGGAATCTCAAATCCAGTAATTGATCCATTTGAATTAACAAAAGCTCCTTCCAATATACTTAGTGAACTTTGAGAGGTAAACTGCCCATTATACCCCTGCAAGCCAGTTTGAACATCTCCCTGTCCTATGATGGCATTATCTATGTTGTGTTGCACAACAGCAGTCCAATCCAATGCACCCTGGAATGGATTACCTATCAGTGACCATCCATTTGCGTCTGGAGAAAGGTTGATTTTGTAAACTCCGTTATCAAGCACAACACTCCTTCCGCTGACATCAATATCTGCGCTTTCCGAAGTAATGAAGAAATACCCTGTTCCTGCTGTAAGCCCTCCGGACTTTTTGTCTGAGTACCCTGAAGAAGAATAAGAAACCAAACGCCATTTTTCCTCATCGTATGGCATCAAGTTGGTGAATACACCGTTGACAGTAGCCCCACTAAAAGGGAACGCCAAAATGCTATAAGCTTCAACAGTGGTGCCGGAAGTAATACCTGCAAGATTGTCAACATCGAGCGCTAGTGAAGTGCTTCTATTTACTGAGGTTGTTTTTGAAGTAGACTGAGTTTTGTTAGACAGAATATCAGTAGTTTCTACATAATACTCTATACTAATTAACCCGATTTCTGTACCTGAGAATGTAGTAGAATAATTTCCACCGGCATTATCTGTCATAGACCTGGTATTAAACCCTTCCTCGGAAGCCCTTTTGTAAAAAACATGAACTTCAGAAAGCCCGTCAGGGTCATCAATGTCCGCAGATACAGTGAAGCCACCAGTTCCAGTGTCATAAGAGTCTGGTGCCGTGAAATTAGAGAAGGTTGCAGCCTCGTCAACATTGTTGACATTTATCGTGAAACTAGCGAAGCTCGACTCAATAGCGTCAGACACTGTGATCTCTATGGTATAAAACTTAGGGCTGATAGACTCATAATCGAAAAGTGAAGCATCATTCACTGTCAACACTCCGTCAGTGGAACCGATCGCAAATGCACCAGAGCTATTGCCTGCTGTGATGGCAAAGGTTATATCATCACCATCCAGATCTTCATACTGAATGGCATCTGACACAATATCTCCATTGTTTGGATTCTCGTCTATATCAAATGTCGCGCCCGTAATTGTTGGGGCATTGTTGAGATTTTGATCCACCCCGATAAAGAATATTTCTTGATAGGTAGCACCTTGAACATCTTCTGTTTGAATCCTTATCTGATATGTTTGACCTGTATAATTGAATATTTCACTTGTGCGCAGTTCATCTCCATTGATATTAAATCGGGCATTGTCAACATCACCTGTGCCTGCCACCAAAGAGTAGGTATGAGAATCCGTTGAGTTTCCATCTGTAGTAGAAAGCGTTCCAACAATTGTATTTATTTCCAGCCCTTCACGTACACTATTGTTGGTAAGCTGAATATCTGTCGGCTCCAAATTAAGCTCCAATATATCCGCATTTGCCTCAAGAAATAAGTGCTGCCCATTACCTGTGGCATCAGGGGTATAGGAACCACTGCCGTCATCAGCTTTTGTGTTCATCGGCCAGTAACCGACCAATCCGGCACTGGATGCAGCTATTTCATTCTGAATATTGACTCTGATCTCATCAATCGTACGCTTTTCATTCCATATCCTCACTTCATCAATATCACCTGAGACTTCTTGAATAAGGCGCAAAAAGTCTTGCACCCCATCCATTGGATCATAGTTAGCTACGTTTGACATAAGCACATCTCCATCTAAAAAGAAGGTCATAGCGCCTTCACCATATGTTACCGCTATGTGATGCCATGTATTGGCTCCAAAATCCTCAACATCCACAGAACCTCCCACATAATAGTCATCCGAGACGCTCTGACCTGGACGATTGCGAACCACACATTGCAAATTAATATTCTCATTATCATCATAATCAACGTATATGGTGAAGAAAGCCGTATTAACGAATTGGTTATACCAGTCTCCAGGTCCATCAAATCCCTTGTATCTGATCAGAGCTTCAACAGTAAACCTGTCAGTTATTCCACTATCAAAGGACTCATTAAAAAAGCCTGCTCCCTGATCATCATTGTAAGTATAGGTGCCAAATCCATCTATCGATGAAACACTTATTGGGCCATCACCTCCGAGCGGAGACAACTTAAGCCAGATACCTATAGGATTATTCAATGTTTCCGTAAGTACCGTCGCGCCAGAACCATTAAACCCTGCTGTCAGGAACACCTCATTATTCGTCTTGTCCACGGCAAGAGCTTGCATGTAATCATCTTCATCAGAGCCATAAGTATGAACCCAAAGCACTGATCCACTGACATCAAACTTAGCAAGGAAGATATCCTGGAGCGTCGCAGTAGGGAGCCCCACTCCACCTACGTTCCAACTAAAACGGTAATGCCCAGCGAGATAAACGTTGTTATCACCATCCACATCCAGACGCACAGGCTCATCATTACCTCCTGTACTCCCCATGATGTAGTTCCAATCCCAGGTATTGGTGCCCGTGTTGAACTTCCCAGCGAAAATGTTATTGACAGAAGTACTACTTCCACTTGTATATTCTATGCCTGTAAAGATGAGATCGCCATTGCCATCTGCAACCATCTGATTGGTGTGATCATAGCACTCATAAGCATCAGGTAGCTGATACGTGGCAATTACGCTATAGTCAATGAGACTAAACTCATTGATTGCATTTCTACCATGATTGGTCATAAACAGCCTGTCCTCATTTGTAAGTACAAGAGACCCGTAGTTATCAGGATGCACTACAGAGGTAGCAGTTGCATTCAGACTTGCATCTAGCTCTAACAACGCCCGGCTACTAATACCATTGTCAAAGTTTTTACCTTGGAAGCTAAAGAATTGATCAAAATAGAATGATAAAAGCAAGTTTCCTGAAGGCAGGACAACAAAACCATACTGATTTTCAATACCACTTCCACCTATTATTACGTGCTCAACGATTTCACCAGCAGCATTGTATTTCAAAATTATTAGGTCGCCATTGTTACCATCATTGGAAGTTATTTCAGTGTCATTTATTTCTATTGTACCTCTCAAGTGTCCAAGAGCATAAATATTTCCACTATCATCTGCCCTCAAATGACTGAAATAATACTCAGGATCATCAACATATTTGATAGAATCACTTACCCAGGTAACTTCTCCATCGTCTGATAGCTTAATCAGAGTCTGATACCGAGCATAATTTGTATAAAGATCCACTGAGGTAACCAACTCATCATTCAAGTATTGGGCAATGCCAATGTAAGGAGTGTTTTTCTGTATCCATTCAATGGCATAGGGATCTGCAGGGTCTGCGACTTTTTCTACATCAATGGTAAATTCCTTTTGGAAAGTTAACCCTTGTTCATCCTCCGTTTGCACAAGGATTGAGTAGGTGTTTTTCACATCAAAATCGAAAGTTGCTTCGCTAAATAGTTCATTGCCGGAAATACTGAAACTGAAATTATCCAGTGATCCGTCAACCAGCGAGTATGTAAAAGTATCACTATCAGCATCAGTAGTGCTGAAAACACCTATCTGCGTGCCTGCACTTTCTCCCTCGTTGATTGACGTGGATGATAGCGATATATCCGTAGGGTTGCGGAAAAAACCATCCACAATTAAACCACTCGCCACTGACAAATCATCCGGACCATAAGCACCAGATTTATCAAATATGAGATAGTCGATAAATGAAGCGTAAGTAGCGGTAGTACTACCATCACCAAAGCTTATGTGGTTATCACTTGTAGCTTCAGTAGATGATGATGTTAAGATTGGAGTAGATTCTTCTCCTATATAAAGTTCCACGTCCATTTGTGTTCCACTTGAGGCATCAGCGGTGATTCTGAAGGTATTCCATTTGCTAAAATCCAATCCCGCAACAACTTCCATAAGCCCTGACCTTTGGAATAAAATTTTATCAGGTGCGATCAAAACTACCTGTTCTCTGAAACCATTAAGATGAATATCTACATCTGTAAGTCGCTCTGGGGAACCATCGATTTTGGTACGGAAGACCACTGTGGCAGCAGATGTTCCCAAATCGTAAGATTTGTACATCCCTCCAGACCCATCATTCAAATTAGACATAGACAACAGGTTGTTACCTAGATTGTCAGCATCACTCACAATCGACCAGGCCGTCTCGGTACCGCTGGTATTGCTTATAGTGAATGCAGGATTGACATACTCAAGTAAATCGTTCATTTCCTGCACTGCCCATGGGTCATGTGGACTTCTTATATTCACATGCCATGTCGTCACCACCGAAGCATCGCTGGAGGTCACATCAAAGTATAGCTCACCATTAACATAGTCAGTCTCGACACCACTCACATGAGTAGTGCTGGCACCACTAGAGATGGTAAACGTCGGTGTTAGTGCCATTAGGCTAGTACCGTCTGCAAGTGTAATATATATTTGGGCATTGTCCGTATCGATTGTTGTAGCTCCGATTTGATCTGGTAAGATGTAAGATTTTACATGAGCCTCATCGGCAGGATCGGTTCCAGTTACGTTGATTGTAAAAGACTGATCTAACATACCCCCGGCATTGTCTTCCGTGCGTACCAAAATGTTATACGCCGTTTGGCCACTAAGGCTAAAAGAAGCTCCCGTACCGGTTATAAGTCGGTCTCCAGAAATGGCGAAACTTCCATTGTCGTCATCCTCTGTGCCAGTTCCGCTCACAAGTGAGTAAGTGAAAGTATCACTGTCTGGGTCGGTTGTGATGAAGGTACCAATATCCGTACCTTCTTCCTGACCTTCATAAACATTGGTATTTGAAAGGGTAAGTGCTGTTGGGTTCTCGTTTACGGTTATGAAAGAAACATTTACGTCATCGACGCTAAAGTTTATACTTTGATTCGCATCAGGCCCATCTGATGTATATCGGAAAGCGATTGATGCTGTACCATCCAGTGATGGTAGAAATATGTCTCCAGTATTAACGATACCTACCGACTCTGTCTTAGCATTCACCTCCGTTTCGATTTCCGTGAGGTTGATCCAGGTGAATCCTGTTGGATTTGGCACCCCATTATAATCCATAGAGTAAAGTACCTCCACATCTGGTCCCGTGTAAAGGTTGGAATACTCTACACTAAAGAAATAATCGTTACCTGCGTTAAAGTCAATCATTGGCGTAATCAACCATGACTCTCCGCTTCCGACCCCATATCCATTGATATTGACGTAGGAATCGTTATTTGCATTGGTACCACAATTGATCAAATCAAGTTCCGAATTGTATTCCGTCCAGGATGCAGGTAAGCATGCAGATTCGAAATCTTCATTAAGTGATGTCAGGATATCCCCACCAAAAGGAAAACCACCTGTTCGGTATAATTCATCTACCTCGCCTGCACTAAAAGTTCTGTTGTAAACCTTGATATCATCAATTTCACCGTCAAAGAAATCTTCGCTTACATTTGTTGTACCTACGGTGGATGGAGTTCCTGATCCCCTGCTATCCACAGTACCCGACAGTAAGGTTACGGCAACTTCAGATCCATTTTTGTATAGTCGTGTATTTGCTCCGTCGTAAGTCAAGGTAAGATGCTGCCATTCGTCGAGACTCAAAGAAGTGCTGCCGGACACTTCTCCGCTACCACCGAAGTACAGGTTAGTGTAGAGCACACCATCTATAACCTGAGCTTGCATGTTTCCAAAATTCAAAACTCCTGTGAGTCCTTCAGTGTTGGCCGGGTTGACCCACCAGGAAACCGTGAATTGATCAGAACCTCCAAAATAATCAACCTCCGGCAACTCAATGTAAGCATCTACCCCATTGAAACTAAATGCAGAATTCGGATCTCCAAAGCGATCGTAGGCAGGTTCTGCTCCCAATACCAGTCCGTCATTTAATTGTCCTGAAACATCATCAGCGTCACCTTGGAATGGATAGTCTGCTAAAATTCCTGTTTGCTCTGTGAGCCATCCAAATGCTCCGTATAACTCATAGAGCTCCTCCTCAGACAGAGCTCTGTCATAAATACGCATGTCATCCGCGGCTCCCGTGTAATAATTACCCTCTGTATATTCAAACCGCCCTAATCTCACTTCAAACTGGTCAGCTTCATATAGAATTTGATTGGTGTTAAATATTTCTTCAACCAACTCACCATCCAGGTAGAACCTAAAGAAGTTCTCATCATAGGTGATCGCAGCAAAATGCCATTCGTCGGAGGTCACAGGGGCAGAGAGTACTCTATAATCACCGCCAAGATTTAGAATTCCTTGAATATATCGATCTGTGTCATCATAAATAGCCAAAGCTGCTACGCCTTCAAGGTCAATTATTTGTTGAGAGCCCGCAACCAGGGTTGAGGCATTGAACCAACCTGAAACGGTGAGTTCTTTTGGCGTAATCGGCAAAGCTGGCGCATCCACATCACTTGTTCCATCAAAATATAACGCCTGATTTGAATCTCCGAACCTATCAGAAAAGCCTACAGCTCTAGTTAGCACACCGTTGTACCCATTACCAGATTCATCCGTTGCTGAGGCATTCAATGGGTAATACAACCAAAGGTGATCATTATATAGTCCTTTAATTTCTTCATCTGACAGGACTCCATCTATCCATAGGAAGTCATCCACATAGCCATCATATGAATTACCAATTTCGTATGCATTGCCAGTGATATCAATGTCACCATAAACAGGCTCGGTATGGACAAGTACACCATCGTCATAAAAGCGCATCTCCCCTCCGTCATAGACCCACGTAAGCATGGTCCATTGCCCAGTAGGCGCTTCGACAGAGATCCCTTCAATACTTATCTCTACTCCATTTTGAAAATATCTCCAAGAAAATTCCGTAGGATAAATGTGGTTGTGAAAGCTTCCAACACTGTGAAAGATGGTTCCAGCATTATCATTGGTGACAGGATTGAGCCATATATTCATGGTAAAACCATTGCTTAATTGCATTTCGGGAGAAGCCGGGATCGTCACCAGTTCATTCGCAGGTAAGTCAAAAGCACTTCCAGTCTCACCAAACCGGTCAGTGACGTAGCTGACACTTGCTGAAGTACCGTCATTTCCATAACCACTTTCGTCAGTCAGGTCTCCATCAAAATACAGTTCAGCTACAGCATCCCAATTTCCCCATGAAGTTTCAAGTAACTCATAAGTGTTATTGATGACATCTACAGTCAAAGTATAAGTTCCTGTCTCAACGAAGATATTTGCTCCAAAATATTCAAGTTGACCATCGCTCAAATAACCCCAATCAAGGTAATTCCATGTGTCATTCACTCTCAATTTCCACTCTCCATCATAAAGCTTAATGTTCTTTATCTGATAGATACCTGAGCCTATTTCTGTCAAATCTACATCATCATTCCAGCCTGAATCATCGCCCGTAGTTGCCGAACCTATGATACCAATAGATGTAATAGGTTCGAGATAATAGCCAAGGCTAGTTTCCCACAACCCCACAGCATACAATCCCTGACTAAGCGTGACAGTTGCTCCACCGACATCAGCGATACCATCCAATTCATTGTCACCCATGAACGCCTCAGGTAGGCCCTCATCAAAATCCGTCAGTCTGAAATGGTACGTACCCGCCTGCAAATCCAGTGCTGCGACATACCTTCCACCTATTGGTTCAAGTGATAAATCTCGTACTGCCTCGCCTCCTACATCTTCAGGCCCTCGCAGCGCCTGTGCCTCAAAAGGCCAGAGTTTTTGATTATATACTTCTCTTATTTCTTCATCTGATAGAGCAGATCTGTGTATCTGTACTTCATCGATTATACCATCAAAGCCATCTCCTATGAGAATGGACCCTTCAGAAACTGGAATAGCAGATCCTTCAGTGCCTTCAACAAACCCATAATTGACTAGAACCTGTCCATTCACGTATATCCTGACACCACCATTTGAGCTATAAGTGAAAGCAACATGTGCCCAGTTTCCAAGATAAACTTCTCCGGCATCTCCATAAGAAATGCCCGTAACATCACCGAAAACGCGTCTCGTGTAATCTGTTACACCAGGGTCAAGATCTCCAGTGGATAGCCTTAAGTCAAAACCCTGGCCATTCATCACATTCTTAACAATACTCACATCAGCAGCAGGAAAGGAATTTGGCTTGATCCAGGCGGTCACGGTGATTTCTGACCCAAAGTCATAATTTATGGTATTTGATAACTCCAGCGGACTGGCGTTTATGTAATCAAAATTGTAAGCACCCACACCACTACCATCCAAGGCAAATCGATCCGTAGTGAGACCGTTACCAGAACCAAGTTCGTAGGCATCAAAACCATTGTCTGTTGCATCAGATAAATCACTGGTAAAAGGAAGGTATGCAAGAAGGTCCGTGCTGCCTTCTTCATAAAGGGCAGCAACATTTTCTTCTGAAAGGGCAAAGTCATAGATTAAAACATCATCCATGCGGTTTGTCCAATACTCACCGTTCTGCGTGCCTTGTCTTCCTATATAAAGGTCTCCACCCGCAAAACCGTATGAATTACCAGATGAAGAATTTATATATTCTCCATCAAGATAAATTGTAGAATTGGAGCCGTCATATGTTGCCACCACGTGCACCCATCTTCCATAATCCAGATATGCTCCAGTTGCGATCCATGTGTCACCAAACCTCAATTCATTGGATCCAGCAGTAGTTCCAAGATAAGTATTGCCCGAAGCACCGGCATTCCACCAACTCACAATCGTTCTATAATCGCTTGTCGCGTTATCCCACTTAACCCAAGCCGAAATAGAAAACGGAGCATTATCGGTAAGGGTGGCTCCTGATTGAATATAGTTATCTATACCATTAAACCAGTAAGCAGACTCTGGACTTCCGAACCTGTCGTTAACCAATATTGGGCCATTAACTGCCCCGTCCCAGCCATTGTCTGATACATCAAGACCATTTCCATTGAATGGATAGTAAGCAACAGGCCCCACCTCTGAGTAGTTGAGAGACCAACCACCTGCAGTTATATATTCATCAGAGACGAATCTGATATATACAGACTCAGATCCTGACTGTAGTGGTGCAGGTATATCAGACCCGCTCAAAACTGCCAATAAAGGCGCCTGATCGTTTTCTCCATCGTATATATACAAAAAGTCATAATTAAACTCTGTATCAAACTCTGTAAACTCAAGCAGAACGCGTGATTTATCCGGATATTGAATTAGCCAATCGCAGGTAAAGTCGGCATTGTACCTATACACTCCGCTACCATCAGAGATGGTTCCAGAAGCATTAGAAAAAACACCCCCGTCACAGCCATGACTTGGGGTTATATCAAGCAGGAATATCTCTTCAATCGAAGCGCCACCACTATCGGTTACCCGTACTCGAATTGAATACTCTACGGCCGTGGCGTCTATATTCCCTGCCACTTTGAGGGTAGCTCCCTCTATCACAAACAAGTCATTATTTATATCTCCTTCTCCGTCTACAAGTTCAAAAACATGAGATTCTCCAGGGTCAACATCTTCAGCGGAAAAATCAGCCACCGGCAAATTATTTGCAGCCGCATTGTCTAAGCCATAAAACTGCATTGAAATAACAGTTGGTGCAGCATTCACTCCATCACTCAAAGAATAGTTTGCTCTTCTGATTTCAACATCGGGAACATTGTCATTGGTCATCACGCAATAATATTCCCCTTCCACAGATGACGTGAAATTAAAAACGTGATCTATCAAATTTGCCCCCTCTATAAGTTCATCGTTGTAATACCATTGATATTGAGTCCCACTTGCGGATTCAATTGCGGAAAGTGTCAGTTCCTCGCCTTCAGCCGGCTCAAGTGAAACCGGATCCCCCAATGTCTGAGGACTTGCATACAAGGCTGATCCGCTTGAATTAAGAGCAACATTTGGAAGCAAATCATCAAAGCCTATTTGATTGCCATATACAGATAAAACCGTTCCTGCAGACAACCCTGATAAGTCTGGCAGACCTGTCAACTGGTTCGTGTATAGGTAAATCCCTCCTCCTGCTGTGTTGGTCCAAGAGGCGAGTCCTCCGGGAATATCTCCAGTCAGTTGGTTTCTACTAAGAGAGAAAATGTTGCAGTTTGTCAGGTTAGCAAGCTCAGTAGGTATTGTGCCAGTGAGTTGATTGAGGCTAATGTTGAAATATGTTGCTTTGGTAAGATTGCCATATTCCGGAGGTATTGTTCCTGTAATTGCGTTGTTGAAAAGCAGTAGGTAATCCAAAGAAACCAGGGATCCCAGCGAAGCAGGAAGCGTTCCTGTCAGGTTATTAGCAGCAAGACTCAAAGTAGTCACCACTCCTTCATTAGTGTCCACTCCATACCAATCATCCAATGGCGCATCAGTTCCCCAGTTGCTATTGTCAACCCAACTGTCCCCGTTAGTGCTATTATAGAAATCCATCAACACCTCTCTTGGGTCTTCATAGCCATTTTCGGCGTAAAGGCCTAAAATCTCAGAAGCATCTAGCGCAATGTCGTAAATTCGGATGTCGTCAATTTTACCATCCCAGTATTCAGAGCTAGCTGTCCCTTGTCTTCCAATGGTCAAAGTGTTGAACTGATAACTCAAACCAGTGATGGAGACATCACTCTCAATGCCATCGATATAAAGTCGAGACTGGTTTCCATCATACGTCCCCACCAAATGCACCCATTTACCTGCTTCAAGTGGTGTTCCAGTTTCAAAACTATCACCAAAAGCTAGATTTCCAGTTTCTGTTACTCCAAGGTACATTCTGGATGAAAGCGAGCCTTCAAACCAACTTAGAGCTGTATGACGTCCAGTGTTTCCGTCCCAATAAACCCACACAGATGCTGAGAATGGTTGATTATTAGCAAATGTCTGTGTGGTGTTGATATAGTTACTAGATCCGTCAAACGTATATGCCGCATCCGCATTGCCAAATCTATCTACGGCTAGTGTTGCACCATTTACAGTACCATCAATACCATTGCCTGTACCGTCAGATGCATCTCCATCAAATAGATAAATAGCAACCTCATCAAATAGCCCACCCGTCTCATAAAGTGAAAGAATATCCGATGGAGAGAGTGCATAACTAAATAATTGAATTTCATCCAGAGATGCAGGGGTGTACCATCCTTCATTCGTATTAGCGCCAATGTCAAAAACGGAGGTGGACAATGTATTGAGGTCTAAGTTGCCTCTAGCTTCTTCGATACCATTTAGGTACAATACAGCTTCAGAACCGTCATAAGTCGCCGCTACAAAATACCATTCTCCTAAATTCATGGTTGTTGATCCGGTCAAGTCAGCATTGTGTCCCCATAGCCACGCTTTCTGAGCGTTCGCACCTAGTCCAAAAACACCGCCATTGATAATATTATCACCATAGACCATCATGATATCCGGGGAGGCACTGGTTGCGTCTAGTTTCATCCATCCGGCAATGGTTCTATGAGCCGCACCCAATGGGAATTCTATTGCTTCTCCGCGCATGTAGGAATTGCTACCATTCAAACTAAGAGCTGAAAGGTCACTATCAAAGCGGTCTGCTACATAGGTTATATCTGTTGCAACGCTGGCGTCATTCCCATTTCCTGATTCATCTAATCCGTTGTTATTGAAAGGAAAGTAAACCAAAAGCTCTTCAGCTACAGGCAAACTGTTTTCCAAAACAAGTAAGTTACCGGTCGTATTGGAAACTACGACCATATCATTGACTCCATTACCGGTTAAATCAGCAACCTGAATACCTCGGGGTTTATTCTCCGCCGACAGCTCAGAGACTGTGGAAAAAGTAATGGCACTACTTGTGCTTGCATTATCAAGAGTTGTATTTTCAAATACGGAGATAATATTTCCATTGTTATCCGTTGCAACAATCTCCGGACGGCCATCATTATTTAGGTCTCCGCTTGTAATCAGCCTCGTAGCGGCGGAAGTAGTGATATCAAATACATCACCCAAAATCAAACTACCAGGCCCTGACGCCAAATTTCCAAAAACGCGAATACTGTTTGTCCCAAGAAGAGAAACAGCAACATCTTCATAACCGTCAGCATTAAAATCATCAACTACCAAATGCCACGGGGTTGAACCGGTGGCATATTGAGTTATCGAGGTAAAGTCTAGGGTACCTACAGTGGAATTATTCCTAAATATCTCAATATTATCAGAGCCGGAATTGACAATCAAGATATCTGTCTTTCCGTTTAGGTCAAGGTCAGATAGCGCAAGATCGTTCGGGGAGGTATTGCTTGTACTTACATCAAATCGTGTAGCAAAAGACACAGTGCTCCCTGAACTCAGGTTTCGGAATATGCTAAAATGATTAGAGACACCAACTGTAACAACAATATCATCCAAGCCATCGCCATCCATATCTGCAGCTTCAACATGATTAGGAATTGATGATACTTCATAACTCTGCCCCGCAGAAAAAGAAAACGAACCTGATCCGGCGCTTGTGTTTAAGAATGCTTTTATAGAGTGCGTGCCATCAAAATTATCTGTTCCTGCTGCCACTAAATCCGGGAGTCCATCGTTGTTAAGGTCCACAGCCGTTACATAAATGGGATCGTTCGTCATGGTAAGGCTAGCTGCGGCAGTAAACGACAATGAACTTGTGGATGAAGAGTTGCTATAAACCACAACTTCCTCTAATCCTGTATTGCATAAAGCAACATCATCCAGACCATCTCCATCAAAATCTGCAATGGCAAGTTCATTAGGACTACTGCCCGATGCTATCGCTGTAGAGCTGAAATTGATTGGATCTATTTGAGCAAACGAAGGAACAGCTAAAGCGATAAATAGTGTAGCTGGCACGCTATTCTTTAAAAAATTTACCCCTTTACTGAAAACACTTTTTGTATAATTTCTAATCATAAGTTGATTGATTAGTCGATGAATTTTTGATTGATATTAATTGGCAATGATGGCATTTTTTAAGATCCCGGTATTGGTGGATCAGGTAAGCTGTTGGTATCAGTATCTCCACCCGGGTCATCACCGCCACCGCCTAGGAAAACATACGCGCCACCACCACCGGCAGCAAGCAAAGTCACAAACACCAAACCACCTTTGCCTCCTTTTACCTCAACACTCTGATCTTCCGAATAGAAGTTCGGATCGTTGGTAGGCGTCACACGCACTTCATATTCACCTTTTGGCATTTTCTTGGGTAAATCCACCGTGTAACTCGTGCCTCTGTGGTTTTTGACAACAGACTTGAAGAGCGTACCTCCACGGTACATTTCTATGTCATACCAGCCAGACTCGTGGTAATCAGTCCAGCTTACAGTCATTTCCTTGCCTCTCTTAAACTTGTCTCCGACAATTTTCACCTGAACAGGAAAAGCAGTAGCCTCAGCTACAAATTTGAATTGTAGTGATCCCTTGAAGTTTCCTATTTTGCTCATCCCATCGAAGGTCACATCCAGAGGAGCATCCACCTTGAGGGTTTTGAGGTTCAAGTCGAGCGGCTTGCCGTAATTATCAGCAGAAGTATAGACTTTGAGTTCGTAGGTTTCTCGCGAGGAATGATGCGATCGAACCAATGCAGTGAAAGAGACCTTTCCATCATCATTGATATCCAGGTTCATAATTCTTAGATCTTGTGAATAGGCGAAAAATACACCCAACACAAAAACGGCGGTAAATAAGTGGCGTTTCATATTGTCAAATCAAGTTGGCAAACCTGCTTCATTTTGTGCAGGTCAATTCTTTATTACTCAGGTTCCCTTCATGTCAACAAATAAAATTCAATACATTCAAGGAATATGACTATTTAAACCCTGAAAGTTAACAAAATAAACCTTGAAAATTGACGTTATAATTAGTTTGTTCATCGAACACAGAAGCCGTCCTTTACCACAATACAGACAATCAGTTTGACCTTCATTGGGACTGTGATTAACAAAAAAAGGGGCCTCCGCCCCTTCTTAAATTTATCTTACTCCAAATTGGTATTACGGCACGTTGATCTCACCCAAATCATTCCAGTCGATATCTTCCCAATCAAAAACACCCGTACCTGACCCTGACGCCAGAGCCTCTACATCTACTGTAAAGGTGATCGCATCCCCAATATTCATCTCAAGGTTGGGATCTATGTCCACTTTGTGGCTCATTTGAGTCCCCGTTTGATAATCATAATAATTCAATGAAATAGAAGCGATGGTAGCCGGCAATGCATATGTGCTTTTCTCAGCTCCATAATCTATCCAGGCATATATGGAAGACTCGCCATACTCCGACGGCACCAATTCCTCGTTTTCAAAAGAGTAGTCATTGGCATCTACAGTTCTGATGGAAAGGTCTATCCACATGCTCTCATCACTACCATTGATTTTTTTCAAAGTTATTTTTGTGGAGATATTTTCCATTGGCATTTGTAGCTCTATCTCATCCTCTGTCAGCTGAATTTCCTGTTTGCCCACATAGATCGGCCCTTCACTGCTAATGTAGCTGTGGAGTTTCGGGTATGATCTATTATCACCCTCAGGCCCAAATCCATTGTAATAATAATCGTAATAAAAGTCCGCCGTGGCGGCCAACACTGTGTACTCTCCTGCAGGCAAGCCAGGTATAAAGAGCGTGTCAGGAATGGCGTTTTCATAGTAGTAATAATCATTGCCCGTTGCATCCAGCGAATCCTCATAATCATAGTATGTATTGTGATTATAGTAATGCTGGTTGTAAACCAGACTGCCCTCGGCATCCAATATCAGAATGGTGAGCGCTTTCACATCTTCGGGGACCGTCTGCGCGATGCGCCCATTAGAAGGCGAAAACGTGTACGTCAGAGATTCATTGATTCCAGTTATGTAAAAACTGTATTCTCCATTCGGATCTACCTTGTCATCGGAATTGGGGTCGCACGAAAACGTGATTGCGGCAATTGCTGCCAATAAAGTGTAAATCGATTTCATTTGAGGGCGGGTTATGTGTTTATCTAATTTATACAATTTTTAAAACATTAAGTCATGTTCGACTCAATCCCATTGACACTCTATCAGTACTTTTGGTTGGATCAAACCAGCAAATACTCTGGATCAAATGCACAAGACCCCTGCATGCGTACTCTTCTTTATTTTGTCTATGACAATACTCCAGGCCCAAATCAAACTGGAAGGCTATGTCATGGATCAGGTGAGCAATATGAAACTGGAAGGCGTTCTGCTATCTATTCCAAATGGCGCGGCTGTTACAGACAACAATGGATATTTTCAAATTGCGGCAATTTCTGATACCATTTCGCTCAGCATCTCGCACCTCGGGTACGAAAGCGCTGTTGTTTCTACAGGCCAATCCGGCAAACTTTATATTCGGCTAGCGCCAAAAAGCACGGAGCTGAGTGAAGTCATTGTTTCTTCCGGCCAGGGATTTGCAAAAGCGCATAACGTGGTGAGCAGCCTGGCCATAGTAGATTCACATCAACTTGAGAGAGACGCTCCTTACACCATCACCAACTCTCTGAACCGTATCTCAGGGGTATATATGCACTCGGGAGCGTTCAACACCAACAGGATCACAATTCGCGGAATTGGGTCGAGAAGTCCTTTTGCTACGGATAAAATCAAGGCCTACTACGATCAGATTCCGCTCACCGATGGCAGTGGAAATTCTACTCTTGAGGATTTTGATCAAAGCATGATCCAGCAAATAGAAATTGTAAAAGGCCCCAATTCGAGCCTCTACGGAGCTGGTCTGGGAGGTGCCATCTTGCTTAGAAGCGCCCAGCCCGGATATAACGAGACCGCTGTTGAAACAGCGCTGAGCGCAGGTTCATATAAAACTTTAAGAGCGCTGACCAACCTGCAGCACAGCAGCGACAAACTATCGCTAAACCTCACCTACACCAAGCTAGAAAGCGATGGCTACCGCGACAACAATCTGTATAAAAAATGGCAAACAGGACTAACCGGGCGCTACTATTTCAACGAAAGTAATTTCATTTCTTTCATAGGGGTATTTACCGACCTCTTTTCAGAAATCCCAAGCTCGCTCAGCCAATCGAACTATCAGGACAACCCAAGATCCGCAGCGGCCAATTGGAGTGAAGCTCAGGGCTATGAAGACTACACCCGTGCTTTTGCCGGTCTGAGCTATCAATATTCTCCCGGCACGCATCTTCTATTATCCCACAGCATCAACGCTCAGGTAAAAGACACCTACGAGGCGGCACCAGGACCTTTTGTAAATATCATGAAGGAAAAAATCCGAGGGTTCAGTTCACGTCATGTTGTGAACTACAAACAGAAAAAATGGGACCTAAACCTTGGCTTTGAATGGTTTGATGATGGCAGAAAGTATGGCGAGTTTGAAAACCTGCACACGCCAACCAGCAATGGAAGTGTGGAAGGCGAAAAGCTTGATGACTTTAAAGAAAACCGATCCTACACCAACTGGTTTTCTGAGGTTCGTTTTATGCCAACGCATAAACTAAAGGTGGTGGCCGGGCTCAATGTGAACGTGACTAATTACGATCTGAAAGATCATTTTGACGGTGATGGGAATGACAAATCCGGCTCCTTCGGATTCCGAGCTATCCTTTCTCCTCGTTTGGGTTCTGTTTATCATATCAATGAAAACCTCCGACTTTTTGCCAATGTTAGCCATGGTTTTTCTCCTCCAAACCTGGAGCAAACGCTATACCCCGATGGGCAAATCAACCCCAACATACAGCCCGAAACGGGATGGAACTATGAAGCGGGCATCCGAGGAAATACAGGAGGCCTAAACTATGATGTGGCTGCATATTTTATGGATATCAAAAACCTGCTGGTGGGACGCAGAACGGAGCAGGACGTATATATAGGAGTAAATGCCGGTCAAAACCATCACTATGGCATGGACATCAGCCTGGACTATGTGCTACAGGTCCGTGAAGGTGCCGAGTTGGTCATCTTCCAAAAAACTTCATTGATGCATTTTCGCTTTAAAAAATTCGTGGATGAGGGCGATGATTATTCAGGAAACAAGCTGACGGGCGTTCCGCCTGTCACGAATGCTTCTGGCTTTGAACTCCTCAGCAAATCCGGGTTTTATGGCAATGTCAATGTCCAATACACCGGCAAAATGCCTGTCACAGATGACAACATGCTCTTTTCTGAGAGTTATTTTATACTCCGTGCTAAAATCGGATACCGCAAGTCAGTCGGAAAATTTACCATAGATGCGAATGCTGGTGCCGATAACATCACCGACACCAAATACACTTCAATGCTGCAGATAAACTCAGGAACGCAACGATATTACTACCCCGGCCTTCCGAGAAATTACTTTGCCAGCCTCAACCTAAAGTACAACTTTCGCTAAGCTTCGTACTTTTTGAAAACCGTGATGGCATTGTGACCACCAAAGCCGAACGTATTGCTCATGGCCACATTGACTTCCGTTCTTTGAGATTCTCCCAAAACAATATCCAATCCTTCGGGCACCTGCTCGTCTAGTTCTGTTGTGTTGATCGTCGGGGGAATAATCCCGTCTTTTACGGCCATTATGGAGGCAATGGCCTCTATAGCGCCGGCAGCTCCCAGCAAGTGGCCGGTCATGGACTTGGTGGCACTGATTTTTGGAGAGCTATCTACAAACACGCCTTTGAGCGCTTTGAGCTCACTGATGTCACCCATAGGTGTGGAAGTGGCGTGCATGTTGATATAATCTACGTCCGCCGGAGTGAGACCGGCCTCCTCAAGTGCAAGTCTCATCCCTCGCTGCGCTCCCTCTCCGTCAGGGTGGGTAGCTGTTAGGTGATGCGCATCTGAAGTCATAGCCCCGCCCACTATCTCAGCATAAATTTTAGCCCCACGCGCCAGTGCATGATCCAGGTCTTCCAGGATGAGTGCCCCAGAACCCTCTCCCATCACAAAGCCATCTCGATTTTTATCAAATGGGCGAGAGGCGCTCGCCGGGTCATCATTTCTTGTAGAAAGCGCTTTGCTGGCATTGAAACCGGCAATACCCGATTCGTTGATCACCGCGTCAGATCCCCCCGATACAATTAAGTCGGCTTTGCCCCATTGGATATGGTAAAACGCCTCAATCAACGCCGTGTTGGATGTGGCGCATGCCGATACCGGCGTGTAGGTGATGCCCTTGATTCCGTATTTGATAGAAATGATCCCTGATGCCATGTTTGCGAGAATCTTAGGCACAAAATAGGGATTGAACCTGGGGGTGCCGTCTCCGGTAGCATACTCGGCTATTTCATCGTGAAACGACTGAATGCCGCCATTGCCTGTGCCCCATATCACGCCAGACCTGTACGGATCAATCTTATCAAAATCAATTCCGGCATCTTTCAAAGCCTCATCTACCGCAACCAGCGCATATTGCACATAGGGATCATTGGTTCTGATCTCTTTTCTGTCCAGGTGATCCTTCGGGTCAAAACCCTTAAGCTCACAGGCGAACTTGGTTTTATGATTTGTAGTATCAAAATAAGTGATGGGTGCAGCCCCAGAAATTCCGGCTGTCAAAGACTGCCAAAAGTCAGCTAAATTATTTCCATTAGGAGCAAGTGCCCCCATTCCAGTCACAACTACTCTTCTCTCTTTCATACTATTATCTGACGGATGTCATCCGCTTATCATCATTTTCTATCCGCTAAACTAGCACCGGAACCGCTCAAAACGAAACAGAAAGACCAATTACTCTGAGTCACTCGTCGTGAAGCTGACTTCCGTCATGTCATGTCATAACTCCCGTCAGCTCCTCACCACACCCAAATCATATGTGAGCACTTCCATAATCATGATTTTCGTCAGGAGGCCGCCCTAATCTTGTATCACGAAACCAATAGTAAAACCAATGAAAACACTAATCAAGTACACGCTGATTTTTATGATGGTGCTTCCACTCACTGCCAAGGTGAACGGAACACTTACAGTAGCAAAATCAGATTCTCAGATTACCATCTTTGGCACATCCTCACTACACGACTGGGAAGAAGACGTCAAAGATTTCACGGTGCAAGGAACCTGGAAAGACAACCTCATCTCCGGTCTGGAGCTAAAAATCAAAACAGCATCAATCGAAAGCGGAAAGTCTATCATGGATGACAAAACCCATGAAGCCCTGAAAGCCGACAAACACCCATGGATCACCTTCTCAGCCGATGAGCTAACCATAGAAGGTTCAGAAGTGAGTGGAGATGGCCAGCTCATCATAGCCGGAAAATCTCATCCAATCAAGGTGAAAAGCATCATAAAAGAAAAAGGTGCAGACTACCTGATAGTAAAAGGCAATGAGGAAATCAACATGAAGAACTACGGCATAGAACCACCTACCGCCATGTTCGGATCGCTCCTTACAGGCGAACTAGTGACAATCTCTTATGAATTCAAACTGATATTAAAATAAAAATCCAATAGTCATGAAAACCCAAACTTTAAATCGATCAATTTTTACAACACTATTTTTAGTGGTCATGTTTATGGCTTACGGTCAGCAACCTGAACTACAGTACTTCAGAGCCAATGACCAGTCAAGCAACGCAGTATTCGAAACTCCAAAAGACAATGATGTAGAATTCACAGGCCTCAAGGTCAGAGTCGGAGGAGATTTTGCGCTACAATTTCAGGGAATATCTCAAACAAACGAAGGAGACTCCCTGCAAAACCTGGGCAACAACTTCAACCTACCAACAGCCAACCTTAACCTGGATGTGCAGCTGGCAGACGGAGTGCGCCTTCACATGAGAACATATCTATCTTCAAGACACCACACCGAAGCTTATGTAAAAGGTGGTTATATTCAAATGGACAAACTTGATTTCATTAAACCAGGCTTCATGTCAGGCATCATGGAATTCGCCACATTGAGATTTGGTATGGACGAAATCAACTATGGTGATGCACACTTCAGAAGATCTGATAACGCACACACTATCAACAACCCATTTGTAGGAAACTACATTATGGACGGATTTACTACTGAGCCGTTTGCAGAAGTGACAGTTCAAAAATCTGGAGTAATCGGGGTACTCGGTGCAACAAACGGGCGACTCAACCAAAGTGTAACCGCCACTGACAAAGGCTTTGTGATGTACGGAAAACTTGGTTATGACAGCTGGATCAACGATGACTTGAGACTAAGATTGACAGGATCATTCTACACAAGCTCAGACAAAGGCACCAGAGATTATCTTTACGGAGGTGACAGAGCAGGAGGCAGATACTACAACCTGCTCGGCACTGCATCTGGAACTATCAGCAGCTCTGACTTCTCTCCTCGATTTAACCCATCATGGGCCTATCAAAATGCCTTTATGATCAACCCATTCGTACAGTTCAAAGGCTTTGAATTCTTCGGAACTTATGAAATGACTAAAAACGGACTATCTGCTGATGCTAACGATGCTGCTTCAGGCGGTCAGTTTACCAACGTAGTAGCCGAAGCACTCTACAGATTTGGAGGCACAGAGCAATTCTACCTGGGTGGTAGATACAACGCAGTGAGTGGTGAAACTACAGACATAGCTGCTACCAGAGAAATGACACGAGTAAACGTAGGAGGCGGCTGGTACCTCACTCCAAACGTACTCACAAAAGTGGAATACGTGAACCAATCATTTGATGGGGATGCTTATACCGGAACCGAGCTACAGGGTGCTAGTTTTAATGGCTTAGTGATTGAAGCGACTATTGGTTTCTAAAGCACCTGGTAACAAAGTGTAAAGGGCGGATCATTTGATTCGCCTTTTTTTGTGCTCTTCAGTGTGCATGGCTATATCAAAGTGAATGACCAACTGGTCATAAGCACGGAGTGCCCCCCAAAACCGTGTTGGTGGCTCTATGCCAAAATCAGTCATGCGAACAGCCTGCACCCCTTTGAGTATAAGATCAGACGCTGTTTGATTGATCACGGTAGCATCCGTGACCGTGATGCGCTTTTGCGTACCAGCTATGGTTATCGAAACCTGCGCCTCCACATCCAGCTGCTCAAACCCCTGACTCTCCTCATGAATGTCTATTTCGTGTATTTGCAAATAAAACTGGGGATATACCTCTGACTTGAGTATGCCACGAAAATCGTGTGTCATGGCTTCCAGACCACAGTCAAAGCCAGCCACCTCATATGCCAGAATCAAACTATCAAAAGCAATACGCAACTCTGAATGATGGCTGTTGACACTCAGGGTGTCGGTGATAGTTGGGATAAATAGCTCGCAGGAGTATTTGTTGACGTTCGTCTCGCCGGAGATACTGATGGCGCTGGACAGCACCGAAACCTCATGCGCGCCGGTTCGCTGTGCCAGCAAACCTTGCGATGTGCTTATATTTACCAACAACATCACGATCAAAACCAAACGCATTCTCATGGACGAAACTTTATTTTTAGCCAACACGATCAAACTCGCTCAATATTATAAGAAATTAGGCAATTCTACATTCGATCAGCTCACAGAAGATGACATTCACTGGGCAGCAGGCGATTCTTCTAACAGTATTGCCGCGGTGGTAAAGCACCTCTGGGGCAACATGCTCTCGCGCTGGACCAACTTCCTGACCGAAGATGGAGAAAAACCCTGGCGACAAAGAGATGCGGAGTTTGAAGACGACATCCAAACCATGGAAGAGATGCTAAGCAAGTGGGAAGAAGGCTGGAAGTGCTTCATAGATACGCTGGAGTCTCTCACACCCGCAGACCTGGACAAAACCATCTACATCCGCAACGAAGGCCAGTCTGTAACAGACGTAGCTGTTGCACAACCCCTCCCAAAAAATGAAGACCCTTGATTGGTCATCGCAAATTTTTTTCAGTTGATCGGATGGGTAGTCATTATGCAAGACAAGTTCCGATAGAGATTTTGCCGGCTGAAACAGAGCCAAAAAGAG
>JBDVMP010000083.1:0-6610 GCA_039970095.1 Cyclobacteriaceae bacterium
GTTCTTTCACGCGCAGTTCGTCTGGATGGCCTTCACAAGCTAACGGGCTGTCTAGTTTGCTGGCCCCTTTTCGAGCTGCCAGGATTGGATATCAGCGACATCGACGTTCCGCTACGTACTTTCAGTCGATTTCCTGAGACCGAAGATATTGCATCCATGGTCGATGACGTTAAGTCAAACATTAGCTCCATCGTGGAGGATTCCCAAGACCGTGACCGTTTGGTGCGCCTTATGGATTCGTGTTTATTCGATCCGATGGAAACGGATATTTGGCTCGCCGACGTCGCAAAAGAGATCGAGGAATCCAACCTGACACTGACTGATGGTCATTATGGCACGCATTTTCATCTTTTCGAATGTGATGAAAGCCTTTTAGTCGATGTAGACGGGCACGACAGTCTCGAAAATGGCTCGGCAATAAAACGCATTCTTCTGGGGTTCGGAAATACGATGTCTCCAGAACATGACCCACCAGTGAAAGCCGAATTTCGCGATCACAAACCGACGGGAAACTATGACGAGTTGATCGGAAACGATGAGTTTTTTACCAGTAAAGATTTACTTTTAGCTGATCACTTCATCGAAGGGCGTTTCGACGAGTATGGGCAGTTTCGCGGAACTATTCAGATATACAGAAGCGACCCAATAGAACTAACTCTGAGTTGGCCTGACGCCAAAGGCAAACCGATAGCTTGTGGACCTTTTGATCTTCGATTGGGCGTAATTCAGGGCCAGGTTGAAGAGACCCTCATAGAGTCAGAAGAATACAACCGAATCGAGTCGAAAATGGATCGGTATGGGGGGCTATATGTTTATCGCGATGGTATTCGCATCCTTCCCTACGGTTTGCCTGATTTTGACTGGCTGGGAATCGAGTTCAGGAGGACAAAGTCGGCATCCGATTGGTTCTTTTCCCACCGCCGTATGGCCGGCTACGTAGCTTTAAACCGATATGACAATGGCTCATTAAACGAAAAAGCTGGTCGTGAAGGGTTCAGGCAGAATCGCGCTTATCTCGATTTGCAGGCTGTGCTTTCTCATTGGTTCAAACAGGTTGCGAAAGATTTCTTTCGGAAATCTGGAGAACGTAGCCCGATTTATCGCGAGATACTTGAAGGTAAACGCCTCGAGGCTAAACGACTCCGGGAGCGTAAAAAGAGAGCCATAGAGTTGAAGAATCAGTTTCGGGAAGAGCTTAATGCCCAACATGACAACATCGATGATGGAAAGTACGAGAACCACGTTGAGGACATTCTATCCACTGCGTTATCTCAGTTTGAACAAGCGAGTGCCTCAGCTGCATCGAGACTCTCAGACCAAAAAATGCAAACGCTGAGCACTGAGACAATCAAGATTGAGGATAGTGCAGTTGCTCAACTTGAGAGCCTATCTCGTCGCCTACAAATGCCACGACCGAGGAATTTTAGTCTCTCGAAGCCAGATACTGGTTCATACGAAAGTTACTTAGACTGGCTTCAGGGGTTTCGTGAATACAAACTTGAACCGGCGGTCCAACGGATTCGTGGCAGCGCGAATCGGCTGCGTGAAGAAATCGGAGTAAAAGTTTCTCGGTCAGAGCGCGCTCGAAGCGGTATTGAGAATGAGATCAGGCAGATAGAGGGACTCGTAGCCAAAATGGTTAGATCAGTCCAATCAGAATCCGAGGCTTTCAAAAACACCGTCAACACTCATGCTTGGCAACTCAAAGAAAGATTCACTGACGAAATTCAAGCTGTTCAAAGTGAATTGCAACGGCAAGATTTAGACTCATTAACCGAGGATGCCGCAACTGAGGTGCAGCGGAATATAGAAGTTCGACTAGAACGTACTTTCGTGACCACGCAAGGAGAGCTCAACGCACTTCTCGATCAGCTCAAGTCTGCTAATGAAGATGTGCAGCATGAGAGCTTACCAGACGAGACTATCGCTGCTCTTGAGGGTCGGATTGGAGAGCTGGAAGAGCAACTCACTTTTTACAATGATCTAGCTCAAGCAGGCAGCGCCGTATCAATCTTGGGGCATGAATTGGAGAATGTGGTCTCGGGTCTCCGCGGTTCTATAAGAGATATCAAACCCTGGGCTGATGGAACACCTGAGTTGCACGTAGTCTATGATCGACTCAGAACTTATTATGATCACCTAGACAGCTATATTGGACTTTTTTCTCCTTTGACTCGCCGAGTGAGGCGGCGTCGTGTAGAGGTCAGCGGGGCATCAATACTTTCCTATGTAATAGAACTGTTTAGTGAGCGTTTCGACAGAACCGAGATAGAGCTTAGAGCTACCGAGGCTTTCAACGATTGGTCAATAACGAGTTTTCGCTCCACGCTTATCGCTGCTGTCGTGAATATAGTCGACAACGCAATTTATTGGATTGGCTCGGACAGGAATGCAGAGCCCTGGATTGAGTTAGACGCCCAAGGCGAGGGAATTGTCATTCGCAACGGGGGACCAGGCATACCCCGTCGCGCGGCAAGTACGATATTCGAATTCGGTATGTCTAATAAGCCAGGCGGAAGAGGGATGGGATTAGCTGTGTCCCGAGAAGCACTCGCCTCTATCGGTTTAAAGTTAGAGTTACTTGAAGAGGGAACCGAAACACGCCCTGCTTTCGTTATATTTCCAGACAATGGTAGCGAGCTAGATGATTGAGCCTGTTAACAACTTTGACGACCTTTGTAGCAATGCGGTAAAGGCCTTTCTCCAAACTGTAGTAGTCATTGATAATGAAGCATCTCTCGCGTCTGACGCTTCCATTAATACGAATACGGAGCCGACTGCTGCAACGCAAAGGCGACCTTCTGCTCCCGGAAAAGTGAAAGCTACTGAAAAGGCGGCTGTTGATCCACGAACACAGCGGGAAAGAAATAATAACCCCGCAGGGCATAGGCTGGAACTTAACAAAGTTTCCCAAGCTTTTGCTGGAGAGGGATTGACCTGTGGCGTTTATTTGCCGACTGAAACTGATCCCGCTGATGACAATCAGCTACTAAATGCAACAGTTCGAGCCATTTTGCCAACGGATGCTTGCGTGCTTGATTGGCAACTGAGAAAAGGCAACAGTCGCCCCGCAACAGAGGCGATCAAGCAAGTTCTCAATACAGACAAGGCAGAGGGCGGACGGCTCCGCCTAATATTGATATATACTGCGGAAAAATTGGAGGGAGCCTCAACGACGCTAGCCAAGGCACTAGTGTCTGAAGGTTATGAGATAAAAACAGACTCGCCGGATACTGCCCCGGTCATTATCGGCGATCATTTCAGAATCACCTTCATTAATAAGCCAACGCTCGGTCGGAACCCATCTGATGATCCCGCTGTCGTTCCTTGGAACCTGTTGCCACAGAGAATGATCAAAGAATTTACTATCTTGGCAAGAGGGCTTTTACGCGCCTTTGCTTTAGAGTCCGTTGCGGCAGTTAGACGAGACATTCACAGGATCCTGGCACAGTTCGATGAGGAACTTGATCCCGTTTACGCGGGCGACAGAGCCACGAAGCCCGACCCGAATGATGCGGGACGCCTGATGGTGGAAGTCCTCCAATCAGAACTCTCTTTATCTATAGATGCCTGTCAAGCGGAGCAAAAGGTACTCGGCCTTGAGAGTTGTATGCTGTGGCTACACTCTAGAGCTGGCCGACTACCACAAGAGAAGCCAGTTTCCGCCATCAAAAGAACAGGAGAGCTTCCCAAGATTAAATCGATCAATACAGAGACTCGCAAGCTCTTCCTAACAGATGGTTTTCGAGATGTATCGAGTGCCGATGGAAAGCATGCTAGTGTTTCTTGCTCTTTTTTTGACAACGAAGAAAAATGGAAGCAATACAGTTCAGATTATGCCGTGCTCACGACGATTGCGCGCCATTCTGGTGAGCGAGCTGGGAGACCCCCGGGTGAGTCGCCGTCTCTTCAATTCGGCACTATAATTGGTAGCCATGAGCAGACACTACTCTGCATTCAGCCAGCTTGCGACACCGTGCGCCTTCGAGGCGAGACAGGCTTTCTGTTCTTAAAACTGATCCCTGAAGACAGCGAGTTTGACCTTGTTCTTCCAGGCTCCGGTAACGGTACTCGGTATCAGATTCCTGATGGCTATAAATTCAAACATTTGCGGGAACTCACAACCGTTCACTTCAAACCTTTAGCAGAGAAGGACGTCATCCTTGCCAGAAATGATGATGACGGCATTTACAATTTCACAGATGCTTGCGGTGCTCAGTGGAAATGGCGGGCACAACTGAGGGAGATGACGGCTGTACATCTTGCCCAGAAAGCACTCCACACAATCGGACGAATCGGGTCAAATGAATTCGAATGGCTAAGAACAAGCGCAAAATAACAGGCGAGTCTCCAATAGCTGCAGATCTTTTTTGCGGTTCCGGTTCAGTTTCCGCAGCCTTAGCTTCTGCTGGCTTTCGTGTTGCTTTCGCCATTGATAACGACGACTCCGCAAAAGCGACCTACACAAAAAACCATCCTTCGACGCTTTTTTTTGGTCAAGATATCGGGGATGTAGATCCACTAGACGCCAAGGGATCGCTCCAAGGGCGCCCACTATCCATACTTGCCGTATGCGCTCCATGTCAACCTTTCAGCTCTCAGAACCGAAAGCGCAATAAGGCCGACCAACGGGCCCCTCTCGTACTTGAAGCCTTGCGTTTTGCAAAAGCCCTAAAACCTGAGACGATATGGGTGGAAAATGTCCCTGGCATAGTCCGTTCCGAGGCGAAACAGGAGCTTAGAGAAGGACTATCGAAGCTGGGCTATAGTTTCAGTGACCCGATACGCGTGTCAGCAACTGATTTAGGTGTTCCCCAGCGACGTTTCAGATCTATTTTCGTCGCATCTAAGTCCGACTTCGTTTTGAAGAGATTCGAGTCGCTTAGAACAACTCCTTCTGTCATTACTCCACCCACAGTAAGAATGGCATTTAGTGGTCTAAAGCCCGTAGGACTCGGCGAGCAGTGCCCCATAGATCCTCTGCATAGAGCCCGGCGTCACTCCCCCATTACAATCCAAAGACTACGGGCCATCCCGAAAGATGGAGGTAGTCGCGCAGCTTTGCCAGAAAACCTGCAACTTGCCTGTCACCGCAATCTACAAGCCAAATCTTTTCCCGACGTTTACGGTAGGATGGCTTGGGATCTGCCTTCACCAACACTCACTACCGGATGTACTGACGTAACCCGGGGTCGTTTCGCTCATCCCGAACAAGATCGAGCTATTACACTCCGTGAGGCTGCACGCCTACAAACCTTTCCGGACTCATATAGTTTCGAAGGGACTCACACCCAGATAGCCCGCCTCATTGGCAATGCAGTACCTTACGAGATGGCTCGACAAATTTTTCTAAGGCTTTTTTCTGAGGAAGTTCCAGCTCAAATTTGCGGTGCATAAGATGACATTCCTTTGCTCTCACTGGAACCCTCACGCACACTGCCAAGGACACCATTAGTCGAAGAGAATTGTATACTTCAATTGTATGCATCGCCCTTGTTACCTTCTATGGTCTCTAGGTCTACTCCACAACAAATCCAATCAGTAACCCAATTTGACAGCTCACCGAACTCAAGGCGGCCACGTCCCCTCAATGCGCATTCCCAAACCTCAAGCACACGCCACCCCATTTCACTCAGGGCGTAGGTGTTTCGTTGATCGCGTTCTTGATTAGTAGTTATCTTCTCTTTCCAGAAGTTCTGATTCGTGGCCGGTAACCGAGCCTTCGGGCATCCAATGTGACCATGCCAAAAACACCCGTGTACAAAGATCACTGCTTTAAACTTGGGCAGCACTATGTCAGGCTCGCCTGGGAGATCTTCGCGGTGAAGACGAAACCGGAATCCTCGGCCAAACAACATTTTTCTCAGTAACAATTCCGGCTTCGTATTCTTCCCTTTTACAGCCGACATATTTCGGCTTCGAGTATCAGCACTGTGCACATCAGTCATATCTACTCCACCCCTGCTTTCCGCCTTTATAACCACCTAAACTCATGTCTGAAAATTGATGTGGAAGAAAACTGTAAGCCCATTACGTGATTTATGAAAGAGTACCTTATCGTTTCAAGTTTGTGGATGGGACTACCCTAGGAGTTGATTTAATGCTCATTCAAGGCGTAAAAAAGGGGCGGAGCTCTTCTCCGTCCCCCTTCTCCTAGAGCAACGTACTGGTATGCCTTAGGCCTCAAGCTGCCAAAAAAACTCCAGTGACAGCCAGGGCTGCGCCGACTGCTTGGGAAACTCGGTTGTCGGTTATCGTTAGTAGCGTGCCAAGCCCACGTCCAACAAACGTCAGCATCAAAGTAGCGACGGAGAACCCAACCAGATAAATAGCGAGTGTCGCCCCAGCCGGCATCTCAGCCCCATGAGCAAACCCATGAAACACCATAAACGCCGCAACCAGTGAACCACCCACCGCCGTCGGCAATTTCACCATGGCCGCAATTAGAATACCGGCCAGTATCACGGACAGCGAAATCCCGGTTTCCACACCCGGCAGGCTCATCCCACCCCAGGCAAGCCCGGCGCCCAGTATCATGCCGCCAATTACGAACAACGGCGTGGCGTTTTTCATGGTGTTATTCTGGCGCACACCCCAGAACCCGATCGCC
>JBDVMP010000084.1:0-21880 GCA_039970095.1 Cyclobacteriaceae bacterium
TCTAAATCTGTATCATGGTCAGCCGCTGATCCCAGTGATCCTGGGTAACTAACTACGTAATCTACTGTGAAAGCTCGCTGTGCTCCTACATTCGTAGGGAACGATACAACAAACATCTCATCTGTATCACCCTCGGTTCTATCAGTTCCTACTATTGATATCGTGTTGTCTACATCGATGATAGTTGAAGTAGCATCTTCCGGAACTGAGTTTCTTTTGTATTTAGGAGTAACAGCCGACCCATCATTAATGGTTAGCGTTACATCCTCGTCTCCTTCCGCCCAGTCATCATGATCAGACGTACCAAAAGACGTGTTGTTCTCACCGGAAGTAATCTGAACGGAACCAGTAATATCAGAATGATCTGTAGCATCAGCTAAGTCATAAGTGGTAGCATAAGTGAAAGTAAAATCTCTTTGAGCTGTAATTCCTGTCGGGAAAGCTACATTAAACATAGTAGCAGTAGTTCCCTCTGTCACATCTGTACTCGTAATGGTTACAGTATTATCAGTATCATCTTGAATGGTGGCTGTCTGAGTTCCTGTTGTTCCAATAGTATATGGCTCATTCGGGAAAGAAGAAATTCTTTGAGTAGTCAAAGTGATATAGAAAGTCTCATCACCTTCTGCGAAAACGTCTTGTTTCTCACCGTAAGTAACAGTAGTAGAGCTTTGTCCGGCACTGATAGTTGCCCAAATGTTTCCACCCGCTCCAATATCAGTGTCTGCAGTGGTTACATTGGTGTAAGTAACGTTATAAGATGCGACAAGATCCTGTTCCGCGGTTACGGTTGGTGCTCCTTCTAATTGAATAATAAAATCTCTTGTCTCACCACTACCCTCAACCAAAGCATTTGGCTGAGTACCCATAGTTACCACGAAATCCACATCATGAATAGTCGCTGTTTGTGATGGAGTACCAATATAGTTAGTACCTAAAGCAGTTCCGCTCGAAACATTCAAGGTGAAACTTTCATCTATTTCAGCAAAGTCATCATCCAGTGCTGTAAAACCAACATCCGTTGTAGTGACCGATCCACTTGAAGCAATTGTAGCAGTACCACTAAATGCACTATAGTCAGATCCAGCTCCTTCGGTATCATTGGCATCTATTGTGTAACCAATAGTAAAGTCTCTTTCTACTGATGTTGCATCTTCAAATTCCAGCGTAAAGGTTCCAGCATCACCCTCGTCGAGATCTGGTGCTGTAGAAGTAATTGTCAGTGTATTATCATTGTCAACAATGGTCGTTGATCTATAAGGATTAGATCCACTATAGGTATAGTCATCTCCGGGCTCAATATTCAAGACTATCGTTTCATCACCTTCAGCAATGGCATCATCTATGGCTGTAACATTGAATGTTTCAGTTGTAGAACCCATTGGCCATGTTATAGAACCACCTCTTTGATCAGTATAATCTCCTCCTGTCACAGCATTACCTGTTCCACCAGAAATTGAGTAGTTGAATGTAAAGCTAGCAGCAGCAGGTGCCGTCAACGATACAGTGAACTGAACTGTACCACCCTCAGCAGCCGAAGATGCTCCGCCAGCGGCTAGTGAATAATCCGTTCTGAAGGTATTAGCAGAACCGTAAGAGGTACCCCCAGCATTAATGGCGTATGCCTTATAAGTATATTGTTCTCCAGGAGATAAACCTGTGATGTTTTGACTAAAACCACCTGAGCCTGAACCGACTGTCACATTGGTAACCCCTGTTCCGCCTATTTCAGGATTAGAATTTGTAGAAGTAACTGACCAAACAAAGCCAGTAGTAGTGATTGCTTCGCCACCACCTACAGCAACGGTACCATCAAGCGTTGCATCGTCCTCATTGATTACTGATGGAGCATTTGTAGTAACAGCGGCTTTTGTTGTGAACGAAACTTCGCTACCATAAGCCTCAGCAGTACCAGAGTTTAATCCATATGCTCTTACGAAATAAACATCGTTACTTGTTAGACTGGTTACAGCCTGAGAGATTGCAACCCCTCCTGTTGATGCACCTGGTCCAGCATTTGTGTACAAGTTTGCCGTAGTAGGAGCTGTACTGGTATTGTAAGCCATACCATAAGAAGTCAGTGACAAGCCTCCACCTTCAGGAATTGAACCCGTTAGGGTTGCAGTAGAGGATGTTACAGTAGTTAATACTACTGCATCAGTTGTAGGATTTGGAGGTGTTACAAATTCTTCCAATGCTCCATATCCCGCACCCACGTCGTTAGTACCAAAACCTTTCACATCAATATTGGCATTTGAAGTAACAGTCACATCCTGAATTGTAGCAGAACCAGTACCTGTTTGTCCATCATCAGCCAAAGTTCTTGTTCCACTAACCTCTGGATCAGAATCATCATCTGTCCAGTACACACCACGATCGTTAACAGATCTACCTCCATTACTGGTTACATTCGCTCCTAAATCCGCAGATGTAGGTCCAATGTCAGCGGCAGCATTCGTGGTGACCACAGGAACGGTATTATAATCATAGTCGGCAGAACCAACTGCGTTGGTATTTCCAGCCTCATCAAGCACAGCGCTAGCAGCGAGTGTTAAAGTAATATCCACTCCGCCATCTGTTGCTCCGAGACCGGAAGGAGTTATATCTACGGTGTAAGTTGTGTTGTCATTTGGAGCTATTTCCTGAAAATTATCTAATGAACCTCCGGTATCGCCAGTAACTGCCAAATCTCCAATAACTAATTCATCAGCATCGTCCAATGGTTCATCAAACGTGATGGTCACCGTAAAGGGCGAAGTTGTAACTTGAGAACCATCTACTGGCGAAAAACTAAAAGTCGGCGCAACTCTGTCAACTGTGAAGCTTTGATCACTAGGAGTATAATCCTGAGCACCAGTAGTAGTATTACCAGCAACATCGTCTACTCCTCCTCCAGTACCATCGGCTCCATCGAAATCCAACCCAACTACGGCCTCTTCATCGGCTACACTCCCAACATCTACAGTAACCTCATAAACATCCGCCGAAATTGTCGAAACACCAGTCACCGCAGTTGCTAATACAACATCCGAAAGTGAACCAGATTGTATGTCGATATCAAAGTCAGCTGTTCCAACACTAGCAGAATTCAGGTCTTCACTAAAAGTAACTGTAAAGATTACAGATGAGCCATTCGTTGGATTATCTTCTCCAGACTTTCTATTAATTGAAGAAACCGTTGGCGCTACGTTATCAATAGAAATAGTGGCAGCACTTGCATTTGTACTTGTAGCACCTCCTGTTACTGCGGCAGTAACCCCAATACTTGCACCGGAAACCTCTGTATCAGAAAGTGAGTTTACAGTAACATCTACCTCCCAGACTCCAGCAGATACTTCCACAGCCGACGTATTTGCTGATCCGCCAATATTAGATAGGTCGAATTCAACCGCTGTAATTTCACCTCCATTGCTCGCGGTTGCCTCAGTGAAGCGAACCGTAAAGTCATCACCTCGAATATAAGTACTACTTGCCCCATTTGGACCCGTGGTGAGTATTTCAAGAGTAGTCCCTGAAGAAACATCTGCCAAAGTAACAAAATTGTTTGTAGCTCCAGATGACACCAAAGAAGAGGCATCATCATCATAAGCTGCAGATCTATAGAAGTATGTTGTGGCTGGCGTTAGCCCACTCCTGTCCTGACCATATTTATTTCCAGTAAGGAGGTTTATGCCAGTTGTAAATGGTGCTGTTTCGTTATCTACGTCAGTTGAGTTGGTATCCATGTAAAACCCAGACTGAGAAGTATTAAGAGAGCACGAGCCGCAACCGCCGAAATTAGCGGTCATAACAACCCTAACTCCTGTAGTTGTTAGATTAGTAAGATCACCAGGTTCATTAAGGACTGACTGAGCATTGACAAATGTCAAACTCAATAAAAAAAACTGGGACAAAAAATAAAAATTTACCAACGAAATTTTTCATGGCACTGGGATAAAATGAAAGGTTGAAATATTGTGATTTTGAGTTGAGTGCATCTGTGCTCTGAGGAGCAGTAGGAGAAGCATCAAAACTGGAAGGTTTTACTCGAGAGATATTCATCATGGCGGTGAATAGATTTTATAATTGAATAAGCAAAATAGCAGGGTTCTAGGAATTATCCAATGAATAGGAAATGAATCTTAAGATAATTTGGGAACCCTGCACAATGAATCTCCATTTGTATCGTTGCAATCATTTCGTTTGAAAACAGTAAGTAACTATTCTTCAAGCTGTTAAGAATATTTAGAAACATCATAATGGATGCCCGCATTAATCGCATTTTTTTTGAGATTTTGTCAATTTTCCCGGTATGTATTTTGATAAATTCTCAATACATATACCCAAAAATGGGTATTGACTTCATTGGTAAAATACCATTTTTTAGAGCGGCAAATGAATCACGCTTACCCGATTTGTTGCTAAAAAAGGAAGCAATAATAAAATAAAATAAATTAGAATAGTGCAATTTTATAATCGCATTATCCTACGATATGCAGCTCGTAATTTCATCATTTAGTTACATGTAAATGGGCCTGAGTAAATCAAAACTGAGTGAAGAACCTTAACATCGATAACGGGACTCTTCGACAAGATCAGAGTGACGGTGAGTAATAGAACACGCTTATCCTGTAAACTGTCCGAATATGAATGTACGGTTTCAAAAATTCGCTGTACAGTAGTGAACACTTTGCGATAAGTAAAACCAAAACATGATTATAATATCTTATGTATCAACAAGTTATAAACTTTGGCACAGAGGTTGTGTATTGGAGCGTATTATGATCACCCAAAACCAAAATACCAAAAGAAACCGCACCCGAACGCTTATCGTGGTGCTGGGCATAGTAATTGCCCTATTGGTTTCTTTCCGTTCTAACTTCTTTTTCAAGAAGCAAGAAACCTCATCAAAAGGCATTCGAATCCAGCCGACGATGAGTCAAGACCCAACAAACACGGCTACCAAAAATCAACACAGCATCAATGCAGCTTCCAAGCTTTTTAATACTTTGCTTAGCGCTGCAACGCAGTTGGGTAGCTAATCTTTTCAAATTACCGTCCTCAACTTTTAACTAATCAAAACCATGACTAAGCGACTTACAAGATCTAAAGACTCAATGATAGCGGGTGTATGCGGCGGCATTGCCAATTACTTCGATTTGGATCCTACTGTAGTCCGTTTGTTGTATATCCTACTTTCGGTGATCAGCATTGGTTTTCCAGGAATCATTTGCTACATCATCATGATGCTGGTGATTCCGGCAGAGTAATGTAGTTCTGAGCAAAGCCTAACGGAAGTAAGAATCTTACCCTTTCAACATTAGAACCCTTCGCCATGCTTCTGGGTGACGTTAATTAATCACTTAAACTTGGTATAGGTGCTCAGCCATCGGTTGGGCACTTCTCCCTGCAGAGCCTGCTCATAATCAGCATAGCTGCACGGCACCATACGGCTTCTGTTGAAGCCAATTTCATCTTCGGGGTGTGGCACTTCAAGCCACCATTTTTCCGACGACTTACTTTTGTAAAACTTGATGGAAGAAGGTTCTCCTCCGAGTGGCACTTCGTACACCAAATAGTCATTGGACCGGAAGTTGCGTTCGCCCCGCCGGTTATAAAAACCCTCTATGAAATACCATATCATGGTGGCCATGACAAATGCCGTCTTCTGGTCGAGGGTATCTTTGTTTGCGTCATAATTATAGATCCCCACGGAACTCAACTTGTCATTCAACCCGGCATACCAGCAAATCTGACAAGCTTCTTCACCTGTTAGTCCGTAAACCTTCGCATCCACAGCTGCCGGGGCGTAGTGTGCCTGCAGCGCAGACATATCAAAAGCGAGCATATCAGCATCCCTGACTATCGGCTCCATCTCCTTCACATCTTCTTTGAGCACTCCCAGGCGCACCGCTTCGAAGCTTAGTTTTTCGAGCAGATCCGACTCTGAAGCCCCTACCAAATATGATTGAAAACCCAGATGGTAATAGTTGAAAAGAAAGTTGGGATCATGCTTAATGATTTTGTGAACATGGCTACTGTCTGGCAAAGACTCTTTAGGGTCTTCAAGGTCAAACTTATTGTCCACATTCAACAGGGTGATGAGCTTATCTCGATTTTCATAACCCATGTACTGACCAAAGCTCAAGTCGTGCGACCCGCCAATCAGCAGCGGCAAGATGTTTTGCTCCATCAGGTACCCACAGACCTCCTTCAGCCGCAGGCAGGTATCTTCCAGCTCAGGGCCATTTCTAAAGTTACCCAGATCAACAATTTTCAAACTTCCTGATCCTCTCTTTAGCTCATAAAAACACTTCCGTACGGCTTTGGCCGCCCCGGCCAACCCGTCACGGTTACCCTCTGCCGCACCACGGGCCTCCTGCAAACCAATCAGCGCAATATCCAGCCCATCAAAATCAGGCATTTTACCCTGATTGATATAGATAGAGTGGCAAATCGCTGAAGCTGGCAAATCGCTGAGGTTGATATCATCTGAAACAGGGTCAAAGAAGAGCTTTAGGTCCATGAGGGTTTAATAAATCTGTACATAACAAAGCTAAGAAATTATGACTATCGACGAGGTGTAAATTCCACTTCACAACCTTTCCACTGCATACCAGTTAAACTCTTTTAACTATCTTTATAGAATACCACTCGATAGATGAATAATCCAAATTTGAAATCCTATCACCCCAAAAACTATAAAGAGCTACTAAAGAAATACCGAAAGGTAGCTGAAGTAGTTCTGGACCCGATTGACAAAACATCCCGAAAACGAAAAGCGGTAGCCACAGGGCTTGAAACGTACAGCGGCCCATGGGGGGATGAAGAAATCATGCACCTTCTCAAAAGATGCACCTTCGGTGTAAGGAAATCTGACCTGCAGCAGTATCGTGAATTGAGTTTTGCGGAAGCCATCACAGCGGCTTTGACCCAAGGGTCACCACCATCACCACCTGTCAATGACTACAACAATGCCGCAGAAAGTTTTATTGACCCTGATGTGCCATACGGCGAAACGTGGATAGATGCAGCCAGAAACGACACTTTCACAGGCGAGCGGGTAGTCTCCCTAAAAAACTGGCTGATCCAAAACATGGTGACCCAACCTGCTACAATAGAGGAAAAAATGGTCTTCTTTTGGCACAACCTGCTTCCCACAAAAGCATGGGACGTATTTTTCCCAAAGTTGAGCTATCGCTATTTTGAAATGCTTAGACGTAATGCGTTTGGCAATTTTAAAACGATGATCCGGGAACTCACCCTTGATCCGGCCATGCTCCTTTTTCTCAATGGAGCTTCAAATAACAAAGATGCGCCCGATGAAAATTACGGTCGCGAACTACAAGAGCTTTTTTGCATTGGCAAGGGGCCAAATGCTCAGTTTACCGAAGGTGACGTGCAAGCAGCCGCGCGGGTTCTGACCGGGTGGACGTTTGATTGGGATAGCTGGGATAAAGATGGAGTGGTAAATGTTGTTTTCAACAAATGGCTTCACGAAACTTCAGACAAACAATTTTCATCCTTCTATGGAAACCGACTGATTCAGGGAAGAAGCGACGAAACGGGCGCTGAAGAACTCAATGAGTTGCTGGATATGATATTCGACAATGATGAGACAGCTCTGTTCATTTGCCGAAGGTTCTACTCCTACTTTGTTTACCACGAGATAGATGAAACTACGGAAGCCAATGTCATAGTCCCTCTTGCGGAGGTATTCAGGAACAATGATTATGAAATAGCACCTGTAATAGAAGCTCTGTTTAGCTCTGCTCACTTCTTTGACCAGGCCAACCGAGGCGCCATGATCAAGAGCCCCACGGAGTTTCTCTTCGGCATGTGGCGCACGCTGCAAATGACAGGCCTGGACTCCACAGACCCGGCTGACCTGAAAGACCAAAACTCCAGCTTACTTTGGAGAATGGCCGGTGAGGGGCTCGAAATAGCCGACCCCCCGAGTGTTTCCGGATGGCCTGCGTATTATCAGGCTCCTTCTTTTGACAAATACTGGATTACCACCGATACCATTTCCAATCGCGGACTTACCACCGACTCCATGATATATTGGGGTTTTTGGATTCGTTCAGGCTCCCAGATTCCCATAGATCTCATTGAGCTTCTCAAAGAATTTGACACTCCTGAAGACCCGAATCTTATGCTTGAAGAAGCCAGTCTTTTGATACACGGAATTCCTCCCTCGGAAGTGGAGTTTGCAGAATTAAAGGCGATTCTGCTATCGGGACAGGAAAACGACACTTACTGGAACTCAGCATGGCTCAGCCTGATGAACGACCCAGAAAATACGGAATATAGATTGGTAGTAGAAAACAGACTGAAGCCCACTTTTCAGCGGCTGCTACAACTTGGTGAAACAAACCTATTTTAACCCATGAAGCGACGATCTTTTCTCAGACATACCATGCATTCCTTGGCCGTGCCGGGGGTATTGGGTACCATGGGTTTTCGCATGCCCAGAGCCAGCTCGCTATCATCTTTGCTGCGAATGGCGGCAGATACAGACAGGGTTTTGGTGATGATCTACCTTGACGGGGGAAACGACGGTTTGAATACTGTCATTCCGCTAGATCAGCTCTCTGCGCTTAACAGCGTTCGTCCGCATGTGGTCTTACCCGATGATTCCATGTTGGGTTTATCTCAAAGCGAAGTGGCCCTGCACCCGTCATTGTCGGGATTAAAATCGCTATACGATGAAGGGAGATTGAGGGTGATCCAAAATGTCGGATATCCACAACAAAACTACTCGCACTTCAGGTCTACAGATATCTGGATGAGCGCCTCAGACAGCAACGAGTTGGTCAACTCAGGATGGCCAGGGCGATACCTAAATGAAATTTATCCGGACTATCCCGAAAGCTACCCTTCGGAAGAAATGCCCGACCCGCTTTCTATAGAAATCGGCTATGGTAGTTCGCTGCTCTTTCAAGGGCCAGCCGCTTCTATGGGCATGGTGATCAACAACACTGACGGCTTTTACGGATTGATAGACGATCAGGAAGAAGAGGCTCCAGACACCCCAGCTGGTGAAAAACTGAAATACCTGAGATTGATAGCTCGTCAGGCGCACCTTTATGGTGACGTGGTGAAAACAGCGGCCAAAAAGGTGAAGTCACAGGCTGACTACCCACAAACCAGCTTAGCAGATCAGCTTAAAATTGTTTCCAGGTTGATTGCCGGAGGCTTGCGCACCCCGCTCTATTTGGTCCGGCTTGGGGGCTTTGACACTCACGACGCACAGGTAGAGGCTTCTGACCACACCACAGGAGAACACGCAGAACTGCTCGAAACACTGAATGACGCCATCATGGCCTTCATGGCAGATCTGGAAATGCAAGGCACTGAGGACAAGGTGGTCGGGATGACTTTTTCAGAATTCGGTAGGCGGATCGTCTCCAATGCCAGCCTGGGAACCGATCATGGAGCGGCCGCTCCCATGTTTTTCTTTGGCAATGCAGTGAAAGGAGGAGTACTGGGCGAAAACCCAATCATCCCTCCAAATGCCAACTATGACAACAACCTTGAGTGGAAATACGACTTCCGTCAAATTTATGCTTCCATATTAAGCCAATGGCTGGGTGCCTCGGATAGTCAGCTACAAGCAACCCTATTTGATGGATTTGATCAAGTAGAAATCATTGGTGCTTCTGAGCCATTTCTTGCAAACAAAGAACCTTTAGAAAAAGGTTTGCTGGTGTACCCCAATCCACTAAATGGACAGGCCACTATACGCATTGGACAAACCCACGAAACTGTATCTATAGATGTTACAGACATGCAGGGGCGGCTTGTGAAGCACCTGGGACAAACTCAAATACATGGACAGGAAGAAATTAGATGGGATACCCAGAACCTGCCCAAAGGGAAGTACTTTGTGATGGTGAGAGGAAACATGACCAAAAGGGTGTTTGCCGTGATGAAATAAAATTCTTACAAGCAGCAACAACCATCGCTCATCGGCTCAGAACGGCCGAAAACAAAAAAGGGAAGACTTTCGCCTTCCCTATATTTCTTATTTGGTTGGATTAACCACCGAAATCATCGAATCGGATGTTTTCGTCCGGAATACCGAAATCTTCTCCCATCTTCTGTACCGCCGCATTCATCAATGGAGGTCCGCAGAAATACAATTCAATTTCTTCAGGCTCGTCGTGCTTGCTCAAGTACTGATCAATTACAGCCTGGTGAACAAAGCCCAGGAATCCGTCACCATCTTTGTCGCTCATATCTTTCTTCACCTTCCAGTTATCCTCAGGAAGCGGCTCTGAAAGCACCACAAAGAATTGGAAGTTCGGGAAGTGCTTTTCCAATTCCAGGAAATGATCAAGGTAGAACAGCTCTCTCTTAGATCTACCACCATACCAATATGTAACCTTTCTTCCTGTCTGTAAAGTTTTGAACAAATGATAAAGGTGAGATCTCATTGGCGCCATACCTGCACCACCACCTACATAAAGCATCTCTGCTTCAGATGGGTTGATAAAGAACTCACCATAAGGACCCGAAATGGTCACTTTGTCGCCTGGTTTTCTAGAGAAAATGTAAGATGAGGCAATACCCGGATTTACTTTCATCCACGCATTGGCTGATCTGTCCCAAGGCGGTGTAGCCACACGTACGTTGAGCATAATCTCTCTTCCCTCAGCAGGGTAAGAAGCCATAGAGTATGCACGCTCCACAACCTCCGTATTTTTCATTTTCAGATCCCAAAGACCAAATTTATCCCACTCCAATTGGAATTTATCCGGCTGGTCATGCTCTTCTGGGTGAGCTGTGATGTCCATGTCTTTGAAGTCAACTTCGCATTCAGGAATCTCAATCTGAATGTATCCACCGGCCTGATAGTCCATGTCCTCAGGAATCTCCACTACGAATTCTTTGATAAAAGACGCCACGTTGTAGTTTCTCACTACAGTAGCCTCCCACTTTTTGATACCGAAAATCTCTTCAGGTATCTGAATCTTCATGTCTTGTTTTACCTTCAACTGGCATCCGAGACGAACACCTTCTTGCTGCTGTGTTCTGCTCAGGTGACCTTCTTCAGTAGGCAGAATCTCACCACCACCTTCCAGCACCGTACACTTACATTCAGCACAAGTACCTCCACCTCCACATGCCGACGGCAAGAAGATTTTGTGGCTGGAAAGAGTTGATAGTAACGACGAACCTGCAGATGCTACTACAGGATTATCTTCATCTCCGTTGATGATAATGTTGACAGGACCCGACTGAACGAGTTTAGACTGAGCAAAAAGGAGAATGAAAACCAATAAAAGAATTACTGCCGTAAACGCAATAACTGCTGTTATAATAACTGAGGTCATAGGTTAAATACCTTTTGGTTTAATTAAACGCGGCAAATATAAATGATAAACTTCTCAGAGCGAAAGGCATCAGGCCTTAATCTTGATCATTTTGAAAACCGAATGTTCGAAAGAATGTTTTCTTTCGAAATGCTTATTTCAGCATGTTCAAAAGAGTGGTCAGTTTAGCCTTGAGCTGTCTCCTGTCAACGATAAAATCAAGAAAGCCATGATCCAACACAAACTCCGAACTTTGGAACCCTTTAGGTAAGTCTTTTCCTATCGTTTCGCGAATGACTCTTGGCCCGGCAAAACCGATCAAAGCGCCCGGTTCAGCTATGTTAAAATCTCCCAACATGGCATAAGAAGCTGTTACCCCTCCTGTGGTGGGGTCTGTGAGCAATGAGATATATGGGATTTTGGCTTCAGCAAGTAGCGCCAGCTTTGCTGAGGTCTTGGCCATCTGCATCAGCGAAAAGCCTGCTTCCATCATTCTGGCTCCTCCCGATTTCGAAATCATCAGGAACGGAACTTTGTGTTTTATAGAATGGTCGATCGCTCTGGCGATTTTTTCACCTACTACTGAACCCATAGATCCCCCGATAAAAGCAAAGTCCATGCACGAAACAACCAGATCCAATCCGTTCATTTTGCCGTGGGCTGAGCGCACTGCGTCCTTCAACCCGGTCTTTTTCTGTGAGGCCTTGATTCTGTCAGGATACTTTTTGCTGTCCGTAAATTCTAATGGGTCGCCCGAAGATAAATCAGCGTCCAACTCTGTGAATTTGTTGTTATCAAAAAGGATTTCGAAGTATTCTTTAGACCCTATTCGAACATGAAAATCATCGTCCGGGCATACGTAAGCGTTATTTCTAAGCTCGCGCATGTGGATGATGTTGCCTTTTGGGGTCTTATACCAAAGCCCATCAGGAGCTTCTTTCTTGTTTTCCGTCGGGGTTTGAATTCCTTTGTCCTGTCTTTTAAACCAAGCCATAAGTTGATTTTGTTGTGAGCCGCAAAGCTAAAGCAAAAGTTAATGAACGCACAAAGAGATACTATTCCTTTACGTCCTCATACTCCACATAGTCCCCACCAGAAAAACCGTCTTTTTTGGATTTGCGGTTTTCAGGAACGTAATCAATGTTTACGTTCCCTCCTGGAGCTTTTCTAGACTGATGTGCCTGAGTATTTCGCTGATATTGCTGCTGAGTAGCCTTCAAGAAAAGCATCTTGAAAAAGAAGCCCCCAACTTTATAAATGATGTAAGAAATTAAGAATATTATTAAAAGAAATTTCAACATAGTACTCTATTAACTTATCTACTAAGGTAGAGGTTTCGTTCTGCATAGATTTCAAGGAAATAATCGTCCATCAGATCATCAATGAAGTAGATCGCCTCGCCTGTTGATTTCATCTCCGGCCCGAGCTCCTTATTCACATTAGGAAACTTATGGAATGAGAAAACCGGCTCCTTAATCGCATATCCTTTCTTATGCGGTTTGAAATTGAAGTCTGTGACCTTTTTCTCTCCGAGCATAACCTTGGTGGCGTAGTTCACATAAGGCTCACGGTAAGCTTTACAAATAAACGGAACTGTCCGAGATGCCCTAGGATTGGCTTCTATGATATATACTTTGTCCTCTTTGATTGCAAACTGAATATTGATCAAGCCAACGGTTTTCAGGGCTTTCGCAATCTTGATAGTGTATTCTTCTATCTGTCTCACTACCAGGTCACCCAGGTTGTATGGTGGTAGCACCGCATAGGAATCTCCGGAGTGAATACCGGCAGGCTCAATGTGCTGCATGATACCTATGATATGTACATTCTCACCGTCACAAATGGCATCAGACTCAGCCTCTATGGCACCTTCCAGAAAGTGATCCAAAAGGATTCGGCCGTCGGGCTTGTCCTTGAGCAGGTTCACCACATGTTCTTCCATCTCCTGCTCGTTGATCACAATCTTCATGCTCTGCCCACCTAGTACGTAACTTGGTCTAACGAGCATTGGATATCCTATCTCCTTAGATATCTCGATGGCCTGATCTGCGTCTTCGACAGTGCCATACTGTGGGTACGGTATGCCTTCTTCTTTAAGTAGATCCGAAAATCTACCTCTATCTTCTGCAAGGTCAAGAGCTTCAAAACTGGTACCCACTACTTTTATGCCGTATCTCTCGAGTTTCTCAGCCAGTTTCAGAGCTGTCTGCCCACCCAGCTGCACGATCACACCAACAGGTTTTTCGTGGAGGATAATGTCGTAAATATGCTCCCAAAACACAGGCTCGAAGTAAAGCTTATCTGCCACGTCAAAGTCAGTAGAAACTGTCTCTGGGTTACAATTGATCATGACCGTCTCGTAACCGCACTCTTTGGCAGCCAACACACCGTGCACGCATGAGTAGTCAAACTCAATACCCTGACCGATTCTATTAGGCCCAGAACCGAGTACAACCACTTTTTTCTTATCCGTGGCTTCAGATTCATTCTCCTCATCGAAAGCTGAATAGTAATAAGGTGTCTGTGCTTCAAACTCCGCTGCACAGGTATCAACAAGCTTATAAACACGCTTAATGCCCAACTCATTTCGCTTGGTGTAAACCTCACTTTCCAGACATTTTACCAAGTGTGCTATCTGCCTGTCGGCATACCCTTTTTCCTTGGCTTCTTTAAGCAATTGCTTCGGAAGCTCATCCAAAGTGTACTTCTCAATGTCCTTTTCCAAATACAGCAATTCCTCTATCTGATGCAGGAACCACGGATCAATTTTGGTCAACTTATGGATAGTTTTGAATGGAATACCCATTTTGAACGCATCGTAGATATGGAAAAGTCTATTCCAGCTTGGGTTCTCCAGACTGTAAAGAATTTCTTGCTGGTCTTTTAGCTCTCTGCCGTCTGCTCCAAGCCCATTTCTCTTGATCTCCAAAGACTGACACGCCTTTTGCAAGGCTTCCTGAAAGTTGCGACCTATACCCATGGCCTCACCCACGGACTTCATCTGAAGACCCAGTTTTCTATCTGATCCCTGAAATTTGTCGAAGTTCCAACGAGGGATTTTAACGATCACATAGTCAAGCGCTGGCTCAAAGAAAGCGGACGTGGTTTTTGTGATCTGATTTTTCAATTCGTCAAGGTTGTAACCGATAGCGAGCTTTGCAGCAATTTTTGCAATCGGATAACCTGTGGCCTTTGAAGCCAATGCCGATGACCTGGATACCCGCGGGTTGATTTCTATACCGATGATATCGTCCGTTTCAGGATGTACTGAAAACTGCACATTACAACCGCCCGCAAACTGACCAATGGCATCCATCATGATTTTGGCCATGTCGCGCATTCTCTGATATACTGTATCAGGCAAAGTCATAGCAGGAGCTACAGTGATGGAGTCACCCGTGTGCACTCCCATCGGGTCAAAGTTCTCGATAGAACAAATGATGATGATATTGCCAATGTTGTCTCTAAGCAGCTCAAGCTCATATTCTTTCCACCCCAGAATACTTTGCTCTACCAGCACCTCGTGGATTGGAGACGCCTGCAGTCCGGCGTTTAGTGCCTTATCAAATTCCTCTGGAGTATTCACAAATCCTCCACCGTACCCACCAAGTGTATAAGACGGACGAATCACCAATGGGAATCCGATTTCCTGAGCTATTTCTTTTCCTTTGAGAAACGACGTGGCGGTTTCTCCTTTACACACGCCTACCCCGATTTCTTGCATTTTCAATCGGAACTTTTCTCTATCCTCTGTGGTCTCTATCGCTCCGATATCCACACCTATCATCTTCACTCCATACTTATCCCATATTCCAGCCTTGTCACACTCTATTGCCAGGTTGAGGGCAGTTTGGCCTCCCATGGTCGGTAGCACAGCATCAATTTTATGCTGCTCCAGTATTTCCTTGATAGACTTTTTTGTGAGGGGCTTCAAATAGACATTGTCCGCAGTAACCGGATCGGTCATAATTGTTGCTGGATTGCTATTGATAAGGGTTACTTCTATTCCTTCTTCTCTTAAGGATCTTGATGCCTGAGAGCCTGAATAATCAAACTCACAAGCTTGTCCGATGATGATCGGTCCGCTCCCAATTATTAGTACTGACTTGATACTGGAGTCTTTCGGCATTTGATGTGGTGGTTTTTGTGTGAGTCCAAATTGACGCAAAAGTAAGACACGAAAGGCAGAAGGGACAACTAATATTTTGAAAAGTTCTTAATAAAGAGAATAAAGTTTTGAAACGGAATAAACCTAAATTTGAATAGATGAATCGCATAGACAGACTTACAGCCATACTCATACATCTGCAAGGGAAATCCAGAGTGCCGATTGAAGAGCTAGAAGACAGATTTGGGGTGGTCAGACGCACGATTTTCAGGGACATAAAAGCGCTGATGGAGTCTGGGGTTCCCATAGGAGGTGATGCCGGAGAGGGCTACTTTATAGTCGAAGGCTATCGCTTACCTCCGGTGATGTTTAGCCGTGAAGAAGCCGCCTCCCTGCTGCTGGCCGCCAAGCTCATCAATCAAAATGCGGATGCTGAAACCAACAGACTCGTAAGTGAAGCGATGTTGAAAATAAGGTCGGTACTAAAATATTCGGATCGAGACTTTCTGGAAACGTTGGAAAACAAAGTGGAAATTCTGGCCTCTCCAATGAATCGAACGGAGGGCTTCCCTGACTCCAATATCAATCAGATACAGACCGCTCTGGTAGCCAGGAAAGTTCTCGACATAACTTATTATTCCAACTACAACGACAGCACGACTAACCGAAAGGTGGAGCCCCTTGGCCTGGTGTATTATTCCAGCCGATGGCACATGATCGGGTTTTGTCAGATGAGACAAGACCTGCGGGATTTCCGAACAGACAGGATTCACAAGCTGAATATCACGAATGAAACATTTGATCCCGACAACCACCCCGACTTTCTAAAATTTACTCGCGGCATGACTGAGGGGTCGGATGCAAAAGAAGCCACCATCCTGTTTAGCAAAGATGTGATCAGGTACATAAGCGAGCAGCGGTTTCATTATGGCTTTATCGAAGAAAAAGTCACCGATGAAGGCATAGAAATGAAATTTATCACCCCAAGGTACGAGTTTGTGGCCCAATGGATTATGATGTTTGGTGCCTATGCCACTGTGGTTTCGCCTCCGGAACTCCAGGGCATGGTAGCTCAAAAAGCGAGTCAAACTTTTGAGCATCACAAAAAATATTTTGAACCTGTAAAATAGAGTGACATAAGGTTGTCACTAGCTCGGGTTTCTTTGACCTGTCAATCAAAGATTAAATCATGGAAACCTTAACAATGCTCTCAAAACTAGACCTGGCCAAAAGTGATAAAAACTACTATCACGCAGGGCTAATACCTGAAGTCAAAGACTATGACTCCTACTATTATCTATCCATAGAAGGCAAAGGATCACCAGATGACGAGCCATTTTTGCAAGCCATGGAGGCGCTGTACGGAACAGCCTTTGGAGTCAAATTTCTTTGCAAAGGTGAAGACAATGATTTTGTAGTACCAAAAATGGAATGCTACTGGTTCATAGCCGGAGGACCGGAAGAGCAGCATAAATTTGCCAAGGCTGCAAGATCAGAATGGTGCTGGAAAATTGTGATCAGAATGCCCGATTTCGTAGAGTCACATCATTTTTTTCAAGCCACAGGCCAACTGACCAACAAAAAACCGGAGTTATCCGAAGCAATTGATAACCTCAAGTTTGAACTGATCAATGAAGGCAAGTGCGCTCAAATCATGCACATTGGATCCTGGGATCATGAGGAGCACTCTATTGAAAAGCTACATGGCTTGATCCGCAAGGAGGGACTTACCATTATCGGCTATCACAAAGAAATTTATATTTCGGACCCCAGAAGGGTAGCCGAAGAAAAGAAAAAGACGATTTTGAGATATCAGGTGCGGTGAAAATCAATACAAAAAAGCGAGGAAAATATCTCCTTCGTCAAAATGAAAACTTAATGATTCAATGAGAAAAGTAAAGATGTATATCGCCATCAGTCTGGATGGAAAAATAGCAGATGCCAATGGTGGGGTAGGCTGGCTGGATGAGATTCCGCACACTGAAGGGGCTGACTATGGTTACGGTGACTTTATCAATTCCATAGACACTACCATCATGGGAAATAGTACTTACCAGCAGGTGCTTTCGTTTCCCGTAGCATTTCCTTATACGGAGCAGGAAAATTTCGTCTATACCAACAATCAGGAGCTAACCAAAGATGAGCATGTCACTTTTGTCTCGGCAGACTTTGAGCAACACATAAAGTCTCTGAAGGAGAAGCCTGGCAAGGATATCTGGCTGATAGGCGGGGGTCAGGTGAATACCCTGTTGCACAACCTGGATCTGGTTGATGAATATTGGATTTTCGTGATGCCCGTGATTTTAGGAGATGGCATCCCTCTGTTTGCAGATCATCCTGTTAAAGCCAGTTTAAAACTCATCGGGAGTAAGACTTACGAATCGGGAGTCACTTTTTTACACTACTCTAAATCATAAAACGAAATGGCCGAACCACTGAAAGACAGATTTTTGCAGCTTCCTTTCCTCGAGGCGTTTGGTGCCTCTATTTCCAGGGTATATCCAGACTGGTCACAGCCTAAATTTTTGGACCACATCTACACCACCGAGTGGGAAGCCATGGAGCTCAAAGAAAGGATGAAACAAGTAAGTCTGGCAGTGGGCAAGTGCTTGCCTCAGGACTTTGGGCAGGCCGTCGAGATCCTCAAAGCTGCAAGTGACGGTAAACAAAGTTTTGACGGGTTGGTTTATGCGGAGTTTGTACTCCATCATGGACAGGATAACCCGGACATTGCACTGGATGCCTTGGAGGTATTTACTCAGCTCGGCAGTGCAGAGTTTGCCATTCGGCCATTCATCATGAAATATGAAGACCTCACCATGAAGCGAATGCGCGATTGGTCGAAACATAAGAATGTACACGTGAGAAGATTGGCAAGTGAAGGATGCAGGCCCAGGTTGCCGTGGGCGCCAGCTTTGCCGGCATTTAAAAAAGACCCTTCCCCTATTCTCCCAATTCTGGAAAACCTGAAAGACGATCCTGAACTCTATGTGCGTAAAAGTGTAGCCAACAACCTCAACGATCTCACAAAAGACAATGCAGATCTGGTTTTGGATTTGCTCGAGCGATGGAACAAAGACCCTTCGGCCAATACCAAATGGATAATAAAACAAGCCCTGAGGGGCCTCATCAAGTCAGGAAATGAAAGGGCCCTGGCCATACTCGGATACAGGGAGGCAAACGCCGAGATTAAGAACCTGAGTTTCCCAAAATCTGTAACGCTTGGCGATAAATTTAAGATCACCTTTGACCTGAGCAACATCGGAAAATCAACAACTGATTTGATGATAGACTACATCATCTATCATCAAAAAGCGAATGGCAAGCTCACTCCCAAGGTATTTAAATTGAGCAATCTCAAATTGGAACCCGGTGAGTCAAAAAGCCTTACCAAACAACACACTATCAAACCGATCACCACCAGAAAATACTATCCGGGTGAACATCAGGTGGCCATTCAGGTAAATGGAAAAATTCTGGGTCAAAAATCTTTTGAACTGAAGATTTGAGAATCTCACGGAGCAGACATAACCGCATATTTCCACTCATACTGGAAAATATGCTGGTCAAATAGGGCTATGCTCTATTCTGAGAATTGAAAGCTACTTTAGTGCCAAATTAATATGACTGAAATGAAAAAAGCAGCACTGAAATCCATTTTCGCTCTTCTCACACTGGCCACATTGGCGCCTGCTCACTCGCAAAATGACAAGCTCCACATGCCGCTGGAAATCAAGAATGCCTATGAAAACGGAACACGAAATTGGGATGGAAGTGTCTCTGACACTTACTTTCAGAACAGGTCGGAATATGACATCAAAGCGAAGGTAGATCCAGCCACGCGTCAGCTGACGGCATCTGCCACGATCACCTACTTCAATAACTTTCCGGGCATGTTGAGAACTGTTGGCTTTCACGCATACAAAGACCTGTACGATGACGGCATGATCATCAAAAAATTGATAGTGAATGGCGAGGAGCTGAACACCGGGGATAGAAGTCGCGTGAGGAAATATGGAACTCACTATTCCATCTCGCTCGGAAATAAACCTTTGGCACAGGGAGAATCGGTGACGCTGGAAATAGACTGGAGCATAACCATACCTGAAAAAGTGGACAGAGATGGAGCCTTTGACGAAACAAGCATGCTCGTAGGCTACTGGTATCCTGAGATGGCCGTTTACGACGACCTGTTTGGCTGGGACAATATCAACTTCGACGGAAAAGCTGAATTTTACCACGATGTTTCCGACTTTGACATAGAAGTAGAAATACCCGACAACTTTGTGATCTGGGCTTCTGCCGAACCTATAAATAGCGACGAGATTTATCCTAAAAAGATACTAAGCAGACTGGCAGAAGCAAAAGGCACAAGCGAAAATACGCCCATCATCACGAAAAAGGATCTCAAAAAAGGACTCAAAATGGATGGCAACATTTGGAAGTACTCGGTGGATAGCTTTCCTGATTTCTCCTTTGCGTTTTCTGATCACTATGTATGGGAGGCTGCCACATACACCGACAAGTACGGCACTTATTTTCTCAACTCCGCATACCCTGCTGCCAACGAACCTTTTGGCGATGTGCTAACGATAGAAAAAGAGGCACTCAACTCCTTTCACAATGAATTTCCGGTTTACCCTTTTCCATTCAAACACTTCGTGGCTTTCAATGGAGAGCACGGCGGAGGCATGGAGTTTGCCGGAATGTGCAATGACCAAATGCGCACCAACTACAAGGCGGAGGGAGTACCCTACTCTGACTATGAAGCCAACAAGCTGCTCACCTTTCATGAAATGATGCACATGTATTTCCCTTTTCTGATGGGTATCAATGAGAAACGATACGCCTGGATGGACGAGGGCATGGCCGAATTTTCCGAAGATTACTTTACAGACATTGACCTGGAGTCATATAGAGGCCGAACGCGATTTGCATCGAGCCGCAACCCTCCGCTCATGGTGGAGACCTATTCCATTCCCAAAACCTACGGCACCATATCTTACGATATTTCTTCCCAGTCTTACCACGCTTTGCTTCACCTGCTTGGCAAAGACTTGTTTGACAAATGTCTGCAGGCATTCATGGACAGGTGGAAGTACAAGCACCCTTCTCCTTACGATTTTTTCTTTACGTTCAACGACGTTTCCGGCCAAAACTTAAACTGGTTTTGGAAGCGATGGTATTTTGATTTCGGATATCCGGATGTAGCTGTCAGGTCATTTGAAGATGGAAAGCTGACAATAGAAAACCTGGGCGGATTCCCAATAGCTGTGGAAATAGAGGTGACCTACACCGATGGCTCAGTATCTTCCGAAATGACCAGCCCGTCCGTGTGGAAAGGTTCCAGCATTTTTGCTAAAGAAATCACATCTGACAAAGAAATTTCTACGATCGAACTGAAAACACTCAATGGGCCAGATGCTATCAGCGCGAACAACAAATGGGAAGCCAAATAGATTTTAGCTAACTTTCTCTCCTTGTGAGGAGGCGGTGATCACTGCGTGGTGTAGTGCGGCTCTCAGCATGATAGCCACGTGGCGAACCTGTGGTAAGTTTTAACGAAGTATTGAACCCTAAAACCGAAATTATGAAAAGCGGATTAGTAAGAGGAATTGTATTGATAGCAGTTGGGGCATTTGTAATCTACTGGGCAGTGACGCACTCTCCAAAAGCCGGAGTAGGACAAATGATCACAAACGAACTTAGTGGATCTTATACCATGGGCGAAGGTGCATATTACGCCTCGCTGGTGGTAGGCACGGTGCTGGCCGTCCTGGGCATCATCAGGACGTATAAGTCAGTAGGCTAAAGTATAATTCCCAATAAGCGCACTAGTGCGCTTATTGGGTTGTTAGGCTCCATCACTTCAAATCGCAGATGAAATTAGCATCTTTTAGACTTAATCAACTTATTGGCAATTCCTCCAATTGTGATTCTTATTGGAACCGTTATTTCAACTCTTGCGAACGCCATGACAACTGAACCTAATTCTTTTGTCTACCCATTCCTTACCATCGCTTTAATCGGTTATTATAGCATACCAACGATCGGAATACTCTATGTAGCATTTTGGGGAACAACCATAGGAGTTTGTTGGAGAACGGACGGACTAACAGCAAAACGTAAAATCCTCTTGGCAATCTATTCAATGATAACAATTGGCTTGGTGATCTACATAATTTGGTGGTACTCGACTTCTCAACGATTTGTGTACCTCTAAACTGAACGTTGCTATCTGGCATTAACGGCTAGAAGAAGCTCATGAAGACTGAACAACTTCTCAACATCAGAACCCAATAACGGAGCAAATGAAACATGGAGACTAACAAGTGTAGCTGTTGCACAACCCCTCCCAAAAAATGAAGACCCTTGATTGGTCATCGCAAATTTTTTTCAGTTGATCGGATGGGTAGTCATTATGCAAGACAAGTTCCGATAGAGATTTTGCCGGCTGAAACAGAGCCAAAAAGAG
>JBDVMP010000085.1:0-45290 GCA_039970095.1 Cyclobacteriaceae bacterium
TCGATGTCGGCTCGTCACATCCTGGGGCTGGAGAAGGTCCCAAGGGTTGGGCTGTTCGCCCATTAAAGTGGCACGCGAGCTGGGTTCAGAACGTCGTGAGACAGTTCGGTCCCTATCTGTTGTGGGCGTAAGAAATTTGAGTAGATCTGACTTTAGTACGAGAGGACCGAGTTGGACTAACCGCTGGTGTACCAGTTGTTCCGCCAGGGGCATTGCTGGGTAGCTATGTTGGGAAGGGATAAGCGCTGAAAGCATCTAAGCGCGAAACCCACTACAAGATGAGATTTCTTTTAAGGGACGTTATAGATGATGACGTTGATAGGCTATAGGTGTAAAGGCAGTAATGTCATAGCTGAGTAGTACTAATTACCCGTAAGCTTTCTTGTAGCACATTTATGCAAGTGTGCTCATGCGATAAGCTCGTTTTGATTTTACCTTTTTCTATAAAAGGAAACAATGAATCTTTCACTGATTATGTCAATTGGTAGAACAATCAGGTTTTGATATCTGAGCGTTACTACCTTAAGAAATACAAGACGAACGTGTCTTGAAGATTTTATGGTTGTTATTGTGGCGGGGCGCGTAGCCTGGGGTCACTAAACCAAAGATTTTATGGTGATTATTGCGGTGGGGTCCACCTCTTTCCATTCCGAACAGAGAAGTTAAGCCCACCAGCGCTGATGGTACTGCCGTAACAGGTGGGAGAGTAAGTCGTTGCCAGTTTATTATTAAGCCTCTTAGATATTTCTAAGAGGCTTTTTTTATGCGCTGTTCTGCTAAGACTGCTTAAATCAAGATAACTACTACAACATTCGTTAGCGTATTAAACAAACTGATTAAGAAAGGAGAGAATTTTGTTTAACTTGAAATCGTTGGTTCAGCGAAATACTCTTTGATGGGTAATCTTTCACTTTTTTTGAATATTATATCACCACCAGACGATCTTAAGGTTTTAGTCTCAAAAACAAAGCAAATTTTGCTTAATAGATATGGACCTTATAAATATTATGGGTCTATTGCTCATATAACAGTTAATACTTTTTTCGCTAGGAAGGAGGATGAGCCTTGGGTTTTGGAGCAGGTTAAATCAAAGGTGCGCCAAATAAAGCCGATGGTAGTCGCTATTCGGGGTTTTGGTTATTTTTCTAATACCAGAACGGTTTTTATGAAAGTGGATAATAAGGAGGAGTTTTCTGTACTTACTAAGGAGTTTGATTCCTTTAAAAGTAGCAACTCAAGAGTTAAGAAATTTTTCTATCCAAGCGTGCCACACCTTACACTTGCAAGTAGATTAAAGAGTTACGATTTCGCGAAGCTTAAATCCGAACTTGATGCGAAGTCGTTTGAATATGATTTTAGAGCCGAATTATTAACGGTTCTTAAATATGATTATGAACGGAGCAGATATTATTTATTCGAGGAGATCCCGTTCGGGAATACAGTTAATTAAAAACCCTTCCCGAATTAACGGGAAGGGTTTTTATTATCTATATGAATAGGGTGACTATAAGAAACGGCCCGGATTACTCCTAACTAAAAGCCTGAAGTCAAGGGACAGCCCTCTGCTCGAAGGCTATCTACTGTTCGCATTGCGACTACTTCTTCTCTTCGTCTACCTCTTCGAACTCTACGTCAGAAACATCATCTGCTCCATCAGCACTGGCGTTTGCATCACCAGCAGGATCTGCTCCCTGAGCAGCTTCTGCACCTCCAGCTGCTTGCTGAGCAGCGTAGATTTCTTGTGAAGCAGCTTCCCATGCTTTGTTCAGTGCTTCCATTCCAGTGTCTATACCAGCAAGGTCCTGAGCAGCATGTGCTTCTTTCAGCTTGGTCAACGCGCCTTCGATCGCGGTTTTGTTACCCTCAGATAGCTTATCTCCGTACTCTTTCAACTGCTTGTCAGTTTGGAAGATCAAAGAATCAGCCTGATTCACTTTTTCTACCTTTTCTTTCGCAGCTTTATCAGCGTCGGCATTGGCCTGAGCTTCCTGCTTCATTTTTTCGATTTCATCATCAGTCAAGCCTGAAGATGCTTCGATTCTGATCTTTTGCTCTTTGTTAGTGCCTTTGTCTTTGGCTGATACATTTAGGATACCATTGGCATCAATGTCGAATGTAACTTCGATTTGAGGTACGCCTCGTGGTGCTGGCGGAATGCCATCAAGATGGAATCTACCAATCGTCCTGTTATCTTTGGCCATAGGGCGCTCACCCTGAAGAACGTGAATCTCTACAGATGGCTGATTGTCAGCAGCTGTTGAGAAAGTCTCAGACTTCTTACTCGGGATAGTTGTATTTGCCTCGATCAATTTGGTCATCACACCACCCATGGTTTCGATACCAAGAGAAAGTGGAGTCACATCAAGCAGAAGAACGTCTTTTACTTCACCAGTCAATACACCACCCTGTATGGCAGCACCGATCGCCACAACCTCGTCTGGATTTACACCCTTCGATGGTTTCTTGCCGAAGAATTTCTCAACCTCTTCTTGAATCTTCGGAATACGTGTAGATCCACCCACGAGGATTACCTCGTCGATATCTGAAGATGAAAGACCTGCATCTTTCAAAGCTGTCTTACAAGGTTCCATAGACCTTCTCACTAAATCCTCACTCAATTGCTCAAATTTGCTTCGGCTAAGCGTTCGAACAAGGTGCTTTGGAATGCCGTCAACTGGCATGATATAAGGCAAGTTTATCTCTGTAGAAGAAGAACTTGAAAGCTCAATTTTAGCTTTCTCGGCAGCTTCTTTCAATCTCTGAAGTGCCATAGGATCTTTTCTCAGATCGATGTTCTCATCTTTCAAAAATTCCTCTGCCAACCAGTTGATGATCACACCGTCAAAGTCATCACCACCCAGGTGTACATCACCGTTAGTTGATTTCACTTCGAACACACCATCGCCTAGCTCCAGTATTGAAATATCGAATGTACCACCACCAAGGTCATACACGGCGATTTTCATGTCTGCATCTTTCTTGTCCAGACCGTAAGCCAGTGCAGCAGCAGTTGGCTCATTGATAATTCGCTTTACTTCCAAGCCAGCAATCTGACCAGCTTCTTTGGTAGCTTGACGCTCAGCGTCGTTGAAGTATGCCGGTACGGTTACTACCGCTTCGGTCACTTCCTGTCCAAGAAAATCCTCAGCTGTTGACTTCATTTTCTGAAGGATCATTGCTGAAATCTCCTGTGGAGTATAATTTCTGTCTCCAATTTTTACTCTCACAACGTCGTTGCTGCCAGCCTCCAAACCGTAAGACACATTTTTTCTTTCCGCCGACACCTCAGAGAACTTTTTACCCATGAATCTCTTCACAGAGCTGATTGTATTCTGAGGATTGGTTATAGCCTGACGTTTTGCAGGATCACCTACTTTACGTTCTCCATTTCCATTGTCCAAAAAAGCTACAATAGAAGGAGTGGTTCTGTGCCCCTCGCTGTTTTGAATAACTACAGGCTCATTTCCTTCCATTACCGCCACACATGAGTTGGTGGTTCCCAGGTCTATGCCAATAATTTTTCCCATTATTATTTATTTAGATGATTTTTTAAAATTCAATTGGGATTAATCAATGGTTGTGCCAACAGGTTATTTGCCTCTTCATGTCAGTGTTATTGTGACACATTGTCAGAAATGTGGAGGTCAGAACCTCACTAGACCGCCCAAATGTCCACCTCACACATCCACCTCGCGCCCGTCTGAGCCGACCCAGGCTCAGGTCAGAGCGGTCTCAGACCTGGGCTTTTGGCCCTTTTCATGTTTTTTGAGTTAGATAATTTTGCTCTCAGGAAACCATCAGGCGATTATCTTGTCATTAGGACATAATCTTTTTTCAGTATGAGAATATTCATTCTAGCTATAGTGCTCGCCTTTTTCTCTTTTGCACATGCGCAAGACGAAAATTTCAGAGATAGATATGACTATATCACGGACTTTGGCACCAAAGGCCACTCTGGCTGGGCACTGGTCAAGCAAAACGGAAAAGTCGGTTTTATCGATAGGACGGGTAACGAGGTGGTGCAGCCCATATACGATAGGGTCTGGAGTTTTGGCGAGCACGGCAACAGCAACTGGGCGCTTATTTCGATTTATGGACGGTACGGTTTTATAGATAAGGAAGGCAAGATCGTGGTGAACCCGGAATACGATAGGATCAAACCTTTTGGCTCGTTTCAGTCATCGTGGGCGCTGGTAGAGCAAAACGGAAAGATGGGATTTATAGATCGAATAGGTAATGTGGTAGTTCCGGTCGTATATGATGATATCAGCTATTTTGGGTCTAAAGGGGTACAGTGGGCCAAAGTAGAGATGAATGGTTTGGAAGGGTTTATTAACAAAGCCGGAGAGGAAATCATCAAGCCTTTGTACGAATCTATATCCTCTTTCGGTACGAATAATACGGATTGGGCTAAGATAGAGGTATTTGGGAGGTATGGCTTTCTGGATAAATCCGGTAATGAAATAGTGAAGCCTGATTATGAGGATATTTCCTCCTTTGGTACCAAAAATATTGACTGGGCGCTTGTAAAAAAGAACAATAGGTATGGTTTCGTTGACCGTACAGGGCGTGAAGTTGTTGCTCCTATATATCAGGAAATCCAGTCGTTTGGAAGTAAGGGTGTGGACTGGGCCAAGGTGCGCTATAATCATAAATATGGTTTTATAGACAGAAGGGGAAAGCTGGTTGTAAGCCCGGTTTATGATGAAATTTCTTATTTCAACAGGAATAAGAATCAATGGGCAGAGGTAAAGCGCAATGGTAAATATGGGTTTCTTGACAGGAATGGAAAAGAAGTGGTACCTGCTGTAATGAATGATTTTAGGAATGACGAGATGTTCGAACTTGAAGATCTGTTTCCGTCAAAGGGGTATGTTTTGGAAGGGTTGGGCCCTGTGAAGAAATACTGGGTAAGCCCATTTGTTGGTGGACATGCTTTGGTCAAGCATAAGAAATCTTTGAAATTGGGGGTAATTGATGAGAGCTTCAGTGTGTTGGTAGAACCACAACACGACAAAATCATCTTAGATGAAAATGGCAGCATACATGTTTGGTGAGTGTTCGGTTTTGTGCCTAAACCGGACATTTATGTTTAAAATACGGTAATAATAAAACATGTAACTCGTAGATTTTCAAATGGTTGTGTATTTTGGCAATGTTATTGAACCCCTTGACCAAATACTTGACAGATGCTTCGAAACCTCCTAATCGTTACATTTCGGAATTTGCAGCGGCAGAAGTTCTTCGCAATTCTCAATATCTCCGGACTGGCAATAGGCCTTGCGGCCACACTTCTGATTGGCCTATATATTTATGACGAACTCACCTACGATCACTTCCATGAGAAGCTTGATCGAATTGTTAGAGTGAATCAAACTTTTATTTGGGGTGATACGGACAACCTATTTGGCTCAACTGGTCCAGCCGTGAGAGATGTACTCATGGATGAGGTACCCGAGTTTGAAGCAGTGGTGCGCATACATCAACCGGATGCCTTTCTGGTGACCTATGCTCCTGATGGTCAAACACCAAAAGTCTTTGACGAAACCAGGGTGTTGGCTGCTGATTCCAACTTGCTTTCTGTTTTCACTTTTCCGCTTGTGAGTGGAAATTCGAAAACGTGTCTGAGTCAGCCAAATACCGTAATCCTGACTCAGGAGATGGCCCGAAAGTATTTTGGAGAAGAGGGAGCGCTGGGAAAAATACTTATGTTTGGAGAGAATGAAAATCAAAAGCCCGTAGAGGTCACAGGGGTATTGGAGGACATTCCATCCAACTCTCATATTGATTTCGATTTTATGCTTTCTATGAGCTCCTTCCCACGGGTAAAGCGCGATAACAGGAGCTGGATATGGACGACTTTTGTGACCTTTGGATTACTTCAGGAAAACGCTTCACTCGAGTCAGCAAGATCTCACATTCCAAACATCCAACAAACTCATTTAAATCGATTTTTGCTTGCATATAGAGGCATGACTTATGATGAATACCTAGAAAGTGGAAAGGAATGGAATCTCTATTTTCAGCCTATGGATGAGGTACACCTCAAGGGTGATCATGTGTGGTCGCGGCTCAATGAGGTGAGCAGCATGGAAAACATTTATATTTTCGGAACTGTGGCTTTTCTCATTTTAATGATTTCTATGATCAACTTCATCAATCTGGCCACAGCCCGTGCTTCCAATAGAGCGAAGGAAGTCGGTATCAGGAAAGTGATAGGGTCGGACAGAAGGAGTCTCGTGCTGCAGTTTTTGACTGAGTCTGTTACCTACACTTTGGTTTCCACTGCGGCGGCCGTTCTTTTGGCCGAAATGGGCATCTCTTTTTTCAACGAGCTGTCGGGAAAAAACCTCACGTTTGATGTATTTATGTCTCCAATGTTTTTGTTGATTTTGGTTTCATCTAGCATCCTTCTTGGATTTTTGGGAGGACTTTATCCTTCCTTTTATCTCACATCATTTCAGCCAGCTGCAGTGCTCAAAGGCAAACTTAAAGCGGGATTAACCACTTCAGGGATTAGAAACACCCTCGTAATATTACAATTCACCATTTCTATTGTTTTGATTTCCAGCTCATTGATAGTTTTTGATCAGATGAGTTACACTACTAATTATGATTTAGGGTTTGATCGGTCTAACAAGATCATCATCAAAAATGCAGACAGACTTGGTGCCGAAAAGTTAAAGGCGTACGAGGGGGAACTGAACAAAATGAATTTGATTGATAAGGTGTCACTTTCTGTGGATGCCCCGCCTTTTATGCGTGATGGGGACAATTTTTATCTTGATGGGCAGGAAAAAAACAAAGTGCCGCTCAACTTCAATTTGGTGGATGAGGATTATGCGGAAATGTATGATTTGCCGATACTGGCAGGCCGAAATTTCTTTGAGGATGGTACTGAAACCAATAGTATCATTATCAACGAAACTGCCATGCAGTCTTTTGGCTATCAAAATGCTGAGGAAATTTTGGGAGTGAATCTCAATTACCATGATGTTCCCCTTCAGGTAGTGGGGGTGATGAGGGATTTCACATATAGTTTTGGTGATATCATGCCAGCGGCCATCATGCCACTAAAAAGTTCCGTTAAAACTATGAGTTATCGAGGGCTTAGTATTTCCTTAAAAAGGAATGCCACGCAGGAAGAAGTTGCAGGCTTGTTGGCGTCCATGGAAAATGTATGGTATGATTTCAACAGCAAGGTGCCCTTTCAGTACACTTTCCTCGATCAGGAATACGCGTCACTGTTTGCGCCAGTTTTAAGCTTTGGAAAGCTTTTAAGTATTTTTTCGGTATTGGCTGTGTTTATAGCGAGTCTGGGATTGGTGGGTCTGATCGCATTTGTTATAGAAAAAAGGAACAAGGAGATTGGCATTAGAAAAATTTTGGGTGCCTCCATGGCCAATATAGTGTTATTGCTCTCAGGGCAGTTTGGTAAGTTGCTAGGTATTGGATTGATCATAGCCATACCGCTGACGTGGTATGGGATGAACCAATGGCTCAATGATTTTGACTACCGAACCTCTATCAGTGCGTTGACTTTTGTTTATGCCGGCCTGATCATGATGGCTGTGGCCATGCTCACCACGAGTTTCCAAACTATAAGGGCAGCTTTGGTCAATCCGGTTGAGAGTATCAAGGATGAATAAAAAAATCCCGCTTCAAAAGCGGGATTTAGTATAATGGGGTCACATATTGATAATTCTGTCTGTCGATGGCATATCCGATTTGACTTTATATTTTATAAATCCAACCGTGCTTGTCTTCGATCTCACCTGTCTTAATTTTGTCAAGTGTTTCAAGGAACTGATTGGAATACTTTCTTGTCTCCACGGCAGGTAGCTCATAGTCTATGCCGTCATTGTGGATGGTGGCTATCTGAGCAACGGTGGCGGCAGTGCCAGCACCGAAAGCTTCTTGTAGCTGGCCTTTTTCTATGGCAGACACAACTTCTGAAACGCTCACCGGTCGCTCTTCCACTTTCATTCCCATGTCTCGCGCTATCGTCAATATACTATCTCGAGTGATGCCATGAAGTATCGTGTCACCAGCAGGTGCTGTCACCAGCGTGTCATTTATCACAAACATCAGGTTCATAGTGCCAGATTCCTCCACATATTCATGTGTTTTGGCGTCTGTCCATATCAGCTGATCGTAACCTTCATTGGCCGCATCTACAGCCGGTTTGAGAGCCGCGGCGTAGTTTCCTCCTGTTTTGGCAAAACCGGTTCCTCCGGCTGCAGCACGGGTGTAATGTTTTTCAATTTTAACCTTTACCGGCTTGGAGTAATAGGCGCCTACAGGGCCGGTGATGATCATAAACGAATAGGTGTCCGATGGTCTGATGCCTATATATGGATCCATCGCGATTTGGAACGGACGGATATAAAGGGAAGTGTTTTTTGCGTTGGGAATCCAGGATGAATCCAGCTTCAAAAGCTCAGTCATGGCTTGCATAAACAATTCCTCAGGAACTGGAGGCATGCACATTCTCTCAGCACTTTTGATCAAACGTTGTGCGTTCGCTTCCGGTCTAAAAACAAGAATTTCGTTGTTTTTTCCTCGGTAGGCTTTTAGACCTTCGAAAATCGTGGATGAGTAATGCAGCGTTGTATTGGCCGGGCTGACATTGATATTTCCGTAAGGGACAATTCTGAAATCTTTCCATTCGCCATCGACATAGTCTGCCATGAACATATGGTCTGAATAAGTTTTTCCAAATACTGGATTGGAAAGGTCCGTGTTTGCAAGTTTGGAGTTAGCTATCCTCTCAACTTTGATTTCCATTGTTTCCGTCATGCCACTAAAATTTTAAACTAATCCCCCGGGATCCAGGGAGTTTCCGAAACTTTTAGCAATTGAGCCATTTTTCGTGACATCACAAAGAAATAGTCCGAAAGCCTGTTGACAAATGGGACGATGTGTTGTCCAACTTCTTCTTCGGCTGCCAGGCTGATGATGCTTCGTTCGGCTCGTCTGCAGACCGTTCGGCAAACGTGACACAAAGATACAGCCTGATGGCCCCCGGGAAGAATAAAATTCTTTAATTCTGGCAATTCGGCTGTGTACTTGTCTATCCATACCTCCAGCTGTTTGATGTGTATTTCAGCAATTTGAGGTAGCTCAAACCCTTTAAAACCTGATTCTGTGGCCAGTAACGAGCCGATCGTAAACAGGTGTTCCTGTATCCAATAAAACTGCTGTCCGATCTTAGATTCCACATCGGGATGGTCTTTGAGCAAACCAACAAAAGCGTTGAGTTCATCTATGTTGCCGTAGGCTTCTATGCGCTCGTGTGACTTGGATACCTTTTTTCCTCCCAAAAGAGATGTGTTGCCTTTGTCGCCTGTCTTCGTGTAAATTTTTGCCATGGCTATGCGGGTACTGCTTTTCTGATATTTTTATTGACCTCATCAGATTCAATCAGGCCATCTCTTAGCCTAATTATCCTATGAGCATATTCTGCTATGTCTTCTTCATGCGTCACCATGATGATAGTGTTGCCCTCATCGTGAAGCTTCGCAAAAAGATCCATGATGCCGTATGATGTTTTTGAATCCAGATTTCCGGTGGGTTCATCAGCTAAAATGATGCTGGGATTGTTTACAAGCGCTCGGGCAATGGCTACTCTCTGTCTTTGTCCACCGGAAAGTTCATTGGGCTTGTGATCTGCTCTATCTGCCAGGTTAACACCTTCAAGTGATTTTAATGCCATTTCTCTTCTTTCAGCACCGCTATATCCCGCATATACCAAAGGTAATGCTACATTATCGAGAGAAGTAGCGCGAGGAAGCAAGTTGAAGGTCTGGAAAACAAAACCGATTTCTTTGTTTCGAATCTCCGCCAGTTCATTTTCTGTCAGGTCGCTTACGTCGTTGTTGTTGAGTATGTAGGAGCCGTCCGTTGGGGTGTCCAGGCAGCCGATGATATTCATCAATGTGGACTTGCCCGAACCGGAAGGTCCCATGAAAGCCACATATTCTCCTTTATTTATTTGAATTGAAATTGATTTAAGGGCGTGGATGGTTTCACTGCCCATCACATATCTTTTGGCAATATCTTTGGTGTCAATAATGAGGCTCATAGAAGGGCGCGATGTAAAATCGTTAAGTTAATGAATCAAGGTATTAACAAAGACGGTTTTCGTTAGTTTTGGTTCGTGTATTAAATGTGAAATGATAAGCGCTATTTTATTTTATTCATTATTCGTGCTGCAGCCTTTCGAAGGGTGGGACACCCTGAGCAAACTCGAGATAGAAGGTCAATACGACGAATTCTTCAATGAGACAATTGATGTGCCTGTCTTTTCTGATGACCTTCTGGCCTTTGATGGCAAACAGATCGAGATAGAAGGTTATGTGATTCCGCTACAGACTTCCGGTGAGCAAGAGTATTTTGTGCTATCGCGATTTCCTTACAATTCATGTTTTTTCTGTGGAAATGCTGGCCCGGAGACAGTGGCAGAAGTTTACGTCACTGATCCGGTTACTGTTCAGGATGAGCGGGTAAGGGTTATTGGTAGGCTCAAACTGAATGCAGCCGACCCGCTACATCTCTTCTATATTTTGGAGGAAGCAGTTGTCCAGAAGCTCGATTAAAGCGCAAAATACATTCAACGACAATAGGTGGTTGTTTAACTACCGGATGTACTCACCTGTCGATTAGTACCTAATTAACATTCTTTATTGGTACATTTTTGATTTTCTATTGAATAGATTAATCAGTGTTATTAAGCTCCAGAACTTAATAACGCATGTCCAAAAACTCCCTTATGATTCCGTCAAATCATAAACGTATATTCGGTTTAATCGCCATGGTTTTCCTTATGGCAGGGATGTCTCCCGCACGAGCTACCACGCTTCCTAATTGCGCCGGTTCTGGCACCATAGATTCCAATATCGAAGATGGCTTCACGGTAAACGCTGGTGAATGTGCTGTTGTTAATGTAAATATTGGGACTATTGTTGGTGACATAATCGTTAATAATGGAGGCACCCTTTATATTGATGCAAATATTGCGACTATTGATGGCGGTATAACCGTTAATGACGGGGGAACAGTTTATATCTATGGTGACATAAATAACCTGAATGGTAGTCTTGTTTTGCTAACCGGATCAATCCTTTATTTGTATGGAGACATTAAATATCACGACGGAAGACTAAGAATCAGAGGTGGAGATATGGAAATGTATGGCGACATTACCACTGATGCAAGGGTAGATCTTGAAGACCCGGGGAATTTAAGAATGTACGGAGCAAATCTTACGCTGCTGGACGGGTCATTCCTTATAGAAGATTTTGCTGCGGTTTTGACAATGAATCATGGGAGTTCTGTTGTAATTGCTGATCCGGGGAATGATTTTGATAATAGAGGAGGGGCCAGCGAAGTTGTATCTGATGGCTCTGGCAATAACATTGTTACTGCAACATTTGAGGGAAGCTCAGGGTCGCTTACCTGCTCCGGTGGCTCGTGTACCGACACGCCCGGAGTGACCAAGGGAGTGACCATAACAGAGACAAATAACAAAACCATCACCTTTGAAAGTGGGACAGTGGATAAGATAGGGTTCGTATTGAATGAAGAGCCGTCCGACGATGTAATCATCAGCTTTAGCTCCAGCAACACGGCAGAAGCTACCGTTTCTCCCACCTCCATCACTTTTACCGATCAAAATTGGAATACTTATAAGTACATAGATGTTACTGGAGTGGATGATGCCGTGGAGGATGGAACCCAACAGCTTTTTATTCAGACCAGTATTTCGTCAGGTGATGCAACTTATAACAACATGGTTGTACCGGATGTGGTGGTACTAAATCGTGATGATGGGGCAAATGGCTCAAGTTCGTACAGCTTGCCACCTTTGGCGGGCAGTACCACGCTCTCGACGAATGAAGACATTGCTAAGTTTATCACATTCGCAGATTTAGGTTATAGTGACCCTGATGGTGACCCCATGGAAAAAATCAAAATTGATTCACTGCCTAAAAAAGGTGTGGTTTTTCTGGATAACATCAATGCCAATGGGCAATATGATGTAGGTGAACAGCTTAGTTTGGGGGATGAAGTGACGAAAGTTCAAATTGATGCCGGTATTTTTGGACACCTGCCTGATCAGGATTTATCTGGTACTTCTTTTGACTATTTTAAATTTTCGGTTTCTGATGGCACAGCATTCAGTAATGATTCCGGTACCATCACCTTTGACGTAAGTGCGGTCAATGATCCGCCTTCTATCACCGTTCCGGATGATCAGATAGTTAATGAAGACGATGATATTCAGGGGATTGCCTTTTTTGTAGATGAAGGTGGAGGAGTGGATGAAGATGTTCAGACCCTGACGGTTACAGTTACGTCCAGTGATCAGTCGATTGTACAGGATGTCAATGTGGTACATGATTTTTCCGATAATGGGACAGATTCTGCAAGTGATGAAACACCATCCATTGACATCACACCCGAGCTGGAAGCCTTTGGTGAGGTGACGATCACAATCACGGTTCAGGATAACGGAGGAGGATCCAATACGACTATTGAAACTTTTATCCTCAACGTACGTCCGGTCAACGATCAACCCACCTTTACGCCGGGTTTGGATATCACAGAAGATGAAGACTTTGGGACTTATAACGCTGCTTGGGCCAGCGCCATTAGTAAAGGGCCGTCCAATGAAAGTGCACAGGTGCTAGCTTTTAGTGTGACCAATGACAACAACGCGCTTTTTGAAGTGCAACCTGAGATTTCATCCACGGGTGTTTTATCCTTCACCACCAAAGCGAATGCCTTTGGGCAAGCGGATGTGGATGTGTACCTCTATGATAATGGGGGCGTACTCTATGGCGGAGTGGACACCAGTCCTATAGAAAGTTTTCGGATAACACTAAACGAAATCAATGATATTCCCACCGCGGGTAATGAGGCCGTGAATGTTGCTATATCTGCAACCCATCAGTTTTCTGCGGCAGAATTCAGCTCCCAATACCTGGATGTTGAGGGTGAGCCATTTGACGGCATTCGAATTGTGGAGAGAAGCGGTATTACTTCCGGTTCCCTGACCTATAATTTGGCGTCCATACCTTCCGATAACTTTGACATATCTGTAGGTAATATCAGTAAGTTGAGGTATGATGCGCCGGGCTCGGCTCAAATAGAGTCTTTTACATTTAAAGTGGAAGATGACAATAATGATGGGTATTCCGACGAAACCTATACCATGTTCCTAACAGTAGGGACACCAAGCCTGCCTACTGCATCTAATATCAATCGAGTGATTAATGAGGATGTGAAATACACATTTACAACCTCTGAATTTGAGGGGGTTTATACCCACCCTGACAACATCCCACTGGGCTCCATTAAGGTGACCAGCCTGGAGACGGTAGGTGATTTGACGCTTGGCGGAATACCAGTCACAGTCAATCAGACCATTTCCATGTCTCAGGTTGATCAGCTAACATTTAGCCCCGGTTTCAACGAAAATGGAAATGCTTACGACAGTTTTGATTTTACTGTACTCGATGCAGCCGACAATGAAAGTGCCAGTGCCTATTCCTATTCATTTGATGTGACTGCCTTGAATGATGCGCCTACTTTTACTTTGTTGAGAGATGAGTTTGCTTACGATGAAGAAGGAGCTCAAACCATTGCCGGTTTTCTCACAGCACAAGATGATGGAGATCCGGAATTGACGCAAGTGCTGAACATCGGCGTAACGAACTCAGACAATAGCCTTTTTGATGTGCAGCCGGCTATCAATTTATCGACTGGAGAGCTCACCTATACGCCAGCGGATAAAGCTCAGGGTTTAGCCACCGTGACGGTGACAGTGGCAGATGATGGAGGTACTCCTAATGGTGGAGAAGATGCTTCTTCTCAAACATTTAAAATCACAATCATGGATGGGATATCGACCACACCCACTACGATTCCTGCCGGCTCATATATTGTGGATATGGGAAACCCAACCGGGATAGAAGATGGGCTCAAACCCTATGGACTGGTCTATGATCTTACATCAAACTATGAAGTGCCCGTATCCATCGCTATCAACGTCAACAAGGCCAAAGATGGTATTGATTTTAGCCATGAGGCAGTTGATTATAAAGGCGCGCCATTCATCATATCAGAAGAGTTTATTACTCCGGAAATTGCTGCAGTCATCACATCGTGGGAAGACAATGGATCTAAAGTAGGCGGGGCTGGGAAAGAAGGCATTGAAGGCAATTATACGACTACCGATGCGCTTAATGTGCCGATTTATGTGACTTTTACTTCCTATCCAACCTGGACTTTAGATACAGAAAATGCTGCTATAGCCATAGGATATTTTGACCTGGCAGGCATTCCCTCGTCTGCCTACAAGACAGCTTATCCATATGAGTTAGATGAGACGGACGACATATTTGTTTTGCCTCACGCAGATCCCACCTGGGCCGATCACAGTAACTTATACTACTGGAACCAGTCTTTGGACAATGGCGGGCAGGCTGGGTGGATATGGGCCGGGTGTCATGCTGTAAGTGTCATTGAAAACCTAAGTAACCCCAACGATCCTGAGGAGAAAATGAATTTTCTGAGTGATCCTGCCTTGTTGCACTATACCGATGACGGTCATGCAGCTGGAACGGCTCCCTATACCTATGATTATTCCGGACACCAGTTTATGCAGTTTGTCGGCACCTATGATGGAGCTACTGATAACGGGTCAGAACAAATCTATTTGCCAAAACTCAATGCCGAGTGGCGGGAGAGTTCTCAGGTTGCTGTTTATGATCCTGACCATCCGGACATTCCAACTAACAGCCCGGGGGAAGCGGCGAAGATGGTTTATGGACCTGCTTTTGGTGACCCTGACAATGGAATGGTCCTGTATCAGGGAGGGCACAGCCTTGAAGCAGGAACTGATCAAGAACAGGCTGCAGCAATAAGGGCCTTTTTGAATTTTTCATTTTTGGCTCCTGTGGCTAAAGTACCAGTGACCAGTTCCTTTTTCGTGCCTGAAGAGATGGGTCAGGGGATATCGTACAGCTTGCTCATAGATGCTGCGGGTCGTGATGGAGAAACACCTACTTACGAGTGGAGTTCTTCTTGTGGAGGCAGCTTTGATGACATCACTTCGGCGACTCCAGAGTTTATTCCCCCTGCAGTTGGTAGCCCAACTGCATGCTTAATCTCTGTCAAAATCACTGACTCGTTTGGAAGGCAGACATTCGAAACACAGAATGTCAACATTTTGGCAACCGATGCGCCTACATTTAGTTCCCTCACCTCGCCGGTCGAATCGACCGATGAAGATATAGAAGTGGAGCTCACTTTTGCTGAGATACTGGCGGCATCAGATGCTACTGACAGTGATGGAACAGTGGATGCATTTGTGGTACTTTCTGTAGAAAATGGTACCCTCAGAATCGGCGCAGATTCAGGGTCTGCTAGCAGTTATTCGGAGACTTCAAACGAACAAATCTCCGCTGGTCTCAATGCGTATTGGGAGCCAGACTCAGATGAAAACGGCACTTTTGATGCCTTTACCTTGCTGGCAGAAGATAATGTGGGTGCCCATTCTAATGACCCTGTCATGCTTCAGGTTATGGTAAATGCTGTGAACGACGTACCAGGCTTCACGAAAGGGAATGACCAGAGCATGGATGAGGACGCAGGAGCACAGACGGTGAACAGCTGGGCGACCGGCATCAGTGCAGGTCCTGCGAATGAAAACAGCCAGACGGTGAGCTTCAATGTGAGCAACGACAACAATGCCTTGTTCTCAGTCCAGCCGGATGTAGACGCCAGTGGCAACCTGACCTACACCCCAGCTGCCGAGGCAAATGGCTCAACGACGGTGACGATATCTATCTCTGACGATGGCGGGACACCCAATGGCGGAGCTGATACGAGTGCCGATCAGACCTTTGTGATCACGATAAGTGCGGTCAACGATGTTCCAACCATTTCCGCAATATCGAGCCAATTTACAAGTGAAAATGAGGCGATTACAGGAATTTCCTTCGCGGTAGATGAGGGAGGGGGTAGCGATGAGGACACTCAGATGCTAACGGTTACAGTCACTTCCTCGAACCAAACCTTAGTACCAGACGCCAATATTACGGTCAACTACACTGACAATGGCGCTGCATCTGCAGATGCTTTGAGCCCAACCATTGACATTACGCCGGCAAGTAATCAAATTGGAACAACCACCATTACCGTGACTGTGCAGGATGATGGAGGAGGAACCTCCACGGTAGTGGATACCTTCGATTTAAATGTCGATCCTGTTTCTGTTCGTGGACCTGGAGGAGTTTCGGATCAACTCAAATACTGGTTTAAGGCTGATGCTGGTGTTACACAAACTGGTCCTTTAGTAGACAGTTGGGAAGATCAGTCTGCTAGTGCTGTATTTGCGACATCTTCGGGTACGAATCGCTCTTCACTTCTTGCAGCAAATGTTTCCATCAACAATCAACCGTCCTTGACCTTTGATGGCGATGATTATCTGATTTTTTCACATGGTGCATCTGACAATGTTGATAGGAGCTATGGTGTGGTACTTTCAACCGCTACACCTTCTAGTGAAAGGGATGCAGTCATTTTCGAGTCGGAACGAATAAGCTTGGGATACAGAGGTTCTGGAGAAAGTGATCCAAGTCGGTTTTACGATCGAATTGGGGGAGTAAATAATTTAGGCTCAACCCAATTTCCAACAGGTCAGTGGCTGATTCACCAAAAGACCGTTGATATTGCCTCAGGTGAAGTTAGCTTTTATTTTAATGGGAGTATTGTTCCTGAAACAAGCACCCACTCTCCACAAGGGGAAACGTCAAGTACAACATACATAGGAGAAGTCACAGGCTTGAACAGAGGCCTAAATGGAGAATTAGGAGAAGTTTACAAGTATGCAAAAATATTAAATCATGCAGAGAAAGCAGTCATAGCTAATTACCTCAGTGCTAAATATGATTTACCTCTTTCTGCATCTGATTTTTATACAGGCGATGATTCTGGGAATGGTAATTTTGACTTTGATGTCATTGGAGTAGGAACCTCAACTGACGAAGCTGTCCCCGGATCGCATACCCTTTCTATTGGGTTTGAAGGACTTTCGGTGGAAGCTGTTTCCGGGTTTGAAGATGATGATTATGTTTTTGCTGGGCACAGCAACGTGACCAATGCTCTCAATACAGGTGACCTGGGAGGATTGTCAGATATTCATAGCCGATGGGAACGCATCTGGTACTTTGATAAAACAGACGCGGCTACAGCTCTGGCTGTTAATTTGACCTTTGACTTTTCGGATGCAGGGTTGACAACAGCTCCAACAACTGCAGCAAACTATAAGCTGATTTATCGCTCAGGTCAATCTGGTAACTGGTCTGTGGCTGCTACAGGTACTTCGGCTTCAAGCGATCAACTCACCTTCAACAATGTGACGTTGGCAGATGGAGACGGTTACTATACGATTGGCCAAACACAATCTTTCATTCTTTCGACCACTACCGGTAATACTGATGAAACCGGCACGACAGCACAGTTCAACGTTGTATTAGGTGAGCAACCTGAATCCAGTGTAGTCTTGTCCGTCATCTCCGACGATACAGACGAGGGTACAGTGGATAAGTCATCACTGACTTTCAACAATGCAAATTGGGACGATGCTCAGACTGTTACCATTACCGGCGTAGATGATGCTGACATAGATGGGGACATCACCTTTGATGTTATCATAAGTGTGGTTGATGCCTCGAGTGATGACACTTTTGATGCACTGCCGGATCAGGCTGTATCAATCACCAATGCCGACGATGATGTCTTTTCTAATAGTGAAAACCTCATCATCAACCCGAGTGCAGAGGTGGATCCGACTACCTATGGGTGGACCTGGGTTTCCGGAGGGTGGGGTAGTGGTGCCGAGATAGCACCTCAACATGGAGATTTTCATTTTTACGCAGGATCAGGCGCAGGTACGTTTGAAATCTATCAGGATATTGATGTTTCCCATCTGGCCATTCCCATAGATGCAGGTGAGGTGGACTTTTCGTTTTCCGGATATATGGGGAATTACCAGGGACTGGATGAGGCACGGATAATCGTGGAATACAGGGATGCATCCTCCAATGTGCTGTCGTCATATAATACAGGTTTTCAACTTATCCAGGCCTGGACCCTGTATTGTGACAAAACCACAGCCTTAGTCAATACCCGGAGTATAAGGGTAAGGTTACAAAGCAGGAGAAATGCTGGTGTTGATAATGATGGCTACATCGATAATCTTGTGCTACAGGCAGTTACCCAGACTCCTGGGTTCGACATTTGCCCATCAGTTGTCTATGCTGAGGAGGGAGGCACTACCAGTTTTGATTTTGCTTTAAGCAGCCCACCATCAAGTAATGTCACGATTGATATTACTAGTCTCGACCCTGGTGCGGCAACTGCGAATGTGTCCAGTATTAGTTTCGACAACTCGAACTGGGACACTCCTCAAGCCATCATCATCAGTGGTGTGCAGGATGCGGACTCTGATAATGAAAATGTTGAATTTACGTTGATTGTCAATGACGCGGTGAGTGACAATAGCTTCGATGGGATTTCTCAAAAGGTGTTGGCAGTCATTGATGATGATGAAGTGGGTTATACGGTATCTGCTATTTCTGGAAATATACAGGAAGCCGGTACAAGTGCTACTTTTTCAGTAGTACTCAACAACCAACCAACCTCGGATGTTGTATTTGATATATCATCATCAGATACCAATGAAGGTACTGTTGATCAGGCCAGCTTGACCTTTACCAATTCTAATTGGTCTGTCCCACAGACGGTCTCAGTTACGGGCGTGGATGATGATGAGGTAGATGGTGATCAGGCCTTCAATATCCTCGTTTCAGTCAATGATGCAGCTTCCGACAACCTGTTCGATCCGGTGGCGGATCAGAACGTGATTGTGACCAATGAAGATGATGATGTTGCCGGGTTTACAGTTGTAGAGTCAGGAGGCTCTACCTATACCACTGAAGACGGCACGACCGACTCATTTACTATAGTGCTTGACGCACAGCCCATTAATCCTGTTGTCATCAATATTCCGGATCCTGATCCAACAGAAATTTCGCTGGATGCAACTTCACTGACATTCAACAACGCCAATTGGAACATACCTCAAACGGTGATCGTTACCGGATTGGATGACCTGATTGACGATGATGGTACTACCATATTGATTACGTTTAGTGTAGATCCTTCGAGTGATGCTGGTTTTGTTGGTGTTCCTGACGTATCGATTACCGCAATCAACGAAGATAATGACCCACCAGGCATTGTCATTACACCTAATTCCGGATTGATTGTGAATGAATCCGGAACAACAGCCACCTTCAATGTCAACCTTTTGAGTGTGCCTACGGCTGACGTTACATTGAATTTGTATAGCTCAGACTCAGGTGAGGGAACTGTTTCACCAACCAGCTATGTATTCAATGCTTCCAATTGGAATGGAACGAATACGTTCACCATCACAGGTGTGGATGAGAGCTTAATCGACGGTGACGTGAATTTCACTATTATTACTTACCCTTTGATTTCAGAAGATTCCCACTCTGGAATAAATCCGGTCGATGTTTCGGTTATCAATGAAGATGACGATGTAGCAGATTTTACGGTCTCAGCCATTTCAGGAAATACCCACGAATCTGGTACTACTGCTGATTTTACGGTGGTGCTCGACGCTCAACCTCTCAGTAACGTTGTTTTTAATGTTACTGCTGCTGATTCAGGTGAAGGCACGGTTGATAAGTCTACGCTCACTTTCACAAGTTCCGATTGGAACAGTCCGAAAACGGTCACGGTTATGGGAAAGGATGAGCCGCTACTAGATGGTGATATTACATACAATATTGTGGTGTCAGTCAATGATGCGGCCTCTGATGATGCTTTCGATGCATTGGCAGACAAGACTGTGAGTGTTACTAATGAAGACAATGAAGTAGCGGGATTTTCGACCTCTGTAATCTCAGGTATTACCAATGAATCTGGTACTACGGATACGCTACTGGTTGTCCTTGATGTTCAGCCGTTAACGGACGTTGTTTTTTCCATTAATTCAAATGATACAGGAGAAGGTACACTGGATTTAAATACACTGACTTTCACGAATAGCAACTGGGGAGCCTCGCAGGAGGTCATTATCACAGGAGTAGATGATGGGTCTCTGGTAGATGGGGACATCACCTACAATGTGACAGTTGCGGTTGAAGATGCTTCATCTGATGATAGTTTTGATGCTTTAGCAGATCAACTGGTTGCCATCACCAATGAAGATGACGATGTGGCAGGGTATACGGTTTCGACCATCTCTGGCAATACCAATGAGTCAGGCACGACCGCCACTTTCACTGTGGTGCTGGATGCTCAACCTCTCTCGAATGTCGTTTTTGATGTTACCTCTGAGGATTCAAGTGAAGGAACCGTAGACCTGGCTACTCTTACTTTTACCAATACCGATTGGAGTACAGATCAAACGGTGACAGTAGCCGGAGTGGACGAGTCAATCATTGATGGTAATATTACATATGATGTGACTGTTTCGGTCAAAGATGCTTCCTCGAATAACGCTTTTGATGATTTGTCGGATCAGACGATTGCAGTTACCAATGAGGACGATGATGCTGCAGGCTTCACACTCAGTACGACAACTGTGAGCACAACAGAAGGCAGCACGACGACATTCACGGTGGTACTGGATGCCGAGCCGAACAGCAATGTGAAGATCGATATCAGCAGTGCCGATACGGGAGCTGCCAGCACGGATGTGACGAGTGTAAGCTTTGACAATACGGGCTGGGACACCCCGCAAACAGTGACAGTAAGCGGCGAGCAGGACGATGATCTGAACAATGAGAGTGTGACGCTCACGGCGAGTCTCGATGCTGCAGCCAGTGATGACAACTTTGATACACTACCGGATCAGACCGTCACGGCGACCATCACCGACGATGATGCTGCAGGTTATTCGGTAACAGAGTCAGGTGGCACGAGCGCTGTGACAGAATCAGGAACGATAGACACTTTTGAAGTAGTGTTGACAAGCCAGCCTACGAGCAATGTCACCATTAAAGTGACTGCAGATGATGCGTCGGAGCTATCGGTAGATCAGACCAGCCTGGTGTTTAGTAATGCCAACTGGGACACTCCTCAGACCGTAACGATCACAGGGCAAGATGACCCGGAAGATGATGGAGACATCATTTCCTCCATTACTTTGTCGGTGGAAGCTGGAAGTGATGGCAACTTTACAGGATTGGGAGATCAGGTGATCCATGTGACCAATGTTGATGATGATGCTCCTGGTATTACGATCACTCCGGTATCAGGGCTGACTGTTTCAGAGTCTGGTACGAGCAGTACATTCACCATTGCGCTTCAAAGTAGTCCTACGTCAGATGTACAGATAGATTTTTCGAGTGATAACACAGCCGAGGGAACGGTATCCCCTGCGTCAGTGACATTGAACAGCAGTAACTGGGATAGTCCGCAGACCGTCACGGTGACGGGAGTGGATGATGTGACTGTGGATGGGGATATAGACTTTAATATTATCACCGCCGAGGCAGTGTCCACGGATCCGAGCTATTCAGGCATGGATCCGGTGGATGTTGCTGTGACAAATACCGACGATGATGCTGCAGGCTTCACACTCAGCACGACGACTGTGAGTATGACTGAAGGCAGCACGGCGACTTTCACGATAGTACTGAATGCAGCACCACAGAGTACGGTTACGCTCGATATCAGCAGTGATGATACGGGAGCTGCCAGCACGGATGTGACCAGTGTGAGCTTTGACAATACGAACTGGGACACTCCTCAAATAATAACAGTAAGCGGAGGAGAGACTACCCTTCAGTATGATATAACAGCAACTATTACCACTTCCGTGAATACCACAAGTGATGATGCTTTCACAGGGCTTGCCGATCAGGATGTAATCGTCACGATTGAATCAGTAAACGACAAGCCTGTGATCACCGCACAGGCCACCTTAACCACAGATGAAGAAACAGACCTGACCATTGCGCTGGCTGACCTGACGGTTACCGATCCAGACAATACTTATCCTGCAGACTTTACTTTGACGGTGAATACGGGCACGAACTACACGGTGAGTGGCACGACGATCACTCCTGCGACAGATTTTAATGGTACGCTTACGGTTCCTGTTACAGTGAACGATGGCACGGTAGATTCTGATCCTTTTAACCTGACAGTCACTGTTGACGCCATCAATGACAAACCCACTTTCACAAAAGGAAATGATATTACAATAGATGAAGATGCTGGAGTACAAAGTGTCAGTGGTTGGGCTACCTCAATTAGTGGAGGATCTGCTAATGAGAATGGCCAAACCCTGACCTTTGTCATTTCCGTTGACAATGCCAGTCTCTTCGCTGTGGAGCCTGTTGTGGGATCTTCTGGAGACCTGACTTTTACTCCGGCTGACAATGCTTTCGGTGAATCAAATGTAAGCGTCTTTTTAAAGGATGATGGAGGCACTGCCAATGGAGGGGAGGATCAAAGTGATACCGAAGTTTTTAAGATTTCCATCAATGGGATCAACGATAAGCCACAAATACAAGATCATACCAATCGAACGGTAACTGCGGGGGTAACATTTGAAATTCAGTTGAGTGACTTGGTGGTTTCCGATCCTGATAACACTTATCCAGATGATTTTACTCTCCATATTGAACCATCTGATAAGTATACCACAAGTGGTAATGCCGTAACGATCATTGAGCCTTATAGTGGCCTGATCGATATTATGATTGCTGTTAATGATGGTGATTTGGATAGCGATCTTTATGCATATTCGGTAGACGTGGAATCTGGTGCCAACTCGCCACCGGTGATTACCGGGCAGCAAACTGTGAGCATGCCAGAAGACGGGAGCTATGAAGTGCAGCTATCGGATTTAATATATGAGGATAAAGATAACTCTGATGCGGATTTGACTCTCCACCTTGAGTCAGGTGAAAATTACACTTTCGTTGATCAAACCGTCACTCCAAGTGCTGATTTCAATGGGGCGTTAGCTGTTTCGGTAAAGTTATTTGATGGATCGGATTTCAGTGAGGCCTTTGATGTGTCCATCATCGTCACAGCTGTAAATGATGCTCCGGTTGCCAGTCCGGATATGTATGAGGTTCTCTTAGGTAATAGTCTTTCTGTCAATGTTTTGGAGAACGACACAGACATAGACTCAGAAAATCTTTTGGCAAGTGTCATGACTAAATCTACAGCCCAGTTTGAGTTGGAGATAGAAAGTAATGGTACGTTGACTTTTGTCTCGATTAATCAGATAGGAACGCTCACCGAATTCTACACGGTATGTGATGACGGAACCCCTCAGCAATGTGTGGAAGGAATGATATCTATTGAAATCATTGGTGGGGATTTTGATGATGACGGATTGTCTGATGAGTTCGAGCTTGAAAATGGCGATAGCGATCTTGATGGGATACTTGATTACCAGGATACCGATTCAGATAATGACGGAATACCTGATAAGACGGAGGTAGGTGTGGATAGTGACAATCCAGTTGATTCTGACGGAGACGGTACTCCGGATTACCTGGATGATGACAGTGATGCCGATGGATTATCAGATTTGATAGAGGGAGCTGAAGACTGTGATAGTGATGGCATACCAAATTACCTCGATACCAGAGATTTATGTAATCAAATTGTCGCAGATGGAGGATTTTCTCCAAACGGTGATGGAGTGAATGATCACTGGGTGCTTGATGGTATAGAGGCATTCCCTGAAAACCACGTCACGATATTCAACCGATGGGGCTCTATTGTCCTAGAGATAAAGAATTATGATAACATAAATAATGTTTGGTTTGGGGATAACAAAAACGGCAAAGAAGTCCCTGATGGGACATACTTCTATGTGGTTACTCTTAAGAATACCTCTGGAGATAAGGAGATACCGAAAAACATTAATGGATTTATAACAATAAGCCGATGAAGTATTTTCTAAGCATTTGTTTTTGCGTGTTTACTCTGGCTGGGGCGTTAGGTCAGCAACGATACATGTTCACACAATATATGTTCAATGGGCTGGCTATCAACCCAGCTTATGCAGGAAGTCATGAGGCTCTCAGTGTCACAGCACTATCCAGACACCAATGGGTGGGCATGGATGGAGCACCTAATACTCAGACGTTGGCAGTGCATGGGCCGGTCAAAGGAAAAAGTATTGCGGTAGGTGGGCTATTCGTCCGGGATCAAATCGGAGTTGCCACCAACCACACCATTTACGGGTCATATGCCTACAAAATTGAAAACCGCCATTATCATCTTTCATTTGGCCTTCAGGGAGGGTTTTCCGCCTACAACTCCAATTTGTCTCAGGTGAGTCTTAGCAATCAGGATGATGCCTCTTTTTATTCAAATAATTCAACCGCATTTCTGCCAAATGCAGGGGTGGGTGCTTATTTCTATTTAAAAAACTTCTATGCTGGCTTTAGCATTCCAGAACTATTTACCAACAGGTATAACAGGGAATTGTCCAAAAATTCAGCACGACAGATAAGACACTATTTTGTCACCATGGGAGGAGTACTTGCCCTGAGCAGAACGGTGAAATGGAAGCCTAACATGATGCTAAAATTAGCGGATCGAAGTGCCCCTAGCATTGATTTGAATAGTAGTTTTCTTTTCAATGACCTTATTTGGTTAGGTTTATCCTATCGTGCTTTAGAATCCATTGATATTATTTTTGAACTACAAATTTCTCAATTTCTACGATTTGGGTATGCCTATGACATAGGAACGACTAAATTGAGCAAGACGAACGGTGGAAGCCATGAAGTTGTTCTCAATTATAGATTTCACAAAGGCGCAAAAAGGTTGAGGAACCCTAGACATTTTTAAGATATGAAGCTGATTTTAACGGTAGCTCTAATTTTTGTAATCCAGCTCGGGTTTGCGCAGACTTCAGGACTGTCTGACAACCTTGCCGACAAAGTAAAAAAGGCCGACAATTTATTTAACGAATACAGGTACCAGGAAGCCGTAGAGTTATATATAGCCCTATACAATAAAGATACCACTCAATACGCTCTTGCACTTAAGGCTGCAGATTGTTACAGGCTGGTGAATGATTATCGTGATGCAGAAAAATGGTATGCCCTGGGCATAGAAACAAGCGAGGAAATAGACCCGGACTATCTCCTGCATTACGCACAGTCCCTGACAAATAATGAACACTATGATGAGGCCAGAAAATGGTTTCACAAGTATTCCGAAATAAGATCTGAAGATTCCAGAGCATTGAAAAAGATAGCCAGCATTGATCAGTTGCACTTTCATTTTAGAGATTCACAGGCCGTCCACCTGAAAGAGTGGAGCATCAACAGCCCTTATGCCGACTGGTCACCAGCGTATTTGGGTGACAACATTGTTTTTATCTCCGAAAGAGGTGGAGATGAAAAATTCACCAATGTGCTTAACTGGCAGGTGGATACCTACAATGATCTGTTTATAACCCGAGAAAATGAAGACGGCAGCATGAATGAACCGCGACGATTTCATAAGGATATCAACTCCAATTATCATGAAGGACCCCTGGTTTTTTATGGCGGCAACAAGATCATATTTACACAGAATGAATCTGACGGTGCATCTGGTGGTGGACATCTGGCGCTATACTCGGCCACCCTTGACCGAACCAATAACGACATTAAAAATGTTCAAAAGATGACCTTCTTAAAAGGAAATTATTCTTTTGCCCACCCGGCAATCTCACCGGATCACCAAACGCTGTATTTTGCTTCTGACATGCCTGGAGGTTATGGGAACAGCGACCTTTATAAATCCACTTGGGAAAATAATAAGTGGAGCACACCCATAAATTTAGGTCCGGAGATCAATTCCGAAGGGAATGAATCATTTCCATTCATGATGAATCAGGACGAACTTGTGTTTTCTTCTGATGGTCACGGCGGACTAGGAGGCCGGGATCTGTTCAGGGTGGACTTGTCTCAACCTCATTTTCACCTGGAAAATCTCGGCTACCCGTTCAATTCTTCCAAAGATGATTTTGGATACATAAGTAATGAAACAGGGAGCGAAGGGTATGTTACCTCCAATCGAAAAAATGGCGGGCTTGATGATGATATATATAAGTTTCGGATCATATGGGTAGCAGTAGAGTTTCTGGTGGTTGACGATCATAATGGAGAACCATTGAATCAGGCAGAAATCAAGGTTTATCAGGAGGATTCTTTGATTGATGTGCGTTTTACCAACAAAAATGGCATTTTGGATTTTGCTACCGTACCGGATGAAAACTACACCTTTGAGGTTCTCAAAAGTGGATATCACCCTCATACTTATCATCTAACCACAGACCTGCATGATGCAGGTACCATCAAGGAAGTAGATGTGGTGTTAGATCGGATTCCGGAAGCGAAAAAGAAAATTGTACCGGATACCACTGATTTTTCTTCGTATGCTAAGTTTTTCAATAAAGAGAGACTGGTGTTGAGAGTGGAGGATAAATTTTATGAATATCGTGAGATCGGGGATTACAGATACCTGGTAGCTGGTGACGAAAAGATACTTTTAGGTAAAGTGGAGGTGGACGAATCGCAAAGCATGGAGCAACGCGCCATGGATATGCTCAAAGCAGCAAATATGGAAGTGCAGGAAGCTTTTGACATCAATAATGTTTATTTTGGTTTAGATGAAACCGATTTTTTAAAAAAATATAAACCTGAGTTGGATGCCGTGGCAGAAGTCCTGCTGAAATCAAGAAATGTGAAAGTTGAGATAAAAACCTTTGCAGACAGCAGGGGATCTATTGAATACAACAATGTGCTGACATTTAAACGTGCGCAGATGGTGTCGCGTTATTTTATGAGCAAAGGCGTTCAGGGATCACGTTTTTTTATCAATGGGTACGGCAAACAAGGAATACTCAACGGGTGTGAAGACGGGGTAGAGTGTGGTGAAGTGCAGCATGCAGTAAATCGAAGGGCGGAATTTACGGTGATCATAAAGTAAGTTGATATGAAAAAGATAATTATTGGTTTTTGGTTACTTGCAGTGGTCTGGACAGCTCACGCTCAGAATTGTGGAGCCGAGCGCTTTTATCAAAGTGGCGGTAAACCGTGCGCTGCACAGATTGATGCTGTGAAATGTATCAACCTGGACATCACAGATTCTTTTGATTTTGATGGCCTGGAAATGCAATTTATCTGGGACATGGGAGATGGACAAGAGGAAAATGGATTGGAGATTCAGCACTGTTACGACAAAGCGGGTAGATATACAGCTTCTCTGACCGTGGTAGATGAAGTCACCAAGGTGGTGATGAAAGACGAACTGCTGGTAGATGTCTATATCAGAGGAGAATTTTCACTCGTTATGACACAGCCGAATGTAATGGCTGGCGAGGCTTTTTCTCCTGAATATGAGTTATTACATCCTGAGAACTATGAAGTGAAATCATACTACTGGTCTTATGGAGATGGGCGTTTTTCATGCGATTCTCTTCCAGAAATCACTTACTCTTCGGCTAATAAGTTCCCACTTGTTTTTAATGTAGAGTTGATAAACCAAACTGATTTGGTTTATCTGTGTCAACAGATGGAGATTGAAGCCAGAATGCCCGATCCGACAGGTGGAGGTCTCGAAGCATATTTTGAAGGTCTCAAATCGGATTCAAGGTTTCTAGAGGATCCCGCTCAATATCAAATCATGAGAGAATCAGAAACTGGCATTGAAATGATTTCGAGTATCGACGACATTGAGGCGGGAGATAATCATTATTTGCTCGTATTTAAGGGCAACAGGCTAATGAAATCAGAGCCGTTCACAGTAGATCCTTCAGCCACTAACCTTGATAAAAACACCGCCCTGCAAACTGCAGCAAATTCTGCCCTGGAGCAGAAACCTGATAACCTGTTGCCGGTTCTGTTTGAGTTGAATACCAGCGAATTTTCTAAGAAAATGAAGAAGACGCTTGATAAAAATATCGAGGTACTCAAGGAATATGAGTTTTTGCAGGTAATGATTGGCTGTTATACCCATACTGGAGGCAGCTATAGTAGGAACTTATCCCTCTCGGTGGACAGAAGTCAGTTGATCAAATCCTATTTAGTAGCGGGCGGCATTGAGGAAAGCAGATTGCTTCTCGGCGATCCCTCTGTTCACCGTTCCCTGATCAATACCTGCGTGACACAAGGTTGCGATTATGAAGATGAAAATTTGAATAGGCGAGCGGATTTTAAAATTCTCGGACTAAACAGTGATCAATGAGAAAGTTAATAATTAATATTTCGGTTTACACATTGTCCATTCTGGCATGCTCGGACATCCTGGCACAACGGGTTCCAAATGAAATAGAGAACGTTGACTTTTTGGTTACGTTCAGCAAAGATTCCCCACTTTCATGGGGAGATGATGATTATACCCAGACCTTCTTTTTTGTTGTCCCATATTCCTTTACAGAGCCGGTTTATATCAGGGTTCTTGATCCGGATATAGGAGGAGAACACGACGAGGCTAAAGGGGCGTTTAACTCCATCACAAAATTTTCGATCTATGGTGGAGAAGGGGCTCATACCGATCCCGATGCTCAGGAAATAGACCCTATTGGGAATTTTAAGAGTGGGACTTTGCTTGTTACCAAGTCGTTTAGAAATGAAGCAAGATATGATAACCAATGGTATACTTTCGGCCCATTCAACCCAACAGAAGGTGAAAATGATCCCAGTGTAAAAGGGTATGTTTTCAAAGTGATTTGTGAAGGGGTAAGGGGTGATGATGGAAACTTATATCGATATTTTTTCAGCCTGAATCCAAATCAAAATATTAATGTGGAAGGGGCCAATGCCTTTACCTATGAATACTCTTTTAGGCTGCCGCAAAAACCAAAGATTATTGCACATATTTATCCTTTTATTGACGAGGGAGTAGTGTCCGTGACCCAGCACAATTTTGATTTTGATTATGATGGAGAAATTGTACTTTATTCAGTCGAAAAAAACAGGCATAAAATGGCTCGTTCGCCTAACCTGGGGTGGGCTTATAGTACCCATGAAATAACTCCTGAGGAACAAAACACAACCATTGATATTCAGATATTGAAGCATGGAAGGGTCAATAACGATATGGTTTTTTATCTTAGAAACCAGTACAATGAAGCCATTCCATTTTTCACCATTCCAATTGGCGGGCCGCCTAAATACAAGTACAAGGTGAACCTGTCATACATAGACAACTAACCAGACTTATGAAAAAAGTATTTTTGTTAGTAAGCATCCTCACGATCTGCGTGCAGAGCTATGCCGATTTTTTTGATCAAAGAATATACAATCCCGAATCAGGGCTAACTGGGACTTACATCTATACCATTATTCAGGATCAGGATGATTTCTTATGGATTGGTACAGAAAACGGACTCTTTAAATATGACGGTCAGAGCTTCCACGCACATTTTGTAGATGACTCCATTTCAGACCCTTTTACCGCCTCATTCAAATCCAGCGATCATAGGGTCTATTTTGGCCGCCAAAGTGGGTCTATAACCCTTTGGAATGGACTCGATTTCAAAGCTTTGGACACCACAAAGTCTTCAGTAGATAGAATCAATGGAATTGTGGAAGCTGATAATGGAACCGTTTGGGCACTTACACAAAACAACGGTCTGAAGTTTATGACCGAAAGCTCAGAAACCTTCAAGCCAATAAAAGTCCCCGAACTCAGTGGGGTGGTGGCTTATTGTATGGAGATTTTTAACGACATACTTTACGTGGGGACCTCAGAAGGTGTGTTGAAGTTCAATGTTACTGATGATAAGGTGAGATCACTCGGTTCGGTAGAGGCTCTTGATTACGTTGGCATTTTGTCTATTACCATGAGGAAAGAAATTTCAGGTTTTTGGGTTGGTACCGCTGATGATGGACTGTATATGCTCAACGTGACTGGAGATAAAACAGGCAAATACCCAGATCGCGCATTCAAGACGAGTGTTTTGGTAAATGAAAGTGTGGTATCAATAGATGAAGCTCCTAATCTCGACCTTTGGATCGGAACAAAATACAATGGGCTATACAAGGTCAATTTTAACCATGACAACTCTTTGCCAGTCCAATTTTCGCACTTTAAAACCGAAAATGGCCTTCCAGGCAATCAGATAGGAGATTTGTTTGTAGATAATGAGGAGACGACTTGGTGCGGGACACTGGGGAATGGTTTGGCGCAGATGATCGAAAAACCCCTTCATTATTTTCCTCTATCCAACCGGACACTTAAAGGTCAAGAGGTTCATGCAACCATCCAAAACACTAAACACGAGTATTTTTTTGGAACTAATAATGGGATTATCAAAGGCTACTACCCAGACAAGTCCGATAGCCTGAGATTTATTACCGTAGGAGAGAAAACTTTTGGAGGTATGCAAGTCACAGAAATTGCCTATGATATTGATAGTTCGTTTATTATAGGGACCGCCAAAAATGGGGTTTTCAGAGCGGATGAGGAATTAAATACCATTACCCAGCTGGACATTGATATCAATTTTACAGTTTCCCCAGTACGTGATATTGAAACAGAAAGTAGCGGTAATTTTTGGATATCTCTTTCCGGGCATGGGATCCTCAAGTTTGATCATGACGGCAAATTGCTTCAACAGTACTCCACTGTCAGCGGCTTCTACCACAATGAAATTTATGCCATGCAGATAGATAATGCAGGCAATGTATGGACTGCAGCACATTCCTCCGGGTTGGCAGTGATAAAGAAAAACGGAGAAGTTGATCTTCTATCTAAAAACAATATTTTCCCGTCTCGCGATATCAATGATTTAGCCATAGATAAGGATGGTGATATCTGGATTGCTACCTATGGTAATGGTATTTTTGAATATACTGGGGAGGAGTTTGTTCGATTTACAAGAAATGATGGTTTAATTTCTAACTATTGTAATTCAATCATTGCTGATCGTGACGACCATATATGGATAGGACATAGGCAAGGTTTGAGCAGACTGGACAAACAAACCAACTCTATCACAAATCTTACAGTTAAAGATGGGCTGATAGAAACAGGTTTCTTGCTTGGTAGTGCCTTTGTTGACGTGGATCATAATATTTGGTTGGGAAACACAGATGGAGTGACCTACCTGGCGGCTCCACATCGATCCTTTAGCTACAAACGATTAACAACGCACATCACTGACGTCAAGTTGTTTTACGAAGAAGTGGATTTGATGTCCTTTACTGACGTAAAGACCCGAACTGAGATCATCCCGGAGGGACTTGAGTTTCAATACTATCAGCATGACTTGACATTTGACTATATAGCAGTCAACCTTAGAAATCCAGATAACAACCTATACCAGTACCGACTAAGAGGTTATGAGAATGAGTGGTCACCCCCGGTTAAACAAACCCAAATGACATATACCAATCTGGATCCGGGCAAATATATTTTTGAGGTAAGGCAATCCGACAATACGGTTTATTGGACCGATGACAATATTATGAGAACCAGTTTTGTTGTAAAACCACCGTATTGGGAAACATGGTGGTTTTCAACAAGTGAAGTAACCTTTCTGGTCGTTTTAATGCTTACAACCTTGTTCTTTGCTAAACGGATCACCAACAGAGGGGTTATTAAGTTTTTGGTTTATATCACCTTGTTCATCATTTTCGAATATGTTCATACTCAGTTGGAACCATATTTGGAAGAGTTTGCAGGTGGTGCACCTATTTTTCAGGTGATGATGCATGCTTTACTTGCTCTGGTACTTTTCCCAGTGGAAAGTTATACAGGTAAATATCTGGCCACCAGACGAGCAAAGAGTGAGGCGAAAGCTGGTACTGAAAATACGGGTGATAGTAAATAAATCAACTATTCCCGTACAGTTTCAATATCGTGTCCCTCAAGGCATCTGCTTTATCAGAAATCAGAAAGTGAATATTCTCAGCGATTGTTTCCGGGGTTACCCAATCATGGAAGTTGGCATCAGGCATTGATTCCCGGTTCAATGGTGTATCGATGATGCTAGGTACAATCACGGAAGTTTGGATGTTGTCATCACGGCCAGTTTCATTGAGGAGTTCAGCGAGTTTGACTACTGTCGTCTTTGAAAGCGTATAAGCCATCATGGCAGATCCGCCATCCTCTATCGCCGGTTTGGCTCCAACCAGAACCATTTTCCCACCACCATTTTCTTTTAAATGTGCGTAGAGGTTTTTGGTACAATGAAAAGCAGTCATCAGGTTCAGGTTGATCATTTTTTGGATGTCCGAGTCTGAGGTAGTGGATATATCACCCATGCCGAACCCTCCTACAAGAAAGATCCCCGCATCGACTTTTCCGCATTTGTCAAAAGCCTGATCAAAAAACTGCTGAGAGGAAGTTTCATCAATCAGATCAGCTTCAAAATAATTGACCTCATCATCGGGTGTTTTTCTTCCGGGGGTGCTCGATCCTATGACCTGATAGCCTTCTGCGGTAAATTTTTTAGCCACGGCGCTACCCAGATTGCCGGTGGTTCCTGTTATGATTATATTTTTTGCCATATTTAGATAACTTCGAAATGAACCTAAAGTTATGGCAAAAGATCATTCCAGTTTTTTTCAGGATGTATATGAGGTAGTGAAGTTGATACCAACAGGGCGTGTGACTTCATATGGGGCTATTGGCGAATACCTCGGTTTAAAAAGAAGCGCACGCATGGTGGGCTGGGCCATGAATGGGGCGCCTGTAGGAGTCCCGGCTCATAGGGTGGTCAACAGAGTTGGTTTGCTTACGGGTAAGCACTATTTTTCTTCTCCCACCATGATGGAGGAATTGCTGGAAGCAGAAGGCGTAGTAGTCAAGAATGACAAAGTCCAAAACATGAAGGAAGTTTACTGGGAGCCGATAAAGGAGTTGAGCTGGTAAGTGCTGTTATTTTTATTCATAACCAACAATAAACAGCTCCTGGTTAAGCTTGTTTCCTAATAACCACCAATCCCAAAAACGTCAACAGGCCATTTAATATCAAAATCTCAAACCCAAACTTGTAGCCGCCCAGCCAGGCTTCTGAGTTGAAATTAATGATGTAAGAAATGAGAGGTGCCGCCAGACAGACGACTGGCACATATTGATCTTTGAGATCCCATTTCGTCAATATACCGAAAGAGAAGAGCCCGAGCAATGGCCCATATGTATAGCCTGCCGCGACGAAAACAGCTGTAATCACACTCTGATCATTGATGGCCTGAAAGATAAGGATCACAAAAAATAGCACAATAGAGAAGCCAAAATGAATGCCCATTCTGAGCTTTTTCTTTTGGCTATAATTTTCGGTGTTGAACCCTAAAAAGTCCACACAAAATGAGGTCGTCAGGGCAGTGAGGGCAGAGTCTGCACTGGAGTAGGCGGCAGCTGTGATCCCAAGAAGAAAAACCACCGAACCAAGTACATGAAAGTTTTGAATAGCCAATTGCGGGAAAAGATAATCGGTTCTTTCCGGGATGGCGATCTGCTGTGCTTCTGAAAATTGATAAAGTAACAAACCCATGCTTAGGAAAAGCAGGTTTACAAAGACCAGAATTATACAAAACCAAAAGATATTTTTTTGAGCCTCCTTGAGTGTTTTACAAGTTAGGTTTTTTTGCATCATGTCCTGATCCAGGCCAGTCATCACTATGGCTATAAATGCTCCGGCAAAGAACTGTTTGTAGAAGTTGCGGCCACTCTGCCAGTCCCAGTTGAAGATAGTGCTACGCTCATCATTCATAATACCAGATATCATCTCGCCCATGCTGAGATCCATCTGATCTTTGATAAAAAGGATGCTGATAATGACCGATGCTATCATAAATGTTGTCTGAAGTGTATCTGTCCAAACAACCGTTTTGATACCGCCACGAAACGTGTAGAGCCAGATCAACACAACCGTGGTGAGTACGGCCACCCAAAATGGCAAACCGAATGCATCGAAAAAAGATATTTGCAATACACCTGCTACCAGAAATAGCCGGAAGGATGCACCCACAATTCTGCTTATCAGAAAGAAGAAAGCCCCTGACTTGTAAGACCAGAAACCAAAGCGCTGCTCCAGGTAAGTGTAAATAGACACGAGGTTGAGTCTGTAATAGAGTGGCAGCAAAATCTGACTGATTACGGCATAGCCCACGAGGTAACCCAGTACTACCTGAAAGTAGTTGAAGTGACTGTTACCTACCTCCCCGGGTATGGAGATGAAGGTGACACCTGATAGTGACGCGCCTATCATGCCGAAAGCTACCAAATACCACGGCGATTGGCGTTGGGCAGTGTAAAAATCCTCGTCAGAGGAATTTTTAGATGTGAAAAAAGAAATACCGATCAGGAGGATGAAATATCCTAAAATGATCGTTCCAACAAGAAGAGGGCTCATTTGTAAGTGTTAATTTCGATGAACAATGCAAGATAGGGGCTTACATTCTAATAACATCTGTTAATTTTGCAGGATTATGGAAACGATGGAATTTGAATTCGAAGTAGAAGAGCTGATTGAAGTAGCAGAGGATCAGGATAGCGAAGAGATGAAAGATCTTATCGTCTACAATGACGACTTCAATACCTTCGAGCACGTTACCAATACATTGATCAAAGTGTGCAAACATGACGTGCAGCAAGCGGAGCAATGTACATACCTCATCCACTACAAAGGCAGATGTGCGGTGAAAAAAGGGCCATACGACAAGCTCAAGCCGATGCGCGAAGGTATCTCGGAGGCAGGCATCAAAGCGGCCATAGAATAAATGGAATACCCTTCTAAGTTGGTTGAAAATGCTGTAGAGCAGATATCCAAACTTCCCGGTATAGGACGAAAAACAGCACTCAGGCTTGTTTTGCATCTACTGAAGCAGCCAGAAGACTCGGCTTCTTCGCTGGCACTGTCTCTTACAGACTTGAGGGAAAACATCAAATATTGCCGTACATGCCACATCATAGCCGATACTGAAGATTGCACCTGCAAAACCATATCTCGGGATGTAGCCACCGTTTGCGTGGTGGAAGATACACCTGACGTTCTGGCAATCAGAAACACAGGGCAGTACACCGGTCTTTTTCATGTGCTGGGAGGAAGAATTTCTCCTATAGACGGCATAGGCCCGGACAACATCAAAATTGATTCGCTCATCACACGTGTGAAGGAAAGCGCAGGTGAAATCAAAGAGATCATTCTAGCACTAAGCTCCACTATGGAAGGTGACACCACGGCGTTTTACATCACCAAAATGCTTAAGGAAACAGATGTAAAGGTAACAACCATTGCGCGTGGTATCCCTGTTGGAGGTGAGTTGGAATACGCCGATGAAGTGACGCTCGGGCGTAGCATTGCCACGAGAACAGTATTCGGGACAGACTAGCTATTTCTCAAACATCACTTCCATTATTTCATCTGCGAATTTTTCGCGCACCTCCAGAATTTTCGGACTTAGTGCATTCACGGCAAAAGTTAGAGTTGCTCCAGATTCAGGAAAATACCAGCCCAGGGTCAAAAAACCCAAAATAGCCCCTGTGTGTCCATAAGCCGTGCCGTAAGGTGTTTCATATACTTCTACCCCGAGACCATTACTGTCGTGATAAAACCCTTTCCAGTCTTCTGGTAGTTCGTCAGAATCAACCATTAAATCGACAGTAGTCTGATCCAAAAGCTGTCCGGTAAAAAGCATCTGGAGAAAATAGCCCAGCTCTGTCATGTTAATGGCTATATCACCATCTCCTGTGGCCAGATCGTTGTGATACCAGTACTCACTGTTCTGAAGCACATTGTTCCCGTGCAGACTGAAATATCCTTGAGGAGTTCCCGTAGGAATTGGGTTTTGTGTAGTTCCTGCAAAAGCGGAAGTCAACCCCAGAGGGTTGAAGATGACCTCTTTTCGGTTTTGAGGCAAAGACTTACCGGTCTTTTGTTCGACCATCAAAGCAAGCAAAACAAAGTTGGTATTAGAGTAATAGTATTTCTCTCCGGGAGCATTATTGGGTGATTTGCCATAGGCAAACTTCAGTTTCTTCTGAGGCGAATCATGACTGTAAGGCTTATTTGCACTGTTCAGATCATAGGCCAATGGGTCCAGATAGTCGAACAAACCGCTGGTGTGATCAAGCAACTGTCTGACAGTGACCTTTTTCGCATTTTTGATTTCATCCATAAACTCTCCCTCAAGATGCTCTGCGAGCAGGTCGTCCAAAGCGAGGATTCCCTCTTGCTGGAGCTTCATCACATTCGTAGCTGTAAAAACCTTAGAAACACTTGCCACCAGCATTGGATGGCAGGTTTCCATAGCAATCCTGTTTTCCAGATCGGCCAGCCCGGAGCTACCTGACCATGTATGACCATCTTCTGTTTTTATATAAATGCTCATCCCCGGTATTCCCATTTTGATTTTTTGGTCTATAAGGCTCTGAAACTCCATGGCCTTAGGGTGTGATGCTGATGAGTCGGCACGAAAGCTTTGGCACGAATAGTATTCGGGGCTTTCAGTTACATTGTTGCAGGAGAAAAGGATAACTCCAGCCAATAAGATTCCGCTTATGATTAATAGGTTTTTCATTCCGCTGATATTTTAGACTTAAAACCAATTGACAGAAAAGTGTGAGGGACTGCAGGCACTCCATATTCCAAAGCGAATGGTGCCTCTGCCATGACGCGATAGGCCAGAAATATTTTGGATTTATAAGTTGGGATTATTTCATAATCAATTCCGAATGAAACACCTGCCATGGCACTGGAATGACCGGAACTTTTTTCTACATATTTACCATTCTCCAGTTTGAATTCACCACTAGGAGAGAAGGTGTGCAAGTAGCCCAGCTGGGGTTGGGTGGAGAATGTAAACCCTTTAAGGTCCTTGGTTCGGAACTGATAGCCGCCGAGAAGGAATATTCCGTTTTGGAGATAATCGTGATGGTAAAATCCCACTTCAGCAGACAGCAGTCGATCTGTTTTCGTTTTTTCCTTAAGCAATATTTCTGCGCCCAGCGAAAAGCCGGGATGAACAGGTGACTGAAAATTGTATTTGGAAGGATAAAAGATTGATTCTTTCAGAAAAGAGATGGAGTATGTCCAATCTGCTGGCTGAGCGGCTAGCAATAGCGGCATTGAGAAGCCGAAAATAAGTATGAGTTTTTTCATTTACTATAGATGAATGTTCCCCCAAAAGACATGGAGAATTCACTATAGTTTCTTGAGGTGTAAAAAAAGTCAGTATTTGCGACTTTTGATCAGATTCATACCAAGCAAAATAGCTATGCCAAACCCCAGAATCATAAAGTTCCATTTTGGGTCACCTTCACGGTAGGTTTTCATCGTGTACCAAATGCTGAAAAACATCACCACTGTGATGCCAACGTAGCTCAATGCTCTGAGGACTTTTGTATTCATGTCCTCAAATTAGCCATCAAAGATTGACTTGCAAAAGGAAATTGGCCTTTGTGCTTGATAATCAGTAATTTCAGGAGAGTTAGTCGAAAATGCCTTGCAGATTATAGGATTACCAAAGTCGGCGGTGAGGCTTTTATAGGCTTGTGTTTTATTATTTTTAAATAAGCATTTTTTGTACAGGAGTGTTTGAAATTTTAGATGGCCTATGAAAGTCCTAATAAAAATTCTACAATGTAGTCTATATGTTTGTATAACAGCTGGCCCTTTATATTCAAACACCCAAGTGGATTCACTGAAAATTAATGAGTGGGTGGATCAAATAAGATCAAACCTCAACAATGTAGATACGGCCAGAGCTATTTCCAAAAGCTTAATGCGCTACTCCATCGAAAACCAGCATGATTGGGGTGAGGCTCAGGCTTATATTTTTATCGGCGTAGGATATCATCGTCAATCGAGTTATGACTCAGCTAACTATTATTTTGATAAGGCATTGATAATCAATGAATCTTTAAGGGATTCAATGCAAATAGCTACAGTGAATCTAAATCAGGCAATGATCCATGTGAACCGTGGGGAATTTGAAAACGCAACGAAAAAAATCCTTAATTCGCTTAGAACCTATGAACGCCTGGGAGATAACCGTGTAGCCAAAGAGTCAATCCCTCGGTGCTACAACAACCTGGGGCAAGTGCACTACTATCAAGGCAATTTTGGAAAGGCACTTGAATACTTTGGCTTGTTTCATGAAGCATCACGCGATTTAAATGACACCCTACAGATTGCAAGTTCACTTACCAACATGGGCGCTGCTTATTATGAGCAGGGTCAATTCGAAAAAACGATGGAGTGCGACAAACAGGCCCTTATGTTGCACACTTCGATTAACAATCTTCTGGGAATGGCAAATGCGATCAATAACATTGCTTCTGGGTATGTGGAAATGGGTGATTATAAACAAGCAATTGTATACTATGATGAGGCTGTAGCAGTATACAACCAAGTGCCGAACCGACGTGGAGTAGCCGATTCTTACTACAATAAGGGTAAGCTTTATCTTAAGCTTGCCGACTATGATTTAAGCGAACGGAACTTCAAAGATGCGAAAGCCATTAGTATGGAAATCAAGGATATGTATCAACTCAAACTGATCTTTCAGAGTCTATCTGATCTTTCCGTTTTAAGAGGGGATTTCAATGTGGCACTGAAATATTTTAAAAAATTTCACGCATTAAGCGACTCGCTGGTGAATGAGTCTAATGTGAGTAAAGTAAATGAACTTGAAATTCAATACGAAACAGAAAAGAAACAGCAGAAAATTGATTTGCTAAATAAAGAGAACGAGCTACAAGCAACAACTATTGAGAGAAACCGGGCTTTTTCAGGAATGCTTGTTCTGGCCATATTGTTGATAGTAGGGGCGGCTATTTGGATTTACAAAAGGTTTCAGTATCGAAGCAAGGTTGAGCTTGAAAAAGAAAAGGCTAGACTGAAATCAGAGCAAACAAATGCGGTGATTAGTTCTCAGGAAGAAGAACGTAAACGATTTGCTATGGATCTTCACGACAACTTTGGTCAGCTTATATCAGCCTTGAGACTTTTGATGAATCAAAGTGCTGATATAAAATCAAAGTCCAACGAAATTTTGGATCAGATGTATGTCTCGCTGAAAGAGATTGCTTTCGATCTAATGCCTCAAACCTTGCTTCAAAAAGGCCTTGTGCCGGCGCTTGAAGAATTGGTAACGCAGCTTAACCGAAATGGTGCGGTTAGGTTTTCGCTCAACACATTTGACGAGGGATTGGGGCTTCCCCAAAGTAGCCAGATCGCTACTTACCGAATTGTACAGGAATTGATCAATAATAATTTGAAATACGCGAAAGCTCAAAATGTCAATATAAGTATTACGGCTCTCGAAGATTCGGTAAATATCATGCTCGAGGATGACGGAACCGGATTTAACACCAATGATCTGCTCGTGGGGTCAGGCAATGGTTGGAGAAATATCAACTCAAGACTGGATCTGCTAAATGGCAAAATCAATATTGACTCTAAGCCTGGCTCCAGTGGGACGACAGTGCTGCTAAACATCCCATATTCAGCTACAGCCAAAGAAGCGGCATAATGTCCTCTATCAAAATCCTGGCCATCGACGATCACACCATCCTTCTCGACGGAGTTGTGGAATTGCTAAAAAAATACGAAAAATATGAGGTTGTAGGAACAGCCGCCTCAGCAGAAAGTGGACTAGAAAAACTGAAAACACTTGGCAATCAAGTACAGGTCTTAATTACCGATATTAGTCTGCCAGGAATAAAGGGTCCTAAACTCGTCCGAGAGATTAAGGTCCGGTTCCCTTTAATCAAAATCATTGCTCTGAGCATGCATGACGAAAAACATATAATCAATGATATGCTTAAGGCCGGTGTGGATGGGTATGTACTGAAAAAAGCAACGCATGAAGAGCTGATAGGTGCACTTGACGCTGTAATGAGCGGAGAGTCCTATGTCAGTCCGGCTATTACAAAAATGCTGATTGACAATGTGCGCAATCCGCCGTTAGCCGATTCGTTGAGTGATCGTGAGAAGGAAATCATTCGGTTAATTGTGCAGGAGCTGACAACAAAGAAGATTGCAGAAGCACTTTTTATCTCTGAAAAAACCGTGGAAGCACATAAGACAAACATCTATCGCAAGACTCGAACCACTACTTTGGTTGGGCTCACCAAGTTTGCTATCGAACACCAGATTGCAGAATAACAATGATGTCACTCTTATTTGGCGTTAATTAAGGGTATCCCCCTAATCAAAAATACGGAAATGTCCCGATGATTTTGGCTTGACCTCTTTTCAACTTTGATGAAAAGACTTCAGTATGTCAAACTTCAAACTAACCGACCGGGAGAAGCAAATAGCCGAACTCATACTTAAGGAGAATACTTCCGGAGAGATCTCACAACTGCTACATATCAGCGAAAAGACCGTTGAGACCCATCGTAAGAATATTTATCTCAAAACCGGTTCCAAAACGTTGGTTGGTATGGTTAAGAACATGCTGAACTATAAGGAGAATCCAAAACTAAAACTAAAGAAATCATGAAACGAATATTACCGATTTGTGCGCTGGTAATACTGACCAGTCCGATCTTTTCTCAAGTAGAAATGAGTAAAACGAAGAATACGAAATCCAAGGAAAGGACCCTGACCTATATTGACAAGCAACTTTACCTTGATAAGTTTAGCCTGAACCTAAACCTCTACGGGTATGGAGAAGATCAGGGAGGAGGCATGGGAAGTTCATCTACTGCCACTGTTGGTGTGAGAGTCCACCTGTCTGAGGTGGATGAGGCCTTGGCCAAAGAGATAGTAGATGAGGCGTACGCATATTTCAAAAAACAGTGGAGCAACCGGGGAGTTCAAGTCATAGTACTCAATATGGAGCAATTAGAGGCCACTCAGAAATATGCAAAAGCCAAGAAAAAAGGAAAGAATGTTGAGGTAATCACTGGGGGAGCACGAGAAAATCGAGAAAAGAAATTACATAACATTGATGCATGGCCAGAAGGAGCGAGGATAATAAAAACAGGAAGTGGTCCTTTGATCATGATCGGAAACGAGTTGAACATGGTCATGGATATTTTCAAAACGTACCCCAATGAAGGATTCACTGGCTTTACTTCTACTGTTAATTTTATATCCTTTAAAACGGCGAAATTGGGCACCACGGCCCGTGTCAAGCCTATTCCTCAATTGCAGAGCCATAGCGGGATGAACGTGAGCAAGTACAAAAAAGGAAAAGGCGGCACTTATGTAGGTTCCAATGAGGCCAAAGGAATAGTGGATTTTTACAGCGAGGTGAAGCAAGAAGGGATAGACGTCCTTGCGACCAGCTCAAATGACTGGACCTATATAGCGGACAAAACAAAATACAAGGCCAACGTACTCGAAATGATCAAAAAAAGCATGGATGATATTTTTGCAGATTTTGATGCTGTGCTTGCCAATATTTAAATCTACATGTGATGATACTACGAAAGCCCATCCAACGGGTCGAGCTTTCGTAGCTATTCATCCTTTAGGCACTCGGCCGGATTTACCGAGGCGGCCTTAAAGGCCTGGGAACTTACAGTAAGTACCGCAATGAACAAGGCAAGAGCCCCTGCAAAAGCGAAGAACCAAATACTGAGATCAATGTGAAAGGCAAACCGTTCAAGCCAGTTTTTGGTAATCCAGAATGCGAGGGGTAGGGCAATTAGGATGGCTGCCAGTACCAGACGGGTGAAGTCCTTTGTGAGCAACATCATGAGGCTTGGGATGGATGCACCTAAAACTTTTCTAATCCCTACTTCTTTTATCCTTCTTTCGGCCGTGAATGCCGCCAGGCCAAATAATCCCAGGCACGAAATGAGCACAGCAAAACCAGCGAAGTATCTGGATAGAATAGATACTCGTTCTTCTGATTGGTACATTCGCGCATATGCTTCGTCCATAAATTCATAATCAAATTCAAATCCCGGATTAAATTTACTGTGAACATCTGCCAGCCTGTCCAGGGTAGCTGAGATGCCGTCGGACTGGATGCGCACGAAAGCGAAATTGTGATAGTCTGAAAGATAAAAAATCGCAGGAGCTACCTTTTCCTTTAACGATTGATAATTGAAGTCTTCGGCCACTCCTATGATCCGGCATTTATCACCTCCCACTTCCACAACCGCACCAAGAGGGTTGTCAAGTCGCATCAGTTTTGCAGCCGTCTCGTTGATTATAATGGCTAAGGAGTCAGTGGCATATTCTCTGGAGAAATTACGACCCTCTTTCAGGGTCACGCCCAGAGTTTGTATGGTGTTGTAGTCGGATCGGAGGTTTTCAAAAAGCACCACTTCATCGTCCATTTTTCCAGGCCAGCTTATGTTTGATGAGTTATTGCTTCTGCCTTGAAAACCGTGAGCTGTGGCAGTAATATCAACGATCTTCGGATTCTTTTTCAATTCATTGAAAAAGGCCTGATGATCTTCTTGCAACTTACCCTCCAGCTGAAAACGGATCAGATTGTCTTTATTGATTCCAAGATTTTTATTTTGAATAAAATCAATTTGCTGGTACACCACCATGACCGCCACTATCAGAAAGATGGACAGCACGAACTGAAAGATAACCAGGCCTTTTCGTGCCCAAATTTCTCCTAAGGAAGATTTAATTTCATTTTTTATGACCTTCACAGGCTGAAATGATGATAGGTATAGTGCGGGATAACTTCCCGAAATGATACCTGTCACTAGCAGTATGGCGAGGAGCCCGAGGAGAAATTCAGGGGAATAAACGAGCTTTATTTCCTTGCCGGTTATTTCGTTGAAATAAGGCAGAATAACCGGGAGTAATACAAGCGCCGCAGCTACTGAAATGGAAGTGATAAGTATAGATTCGGTCAAGTACTGAAAAATAAGCGAGCGACGGTCTGCTCCAACAGCTTTCCTGATTCCAACTTCTTTAGCCTTCTTGGTAGCCTTTGCGGTGGACAGGTTCATGAAGTTGATGCAGGCTATCAACAATATGAATATGGCGATAATTGAAAATAGCCTGACGTACTCTATTCTTCCGCCTGATTGTATGCCATTTTCAAAATTCCCGTATAGATAGGTTTTAGAAAATGGAAATACGAATAGATCGATTACAGACCCCTCGTTTCTTTGTTTTATGAATGTTGAGATTTTATCATTTACTGCTTCTACGCTCGAGCCTTCCGCGAGCTTGGCGTAAGTTCGCGGACCATTGCTCCCCCAGTTCCTGAGCCAGGCGTTTTCTTGCCTCCACTTTTCAGCGGACATCACATATTTAAACTGCATGGAGGAGGATTTCGGAAGATCTTTCATAATGCCTGAGATCTTGTATGACTCCTCCTGATCAAGTTTTACCAGTTTGTTCATCGGTTCTTCATTGGGGAAAAGTTTTTTGGCAAAACTTTCAGAAATCACAATTGAGTTCAGATCGCTGAGAGCCGTTTCCAGCGTTCCAGATACAAGGGGGAGTGTGAAAATCTGGAAAATATCCGGGTCTGCGTATATACCCTGTTCTTTGAAATGTTTTTCATTGGCTGAAATTAGCCGCTGAAACTCCCATGAACCTGTAGAAGCCAGTTCGACCTCAGGGATTTGTTTTTTGAGCTCGGCTGCCAAAATGCCCGGTGTTGACCATGTGGTGAACACATCGCCGTTGGCATAACGCTGATGCTCCATCACGCGGACAATACGACCGTTATCCTCATGGAATTGATCTACATTTCTTTCATCCTGTACCCACAGGAAAATCAACAGGGCACTGACAAGGCCGGTTGTAAGCCCTATGAAGTTGATGATAAAGGTTGATTTCTGTTTTTTGAAGCCGCGCAGGGTGGTTAGTAGGTGTTGCTTGATCATGGCTGTCTAATTTGATTGAGACCGTGCAGAGAGTGTGCCATTAAAGGTAAGTGGTTTGTACACAGTAAGTTGCCATTTTTCTCGATCAGAATCATGGACGATTTCGAACAGAGAAGAGAGCGGAATCGAACGAGATAATTAATTGTGTTGATTTTTTTTTCAGGTTGCTTGGCTATTGTTGTAATTCACTTATTTTTGCGTTCCCAAACGGGAAAGCAGAGAACACAGAGGCGTGGCAGAGTGGTCGAATGCGGCGGTCTTGAAAACCGTTGTACCGCGAGGTACCGGGGGTTCGAATCCCTCCGCCTCTGCATAATGACAAGGATCAGCACAAAGTGCTGATCCTTTTTTGTTTTTATACCAGTCAGGTAATGCGAACCGGTTTGGAGGGGGCCGAAACTGAAGAAGTTCAAGAGAATGCACGGCATATACTCACGCACGAGAAATTTCTTATTTGGGATCAGCGAGGCTAATTCTTAATCATTTTGCAGACTTTGGTTCTGAAACAAAAAGATCCCGTGTCAAGATGGACAATACAGGTAGACTTACTTGACAAGACAATGCGGGTGTTTTGTGAATTTGGATTGGCCAATTAATCAGAAAGGATTTAATCCTTTTCCATATCATACACCTTGCTGAGGGCAGCTCGGTCTATGCTCGCATTAAACTCAAAACCTAGAAGCAGAATGGCTGACATCAAATATTGCCATACCATGAGTGCGATGATGCCCCCTATAGATCCGTACAGTTTGTTGTACGTGCCAAAATTGGTGATGTAGGTAGAAAACCCAAATGATAGGAGCAGGCAAAGAAAGGTGGCCAAAATAGAACCAAGTGAGAAAAACCTCCACTTATCATGGATGGCAGGACCCCAATAATAAATAGAGGCCACAGCACCATAAAATGCCGAGAATATCACCGCAACTCTCATAGGGAAGAGAAAGTAATTGGCAAAATCGTGGGATATGTGGCTAAGATCCAGCATCCAATCAATCACAAATTCACCCACTACCAACAATAAAATGGCCAGTAAAAATGCAATAGCCAGCATGATTGTCAGAAACAGTGCGATTAAGCGCGTTTTCAAAAAGGACCTGTTTTCCACTGTTTTATAGCTGGTGTTGAAGGTGTTCATCAGGGAGTTTACACCGTTTGTAGCCAGAAACAGCGCGAAGAGCACGCCAAACGAAATGAGGCCTTCTCTTCGGATTTGAACGGTATCAAATATGGTTTCGGCTGTTACCTCAAAAAGGCTCCTGGGAAGCACGTCTTGTAGGTAATGTAGTATTTCGCCCTGTGAGATACTTGGCACCCAGTTGTGAATAAAAGGAATAAGAGCAAAAAGGAAAATGATACTGGGAAATAGCGAAAGCGTAAAATTAAACGCCACTCCGGAAGCGCGATCCAGTATATGGTTGTCTCCGACTTTGTCAATGAAAATT
>JBDVMP010000086.1:0-17249 GCA_039970095.1 Cyclobacteriaceae bacterium
CCGGTTATGGTACTGCCATCTGTGGTTACGATGTTGTCTTCAAAGTCAGGAATCCAGTTAGTTCCATCAAACCTTAATATCTCTCCGCCAGTTGCGCCAGTTGCTCCAATTTGGGTTGCTGTGATAGTTCCGACTGACAAAGGCGAACCTGTTCCATCTCCGGTTATGGTACTGCCATCTGTTGTTACGATGTTGTCTTCAAAGTCAGGAATCCAACTAGTTCCATCAAACCTTAATACTTCTCCGCCAGTTGCGCCAGTTGCGCCAATCTGAGTTGCTGTAATTGTTCCGACCGACAAAGGCGAACCTGTTCCATCTCCGGTTATGGTACTGCCATCTGTGGTTACGATGTTGTCTTCAAAGTCAGGAACCCAATCAGTTCCATCAAACCTTAATACTTCTCCGCCAGTCGCGCCGCTTGCATTGATGGAAGTGGCGGAGATTGAACCTATGGATAGTGGACTTCCATTTCCATCTCCGGTGATTGTAGCTCCGTCCACCGTCACGTTGTTAAACTCAGGAGACCCACTCCATGAAGTTCCGTCAAACTTTAAAATATCACCAGTAGAGGCCGTAATACCGATTTTGGACGAAGTAACAGCCCCATCTTCGAGCTTGTCTGTGCTTATTCCTGCGTCTTTTACTTCTACATGATTACCATCAGGATTGTAGGTTAGCGTCAACCCATCAAAAAATCCAACGGATACACTGTCGGCAGCATCTACCACACCGCTATCATCCGTATCGTATGTTGCTGTGGTCATATCTCCTCCACCAATGCTTACAGCATCAATGTCTGTTTGCAACTCGACTAAGGCAGCTTGTACATCTGTGGAAGTCATGTTCCCCGATGGAGTTACTGGCACGTCCGATGCAGGCTGATTGTCAGTGAAAATCGCTCCAGCTGGAACAGCCGTTTCAATGGCGAGTCCCCCAACCGTATTGGCATCAGCAGCAAGATCAATCACACCATCCGAATCTACATCGTAGGTAGATTGAGTCATATCTCCGTCTGGCAAAATATCAATTTCTGTCTGCAATTCCTCCAGTGCCGATTGCACGTCTGTAGAAACAATGTTGCCAGTTGGTGTTACAGGCACTCCTGCAGCAATTTGGTTGTCCGTAAAAACTGCCCCAGCTGGAACGGCCGTTTCAACGGTTAAGCCGTTTACGGTTGCCGTACCATCTACAATACCATCTGCGTCTGTGTCATAGACGAAAGCCATCATATCCCCTGCAGGTGCAGCGTCAATTTTAGATTGTAGCTCCTCGAGTGCTGCTTGCACATCAGAGGAAAAAAGATTGCCCGATGGCGTAACAGGAACGTCTGTGGCGATCTGACTATCGGTAAAAACAGCCCCTGCTGGCACAGCAGATTCTACAGTTAGTCCATTTATGGTAGCCGCACCATCAATGATGCCATCATCATTGGAATCATACACGAGTTTGAGCATATCGCCTCCACCAGTACCCAAAGGAGCCCACGAAGGGTCAGCCCAGAAATAAAAGGAGTTTTCATCGCTATCATATACCAGCATCCCATTTTCATCGGCTGTCAGAACCATGGCACTCCGTTGCGCTGTGGTGAGCCTTGGAACCAAAAACCCTTGATCGTTATTAGGCGAAACGAGCTCTAATACGGCATTAGAATTTGGAGTGGTTGTCCCCACACCCATACTGTTTTGGGCATTTGATCGAAACGAGAAAATGAGACCACATAGGAGAAGAAGTGGAACGAGAGATTTATTCATCATAAAGAGATTTGACGGCTTATAAATTTGTATTATTTGTATAAATAATATGATTTATACAATTGTATCAACAAATATAACCCAATTTTGAAAACCGCGCGCACGTCGCTTTTTTGAAGGTTAAGTTGGCTGGCGTAGATGCTGAAAACAGAAAACCTCCTGACACACATTGGTGCTAGGAGGTTTTCTCTACCGGGAGTCCTATGAATCAGCCCTCTGAAGATTGAAGCTGGCTGTTTTTTGCTTCCAGAAGTTCAATCTGCTCAAGTGCATTTTCGTTATCTGGATCTATTTGAAGCACTTTTTGGTAATTGGCAATGGCCAGATCGTCGAGCCCTTTGGCAGCCAAAGCCTCTGCATAGCTATCATAAACATTGGGGTTATGCTTAAAATAGTAAGTGTTGTATCTAAATACTGTTAGCGCCTCATCAATTCTACCAGAACGCAGATAAACATAGCCCAAAGTGTTGAGTTCGCCCATTTTGCTCACGCGGTGATAGGCCTCAAAAAAATAGGTCTTGATGTTTTCTTCCAGATCTTCTTTGCTTTTGCTTTCAAGCAGATCCATCATATAGGAAGCAGCTCTGTATTTTGGTACCGACGGATAACCAAGTGCAATTTGAGCAACATCAGTTTCCAGATCATTGACGGGAGACTCTACGATACGTGCATATTCGTCTCCATTTTGTTTGAAAACAAATGTTGGCACTCGGTGGATATTTTTTCCTTCTTCTTCACCATTGGGGCCTTGCTTGTACTGCTCTTGTCCGTCGTAGAGGGCAATGAAGTTGAGATCGTCTAAATCAAGACCGAGTGTTTCCCAAAGTTTTACAAACTGAGGAACCCACTCCCTACTATCTCCGCACCAAGTGCCCATGTAGATATCTACCTGACTTGATTTTAATTGCTTGGCCCACTTCGAGTTTTTTTCCGTAAGAGCAAATGCTTCGTAGTTCTTGTTGTACCATTCGGCATAAGTTGTGTCCTGGAGGTCTGCCAGGGTCAGGGGGCCGCACAAGTGAGTTTGACCTTTTTTATTGATATAGGTTTGTGTCTGAGCATGTGTAGATCCAAATGCCAGGATCATTGTGAGGGCGATTAGGTGTGATTTCATGATAGAAGTTATTGAGGTTAGTTAATAAATCTAATTGCGCTAACGCCGGTCGTGGTGAAAAGGATTTGTCACATGGCGTTAATGATATGTTAATGTCCGATTTTGAGAAAATTGAACCAATGTTTTGTGGGCGAATGGTTAATTTTGAGATATGCGAGCAGTGATTATTGATGACGAAACTTCCCTGCGGGAATCAACCCAAACTTTACTTTCAATTTACTGTCCTGATATTGAGATTGTTGGACAGGCCGCCTGCGTCAAAGATGGCATTGCTCTGATCGAAACGGAATCCCCGGATTTGGCCTTTTTGGATGTGGAAATGCCGGACGGTACCGGTTTCGATATTGTACATGCCTTTCGTGATAGAAACTTTGCCGTGATATTTATCACCGGTCATGACGAGTATGCGGTGAAGGCTTTTAAGCTCTCTGCCATAGACTATATATTAAAGCCAATAGATCCAGAGGAGCTGGAACGTGCAGTGGATAAGGCCAAAGAAAGCTTTGCAGCTGGCATTTCGGGATTGAAGATGAAAGCCCTGGAGTCAAACATGGCTGACAAGAAGGTACAGCGCATCGTGCTGAAAGATGCAGAAAAAGTATATCTGATAGGAGTGGGGGAGATCGTGCGTTGCGAATCAGATGATAACTATACGCGGTTTTATCTTACGGAGAATCGCAAGGTGATGGTGTCAACCACGCTCAAAGAATACGAGACGCTGTTTTCTACACAGGATTTTTTCAGATGCCATCAAAGCCACTTAATTAACCTCAACTACTTTGATCACTTTGACAAAAGAGAAGGAGGAAGCGTGCACATGAAAGATGGTAGCATATTGCCGGTTTCTGTACGCAGGCGCGACCAGCTAATGAAAGCGCTTGACCAACTATAAGGTATAAGTCTCGTTCGGTCAGGTGCTCATCGCATCTTTCAAATAATCCAACTCTCTCTTTGAATAATCTAAAAACGAATTCTAAATAAAAGGCTCACACTTTCTCGCTGTAGGCCTACGCTTTCTCAGTGACCAAAGCAAAACATGCGGTTTTGAACCAGCTTTAAGTCTGTTTCTATTTTAAATCGCATGTAAATGAAAAAATTCATACTCCTTTTATCACTCATTGTGCTGATGCTCTCATCTATAGCACAAGACCTCAGCAGTGGACTGCTGGTATATTATCCTTTTGATGGTAACGCTGATGATGCCAGCGCGGCAGGATCCTTTGATGGAACTGTAGTTGGCGCAGCACTAGTCGATGGATATGACGGCACTGCTAGCAGTGCATATGATTTTGATGGTATCAATGACCAAATTGTTTTTGGTGATATTGATCTGTCAACTTCTTCGTTCACAATTAGTTTTTGGTTGAAACTGCCAGAGCTACCAGTTGGTGGTACCAGCTATCGGATGCTTTCAAAACGATCTGGTTGTACTGCGTCGCAGTTTTTTGATATTGCCGTGAGCAATACTGGAACTAACGGGTACAACGTGGGTATGGAGCTGCGAGATGATAACATCATTGGTAGTGTCAATACAGGCAACATCCTATTTCCGCAAGAATGGTTCCATGTCACTTTTGTAAAAGATAATGACACTGATAAGTCATACGCTTATGTGAATGGACAGTTGGTAAAAGAAACGAGCTGGCCATCTGCTGTTGACCTTAATGTTGACAACACGGCTCCACTTGGTATCGGAAATTCTCCATGTATTAGCCAAAGCACAGTTTCCCCGTTCAAAGGAAGCATAGATGAAATCCGCATACACGACAGGGTGCTAACCAGCCAGGAAATGAAAAGCATGATTCCATTTCATCTTCAGTACTCTGCTCCGTATGATGGTGAAATGATGGCCAGCGTATCTTCAGGTATTACTTTAGAGTTTACCAGTGAGATCGACCAGACAGGAGTAGATGCTAGTTCTTTTACAGTATCTGGAGCTGTGACTGGTGCATTGACTCCTACAGTTACTTTTCCAGCTGCTAATATTGCTCAGCTCAACTTTGCCAGTGACTTGCCTTTCGGCGAAACGGTTGACGTTACTATAACGGACGTTCCTGACCTGGATGGGAATTTGGCTAGTGGCAATTTCTCATTTACAACAGCCTCAGAAGTAGAGTCACTGGTTGCTCATTACCTTTTTGACGGTAGTATGAAAGACACCACGGAGAATGATTTCAACTTTTCTGAGCCGTCATCATATAGTTATGTTCCCAACAGGCTTTACGAATCAGAAAAAGCTATTCAGTTTAGCCAAACAGAGGGGGCATTATTGGCAGCCAATGATCTTATGAATGTGGGTAGATATAAGGACTTTTCTGTTTCATTTTGGATGAAAGCTCCACAAGCTTCTACTCAGAGACACATTATTGACAATTTGAGTACGGGGCGTTTTTCAGTGATCCTAAGTACAGGAGGTCAACTTTGGTTGAGACTTACTTCCGGCATCACAGAAGAAGTATTGACTACCGAACGATTTGATGACAATCAGTGGCACCATGTGACCATGACGGCAGATCGTGACACGGAATATAAGATATATGTTGATGGTGCACTCAAGGCTACACAAGCTTTTGGAAGCTTTGTTAACCTGCAAAACAGCAGTTCGTGGCACTTCAATGAAAACGGAAATGGAACCAATCGTTACGGCGGTATTCTTGATGATTTTAGGTTTTACAACAGGATACTTTCTGAAACTGAAGCCAAAGACCTGGCTCCAATCTACGTGTTTATGTCACCCGGAGCTGATGAAGTAGCCGCTAGACCAGACACGGATATTGAATTTGAATTTGGTCAATCTATCTCTGCTGCAACAGCCGTGGCTGCTAATTTTAGCATTACAGGGAGTTCGTCGGGTACAGCTACATTCACTGTAAGTGGTGGTGATTCCCGAATCATTACCCTTACTCCAGACACAGAATTTGAACTTGATGAAACCATCACAGTCACGTACGACAACCTGGAGTCAGAAAGTGGAGAAATCCTTTCGGGAAGTTACACTTTTGAAACGGCTGATGTAGATAAGGGTATGCTTGTACATTATCCATTTGATGGAGATGCGTCAAATGTGGTATCAGAGGAATTAGATGGTGTGGTGTCCGGAGCAACCCTTACCAATGGGTTTGACGGTACAGCCAACTCCGCATACCAGCTTGACGGCAATGATCAAATTACCATTGGGCAGTTGGGATTAGACAAAGAATCTTTCGCTATTGGTTTCTGGATCAACCGTGATGCCAGCACCACAAGAGGAGAGATATTAGGTCAAAGACAAATTTGTTCTGAAGGTGACTTTATGGAAATGTCAGCAGGCTACAACCAGTACAATGGTAGATATACAGTGGTCATGGTTATGACCAAAACCTCTGGGGGCTTTCAATCATATTTAGTAAGTGCCGAAATCACTCCTGGTGAATGGGCGCATATAGTTGCTGAAAGAGATGCTGAAGATGGGGTGATCAGAATGTACAAAAACGGTGATCTTGTTTCTGAAACTGCCTATTCGTCTGCCTATTCTATTTTGAATGACGCGACAATGTCTATAGGTGGCGGAAATGCTTGTATTGGAGTGGATGGTAGAGGAAGATTCCGTGGTGCCATTGATGACGTTAGAATCTACAGAAGATCCATTAGTGCCGAAGAAGTAGCGAAGCTTTCTGACTTTATGGTAGACGGAACTTATCCTGCGGCCAATGCTGTCAAGCAGTCTGCAACATCTTCTGTTTTCATTGATTTCAATGAAGATATCGACGAAACGGCCTTTAGTGCTGGAAACGTAAGTGTGACAGCCTCTGGCGGAAGCACTCCGGCATACACTACTACAATTGTTGGCGATTCGCTAAGAATCAAGCCCGATACTGAGTGGGCTGTTGGAGAAACCATTTCCATAGAGGTGGCAGATATAGAATCGATCAATGGTGAATTGCTTTCTCACTCGTTTTCATTTGAGGTAGCCACAGACGAAGAAAGCCTTTTGTTAAGCCTCCCGTTTGATGGAGACTTCTCCAATGTGGATGCCAATGAGTACAATATTGCGGCGGTAACAGACATCAATTTCGTGGAGGACAAATTCTTATCGGCAAACGCTGCTGCCGATTTCTCTGATGGGTCAAACTACGTATCTATACAGTCGTCAGAAGGAGGAGTGGCTCCTGAGTTCAATTTCGGAACTGAGTCAGATTTCACCGTTATGACATGGTTCAAGAGTAGTTTTACAGGCTCACAGCAAACCTTTTTCAACAAACGGGCTAACGACGCACGTATGCATGCTCACGTAAAATCTACAGGTGAGCTGTCATTGAGGTTTGTCAATAGCAATGGAACTCTGACCAACGAAGTAGTGACCGAAAAGAGCTACATGGACGGCTACTGGCATCATGTTGCTTTCGTTGCTGATAGAGATGGTCAACTTGCGATTATTGTTGATGGTCTGGAAGTGGCAACTGAAGATGCTATCTCCATCAATGCTAACATTTTAAGTGAAGTTCAAGTAGGAGCTATAGAAAATGCCACTCAGGTTTTTGAGGGAGCGATTGATGACTTTAGAATCTACAACAAAGCTTTTACAGCATCTGAGGTTCAGGAGATAGCTCCGGCCTATGCCGCGTCAAATCCTGCGGATGGGTATGATGCAGTTGAACTGGATCAGCAATTTGGACTGGATTTCCTCTGGGCAGTAGATGCGACAACAGCTATTCCAGCCAATTTCACTCTTGAAGGCGCAGATTCTGGCGCTAAAACAGTCACTGTAACAGGCGGTGACACACGGACTTTGACCATAACAGGAGATTCAGACTTTGTGACTGATGAAGATATCACACTCTCGTTTACCAATTTGCTAGATACCCTCGGAAATGCGATTGAAGACAAGACCTTCACATTTGAGGCAGTAGGTATTAACAAGGGTATGTTTGTGTATTACCCAATGTCTGGAGACGTACAGAACCAGGTGTCGGATGATTATCACGGTGCGATCACAGGTGCAACTCTGGCAGCTGACAGAAACGGAACCGCCGATGAAGCTTACTCTTTCGATGGGAATGATAACATAGTGATCGGTGATCTACCGATCGAAGATCAATCATTTTCTATTTCCATGTGGATGAAGAGAGATGATCTTCAACAAACACAATCACTGATAGGATACCGTGGGCACTGTAGCGCCAGTCCACAAATGAACCTCAACTGCTCTTGGAGTAGTACATTGGGTTCTTATGTGATTAGCTTCTCTACGGGCGGCATTAACAAGAGCGGTGCTTATCAAAATTATGGGACGAGTACTCCTATATCTGTGGACACCTGGACTCATGTTTCTGCAGTAAGAGACAATGCCGGCAGTTTGATTAAAATATATATCAATGGTTCTCTGGAAGCTATTCAGTCAATCAACAATGAAATCAATATTGACAATGCCGCAACTTTTGGAATAGGTTCGGGGAATGCTTGTATCAATGTAGATGCCACCAGAAGATTTACTGGTGATGTGGATGAGCTTAGGATTTACAACAGGGCCATCACAGATGATGAAGCAGCGGCTCTTCCTGGCTTGGTTACTACGCCTCCATCTATTGTTGGAACTATCCCAGAAGTGAATATCGATGAAGATGCTGTGGCTGTGGCCGTGGCAAAAGTTGACACAGTGTTCTCTTCTACCGATAAACTGGACTACACTGTAGTGTCTTCAAACGAAAACATCAATGCGTATCTGGACGGACTGAATGTGATGATTGAGCCGGCGGCTGACTTCAACGGTTCGGCCGAGATCGAAGTGTCTGCTTCTAACGTAAGAAAATCGTCTTTGACTTTTACAGTAAACGTAGCGGCGGTCAATGATGCTCCTGTAGTAACGGCGAGTGCAGATATGGATCTACCAGAAGATTTCACCGGAGTGGAACAAATAGCTGTTTCAGTTACTCAGCCAGATGATGAAGCTGGGCAAGGACATACCTTCAGCATTTCTCCTGACCCGAGCACGGTTGATTTTGCTTCGGTTTCGTTCAACTCCTCCACAGGTATTGTGACTGTATCTGCAGTTGAAAATGGTTTTGGTTCGCAGGTATTTACCGTCACAGCTGATGATGGACAGGCTTCCAATAACACGGGATCTGTAGATGTTACAGTGACAGTCAATGCCGTAAATGATGCTCCTGAATTTGAGTTGGAAAGCGCGACTATCACGTTGACACAAAACTTTGAAGGAACAGCTTCATATACACTCACGGATCTTTCACCAGCAAACGAAGATGCACAGACCATCACATATAGCATAGACCCGGCTTCCGTGGCATTTGCCAATGTGAGTCTGGATGCCAATACGGGAGAGGTTTCTGTGACAGCAGTGACCGACGGACTTGGTTCTCAGCTGTTCACGATTACAGCAGACGATGGCCAGGCGGTGAGCAATACATTTAGCGCAAGCTTTACACTGGAGGTAGTAGAAAACTTTGCTCCTGAAGTGGTAAACGCCATAGCTGATGTCACGCTCAATGAAGATGCTACTTTGGTTGTTTCTTCAGACATCACAGCCGTATTTACAGATCAGGATGGAGATGTGTTGACCTATGAGGTTACTTCTGATAATGCAGGAGTGATCCCGGCGATCAACGGAAACGAGCTCAGCATTTCGCTGCAGGCTGACTTCAACGGTTCAGCTGTGATTTCACTTTCTGCCTCTGACGATGCGGCTACAGTAACTGATGAGATCGCCGTGACGGTGACACCAGTTAATGACGCGCCGGTTGTGGCAGTGGCCATTGCCGATCAGACAGCAACAGAAGAGGACGCTTTCTCTATAACAACACCTGCGGGCCAGTTCACCGACGTAGATGGCGATAACCTGACTGTTGCGTCTGTAACTTTCACAGGTCAAGGTAAAACCGACGGCTCATGGCTTGCTTACAATAGTACATCTGGAGAAATCTCTGGTACCCCTGATCAAGCCAATGTAGGTGTGACTGTGGTGACCATAGTAGCCACCGATGGTTCGCTTACCGCAACGGATGAGTTTACCGTGACCGTGAGCAACGTAAACGATGCTCCTGTCGTGAGCAACGCAACTTCAGTAACGCTTGATGAAGATGCCGCAGCTATTACCATAGACCTAAATACGGTGTTTTCTGACGAAGATGAAGATGACCTTGCATACGGGTTTATATCCACTAAAGGGAAGAGAGCATTGGAGGTAGTTAGCACTGTCGTGGTGAATAGCTCACTCGATGGCAACACCCTTACCATTACGCCAGTTGAAGATGCAAATGGAAGTATGACCATAGGCCTAACTGCTTCAGATGGTACAGAGTCAGTTGAGTATCAACTGCCTGTGACAGTCAATGCAATCAACGATGAGCCTGAGGTAGTCAGTCAGCCTACTCTTTCGTTTGAAGAAGATGGCGCAGCACAAACCATAGATCTCTCCACTATTTTCGAAGATGTGGATGGAGACGAGCTTACTTTTGGATTCGCTGGAAAATTGATAGGAAACAAATCTGCGGCTGCTGATGTGGTGACCTATTCTTTGAGTGACGCCATCCTGACGGTAACGCCTATACTTGATCAATTCGGAACGCAAAGCATACAGGTGACAGCTAGCGACAATTCTACTACCACCAGCTATAACCTTCAGGTGACGGTGACCGGAGTAAACGATCTGCCTGTTATCATATTTGAGCCTTCGTTGGCATTTGACGAAGATGGCGAAGCTCAGACAGTTGATCTTTCATCTATATTCAATGATGTGGATGGTGATGTGCTTACCTACAGTTTGGCAGGGAGCAAAGTCGTAGGTACGCCGCTTGTGACCAGCACTATAGATGGCGCAACGCTTACAGTTACTCCAGAAGCCAACGCCAATGGATCGCTTAGTGTAGCTGTAGTGGCTAATGACGGCAATAGTGAGATAGGTGTTACTTACTCACTTCCTGTCACCATAGCTGCCATCAATGATGCGCCGGAGTTTTCGCTTGGTGCGTCATCGCTGACATTGGATCAGGATTTTGCAGGAACTGAAACCATCGCTATCACCGTGGGTGATGTGCCGTCCGATGAAGCAGAGCAAACCGTGACTTATACCATCACCCCGAATGATGGTGCGCTTGTCAACTTCACTGTGACAGCTACAGGCATAGAGATCAGTGCAGTGGCGGGAGCTTTTGGAGAATCAACATTTACCATAGAGGCCAACGACGGACAAGAGTCTAATAACTTGTTTTCGCAAACGTTCACCGTGACGGTGGTGAAGGCACTGGCGCTGGAAGGTGAAGTGGGCATAAGCATCTACCCGAACCCAGCTGCAGATTATGTGCAGGTTGAAAGTAGGGAAGTACTGAAGGTCAACATCTATAACCTGGATGGTGCCGAAGTGAAATCTGGCTTTAGCAACGAAAAGATAGATTTGCACCATTTGCAAAATGGAGTTTATCTCATTATCACCACCGACAATAAAGGACAAACAGGAACGAATAAGCTAATAATTCGAGATTAAGGTGGAATTTCATCTCATGCGATGAAGTGAAGGGCGGCCCGTAGGGTCGCCCTTTTTTTGGTTTCATAGCCTATCCGTATCCTTTCTGATTAAATATTGTTTTAGAACATTCAGCTATGTTCTAATCTTGAAATAATTCAATGAGGGGAGCTAAAGGGTTGTTAGCCAAAGTATTCAATCTAGTTTAAGAAGTAATTTCTTAATTATTCTCTCCAATGCAGTATCTCTCCAATTTGGGTTTTCAGGATTGAAGGAATATTTAATTCCAACTATATCTTGAGGAATACCACTGAATTTAGTGTCATCAAGAAATACTGGAATTACAGATTGCTCACGAACCCTTTCCTGAAAACACTCTCTCTCAAACGTTGGCCAGATTTTATTTTTGTGATTTGCATCTAACAAGCAAAGAACATATCTGCTTTCTCGATTGAATACCTCTTCAAATCTATCTGACCAAGAAGAACCTAAGTAGTTTGCTTCATACAATTCATCATAAAAAACCTCAAAATCAAAAATTCTGAGAAATGAAGAAATATATTCTGCCAATTTCCTGTTTTCTCCTGCAAAAGAGATTGCAATATCAAATTTATATTCAGATTCATGGGTCTTAAAACCGCACTCCTTTTTTAGTTTCTTCCAATCTAGATGTTTTATATAATAGAATAATGCCGGATCCTCTATATTGAATATTGTGTTAGACGGATTGTAATAGAAATTATCACTCAAAATCTGATTGTCAGCAATATGTTTTCCAAGACGTGATTCTTTTATTTTGTTGATTCCATTTCTAATTGAATTATCAGTCTTATTTGCAATTTCGGTTAAATCAACAGGCATCATTGATTCTTCTGAGAGCGCTTTTAGTAAAAGATAATAAGGGTCATTGGTTGGTCTAAATCTTTTACCCCTCGCAAAAGTTTTTACTATTTCACTGTATCCATTTTCTAGTCTATTGATCAATTCTTTCCTTATATTCTTGATGGTTACGCTCAGGTACTTTGTTTCTTCTTGATTATCGAGTATGCCATTTCTAATGCATGCAAGTTGGCAGAGGGCTTGAGTTAACCAGTAGTCACCTTTTGTTTCGTTAAAAATGGCTTTCGGCCTAAAAAATTTGATGTTCAGCAGTTTTTCACCTTTAGCAATTAATTCATTAATTGTTTTCCAATCACCTGTTTCTATTCTGTGAATTCCACAACGCTTTGCTATGTCTGGAGCAAGTCCAAGTAATTCGCTACCAACTTTATTAATCCCAATTATCACCAATTTTGGATGAGTTGAATTGAGTCCTTCATCGGCTGAAATTTTAGCATAATCAGCTAATGTTTTTTTAATCGGAGGAGCGAGTCTATGAAAATCATCTATTACATAATTACCATTATCGGGTTGCCTAGTTAATTTGAATACTTCAGCAACATCATCTCTTTTTCTAGCAGTTAAATACTTAAACTGAACTATACCAGAGATTTCTTCAAGAATCTTGAGAATTGCCGTAGTTTTTCCCGTACCGGATTGTCCCTCTATTACGACAGGCTTGCCTTTTCTCTTGATGTCAATTAATATGTTGTAGAAGTTGGGAGGATATACGAAAGTCAGCTCTGGAAAACCCTCTGTTACAAATACGTCTTCTATGTTTACGCTCATTGCGTCTATTTTATTTTGGCTAACATCCGGATAAACGCCATTGCGTTTATTTACCTTATATAGGATTTGTGTTATCTAATTTAAAATCAGCCACTTTTCCACTAGCCATCGCTTATAAGTGGTGGCAAGTAGCTAAATAAACCGACTTCTGTTTTCAATATAATGGTTTTCCCTTACACCTCATTGGTAAAGTGTTTGTTGTTTTTTCATTGCGTGTGGAGAGGGTACTGTATGGCGCTACGCCCAAACTGGTCTTGTGACCAGTTTATGATGAAGGCTCAACCTTACTTAAGCTTGTTGGAGACAACTCCAACAAGGGCTTCAGAACTACGCCCTTTCCTTGCCGATTTTGTCTGCTTTTTGTCGCATGTCTGTTTGAAGAAAAAGAGGCTTGGGGATAAACATAGATGGATTTTTACGGGAATTACAGAACCTTCCTCGCCATAAGATCACTCATGGGAGTGTCTGTTGCCCACAGTTAAGCTATGTTCAGTTCGTTGTTCAGAAGTTCAACTTTGAAGTTGACTTTTGCCTTCAAAGCTTCGAAAACCTTTAGGATGGTTTCAATGGTAACATTTTTAGCATTGTTTTCAAGCTTTGAAATTTGTGATTTTCTTACACCAATCAGTTCACCAAGCTGTTCTTGAGTTAAGTGACGTTCCTTTCGAGCAGTCTTGATCATATCTCCAATGAGTTCGAGTTTAAGCTCAAATTCAAATTGATCTCTTCGAGGCGTTCCAACCTTTCCGATTAGCAAATCCTGTGCTTCGTCTAAACTGTATGTTTTCATCTTCCTTTCTTTTTGCGTTCAAAGTATTCGATTCTGATTTGTTCGGCTTTTTCAATTTCCTGAGGACTCACTTTATCAGTTTTCTTTACAAAACCATGAGTCCCACAAACCAAGGTCATTTCATTATTATCCTTGTCCCAAAAAGCAAGAATTCGGAATTGAAGTCTGGCGTATTTGGTTCGGAATTCCCAAATGTTCTGATTTAGCTTTTTGAAAAGTTTAGGATCATTAAGCATTTGAGCCTTACGGATATTGTAGAATATCTTGTCCTGAACTTTATCATTTTGGCTTTTGATAAAATCGAAAGCCTCCTCTAATAACTTTATCTCAAACTTATTCTCCACTAAATCAACATTATATAATACAAAGTTCGAAAAAGTTTCAATAAAAGGAAACTTTAATCCATAAATGATTTGAAATAATGAAGATTGACCTCATAAATAGTTCGTGGTGATACCCCAAGTTCGACCTTCTCAAACATCTCTACCAGCTTTTGCCCGTCTACAAGTTCAATTTGTGGCGCTCCATCACGATTGGCTTCTTTGATCGAGTCATTTGAAAATGTTCCAGTTGTTAAGATGATACCCTTTTCGGCTCTTCCAATCATGGCGTTCCTGAAATCACCAACTTGTGCTCTTGATACAGTTCCTTTGTATCTCTTACATTGAAAAAGGACTTTGAAACTAACAAAGGGGTTAATTTCAAGTGTTCCATATCCGTCAATTCCTCCATCATGTGAAGCACCCGTAACTACTACGTTCTCAAATCCATGTTCTCTTAGTAACTCACGGCAAACCTTTTCAAAACCAGATGGACTTAGTTTTTGTAATACTTCAAGAAGTTCAGGTGATGATTCCTTCTCATATTCTTCAGGAGTATTTCCTTCCTGATCTTTGATGACCTGTGATCGTCCTTTTTCTTCTCGTCCTTTTCTATGAAAATCGACCCACTTTAGAAAGACATCTCTTGCTTCTTGCTCTGTTAGTGTTGACTCTTTGCCTTTATCAGTTAATTTCCAAGTACCGTGCTTAGAGGAGTCCAATAAGCCTTCCCAAACTAGATATTGCCGAGCCCATGCAACTTGATTGTGAAATTTATTACCACCTGATTTCAAAGTTTCATCAAGAACTTCGTCCGATAAGTTTAGAGTTTCGGCAATTTTATTGGATACTTCTCGTGGTTTTCCTGAGTCACCTAGTTCTCTAAGTGCGTCCAAAAGAGGTCCAAACCATTTCACAAATTCTGCTTGACTATTTTTCTTCGCCATGAAAGTCTATTGTGATTAATGTCCGGATAAACGCCATTGCGTTTATTTACCTTATATCGGATTTGTGTTATCTAATTTAAAATCAGCCACTTTTCCATTTGCCATCGCTTATAAGTGGTGGCAAGTGGCTAAATAAACTGACTTCTTTGTTCAATATTATGGTTTTCCCTTACACCTCATTGGTAAAGTGTTTGTTGTTTTTTCTTTGCGTGTGGAGAGGGTACTGTATGGCGCTACGCCCAAACTGGCCTTGTGACTAGTTTATGATGAAGGCTCAACCTTACGTAAGCTTGTTGGAGACAACTCCAACAAGGGCTTCAGAACTACGCCCTTTCCTTGCCAATATTGTCTGCTTTTTGTCGATCCGCTGTTTGAAGAAAATGAGCACTGAAAATGAAAATAGGAGGATTTTTACTAGAATTACGGAACATTCCTCTCCGATAGACCATTCATGGGAGTGTTTGTTAGACACATTTTATCGGTTAACTAATTCATCGATTTCTGGTATCGGAAGATTCTGCTTTTGGTATCTCTTTATATCTTTTACCTTCATTTGATCAAAAGTTATCTCGGCGATTAGCTCTCCTTTAGAGTCCCAATACTTCCAATGTCCAGTTGGTATTTGCCAAAATGAATATAATCGAGCAAGTGGACTACTTATTGGTTCTAATCTTCCTGATGCCATTTTCTCGCCATTTTCATAAAAGTAATTCCAGTTCTCAAGCGAATTCCCTTCCTCATCAAATCGTCCAATCAATTTGACTTGACCATTGGCGTAGTAATCAATGTGTTGGAGAATGTTATTTGGATGTTGAATTGTTGAATGGATATGAATACCATAATCATCAAATTTTCTAATCTCCGTCCACTCTCTTGGGTTTGAAGTGCTTTTGGCATAGAGATTTTGTTTAATCGGAAATGTGCCTGTTTCAAAGTCAAATTGTGTGTATTGCTTTATCATACCTGAATCATACAATGTCTCCGACCTCTTTTTGTTCTTTTCGTCATCCCAAGTTTTGGTTTTAGTTGAGCACCATTTGTCGGACCACTCCACCCAATTACCATGTTTAACACCTTCTGCTAGGAATCTAAAGTACATTAAAGTGTCAACTCCACATTCTGTGCTATCAACCTTCCAATATTCACCCTTCTTCAGGTCGTCACGAGTCCTCCATATATAAATTGAAGAGGTTTTAAGTTCTCCTCCCTTGAAGCTAGTTCCAATTGAGTTTGGAATAGAATCCTTTATTTGATATTCAGTGTTTCCCTGTTGGAAGAAAAACGTTTGACTGACCGCATTGAATCCAAACATTAATAAAAATAAGTAGATGGATATTTTACGCATTGAGGGTTGTGTCTAACGTTTAGTATATGGCAAGTAGGGCAGTAGAAAGAGATAAACTTTCAAATTTGCACTGAGCCAAAACGTTGTATTTTGTTTTTAAATTATTCATTCTTAAAAGCCAAATCAACGATTTGGCGTTGTTGGTAAATAGCACAGAACTTTCGTAAATCACCGAACGTCCTATTTGCTATATACCGTGTTAGCTGCTGCCTTTTTCTTTTCTCATACTGTTTTGTTGTTTTCTTTCTTCCATTTCTTTTAATGTATTTTCAAGCATTTCCTTATTCTTAAGCATTTCAAGCTGTCCATCATAGATTAAGTCTTTTCCAAAAGTGAATTCTCCATCATGGTGAAATTCAAGTTTCCAATTTAACGTCTTATCCCAAACCGTCTGGTCATGTGCAAAGAATAAGTTGTGTGAATACTTAATAACCATTTTCCAAGTCAAAACGAAGCCTGTGTCAGGTTGCTGGGCAATAAATACCTTTTGGCTAAATGGAATTCCTAAATTGTATAAATACTTTTTAATCGTCTGTTGATCTGAAAATTCACTGTTAAATGTTGATACAGTCTTGTAATACTTGTCTGAGCTTTCAATTCCATGTTTCATTTCATAGTCCCATAGAAAATTTGCGGCTTCTTTTGTCAATGGAAAAATTTGGTCTTGGTGTTCTTTACTTGCCAATTGGTCGTTTTCGTCTGTAAAAATCCACTTCGCAATGTATTCGTCCAAAGGCAATCCAAATTCTTCTATGTTGTCAAGCGAGATAGTCATGTTACTAATTTTTCTGTCAAGTTCGATTGTCGTCTTTCGGTTACAGCTAACATCCGGATAAACGCCATTGCGTTTATTTACCTT
>JBDVMP010000087.1:0-14529 GCA_039970095.1 Cyclobacteriaceae bacterium
GTGCAGATACCCTGTATTGAACGCAACAGCATGGGAGCCATCAAAGCAGTGACAGCTGCTACCATAGCGCTGGCCAGTGATCCTGGCGATGCTAAAGTCAGCCTGGACAGTGTGATTAAATCCATGTGGGAGACGGCCAAAGACATGAATTCCAATTATAAAGAAACCTCTCTCGGCGGTCTGGCCGTCAATGTATCTGTGAAGATATCCGAGTGTTAACTAGGCGTAAAGCAGCACCGTATTGGCATTGTTCAAAAACCGCTTAGGGCTGTCATCCACATAATATTTAAAATCCTTGATCAAATGACTCTGATCATAATATCCTGATTTGAATGTGAGCTGGGTCAGGGTCATCTCGTCGGCAAATTCATTGTAGTTTTTGAGAAAATTGCAGAGCTTTTCGATTTTGCAAAACTCCTTCGGACTGATTCCTATTTCCCGGTTGAATTTTTGCTCCAAAGTCGATTTGCAAATACCCAGCATCTCATTCAGGTCTTTGATCTTGATTTCACCCTTTTGCTTCCTGATCAAATCTATTGTTTCCTGAATCAGCTTGTCAGAGAGGTTTTTGTTTGAATCTGACAACTCGTCTACATATGTTTCAATGATGTTGACAAGAGCTCCCTTGTCTTTGTAAAAGATTGCGGTTTTCCAATCCGGCATATATCTGCCCGGTATTGTGAACTTCTGAACTTCGTCCCTAAACCGATAATTTGGACTCCTGGAGAAAGAATTGAGGTATTGTGGCTGCAACTTCACTAGCAGTACGGTAATATCTTCATTAGCCTGCAGTACCATGCCGCGGCTTCTTGTTTTGGCCAGGATGCTTTCACCTTGCGTCAGAGGGTGCTGTCGGCGGTGGCCTACTATTCGTCTGCTCAGATTTCCTTTCAAAGCGATGAGAATCTCTGCTTGATTATCAGGAAAGAAGTAGCAACCTTCTGCGGCTCGTTCTTTTTCCAGGTCGATGATCCAGGCACTGTGAATGATTTCACTTGGGTTTGTGGTTTTAAGCTGTTCTATTTTCATGGCGATTCGAGATTTATTATATCTCTGAAACGCCTTTACCCTAACCTTAACTTATTGAAAAACAGGTGATTATGTAAACAATCGTAAATGTTTATGTTAACAATCTAATATGTTTACAACATTTTGAAAATAAAAAGTAGGGGTTAACTGGTTTCGGCTGTTATAAGCGTCTTATATTCTTTGGGAGACAAATTATGAATCTTTTTAAATGCCTTGTAGAAAGATACTTTATTGGAAAACCCACACTCCTCGGCTATCGCATCAATGGTATAATGGCTAAACCGTCCGTCCACCAGAAGCTGCTCTGCTAGTTTTATTCTGTAAGAATTGATGAACGAGCTGATGTTTTCATTTGCGCATTCGTTTACCGCTTGCGAAATCTGCTTTTCCGGAATAGAAAGTTCCTCAGACAATTCTGAAAGTCTTAGATGTGGGTTTTTAAAGGTTTCGTGTTCTTCAATATGATGCTTTATCTGGTTGAATATAGGCAGGAGTAGTTTGAGGTCTATGCTATGTTGAGGAGGTTTTTCTTGAATAGGGGGGACGGGTTCCTGCACGAATATCGATGACTTCATCATTCCTGAAATGGCAATGACATTAACCGAAATGGTCATGACGCTGGATACCAAAAGATCTGAAATCACGTCACTCTCAAATATCAGGAACTGATAATAGTACAATGCTAGTGACAGGATTTCGGCCAGATAAACGCTTAATATTAGTCCAAGCCAGGGTTTGTCTCGGGTTCTTTTGAAGCTTAGCCCCACATACATAAGTCCAAGCAGGATTTTTGGTAAAACCAATAGATTGACATCTGATCGTTGAATCTCCAGATTGAAGAGCTGAGAGTCGGGGTTGCGTATCTCATATATATGTATAGGAATTAGGATGAATACATATACCATGATGGGGATGAAGTGTATCCATTTTCTTTTGATGGTTTCGCCATTGAACTTCAGCACGTAGAAATACAGAAATGGGCCTACGGTCCATTCTAATATCTCGGCAAATGCAATCAGGAAATGGAAACTTTGATAAAGCGCCACCATGTTTCCGACGTATTTGACCAGAATGATGGTATGCGCAAGGAGGAAGAAGCCAAAATAGAAGTTGTGATCTTTTTTCCTTAGGAAAAGAATGGATAGCATGAGTCCATTAAATACTCCGATAGAGATCAAGTTTAGGCTCCAGTTCATCAATTGGCAAAGGTTATTCTCAGTAACGAGCGCCGCAAGAATCAGATTTGGGCTTTTTTACAAGAGGCGCTTTCTTTTTTACAATTGTTTCAGAACGCATTACCCTTACTTTGATTTCGAAAGAATGTGTGAGTAGTAGCGCACATCCTCTTCATATTGTACTTATTTCAGGCCGGTGTTGTCAGCACCGGCTTTTTTGTTTTATTAGAAAAACCTTACTTAGAAGTAAATAAGGCACATTTTAATTGTTCGATAAAATATTTGGCGATAGGATATATATTAGAATTTTATCCTATCAATGTGTGATTATGCCAAATAATTAAAATCTAAAGAATTTGATGAGCGGTAGCTGTTGTCGCTGTTTTTTGGGCTTGTTTTATTTCTCCAGCTTGATGCTATCGTTCCCAATGAGTACCGGTTGATTGAATCTCCCTTCTTCATCACGGGTTTCCAGGTTAAGAACTCCTCTGGGGCACACAGCTGAGCACACGCCGCACCCCACGCAGGATGACCGGACAATGTTTTGACCTTTTTGAGCATAGGCTCTTACGTCAATGCCCATTTCGCAGTAAGTGGAGCAATTGCCACATGAGATGCACTGTCCACCATTTGTGGTGATTCTGAACCTTGATTTGAACCTTTGAACCATGCCCAGATATGCTGCCAGCGGACATCCAAACCGGCACCAAACTCTATTGCCCATTAGCGGATAGAACCCAGTGCCAATTACTCCTGAGAACATAGAGCCTATCATAAAACCATAAGGCCGCTGAAGGTAGGTGTATGTGTCAAGCCCTAGAAATGTGTTGGACCCTGAAAAAAACGAATATAAAACGCCTACTGTCATGACTACTGCAAATACCAAAACTCCGTGAATTAGGAATCTTTCGATTTTCCACGCTTTCAGCGATTTGTCAGATAATTGCCTGAAAGGATCGCCAGCAGTTTCGGCTAGACCTCCGCATCCGCACACCCATGAGCAATACCACCTTTTGCCAAAGAAAAAAGTCATGACGGGAACACCTATTACAAAAAGAGCGATACCCCAAACGAGCATGAAAATGCCCAATGTACCCGAACTGACCAGTGACTCCAGATTGTAACTAAAAAAGAAGTCGTAATCCAAAGGCCACATGTTTTTAAAATCGAAATATGGTTTATTAAGCGCTACCAATATTTCCGGCAGGAGAAAAGCAATGCCAAGTTGAAAGAAGGTGATGGATATGGTCTGCAAGATTTGGTACTTGCTGTGTCTATACTTGATGATTTTTCTAACACCCATGACCAGTACGGCAAAGCAGTACATAAAACCATACAGAAACCACTGACTGGCTTGACCTGACGCCACAAAGATTTGTTTCACAGGATCCATGATCATAATCCAGTTGGTGATATATGCCGGATAAAAATACAGTAGGATATAGAAGCCTATGAGAATTCCTCCTATGAGGATGCCGAGCCAACCTCTATTGTTGAGCGGGTCATGAAAAATGCCATTGTTTTTTATTCCTGCCGGTCCTGCAAGTTTCGCTTGCGGCGTGATAAACATGAGTGCGCCTATGGCACCCATCACAAAGATCAACACAAACAATAAAAGTGGATTTTGGCGAACAGGGCCAGAGGCCGTGGCACGGGTCAAAACGGTGGCATAATCATCAAAGATTCTTCCGTTCCAGTTCTGTACGGCTGCCTGTTCAGCATTGTATTTTTCAATTGCTGCATTGATGCTATTGACAAAAGGAATGCTGACGTTGTATGTCTGCCCAAACATTTCGGATAGGGCTGGTTTTAGCGCTTCCTGATGATCGGGTTTTACCGCTGAGCTGAAAATACCCTCCGTCAAAGTGTAATTTGATAGGAAGAACGTGCCGAAAAATAAAGTCAGCGATGCTAAGAATAAGATGAGTCCTGTAAGCCTGATTGTTTTCATTTATCCGAATATTTTCGCTAAGAATCCTTTTTCGCGCAGCGCTACTGGTTGATGCGGAAACTGTTTGTTGTAAGTGTTTTGAATGTCTGATTCGTATCTGGTAAAGAACTCCGGATCGAAATTAGCTTCTGCCAAATGCTCTATGACATAGCTGAGCGTTTTATCAGCAGATAGCCATTTGTCCCAGATTTCATGCCTCTGGCGAATGCCAAATAGGTTTATACCCATCACAATTTTGGTGTCTGTGTGATAGGTTATGTAAATACTTTTATCCTCAGTCTCGTGCTGCCAGTAGAAGTACGCTTCTCCATCTTGGAGCTGGGCTGGTACCAAACCGTAGGTTTGATATTCTATATCAAAAAATTTGGCCGAGTTGAACCAAATACCTGGCTTGTAGGGGGTTGGGTTTCCTGTCAAAGTTTGTGCTATAGTTTCACCCATCATTCTGCCAGCATACCATACAGCCTCTATTGGTTTCCGGTGATCAAGAGGTTGTTTCTGCTGCGCACAATCACCTATCGCATATACATCCTCAATATTGGTTTTCAGGTATTCATCTACGATGATTCCCCGGCCGATTTCCAATTCTGAGTCTTTCAGGAATCCGATATTAGGATGAACACCAACCGTGAGCCCTACAAACTGGCAGTCTATGGTTTCGCCCGATTTGGTCTTTATTCCTTTCACACGGCCATTTCCATCATCTAATATTTCCTCAAGTTCAGTTTCTGTCAGGAGGTTAATGTGATTTTTGGCTATGTGCTCGTCAATCATTTGTGCATTTTCGAGAGGAAGTGCAATGTCCCAAAAGTGCTTTTCGCGAATCATGTAGGTTACAGGAATGCCTCGGGAATGGAGCATTTCGGCCATTTCGATACCAATCAGCCCACCACCTAAAACAACCGCCATGGAGACATTCTTGGTGTTTTCTTCCATCAGTTCCAAATCCTGATAGGAATAGAGCCCTTGCACGCCACGAAGATCCTGACCTTTCCACCCAAACTTATTAGAAGCTGATCCTGTTGCCAAAATCAATTTATCATATGGAATCGGCTCTCCTGTCGTGGGGATGAGTTGCTTGTTGTCAAAATCAACCTTTTCTATCCAGCTTTGCTGCAACTGTATTCTGTTTTTCTCCCAAAACCAATCCTCGTAGGGCTTGGTGTTGTCGTATTTCATATGCCCCATATAAATGTACATGAGAGCAGTACGAGAGAAGAAATGCTCTGTTTCACCGGAAATTACCAGTATTTCATGATCACTCCGTTTGCGAATATGTCTGGCGGCTGTGATGCCAGCGATACCATTTCCTAAGATTACTATTTTTTCCATTGTATTATTTAGGCACTACCAAAGTACGGGTAACTTTTGGTCTGGTTATTGAAAGTACTGACAAGTGAGCTTTATTGTCTAGGTTTTGACAAATGCTTACGAAAGTTCAACAGCACATCTAATGATGCGTAACTAAACCTAACCAAATTATTTATGAAGACACTGTTTACTTTTTTATTTCTAGGGCTTGTCATGCCCTATCTCAATGCTCAAAGTTTCTTTCAGGATGCAGATGATTTTTTCGCCAAATATGTATCCGAGGGAAGGGTGGATTATGCGGAATTAAATAAGAATCCTGCAGATCTAAACGCTCTTGTCAAGCAGGTAGCAGAATTGAACCTGAACAACAAGCGGGTAACAGCTGATTATATGAAAGCATTCTATATCAACGCTTATAATATTCTTGTAATCAAACAGGTTGTGGATAGATATCCCATTTTCGGGCCACTGAGAGTAGAGGGCTTTTTTGATGGGATTTCTCATAATGTGATGGGTAAGGAGCTCACCCTTAATCAGCTCGAAAAGGAGACCCTTTACAAGCGGTTTCCCGACCCGAGGTTGCATTTTGTTTTGGTGTGCGCAGCAAAAGGCTGTCCGCCAATCGCACCTTTTGCATACACTCCGAGTGGCTTGAACGAAGCTCTTGATGACAGAACCAGGCATGTGCTTAACCTTGAGGGGTTCATACGTGTCCAGAAAAAACGAGTACAGTTATCACAAATATTCAACTGGTATAAAGGGGATTTTGGGGGAACTTCCGACTCAGAAATTGCGTTTATAAATAACTATAGAAATAAAGAAATTGATTCGAAGATGGCGTTGGATTATTACGAGTATGATTGGTCTTTGAATGAATGATTTTACTAGTGTGATTTTTTTCATAAGAGAGATCGTCTGTGTATGCAGACACAAAACTTGATGGGTTACTGATGTATTTTCAGAATTAGGTTAGGTTAAGTGAATATTGATCCATCAAAGAAGCCCCCGGCATTGCCGGGGGCTTCACTGTTTACAAACTATTATCTCTCATATTCGCCCAATATACTTTGCTGTTTTAGCGCTTGGTGTTGGTTTTTATTTGGTTATTTTAGCCGTTGATTTCGGAATTAACCAATGAACGTTATTGTAAAACTGATTGGCTTAATTCCAATTATCAATTCAATAACCCAACTTAAAATGACTACACTAGATATTGCAATCTTTGTCGCTTATTGCGGCCTAATTCTCTTTATTGGCTTATGGGTGTCTCGGGACAAAAAGGGGCACGAAAAGAATGCGGAAGATTATTTTCTTGCATCTAAATCACTCCCTTGGTGGGCCATAGGAGCCTCTTTGATAGCAGCTAATATTTCGGCAGAACAGTTTATAGGCATGTCCGGATCAGGGTTTGCCAGTGGTTTGGCTATTGCTTCCTATGAGTGGATGGCAGCCATCACGCTTTTAATTGTTGGAAAATACTTCCTTCCGGTTTTTATTAACAAAGGCCTTTATACCATCCCTGAGTTTGTTGAAAAACGATACAGCACCCAGCTCAAAACCATATTGGCTGTATTTTGGATTGCGCTATATGTGTTTGTTAACCTAAGCTCTGTCCTTTATCTGGGTGCGCTGGCACTGGAGACCATCATGGGCGTGCCTATGATGTATGGAGTGATTGGTTTGGCTCTGTTCGCAGCTGCGTACTCGCTCTACGGCGGTCTGTCTGCTGTAGCGTGGACAGATGTTGTTCAGGTAGTGTTCCTCGTTCTGGGAGGACTTTTCACAACCTATCTGGCATTGAATACACTTTCTGATGGAGCAGGCTTCATGGCTGGTTTTAATCAAATCGTAGATGCTGTTCCTGAGCGTTTTCATATGATTCTCGATGAGTCAAACCCTGAGTATTCAAACCTCCCTGGTATCTGGGTTTTAATAGGTGGTCTTTGGGTTGCTAACCTTTATTATTGGGGGTTCAATCAGTACATTATTCAAAGAACACTGGCAGCCAAGTCACTCAAAGAAGCTCAGAAAGGTATAGTGATGGCGGCTTTCTTGAAGTTGGTCATCCCTTTTATAGTAGTAATACCTGGTATAGCGGCTTACGTAATGGTCAACGATCCTGAGATCATGGCGAGGTTAGGAGCGGCTGGACAAATAAACTTGCCCGGTGCAGGACAATCAGATAAAGCCTATCCATGGCTTCTTCAGTTGCTCCCTAATGGACTTAAAGGAGTTGCTTTTGCTGCACTAGCAGCAGCTATTGTTTCTTCACTTGCTTCCATGCTGAATTCAACCTCAACCATTTTCACAATGGATATCTATAAGCAATATATCAACACAGATGCATCCGATAAGCAAACTGTGAGTGTTGGTAGAATTTCAGCTGGAGTTGCCCTATTGATAGCATGTATCATGGCTCCACTTTTGGGTGGAATCGATCAGGCTTTCCAATTTATCCAAGAATATACAGGCATAGTATCACCAGGTATATTGGCTGTTTTCATGTTAGGTCTTTTTTGGAAGAAAGCGACAAACAAAGGAGCCATTTGGGGTGCAATCTTGTCTATTCCAATCGCGATGTATTTTAAAGTGGGCCCTAAAGGCTGGATAGATTCACCGCTTTTTATTGACCTTCCATTTTTACATCAAATGGGAATCTCCTGCCTGCTTTCGATGCTCGTGATAGTCATTTTCAGTCACTTGGATAATGGAGGAGTAGAAGATGAAAAAGGCATAGACTTGAGCAAAGGAATATTTAAGACAAGCCCAGTGTTCAATATTGGCGCATTTGCCATTCTGATACTTTGCGCTGCTCTTTATGCGCTCTTTTGGTAAAAAAAGACAGCAGCTTTGATCTAAATCCGCTTTGTACCCGAACGAAATGTTTCGGTTCATAGCGGATTTTTTATTTTGATTCTCTTTGTACCTTTGATGCCATAATGAAAAAAGGAAAATCGACCTTCATACTAGCCTTATTGGTATTGCTCATTGGGTGCTCGCCTTCCGATAAGAAGGCAGGCAAAAATACCGCTCAAGTAAAGGAGCCGGAAGGGAGGGGGTTTGTCTCTTTGTTTGTTAATTTTGGAGAAGAGGTGAGAAGGTTTCCTCAAATCCCCTGGAAAGAGGGTCAAACTGTGCATGATATCATGATGCAAGTGGAAACCGATGTGATCACCTTACAAGTGATCGATACGCTTTATGGTGACATGGGGCATTTGATTATTGGTTTCAATCAAGTGAGAAACCAAAGCCCTAATTATTGGGTTTATTGTATCAACGGCATGAAAGCAAATCGTGGTGTTGATGACTTAGAATTGAAAAATGGGGATAGGATAACCTGGCACTACACCAGTAATAAAAGTCCCTGTGAGGAAGATAAAGAAGAATTACAATGAAGAATTACATCCAAATTTTCGTAGCAGCGGCATTGATTACACTGGCAGTTTTTTCACGTGTGATTTTGCATTTACCAAATTTTGCAGCCCTTGCAGCAGTTGGTCTTTTTGCCGGATTTTACTTCCGTGGAAAGATTGCTTTTGTGGTGCCTGTGATGGCCGTTTTAATTTCAGATCTATTCATAGGATTCTATGACCTGGGTTCTATGTTGTTTGTTTATGCAGCGTGGATAGTACCGGTATTTATCGGTAGATGGAATTTGAACCTCAAGGTGAGAAATAGATTTTTGAATTCGTTTTTGACGATAGGATCAAAGTCGCTGATGGCGTCAGTTTCGTTTTATGTTGTTTCCAACTTTGGTGTTTGGCTTTTTGCAGGGATGTACGAAAAATCTCTTTTTGGACTAGCGCAGTGCTATACATATGCTCTGCCGTTTTTCCGATCAGCTTTGATGGGCGATTTACTATTTAGTGGCGTTCTTTTCGGTGCTTTCTATTTCGTACATGCTCTTGCTTCAGACAAAAAGCAATCTCAGCCTGTTTATCTCGATAAATAATCCATAGCTTTACCAAGATTTTGGTTGTCGAATATGCTTCGCATTTCGACATTAAAAGGGAACCTCGTGTAAATCGAGGGCTGTCCCCGCAACTGTAATTCCGTATTGAGATTTATCACGTCTAGCCACTGCCCCGAGTTGATAGAAGGGTGGGAAGGCGATGAATCAGGAAAAGCCAGGAGACCTGCCGTAATCATTTTGAATATCCAAGCTTCGGGTGAAAGCATAGGAGTATGACAGACCTTGGTTTATCATTATTTCTAGTTTGAAACCTGCGCTTTGAGTTGATATAAATTGATTCTGAGTCTGGTGAAATTTGTTTGCTACATACTTGCGATGCTGATGAGCCTGTTCGCGTTGGCGCAATCCTCTGATACTGTCAGGCTGGATGAGGTTGTGATAGAAAACGAGCCATTCCAGCGATTTTCTACAGGAGCTAAAGTGGTATCGTTAAAACCAAAGCAGGATGGCGAGAGCTTGAGCGATTTGCTAGAGAGACAACCTTCTATTTATTTAAAAAACTACGGGAATGGCCAACTTTCCTCGATCGCGTTTAGAGGAACGTCTGCGCAGCAGACCAATGTCCTTTGGCATGGTATCCCAGCCAATTACCCAACTCTGGGTCAGATGGACTTCTCACAGTGGCCTGTTTGGATGCTCGAAACCATAGCGCTGCAACCGGGTAGTGCTGGTGCTCTCTATGGGAGTGGCTCAATTGGGGGAACTGTACTCATTGATTCTGAACCTGTCCGGCTCCAGGGGTCAGGACTATCCATACGTAGCGAGTTTGGAAGCTTTGGCCGTCAATTTTACGGTGCAAAAGCCAACTATAGTTACGACGGAGTATATGGTGGTACTAAGATCTTCTTTGCTGAGATTGACAATGATTTCGACTACAAGTTAGGTGATGATCATTTTACGCAACAAAATGCCTCTAACCAAAATTTTGGTGTCCAGCAAACTGCTGGTTTTCAACATGGAAATCATCAGTTTTCGGCGGATGCCGTTTTTACATCCAATGATCGCGAAATACAGCCAATCAAGACTAACCCTGATAAACAAACCACACTCGAGACCACCAACTTTCGCCTGGCCGCCAATCATAATCTTGAAACCGAGAATGCCAGTTTGACCAATACGGTGGCATACCTCTTGAACAGTACGCTTTATGAAGATACGATCAGGACGACTGCCCGTCAATACTCTCTCCTCAGTGTCTATCTATTTAGTTTAACTAAGAAAATGGATGTGCGGGTAGGTGGTAATTTCAATTACTATTTGGCAAGCTCAAGAAACTACTCCCAGACTATCAAAGAAACCCAACTGGCCATATTTACTTCTGTGGAATATTCCCCGATTCGATTTTATAAAGCCAGTTTGAATCTTAGGCAATCCTTCTATAAATCACTTGCGCCATTCTCACCATCGTATGGGGGAGAGTTTGTCCTTTTCGAAAATAAGAATTGGAGGATAAGCTCAGGTCATCAACTTTCGTGGGGTTTTAGGTACCCAACACTTAACGAATTGCACTGGTCTCCAGGCGGAAACCCAGACCTGAAATCAGAAGAGAGCTTTAGTGTTGAGGGTGGTTTTTCCGCACGATATAAGGGCAGAGGGCTCAAATACAAAATATCTGCGCAGGCATATAAAACATGGTCAAGAAACTGGGTTTTTTGGATTCCTTCAGGAGCCTGGTCCACACCGCAAAACCTTCGCGACGTGGTGGTGAAGGGTATAGAAATAGAAGCCAGTCTTGCTACCGAGGGTCTTGATCTCAATTATGAAGGTGGCATAAACTATACGTATAATAGGACAACAAACAAATCAGGTACGACAGCTGGCAATCAGATGATCTATGTGCCTTTGCATATGGCTAACTTGTTTTGGGAGGTTTCAAACCAAAAATGGATGCTTGGTGTCAAAGCAAACAATACTGGTATGAGGTTCGCTGCAATGAGCAACTCGGAAAGTTCCAAACTCGCAGGATTTACCCTTGTCGGTTGTCAGGTTCAAAGAAAATTTAATATTCAAGAAATTACATCTGAGGTGGGATTTGTAGTGGAAAATCTAACGGATGTGTCCTATGAAAACATTAAAAACCTGGCTATGCCGGGTAGAAATTATCAAATAAATATTTCCATTAAACTATAATTACAAATGCAAAAAGTAGCTTTTTATTCACTTCTATTATTGTCAATCCTGACCGTTTCATGTCTGGATAGTAACGACGATCCTAAGCCTCAAACACCAGTGGTGGAAGATTTTAAGGAGGGGGTTTTTATTGTCAATGAAGGGGGCTTTGAAAAGAGTGAAGGTTCCCTTTCATTTTTCAATCCCCAAACAATTAATCTAACGAATGAGGCATATGCGTTGGTTAATACAGATGAGACGGTTGGTGATGTACTACAATCTGTTTATGCTACGGGAGATGAAATGTTTCTGATTGTGAACAATGACAATAAAGTGATTGTGACGGATGATAGCCTGAGACTGAAGCGTACGATGACCAACTTTTCACTGCCAAGAAACATGGTAAGTTATGAGGGTAAAGGTTACATCACCGAGACGGTTAGCTATGCCGAATCGGGAAGAGTGGCAGTTTTGGATTTGGAGCGAGGTTTTGTGAGCAAAACCATAGCCATGGACTGGTACCCTGAATCCCTCGTAATAGCAGGAGATCACCTGTACGTTTCGAATCAGGGATCGGACAATCTATATGTGGTATCACTTATAAATGAAGAGGTAGTTGATACAATTGCGGTAGGGGCTAGCCCCGGGCGCATGGTGCTCGACGATGATGGCGATATTTGGGTGGCTTGTGGTGGTGGCTATGGTGCTGACTATGCCCCTTTGAATAATGGTGCCCTGTATGAGGTAGATCCGGAAACTAATGCGGTTGTTTCTACAGTAGATTTGGGCATGAATATAGATGCGAAAATTGCTATCAACAATGAAGGGGAGCGCATCTATTATTACAGCGGCAATGATGTTTATTATGTGAGTACATCATCTCCTGCAACACCCTCTGATCCATTTTTCACAGTCACCAATGCTTTGGGGCTATATGGTATAGGGTTCTCACCAGATGATCTCATTTATCTTGCTGATGCACGAGATTTCGTAGAGCCGGGTGAGGTTTTTATTTACAATGAAGCGGGTGTGGTAGTTTCTAACTTTACTGTTGGTCAGTTGCCAAACGGATTCCTATTCGACTAGAAACGAAAAGAGCTACTTTGAAAAAAGTAGCTCTGTCTTTCCTTTAGCTGGATAAAGACCTTATTCGATTCCTCAAAATAGGTAATTACGAATTGCTAATTTTTTTATTTCGACGAATGTTCATTTTAAGTGGATGAACATTGAGGTGGCGATTTTTCTAAAATTGAATGCGATACATGATATCAGGAAAAAAGCCTATTTGCTGTATGGAATTGATCTCATCGGTTACCTCATTGTACCTTTTCACAAATTCGTTTTTTCGATCAGTCACATTTTGTAAGTCCACAAAAAATTGATGGGAGATATTCCTTTTTGCACTATTGATTCTCACACCAAATTTCAAATCCCAACGAAAGTAATCTTCATATCGTTTGCTATAAGCCATTTCTTCAGCTTTTACTTCTCTACCGGCGTTTGCCCGTGTTGCTGCCAAGTCAACAGGGGTGTAGGGCTTGCCTCCAGATGTGGTGAATTTGGTATCAAAAGTCAAAGCATTTCTTTGGCCAGGGCCAAACTTCCATTCTTTTCCGAAGAGTAAATTATATACGTATCTGTTGTTGAAGGCAGTGCTTCTCTCTATGCCATCACTGCCCTTATACTGTGAGTTGTAGAGAGATGTGGTCATGAGTAAGTAGTAATTATTTGAGAAAAATTTCTCCAGTGTGAGTTCCAGTCCGTAGTTACTGCCAGTGCCTTTATTAACAAGAGAACCCTTCTCGTCAAATATAAAATCCGAACCTTCATTTATTATTGCATAGCTGCTGGCAGTGCTCTCTACAGGTATGTTGAATAAGTGCTGATAGTAAATTTCAGATTTGAGCCGCCAATCCTGACCCAGATTTCGATCATATCCCAGTACAAAATGATGACTCTTCATGAAATCTAAATTTTCATTTGTCCTTTCATAAACATTCGGACTTGTTTCCTCCTGAAGGAAAAGTACTGGGGCAGGAGTCATTTGAGAATGCAGCCCATACGCCAAACTAATTCTTTGAATAGGCGAAAACTGATAGCTGATGGCTGCTCGCGGTTCTAACGAGGTGCGATTTGATAAACCAAGATGTTGGGTGTGAATTCCAAAAGTAGAACTCAGATCATCCGAGAATTTGTATTCAGCTTGAGCAAAAACATGTGAAAGAAGATAACCCTCATCTACAGCTACTGAAGTGATAAAATAGTCTGGTATGTCGTCACCGTTATTATCAGGAATATCCACGCGGTTGTCACGATCAGAGGTGAAGAATTTGGAGATGAAAAGCTCGCCAGTGTAGCCTGCACGCAGGTTCCATTTGGCGCTAAACTTTTTGTTCAATGTAGAGGTGAAGGTGTAACGATTGTCAACATTATCTACATTGACGGATCTATATTCTCCAGTTGTAATATCATTTTCATCCTTAATTAGGTGGTCTTCAGTATACTTGTTTTGTGTTGTTGAAACTCCAAGAGCAGATCTTATGTAGGTGGTTTTGTTGAGCCTGATAATGTGTGAAACGCCAACAACACCTAAGGTATTATCCACATAAGCATCCACCGCAGGGTCTGCAAACAGGTCGCCCTCTTCTACATCATCACCTTTGAAATCTATGCTACTCAGGCCACCAAGACCAAAAAATTCGAATTTTCCAATTTTGGTTTCTCCTAGATTTACCTTGAAGGAAAAATCCTGATAGTAGGGAATGGCGCTTGTGCCTGTGGCTGCAAGACTGGCAATGCCGTATCTATATGTGGCTATGAAAGATGAATTCTGCTTTCGGTTGATTGGGCCTTCAGCCATAAATTCCAGTCCGGAGTAAGCACTCATCTGCCCGGTAAATTCATATTTGTCCGGATTGCCATTTCTAAAATTGACATCAAAGACCGCTGCATTGGCATTACCATATTCCGCTGGGAAGGCA
>JBDVMP010000088.1:0-28874 GCA_039970095.1 Cyclobacteriaceae bacterium
ACGATGGAAAAGATCCGATTGGTTATATAAACAGCTTCAAAATTGGCAACAAGGACGAAGCGCTGTAAAAGCAAAAGGTTGGGTTAGGAGAGTTTGCAGCGATGCGCTCTCTCCCAAGCTTATTTTTTTGAGTACCTAGACAAATGAAAAAATGAAAAACAAATCCATAAAAACGCTAAAGTTTCTTGGGCTCGGATTTATAGAACCACTAATCCGACTTATCAGTGGAGAGGAGCCAAAGAAAAACACGCAGCTATTCATCAAAAAATCCCTTCTTCCCTTAAGCTCTATTTTCCTTTTTGTGCTCATTTGGCACCTTGGATCCGCTGCGCTTTATAACAGCGAGGCGGAAGTCAGAATAGAAAAAGCCAGATCTGAACAAGGCGAAGCTGCAGCTATTGCAATGGCTGAATGTATAGCATCGGGGGATGTGTCTTGTCAGCCAAACACACTACCATCACCAACCAAAGTTTGGGGAGCATTTCAGGCGTTGTTGGATGATCACAATACTATTTCTCAAAAGAAAAGTGACTTTAAGGATAAGGTGGCCGCTACCAATGCGCAAAGAGAGGCTCAGGGTTTAGATCCAATCACTTACACAGGGCGCCCTTCCTTTGTGGATCAAATCGGAACCAGCCTCAAAACTGTAGCAGCAGGGTGTTTGCTAGCTATGCTGATCGCGGTACCAATTGGAATCATCATAGGCTTGAGCGAGTCACTCCGTACTTCATTCAACTGGCTCATACAGATATTCAAACCCGTATCTCCCGTAGTGTGGTTGCTCCTTGTTTTTATGGTAGTCAAAACCCTCATCACCGATCCGTCTCTGGACAAATCATTCATTATTTCATTCATTAGTGTGGGGCTGTGCGCCATGTGGGCAACCCTCGTCAACACGAGCATGGGAGTGTCTACAGTAGATAAAGACTACATAAATGTAGCTCGTGTGCTAAAGCTAAACGTGGGGCAAAACATCTTCAAAATCATTTTACCTGCCTCCTTTCCATTGATTTTCACAGGACTGAGAATCACAGTTTCTGTTGCATGGATGGTACTCATAGCCATTGAGCTTTTGGCTCAAAGCCCCGGCCTGGGCTCCTTCGTTTGGGAGGAATTTCAAAATGGAGCCAATGACTCAAATGCCAAGATCATTGTCGCAATGTTCGTGATCGGTGCTATAGGGTTTATGCTTGACAGAATCATGTTGAGCGTGCAAAATGTCATGACCTTCAACAAAGCTGCAGCATAATTATGGCGCTTTTAGAACTAAACAACATATCAAAATCCTTCGGCGTAGGGAGCACTCGAAACGAGGTGCTATCAGATATCAACCTGTCTGTGGAAGAAGGTGAGTTTGTCGCCATTGTAGGGTTTTCGGGAAGCGGAAAATCCACTCTGATCAACCTGATCAATGGATTGCTCTTCCCCGATGAGGGAGAAGTATTGCTCAATGGGAAAAAAATTGTAGGACCAGGGCCGGATAGAGGGGTCATTTTTCAGAACTATTCTTTGCTTCCATGGCTGTCGGTTTACAGTAATGTGAAACTGGCCGTAGATGAGGTGTTCTCTCATTTGACCAGAAAAGAAAAAGAGGAACACATTCGGAAATACATAGATATGGTGAACCTCACTCCGGCCATAGATAAAAAACCCGACGAGCTATCAGGGGGTATGCGCCAGCGTGTGTCTGTGGCCAGAGCCTTGGCTATGAACCCCGAAATACTCCTCATGGACGAGCCTTTGAGTGCGCTTGACGCCTTAACCAGAGGTAGTCTGCAAGAAGAAATCATCAAGATATGGAGCCAGGATAAAAAGACAGCCATTCTCATCACCAATGATGTGGACGAAGGGATCATAATGGCTGATAGAATAATTCCGCTTACACCAGGGCCAAGAGCCACTTTGGGGCCGGAGTTTAAAGTCCCCTTTGCCCGACCAAGAGATGTGACGGAGATGAATCGGGACTACACCTATAAACGACTCAGAAACAATATTTTGGAATACCTGATGGATGTGGGAGCATCCCGCAAACAAGTGAGTGATCAGAAATACATACTTCCTGATATAAAACCGGTGATGCCAGGTCGCATTATTTTCGGAAAAAAGAGGAAAGAAGAAGCTGTCAAATATTTCTAAAAAGCATCAAACATGGAAGCATTATTACTAAATCAAAGTCAAGACCTGAAGGTAGTCTCTCATTTGCAGGAAAAACCAAATATGCTGGAGTGTCAGGGGCTGAGAAAAGTTTATCCCACGCCAAAAGGGGAGTATGTTGTGCTGGATCAGTTGCAGCTGCAAATCAAGCAAGGGGAGTTCGTTTCTATCATTGGTCATTCTGGTTGTGGCAAATCTACTTTGCTCACTATGATTGCCGGACTCAACGATATTACCGGAGGGCAAATTGTTGTAGATGATGATGTGGTGCGTGATGCCGGGCCGGATAGAGCGGTGGTTTTTCAGTCGCCCAGTTTATTGCCGTGGCTTACAGCCTTGCAAAATGTGATGATAGGCGTAAAGCAGGTTTTTCCACATGGATCAAAAGCGGAGAGGTTAGAAATATGCAAATACTATTTGGATAAAGTAGGGTTGGGCAATGACTTCAACAAGCGTGCAACACAGCTTTCTCAGGGCATGCAGCAGCGTGTGGGCATAGCCAGGGCTTTTGCACTAAAACCAAAAGTGCTATTACTAGACGAACCATTTGGTATGCTCGACTCACTCACAAGAGGGGAGCTTCAAGACGTACTTCTGGAGATTTGGCAAAAAGAGCAAATCACAGCAGTAGCCATTACACATGATGTAGATGAGTCCATCTTTTTGGCCGATAGAGTGATCATGATGACCAGCGGACCCTATGCTAAAATTGGGGATGAGCTGGTGATTCCTTTTGAAAGACCAAGAAACAGGAAAGATGTTCTAGAGCACCCCGAATACTACGATTACAGGGAGTATTTACTCAACTTTCTTAATCACTAACATTGAAAATTTTCATTTGTCGGCAGTTTGGAGTGTGTGTGCTTCGCGCATCGCACCCTCTCTGCTTACGACCAAACCTTGAAACCCAATGTCTTTAAGACAAAGCGAATCGTACAAATCTACTTGCTCTTACTGCGGAGTGGGGTGCGGCATTGTTGTGGCCAAAGATCGTAAAGGGCGCCTCCAGGTCAAAGGAGATGAAGCGCACCCAGTGAATAAAGGAATGCTTTGTTCCAAAGGAATGAACCTTCATTATACCGTGATGGATCAGTCAGATCGTTTGTTGTATCCGGAGATGAGATGGAGCCGTCAGCATGAAATGGAACGCGTGGATTGGGATACTGCCATTGGTAGAGCAGCGGCGGTTTTCAAAACTTTTATTGAGCAGCATGGCCCTGACAGTGTTGGATTTTATGTCTCGGGCCAGTGCCTCACCGAAGAGTATTATCTGGCCAACAAGATTGTCAAAGGCTTTTTGGGTACAAATAATATAGACACTAATAGTCGCCTTTGCATGAGCTCTGCGGTTGTGGGCTACAAAAAAACGTTGGGTGATGATGCTGTTCCTATTTCCTATGAAGATATAGAGCTGTCTGATACTATTTTGGTTGCTGGCGCAAATCCGGCATGGTGTCACCCCATACTTTTTCGCAGAATAGAAAAACACAAGGCAGAAAACCCTGATGTGAAAATAGTTGTTGTCGATCCGCGGATAACAGATAGTTGTGCCCTAGCAGATATTCACCTTCAGGTAAAACCAGGTACTGACCAATCATTGTTCTACGCTATTGGTCGCTACCTCATAGATCAAAATATGATAGATGAGGATTTTGTCGCCAATCACTGTAATGGGTACCAGGCGTACGTCAAAGAAGTACGCAGCAAAACCATGGTCGAGTATGCGGCTATTTGCGATGTGCCGGTCGATGCAATCACGCAAACAGCCAGGCTCATAGGGCAGGCGAAGGGTTTTCTTACCATGTGGGCCATGGGAATCAACCAAAGCACATCTGGTGTAAATCAAAACCTTGCCCTCATCAACCTGAACCTGATTACTGGGAAAATTGGTAAACCTGGTAACGGGCCTTTTTCACTCACAGGGCAGCCCAATGCCATGGGTGGACGTGAAGTCGGTGGGCTATCCAACTTACTAGCCGCACATAGAGATCTGGCCAACCCGCAACACCGTAAGGAAGTCGCAGATTTTTGGGGTGTTGAAAAAATACAAGAAAAACCCGGCCTCACGGCTACAGAAATGTTCGAGGCACTCAAGTCCGGCAAGATGAAAGCCATTTGGGTCATTTGCACAAACCCATCAGTGAGTATGCCAAATGCTCGACTGGTGGATGAGGCATTGAAAGCCGCCAGGTTTGTTGTTGTTCAGGATATTTCTAAAAACAGCGACACTGTGAAGTATGCCGATCTCGTGCTGCCAGCAGCAGCATGGCTCGAGAAGGAAGGAACCATGACCAACTCTGAGCGCAGGATCACGCATCTCTCCAAAGCTGTGGATGCACCTGGAGAAGCTTTGCCTGATTCCGAAATACTGATTCGCTTCGCAAATGCCATGGGGTTTGATGGATTTAAATACAAAAATATCGAGGAGGTCTATGAGGAGTATACTCGGATTACCAAGGGCACTGCCATAGATATTTCCGGGCTGACATATTCCCGGTTGAAGGAGTTGAATTCTGTTCAGTGGCCAGTGCCATCCCCTGGGCATACTGGTACGCCAAGACTTTTCGAAAACGGCCAATTTCTGACACCAGATGGACGTGCCAATATTCAGGCTCCAGGAGCATTTGTTGATCACGAGCAAACTTCTCAGAATCATCCGCTGGTGCTGACAACAGGCCGTATCAGAGACCAGTGGCACACCATGACTAAAACAGGTAAGGTGGCCAAGTTGCGAAAACATATGGACAGGCCATATCTGGAAATTCACCCCGATGATGCTGATGAAAGAGGGATTTTGGAAGGCACTCCGGTAATAGTGACCAATGGGCGTGGCGAAGTGAAAGTGCCAGCCAGACTCAATGAAGGAATAAAGAGAGGTGTTGTCTTTCTTCCCATGCATTGGGGAAAGAAATTCCAGAGTGACTTAGGAAGAGCCAATAATCTGACCAGCGATGCAGTGGACCCGCAATCCAAACAACCGGGATACAAATACTCCGCAGTGCAGGTGGAGAAATACCATTCTCCTGTGCGCAAAATTATTGTTATTGGGGCAGGAGCTGCGGCATATCGCTTTGTCAATTCATACAGAGAATTCAATAAGCAAGACGAAATAAGTGTTTTCTCAAAAGAACCATGGCCGTTCTACAACCGTGTTCTTTTGCCTGATTATGTCAATGAGAGCAAAAATTGGCCGGAATTGGTGAAATACACGGAGCAAGAACTGAGCGACCTTGATTTGCAAATGTTTCCCGCAAATCCAATAGTCTCAGTTAATAGGGAAAACAAAACTGTAACGGATGATAAAGGGCAGGAGCACCCGTATGATACGCTCATAATGGCGACAGGTAGTAGGGCATTTGTTCCGCCAAAAGCACCCATGCATCTTCCGGGGGTTTTCACCATGCGCGACCGTCAAAATGCGGATGATTTACGTACCAGGCTTACACCGGAAAGCAAAGTGCTCATTATCGGAGGAGGCCTTTTGGGGCTTGAGTTGGCAGCCGCTCTTACAGAAATGAATGTACACTCTACCTTGGTTCAGCTTGGTTCTCGCCTTATGGAGCGCCAGCTCGACCCGATGGCTAGTGCGATGCTGAGAGAATATGTGGAAGAGCTGGGTGCTCGTGTGTTTACCAATGATGAGGTTATTGATATTTCTCAGGGCCAGGAAAATGTTCTGAAAATTGGTTTGAAAAGCGGAAACAGCCTACGGGTGAATGCGGTAGTTTATGCTATAGGCACACGTCCCAATGTGCAGTTGGCAGAAGAGGCAGGATTGTCTCTGGGACGGGGAGTTATAGTCAATGATGTGCTGCAAACGAGCGATCCGGATATTTTCGCCCTGGGGGAAATCGCGGAGTATAAGCAAAAAATGAACGGTATTACTGCAGCCGCTGAGCAGCAAGCTGATATCTGCGCACGCTTTCTTTCTGGCGATAGTACATCCAGCTACTCAGGCACATCTCCTATGAATATTCTCAAGTTTCCAAGTCTCGATTTATGTTCTGTCGGTCTTCCGGAAATCCCAGTGGGTGGACGAAATTACAACGAAATCACCTTTTTGGATCGTGAGGCATTGTATTATAAGAAGTGTATCATTCACAATGATAAGCTTGTGGGTACCATTCTTTTAGGAGACAAGGCTGAATTTGCCGAATACAAAGAGCTGATAGAGAGTGGTACAGAACTTTCTGAAAAACGACTCCAACTGCTTCGTTCGGGCAATGCACCAGAACCGGTGAAAGGTAAATTGGTTTGCTCTTGCAATAACGTAGGTGAGGGTAATTTAAAAGAAGCTATAGCTCAGGGCAGTGATAGCCTAAATAAGCTTTGCGAGTCAACAGGAGCAGGATTAGGCTGTGGGAGTTGCAAATCCGAAGTAAAAAGATTGATTGATCGTACATTAGCCACTACATTGGTGTAGAAAAAATGCAAGTAAAGGACCTGATAAGAACATTTGTAAAGGGCGGCATCATATCGCCGGGTGATTTTCTAAAGACCTTGTTAGTGGCAGAAAAACTAGGTGCTACTCACGTGCACTTTGGATCGAGGCAGGATATTCTTTTTGCCGCTCAGGAAAAAAGCTCGCAGGTGCTGGAAGATACATTTCAGTCAATAGGTATGCACTATGAGGTCAATACTTTCACTCATCAAAACATCAGTAGCTCCTATGTAGCTCAAGATATTTTGCCGGGAAAGCATTGGCTTGCTTCGCATGTTTATCATTACGTGCTTGACAGCTTCGATTACAAGCCCTCACTGCGGGTTAACATAGTAGACCCATCTCAAGGTCTTGTGCCGTTGTTTACTGGTCAGATCAATTTCATTGCATCAAATCAGGAGAACTATTGGTACGTTTATCTTCGATTCAAAAGCGAACAGCCAGCACCATGGCAAATGCCCTTGCTTGTTTACACCGAAGATCTGAATAAGATCGGTCAGGCCATAGAAGAAGAGGATTTTCTCAATTCAAACAAAACCTATAACGAGATCTTTACATTCCTTACTGAGAATGTGAAGATGAATACTCAGCCTGTTACAGAAAATTTGGTTTTGCCCGAATCACAGTTTCCATATTATGAAGGGATCAATCGCCTCTCTGATGGAAAATATTGGCTCGGCCTCTACTGGCGCGACAATAACTATGAGATCAATATTCTGAAAGCAATAATGGAGCGGTGTATCGAGACTGAGATAGGAAAAGTTTCGCTTACACCCTGGAAATCTTTTTTGATCAAAGGTATTTTTGAAAAAGATCGTGTGGGCTGGGAAAAGTTGTTGGGAAAGTTTGGGATGAATCTGCGCCACTCGTCACTTGAACTCAACTGGCATTTGCCAGCTTTGGACAGGGAGGCCTTAGAATTAAAGTTCTATCTCGTGCGAGAGTTGGATAAGCTGGACGTGAGCACATTTGGTCTTACCTTCACTATTGCCACCTCTGATGACATTACGCTGTTTTCGTCTGTTGTTATCAAAAAGGACAGTACGGAGGAAGGCTTATTTGATATTCTATATAGTAAAGAATTCAATCCCAACCTCACCGACTACTTTACTTATGCCAAACAGGTTCCAAAGAATGTGCTTCCATCTCTTATCGTAGAACTCTGTAGAACATACTACGAAGGAATGGTTCGGGAAGGACGCTCTTCAAAGGTTCGTGCCATCACAGACTCAGTACAAAAAGATCTTTATCAGTGCATACACTGTCAGACAGTATATGACTCGACTTTAGGTGATGACTTGGCTGGAGTTGAAAAAGACACCACATTTCAGAGCCTTCCTGAAACCTATATATGTCCTACATGTGGTGGCGGTAAGTCCGGCTTTAGAAAAATGAAGGCCAAAGGGTTGTAGCTATTCCTACCTGAAACATTTGATTACGAAGTTCGCCTTATCACTGGAAACTACCTTTTAATTGGTAGTCCGCTGATAAACCTTTAAAGTCATTCAACGATCCTACACATTCTGGGTGCCCTAGCCCCGAAATAGCGATCACATTAGAATAGAAGGTACGCGCTTCACTCGCTTCTTATTTTTATTATATCACTTATTTGGCTGGCTTTTTTCAAAATAACGCAATTCAATAGTAATTTTTTGAGTTATTTATATCATTATTATAATAATCTGAAGATTTTTCTTGCTAGTTATATTATTGCTACTTAAATTGGTCTACCAGTTTCTGGTGTACTAGTTGCTGGTTGGTAAAAAATAAGAGTATGGAGTTATTAAAAAATTTTAGTGAAATAGTAGTTGAGAAGCCTGTAGATAAGATCATAAAGCAGATTAAAGAACTTATATCCAGTGGTCAATTAACAGCAGGTGATAAGCTGCCTTCTGAAAGAATGCTTAGTGAGAAACTAGGTGTTGGCAGGACACACGTGAGAGATGCTATTCGCAAACTTGAGTTTTACGGTATCCTTAAAACACTTCCTCAAAGTGGAACAGTGGTGGCTGGTTTTGGAATGACAGCACTTGAAGGCTTGATAACGGATGTTTTAGAATTAGAGGGAAATGATTTTCATGCCTTAGTAGAAACCAGAGTGATACTAGAGGCCAAGTCGGCAAGGCTTGCAGCCGAAAGAAGAACATCAGCGGATATTGTTTCTATAGCCGAGGCATTAACAGCCTATGAGAAGGCAGTGAAGAATGGAAGTGATGCTGTTGAAAATGATCTGATCTTTCATTTGAAAATTGCTGAGGCCAGCAAAAATCCAGTACTCAAGTCTTTGATGCTAATCGTAACTCCTGATATACTAACATACTTTAAAGAGAATAATGTTTGCGGTGGCAATAGGCCTGTAAGTGCTCTTGAGGAGCATTATGAAATTCTTGAATTTATTGACAAGCAAGATGCAGAAGGAGCGGAGAAGGCTATGATCAAGCACCTGGAGGATATTGCACAATTTTCACAATCTGAAAACCAATTAATTAACAATAATAATGGTAGTTAAATGAAAAAAGGATCGGCTAACGCCGATCCCGGGCAAGACTTTGGAATACCCCTCAATCGCCAAACTGAAACGGTATCCTTTGTCTATGTTGGCATCAAAGATAATGAGAAAACACCTCTTTGATGCCCCTTCCCTAAGCTTCATTTAAGCTGGCATTGAGCTAAAACAAACAATTATGAAACAACACTTACTATTTGAGTTTGTGAGGAGGCATGTATCGCTGGTGATATTGCTTCTCACGTTGACTTTTCAGTCGTTTGGTCAACAGGCCACTGTGACTGGTAAAGTACTGGATGAAGACCAGCAAGCATTACCAGGAGTAACAGTTCTGGTTGAGGGCACCACAAATGGAACTGTAACGGATATCGAGGGAAACTACTCCCTAAACGTATCCAGTGAAGAGACTTTAGTTTTTTCATTTGTAGGGTTTGTGTCTCAGGCTGTCCCGGTAAATGGCAGGACGGTTATCGACATTACTCTGACGCTGGATGTTGAACAACTTGATGAAGTAGTCGTAATCGGATATGGTACTCAAAAGAAATCACATTTGACCGGTGCTATTTCTAAAGTTGAGAACAAAAAATTGGATCAATTGCCCGTTTCGAGGGTAGATGATGCTCTTATCGGGCAAGTGTCCGGTGTAAATATCCAAGCGACAAATGCTGAAGCTGGTGCAGCACCAACCATAACAATTAGAGGTGTAGGCTCAGTTACAGCTGATTCTGGTCCAGCCGTGGTGGTTGATGGAGTTGTCGTGAGTTCCGACTTTCTAGGAAATTTGGACATGAATGACGTAGCATCTTTTGAGGTATTAAAAGATGCGGCATCTGCTGCAATTTATGGTAGTGAAGGTTCCAATGGTGTTATCCTCATTACAACAAAGAGTGGTAAGGCTGGTGAAACTAAATTTAGCTATCAAACCTATACTGGGTGGAAAGAAGCACATGGCAGTGATGATTACAGAAAGAGTGTCGCTGATTGGCTTGCTTTTGAACAAAAATCAACCGGGGAACTTTCCGAAGAATCTCTGTACATGCAAAAGCTGGTTGAAGCAACAGGAGTTGATAGAGATTGGCAGGATGTTTTCTTTAACGGAGGAAAAATTAACAGTCATTCCTTATCCGCAAGAGGCGGAAATGATAGAACGAAATACAGTGCATCGTTGAGATACCTTCATGACGAAGGTGTGGTTATTACAGATGACTATAAGTTCTACAGCGGAAGAATAAAGCTAGATCAGAAGGTTAGTGATAGAGTGAAATTTGGCATCAATATAAATCCTTCATACTCGAAGAGAAGAGCACTTCCAACATCTATTCACAACCCGACGCGTCAATCACCTTGGTTGCCTATTTATCATACAGAATCGTCTCTTCAGTTTATAAATCGTGATGCTTATCCGGATGTCGGAGTAGGTGATTACTTCTATGAAAACCATTTGGTTGAACTGGATTTTGATGGAGATGGTAGTGATACACGTCCACGGACATCAGGTGATTCTAACCCTTATCAGCAATACGTTGAAAGAGAGCACTGGGAGTACACAACTAAGCTATTTGGTTCCACCTACATCAGTGCTGAAATAATAGAAGGACTTACTGCTAAGAGCTCATTATCTACCACCCTGGATTTCAGGAAAAGAGAAAGATGGGACGGTACCAACTATCATGCTGCTGGCGCCAGCCAGTCACAATACTACTTGCAAAACAGATTTAAATCTAGAATACTTTCAGATAACACTTTGATGTATACAAAGGATCTGGGCGAACATGAGTTTGGAGTTCTTGCAGGTGTGACTATTCAGAAAAGGACAAGCAATATCAGTGAAGTAACCGGAGTAGGTTACACCAATGATTTGCTGAAAAATCTCGAAGGAGCAACAGTGATTACTGAACCAGCAGAGATTAATATAGAATGGAACAAAATCGGATATTTCGCTCGTATTAACTATGCGTATGCTGGAAAGTATTTGTTTAATGCTTCATTCAGACGAGATGGTAGTTCTGTTTTCGGCCCGAAAAGTAAATACGGGAATTTCCCGGCGGTATCAGCCGGATGGAATATTTCTGATGAGAATTTCTTAGCAGGAAACAACATATTGAGCGACCTGAAATTGAGAGTGAGCTACGGAGAGACCGGTTCTGAGAAATTTAATACTGGTGGTGGAGATGTGGTTGATAACTGGCCTTACCTGGCTTTGTTGAATGGTACCAATGCGATTGTTGATGGTGCGATTGTAACCGGTGTTTCTCCTTTAAACATTGCCAATTCACTGTTACAGTGGGAGGCTTCTCAAGAGTTTAACCCGGCTATTGATTTTGGATTTTTTGCAAACAGAATTACAGGTTCATTGGACTATTACTCAAGAACCAGTGAAAGTTTGCTTTTGGAAAACCCGGTTTCTTATGTTACAGGATTTACTTCCGGAATTGTTAATCTGGGTAAAGTTCGAAATCAAGGCTTTGAATTTGAGTTGAGAACAAGAAATGTAGTTAAGAAAGACTTCACATGGAGTTCCACCCTAATAACTTCCACGAATCAAAATGAATTATTGGCATTCGGTGATTCAGATGGGGCGCTTGTTCAGGATACCTACGGTAGAAATTCACAATGGATTAACAAAATAGGAAACCCAATATCATCTTTCTATGGTTATGTTGTGGATACAGATAAGTTCAATGATGTAGATTTCAGAGTTGCTTATGTTGATAAGCCATGGAATCGAATTAATGGTGAATCCGATGATACCATCGTGAGAGACTTGAATGGTGATGGTAAGATTACCGAAGATGACAAAACGATCCTCGGAGATCCTTATCCGGATATTCTATTCAGTTTTACCAATGAGTTTGCATACAAGGATTTTGATCTATCCTTTATGGTTCAAGGAAGCCTGGGAGCTCAGGTCAATAACATAGGAGATCAATATTTCTTCAACTGGTTCGGAAACAGAACTACATCAGGAGGTGAAGCGCAGGCTGTTGAAGATGGACTTGTTCCTCATGAGTCTTTCATCCAGGAAAAAGTGTTGACAAGTGAGGTTATTGCCAGTGCAGATTATTTCTCATTGCGTAATGTCACTATAGGTTATAATATGCCTAGCAAGTTCACATCAAAAATAGGTGTCGATGGGCTGAGACTTTATGCCTCGGGTCAAAACCTACTCTATTTCACTGCCTCTGATTACCATGGCTTCAACCCGGAACATATAGACGGGACTAATCCAAGAGCTTATGGATCGCAGAGAGCAGGAACACCATTGTTTAGAACAATCACATTGGGTCTAAACCTTGATTTCTAATTATTAAATGCAACGAATCATGAAGAATATAAAATATTTAATACTGATCATTCCGGTATTGTTTCTCAATTCCTGTGGAGATGAATTCTTAAATCCATTACCTGACACGGTAGTTTCATTGGATTCATATTTCTCCTCTGATGAGGATGTGCTGGCTGGTATCCACGGGATATATGATGCCCTTCAGGGAACCAACGAGAGTACTGAAACAAATATTGGCAGAGCCAACAGAGGGGTTCAGTTTGAGCACCTTTTGACAGAACATCGTACCGATAATACCAGAAATGCAACTCTGGAAGGATCTAAGTCTGATTTTCACAGATATATCGTGGAATCCATAAACGTAGAGTCTGAGGACTATTATCAGTCAATGTATGAGGTGATTTTCCGAGCGAACAATATCCTGAAATACATTGAGGTGGCTAATGCTGATAATCAAGCAGCATATACAGCAGAAGCTAAATTTTTAAGAGCTTACGCTTATTTCAAATTGGTAAGGTTGTTTGGTGATGTGCCTTTGGTTACAGCTGTAATTGACCCTACTAATACGGCAGCACTTTTTACCAGAGTGGAGCAGGCACTTATTTATGAGCAAATCATAGAAGACCTACAAGAGGCGGTTGATGTGCTGGATAACTCGAATAAATCGAGAGCATCAAAAGCCGCAGCTCAGGGAATTCTGGCTAAGGTGTATTTGTCTCAAGCAACACCTGATTATGCCGCGGCTGAAGCTTTATGTGAGGATATCATTGCCTCGTCGGATTATTCATTGATGGATAACTATTATGATGTGTTTTATAGTGAACTAAATAATGAAATCATCTTTGCAGTTCAGTATATCGCCAATGACGCGAACGAAAGCCAGGGATTCTCTGCAGAATTCACTTCATTCGTTCGAGCTGGAAGAGATGACGGTCAAAACATTGTAAACGAGAACCTTTATGATGATTTTGTAGCGTTCGGAGGAGATAGAACAGCAGTTTCAATTACCGACCTTGATGGAAACCTTGATGTCTTTGAAAATGAAGTTACTAAGTATTTACCCGAAGGTTCAAACCTGACTCCCGGATCTATTGATTATGGGGTGGGGCGTAATGCGGGTAATGACTATATCGCTTTGAGATATGCGGATATCTTGCTTCTTCACGTAGAAGCCACAATGGCGGGAGCACCAGCAACTGTTGACCCGGCAGCTGTGGCGTCTTTCCAGGAGGTTAGGAATAGAGCCGGGCTAACAACCGCAGTAAACTCAGTAACCAAGCAAGAGTTAATGACAGAGAGAAGAGTAGAGCTGGCTTTTGAAAATCAGCGATATTTTGACCTCAAGAGATTTGGCGAATTAGAGAGCGTTCTTTCCGCTCATGCAGATGAGATGGGCTATGTATGGAACGTGAACAACGCACGGTACTTACCTATACCGCAACGTGAAATTAACCTTAGCGGAGGTCTTCTTACACAGAATCTTGGTTATTAATGATTTTAAATAAGATAGTCATGAAAAAAAATATAACGACAATCAAAAAAACGTTAAGCTTGATCTTAACGATTGCTGCAGTTGCTTTTATAGCTGGCTGTGAGCTGAGACCTGAACTTCCGGAGGCTGGATCTATAGCTGATTTAACTCCCCCTACAGCAAGTTTCGAATTTATTCCGACTGCAGAGGATTTCAGAATAATTCGGTTTACTAATACTTCTGTAGAGGCGACTACTTACTTCTGGGACTTTGGAGAGGCTGTAGTGTGTGAAGAGGTAGATGGAGTAATAGTGTGTGGAACAGATAATACGACCACTGCCGAAAACCCTATTGCCAAATTTGAAGCTGGAGAGGGTTCATACCCTGTGTCCCTTAGTGCTATTGATGCTAATGAGGCTGTCAATATTCTGGAGGACACCATAAGCGTGGTAGATGTATTTGTACCACTCCCTGTTACAGTAATAAATGGTGATTTTGAAGATGGCTCAAACGATTGGAAAATTGATTTTTCTAATGGTTGGGATCGAAATGGATTTGAATCCAGCTCTGATGGGTCCTTCACCAAATATGATGGAACAGATAATGGAGGAAAAACCAAAGGCGCTAAATGGAATGCCAATAGATCTGTAGGATCATTGGCCAAGTCGGCAAGTACCAGAGTAGCTTATCAGCCGCTCGTGGTGTCCCCATCGTCAGATGCTAGAACGGTCACTTATGTGTTGGAATTCGAGTATGCCATTAAGGATGATATAGCAACAGATCCACCAGAAGGGAGAGTCGTTATCGCTGATATAGTGGACGGCCACTATACCGATGGCTGGGAAGCTTACCAGCAAACGGACCGAGGCGGTGCTGGAAACACTAGTCTCCTGCACATGGAGGTAACCGAAGTAAAAGGTAAAGGAAACTTTACGACAGTAACGGGTGAGTTTGATGCTCCAGAGTCAGGACTGGTTTCTGTCATGATCTCGGCTATTACTCCAGTTGATGCCTATGTGGATAATGTGAAAGTTTATCCTGCTGACTAATTTCTAACCAATAAGACTAGAATATTATGAATTTTATAAAAAAAGGAATAGCGGTACTGCTTATCGCAGGTCTGATGATATCCTGTGGAGAGGATGAAAAGCCAAATCCAAAAGGGATTTCTGAGATTATCTTCTCGAGCTTCTCAGCCGAAGCTTCAGGAGATGGTACACTGGTTACTGTGTCAACAGTGTCTATAGGAGCTTCATCTTTCTCAGTAGATTTTGGTGACCCCAATAGTACAACTGATGTTTTGCTGATAGCAGAACAAGGCGGTTCTGTGACATATGATTATCCAAATGAAGCTCAAGAAGCTACATATACTATTTCAGTCACAGCACAATCGGATGAGGGGCTAGCACCTGTAACCCTTACTGAAGATATAGTAGTGGTTCACGTGCCTGAAGGGTCGATTTCAACCGTTCCAGATGCACCTACTGGGTCCATTTCAAACGTGTTTGCTATTTATACAGACGGAATGGAGTATGATGGTGGACTGTTGGAATACAGATGGGGAGAAGCTGTTTCCGGAGGAACAGCTGTAACTGTTGGTGATGAGAATGTAATTCGATTGTCAAGACTTGGAAGCACCACAGGAGTACTTTCTGTTGCTACCATAGACCCATCCAACGCTTTCGGTGATGGCATTGCTGCTACACATATTCACTTTGATGTTTATTCTGATTTTGCAGAAGGTATTGATGTACTTAAAGTGGCTTTGGGAAATGAAGGCGCTAGCGCAGAGTATGAAATTGACGGCTTGTCACTTTCTGATGGAGCTTGGGCTTCTTTTGACTTTGAGTTAGGAACGGACTTTTCAGCTGTAGTAGATGCCATTGATAACATCTCTTTTGAGATGGGAACCGGTGGTGTGGCCAGCGACCATGCCAGTATTTATGTAGATAATATTTACTTGTATAAGGAAACCGGCTCTACTATTTTGAACGGTGATTTTGAAATTTCTGGAACATACGCGACCAGCCAGTGGAGATTTACTGCATTTACAGATGGAGATACAAACCCGTTTGGCTCCAGCAGCGATGGTTCCAGTTTTGATTATTCGGGCAGCAACGTCGGTGACAAAACAAGAGGAGCTAAGTGGTCTTCAAGTCAGGCGGGAGGCCCACTGCTGCATACTGCAAGTTCAAGGTATGCGTACCAGGAGCTTTCATTGACACCTAATACAGATTACGTTCTTGAGTATCAATATGCCATTGATGATGACAATGATGACCCTGTGGGGCTGACCAGACATCTGGCAGGATTGGTTCTTGATGGTCACTTTATGGATGGCGCTGATGCTTTGGCTGCTGCTGGTGACAACATAGGTTCACATCTAGGCTACTATGCCGAAGGGAAATTCAATACCACTCCTAATGATTATGGAACTTACGTACAGATTCCATTTACTTCGAATGAAAGTGGTGACGTGGCAGTAATGTTTTACTCTACTGCTCCTGATGATGCCTGGATAGATAATGTGAAGGTTATTGCTCCTGGAGATGCTACAGCACCAACAGCGGAGTTTAGTTCGGAGGAGAGCTCAGGGAATTATTTAGAATTCACTTTCAGCAATTCTTCATTAAACGGAGCTTCGTTTGCTTGGGATTTTGGTGATGGAAATACTTCTACAGAAAAGTCTCCAACCCATACCTATGAAGCCGATGGCAATTATGATGTGGTACTTACAGTTACCAATAGCGCAGGAAGTAATATGGCCAATGAAGCTTTGGTGGTTGGTGCTCCTGCTGTAGCTGCCACTTTCAAAGCAATTGTCTTGAATGGTACAGGTGATGACCTAACCATTAAGACAGGTGATAATGCAGATGCTTTCGACATGACACCACCTAGCACTATTTATGACGACCCTGACACTCAGGACAGCCCATATACATGGAGCAATTCTGATCTGGATACATGGTTGAAAGATAACTGTGGTGATGATAGTGAGCAACCAGGTAGCACCAGTGATGGTAACAAATTTGCTCAGTTGGGTGACCGAGGTTATAAGATCAGTGAAGCCTGTCGTCGTTTGTATCAGCCTGTAACGGTAGAGGTTGGAGTGGAATACACATTCACGATTGATTCGCGTTCGGAAGCAAGTGGAGTCCCATCAGAAGTATTTATTTTGAATACTGCCATTGCGGATGAAACTGGTTTGGATGATGGAGCTGCTGATTCGCGCGTTGATGCTTATTATGAAATCACGAATGATTTCAATTCGAGCAAGTCGTCAACAACGAATAACACGTTCACGACGAGCACATTTACATTTGTGCCGTCATCAACTGAGATTATTATTTATGTCAGAGCCCCATTGGCTGTTGATGGTAGCAATGAGGTGTTCTATGATAATATTGACATCATAACACCTGGATTTTAGTTAGTTATATTTCAAATCCCAATTGGCAGCTTTCATAGTTGTCAATTGGGAAATTTTATAGGCGAATAGTTCCTTTTCATGAAGATCATAAATGTATTTAAGAGAAAGTTTCAAGTCACTAAGGTGAGTGCTGATTTTTGGCGCATAGCCTTGTTTCACGGATTTGCTTGCTTATCTATCTATACTACATTTGGTCAGGATCCTGATGTTCCCCCAAGTGAGAATTTTGATTTGTCAGAATGGAAAGTAACACTACCGGATCAGTCCGAGGTTTCTGAAACTGCACTTTCGAATGGTTTTGAAAGTGAAAATGAATTTTACACTGACGCTACTACGGGCGCAATGGTTTTTAGATGCCCCAATGACGGTGAAACAGGCGGAAGCACCTATCCCAGAAGTGAGCTTCGGGAAATGCTAAGAGCCGGGAATACAAGCATTAGCACTAAGGGCGTGGGACTCAATAATTGGGTTTTTTCTTCTTCCAGTCAGTCAGTCAAAGAAGCTTCAGGAGGTGTGGATGGCACCATGACGGCCACAGTTGCCGTTGATCATGTGTCAACTACAGGAGAGTCAAGCAAAGTCGGTCGGGTGATCGTCGGTCAGATCCATGCTTCTGATAACGAACCCTGTAGAATCTATTACCGCAAACTCCCCGATAACACACTTGGGTCGATCTACTTCGCCCATGAGCCAAATACAGGCTCTGAGCAATGGTATGAAATGATAGGTAGCAGAAGTAGCAGCGCCTCAAATCCAACCGATGGAATAGCACTTGGAGAACGATTTTCATATCAAATAAAGGTAGTGGGCAATACGCTTACCGTAACCATCATGAGGGAAGGTAAAAGCGATGTTGTCCAAGATGTGGATATGAGTGCAAGTGGATATGAAGATGACTGGATGTATTTCAAAGCAGGAAACTACAACCAAAACAACACGGGCGATGAAGGCGATTACTGTCAGGTATCATTCTTTGCATTGACTAAGTCTCATTCCAGTCCAAACAACAACGCCCCAACAACAAGTCTCACCAGCCCTTTTAATAACGCAACCTATGTTGTTGGTGATGACATTCTCATCACTGCAGATGCGTCAGATAGTGATGGATCAATTGACAAAGTAGAGTTTTATCAAGGAACTACAAAACTTGGAGAAGACACGTCAGCTCCCTATTCTTATGGCTGGGAAGACGTTCCAGTAGGAAACTACGTGTTAAGTTCTAAAGCCATCGATAATGATAACGGAACCACTAGCTCGGCGGGAGTCAGTGTGGTTGTTTTGCCAATCTACAACGCTCCATATGAAATACCCAAATTTCAAAATTTTATAGGAGGCAGTAAACTACAGGCACCAACGAGCACTACCATCGCATCCCAATCTGAACTTATCAATGGATATACTGACGAGTATTTTTATGTAGTAGAAAAAGACAAAGTTGCATTAAATCAGTCAGGAACTTCTATGAGAACTGAACTGAGACATTTGGAGAACTGGGTTGTGGCTGATGCAAACCGCTCATTACACGCATCCATAGATGTGGTAGAGCAAACCTGCGAACAGGTCACAGTATTGCAAATTCACGATGATGCCAATGCCGGAAGCGGCCCCAACAAACCACTTTTAAGAATTTACAAACATCAAACCAAGTCACCCGAAAACCATCTTTGGGCAGCAGTGAAGACGGATGTTGAAGGTACAGATACGAAACATATAGACCTGGGTGTGGATCCTGGTGGGTATTTCGATTGTGATGTGAAAATTGAGGACGAAAGAATGCTGATTGAAATAGATGGAGTCCTCAAGTCAGATGAAGACATATCATTTTGGACTTTTCCAAGCTATTGGAAAGCCGGCGTTTACCTCCAGGACGAGGGAGAAGCCACAGCCTACTTTGATGAACTAGATGAAGCCATAGAAGAGAAGAGCGCGCCTACTGTGAGCATCACAGAACCGACTGATGGCACTAGTTTCGAGGCAGGAGATAACATTACAATAAGAGTGGACGCCTCAGACCCTGATGGCACTATTTCCAAGGTGGAATTCTATGCGGGAGATGATAAACTGGGCGAAGATACGGCCACTCCCTATTCATTTATTTGGAGAAACGTGCCTGGCGGAAACTATGATCTTACGGCTGTTGCATTGGATGATGATGAGCTATCTAGCACATCAGAAATTGTGAGTGTTGAAATCACAGGCAATCTTGAGCCTCCGCTGAGTACAGGAAAAAAAAGTGATCACGAGATAACTGTTTTCCCAAATCCCTTTAGCTCGGAACTAATGATCGATTATTCGGCCAGTCTGGATGCTCAGGCGGTCATTTCTATCCATGATATTTCAGGTAATAAAATAGATGAGTATGTTCTCGACAGGAAGGGAATAGAAAATAAAATTTTTAAATGGGAAGTTCCGAAGGAGCTGACCAATGGAGTCTATTTCATAAGACTGAGTTCTGGAAATGAAATACATTCAGCAACAGCAATATTGCATTCGGGCTATTGATAAAATGATTTATCAAACACGAAATAATCCATAATGAACTGGATGAATAAAATATTAGAACGGAGTAGTAACATGAATTTTCTCATGCTCACATTGATTTTTTTCTTTGCAGCTTTCTTCACTCAGGAAGAGAGTGGGGCACTGGTGAGCAATGCCGAGGAGTTCAATGCACCTGTTAAAATCACTCAAGCAGGAACTGTAATTCTCATGGCAAATGGAACGTGGGAAGTTGTTGAACAAGAAGTGAAAGGAGTAGTTGAGAAAGGAAATCGTAGAGAGTTGCTGGCTGAGACGTCTGGCGTGGTGATCCCCCTCAATATCAGTCACTCCATTTTTAGTGATGTTCAAGTGTATGTGGATCATAACATTATTGTTAAAAAAGTATGAAAGTATTCATCACCATATTGTCTGTTTTTGCTTGTTTATCGCTGCTGAGTCAGGAGCATCCGGGGCTCACACTGACCAAAGATGGAGCAAAGCTGATGCGCCAGTCTCAAGGTACATCCGCGCTGTTTGATAGATCTTTTGATGAAGCTAAAACTGAAGTGGAAAGCTGGATGGCGCTTGGAGTAGACGTTCCTGTGCCTAAGGATTTAGCTGGAGGTTATACGCATGAAGTACACAAACGAAATTTCTTCATGGCACAAAAAGCTGGTGTACTCTTTCAGATTACTCAAGATGAAAAGTATGCCGTGTTCATGAGAGACATGTTCCTTGAGTATGCTAAAATTTATCCAACATTTGATAAACACCCTGCTACAAGGTCATATTCCAGAGGTAAGTTTTTCTGGCAGTGTCTCAATGATGCCAATTGGCTGGTATACATGAGTCAGGGTTATGATTGCATTTATGACTGGTTAGATAAAAAGACCAGAAAGAAGCTAAACAAAGAGCTTTTTAGACCCTACGCTGAATACATCTCTATCGAAAATCCTCAGTTTTTTAATCGTATTCACAACCACAGCACTTGGGGAAATGCTGGGGTTGGCATGATTGGCCTGGTGATGGACGATCAGGAACTGGTCAAATGGGCGCTTTATGGACTTGAAATAAAAGTTTCTGGTGATGTGGCCAAAGACAATGACGGAGGTGATATTAAATTGAAAGGTCAGGATGAAGCTGGTTTCTTTGCGCAGTTGGATCATTCTTTTTCACCAGACGGGTACTATACCGAAGGCCCATATTATCAGCGTTATGCTATGTATCCATTTCTGATTTTCGGTCAATCTCTGGCCAATAAAAAACCGGAATTGAAGATTATGGGTTATCGAGATGGTCTCCTCATGAAAGCTGTTTACGCACTGATTAATCAGACGAACGATGCGGGAGAGTTTTTCCCGATCAATGATTCACAAAAAGGAATGTCGCTCCTTTCTCGTGAGTTGATAAATGCAGTGAGCATGGCATATTATTATGCAGGAAAAGATGTTACGCTTCTTTCAATCGTTGAGGAGCAGGATTGTGTGCCTCTCAATGATGCTGGGTTGTCTGCAGCTAAAGGGGTCGATCAGGGATTGGCTAAGCCGTATGAAAAATACAGTATGGAATTGACAGATGGAGCCAACGGTGACGAGGGAGCCATCGGGATTTTGAGAGGCGGCCCTTCGACTTTGGTAATGAAATACGCTAAACATGGCATGGGACATGGACATTTTGATCGTTTGGGCTTCTTGCTCTACAACGGAGCAGAGGAGGCGGTTCAAGACTATGGAGCAGCACGCTGGGTAAATATCGAACACAAAGACGGTGGCGGCTATTTGAAAGAAAATCATTCATGGGCCAAGCACACAGTAGCTCATAATACTTTAGTAGTAAACAACGTATCTCACTTTAGGGGAAACGTCAGAAAGGCGGAAGACAATCCTGGCACTCCTTATCTATTTGACGCTGAAGACCCAAAAGTTCAGGTGATTAGTGCCAAAGAACTCAATGCATATAAAGGTGTGACCATGCAGCGAACAATGGCCATGATTGATATAGATGAGCTTGAAAACCCTTTGATTCTTGACCTCATGAGTGTTGTCAATGATGTAGAATCTGACTATCAAATGCCGCTCTATTACATGGGAGAGTTAATGTCAACGAATGAAAGAATTGAGATCAATAAGACACTTTCTCCGATAGGCGAAGACCATGGATATCAACATTTATGGGAAGAAGCGAAAAGCAGCACTGCCAACGATATTTTCCAAATGACATGGTTCAATAGAAAGAACTTTTTCACGGTGACTTCTGCCACAGAGAAGAATGACGAGTGGGCCTATGTAAGAATTGGAGCAAACGACCCTAATTTCAACTTGCGCAGAGATCCTGGTTTGCTACATAATAGAACAGCAAAAAACACACTCTTTGTAAACACTTACGAATCTCATGGTAGTTATGATTATGCATCGGAGATTCCGATAAACTTGTTCACATCAGTATCTGATTTGCGTGTATTGTTTCATTCTGTTGATTACAGCATGGTGCAGTTTACATTGAAAAATGGAGATCAATATCAGTTTTGTATTTCGCAAAACAACAAAGAATCAGATAAGTCGCATTCTGTAGAGCTAGATGGAGCAAAGGTTGAGTGGACCGGGCCTTTTCAATTAATCAAAAATCAAAACTAATAGACACATGAAAAGAAATAGCGAAAAATACATCTTAACTCAAAACATGGAGTGGGAAGAACTCGGAGGAGGAGTTTCTCGAAAATTCTTGGGTTATGACAACCAGATCATGATGGTCTTGGTGAAGTTTGAAAAAGGAGCTTTAGGTTCTCCCCATAAGCATTTTCATACACAGGCAACTTACTGCGCATCTGGAAAATTTGAGTTTGAAATTGATGGAGTGAAACAGGTTGTGTCTGGAGGAGACGGTGTTTATATCGAGCCTAACCTGTTACACAGCGCAGTGTGCCTGGAAGCGGGAATGCTCATTGATACCTTCAGTCCTGTAAGGGAGGATTTCCTCAGCGGAGATGGAGTTTCATATTTCGGAGATAAAGACTAAACGGATGAAAATTAAAGGATTAAGATGGTGGATTATCGGCCTAATTGCTTTGGCAACTGTGATCAATTACATAGACCGACAGTCAATAAACGTACTTTGGCCCGAAATATCTGAGCAACTGTATCCTGATAAGTCGGCTGATGAACGAAAAGAAATCTATGCCTGGATATCGATTATTTTCGTATTCGCATATGCATTTGGACAGGCCATTTTCGGAAAGATATTTGACTGGATAGGTACCAGGTTGGGCTTTGCACTATCTATTGGTGTTTGGTCAATCGCCACTGCCTTTCACGCCATAGCAAGGTCTTTCGCTACATTTGCGATTTTTAGATCTATCCTTGGTATTGCAGAGGCAGGTAACTGGCCTGGAGCAGCCAAAGGGAACGCCGAGTGGTTTCCCACTAAGGAGCGCGCTCTGGCACAGGGGCTATTCAACTCCGGTGCAGCCATTGGTGGAATCATTTCTATCCCGCTAATCGCATTTTTATCCATATACTTCAACTGGCAAATGATCTTCATTCTTGTCGGTGTGGCTGGGTTACTCTGGCTCGCCCCCTGGTTGTATTTGGTGAAATCACCACCAAAAAACCATCCATGGATAACAGACGAAGAACGCGAATATATCTTGACCGGTCAAAAAAATGAGGAGTCCGATAGTGAAGACGGTGGCTCAAAAGTGTATGATCCAGATACCGCAAAACTGCTTGGTCACAAGCAAAGCTGGGGTGTGATCATTGCTTCGGCAGCCATTGATCCTATATGGTGGCTCTTTGTGTTCTGGATCCCTATTTATCTGTTCGAAGTGTATGGAATGGATGTAAAAAGTGTTGGAATCTATGGGTGGGTGCCGTACGTAGGAGCAATGCTCGGAGCGTGGTTCGGAGGACTGTTGGCACAAAATAGGATGAAAGCTGGGTGGACGGTGAATAAAACCCGAAAAATGGTGATCACCATTGGTTGCCTTATAATGCTGCCGGCTTTATTAGCCATGTCAAATCCTGGAGCTCCGATTACCGCCGTTTTGATAATGGCCTTGATCTTATTCGGTTTCCAGACTGCCATTGGCAATGTACAGACTTTACCAAGTGACTTTTTTAGTGGCAAAACTGTGGGAACCTTATCTGGGTTTGCAGGAATGGCAGCAAAACTCACAGCAGCAGGATTGACTTATCTGGTGCCATGGCTCACTCTGGGAGGAAACTATACTCCAGCATTTGTCATCGGGGCGGCACTGGCTCTCATTGCACTAGCCAGTGTTTGGGTACTTTGTGGGAAAATCGAACCGATACATTCCAGAGATTAAAAGACTTTAACAAAACAAATTATAAAAACGAAAAATAAAAGAATAGAGATATGCAAGACAATAAAGTAGCAGTTGTAACAGGAGCCACAGGAGGTATAGGTTTTGAAGTAGCCAAGCGATTGGGGAAAGATGGATTTACTGTAATACTTAATGGTATAGAAGACGAGGCTGGAGCTCAGAGAGTAGCGGAACTAGCTAGTGAGGGAATTACCGCTGAGTACTACGGGTTTGATGTAACCAATGAAGACGAAGTGACTTCAAGCATTAAGGCCATTGGTGAAAAATATGGAAGAATTGATGCGCTAGTGAACAATGCTGGTGGATTGGGTGGTCGTTCAAGGTTTGAAGAAATGACTACTGAGTTTTACCGAAAGGTGATGGCACTTAATCTGGATTCTGTATTCTTCACGTCAAGAGCAGCTATTCCATTCCTTAAAAAAGGGGAAAATGCAACTATAATCAATTACACGTCCAATGCGGGTTGGAATGCAGGTGGACCAGGAGCAGGCGTTTACGGTACCTCTAAAGCAGGCGTGCACGCCATAACAAGAGCATTGGCAAAAGATTTGGCTGAATACGGCATCAGAGTAAATGCAGTATCTCCTGGAACCATAGATACGCCATTTCATGCTCAAATTAAATCCACTAAACCAGAAGTTTTTGCCTCATGGAAAAACAATATTTTGCTAGGAAGACTTGGTGAGCCCGAAGAAGTAGCGTCTGTTGTTTCTTTCCTTTCTAGCAAAGATGCATCCTTCATTACAGCAGAGACTATTCAGATTGGTGGTGGACAGGCATTGGGAATATAAATAAGGACAAATCGAAAACTAGTAGATGATATTAAAAGGGAAAGTAGCAGTAGTAACAGGAGGAGGCCGAGATATAGGACGAGCCATATGTATCAAGCTGGCAAAAGAAGGAGCCAAAGTTGTTGTCAACTATTTTGGCAGTAAGAAAGATAGTGAAGATACACTGGCAGCCATCAAGGCAGTGGGCGGTGAGGCCATTGCTGTGCAAGCCGATGTGAGCAAGCAGGTCGATATCGACAATATGGTAGCTAAGACGAAAGAAGCTTTTGGAGACGAGGTGCATATTCTGGTCAACAATGCTGGTGGGCTCTTTGCGAGAAAAACCATTGAAGAACTCGACGAAGATTTTTACAACCTTGTTATGGATGTGAATTTCAAAGGGACAGTTTTCGTAACTCAGGCTTTCAAAGCATTGATGAGTGAGGGTGCATCTATTGTCAACCTTGCTTCTCAAGCTGGTCGCGATGGTGGTGGTGCAGGGTCAGCAATTTATGCAGCTTCGAAAGGAGCTGTGATGACGCTGACAAGAAACTGGGCCAAGGAATTGGGGCCACAGGGAATACGAATCAATGCAGTTTGCCCAGGGTTGATTGGAACAAAATTTCATGATGACTTCACTAAGGATGAGGTCAGAGAAAAAGTGGCAGGTAGCACTCCTCTAAGAAGGGAAGGAAAAGCAGAAGAGGTGGCTGATTTGGTAGCGTATCTGGCCGGGCCGGAATCTTCATTCCTGGCAGGTAACAACGTGGATATCAATGGAGGGCTGGCATTTTCATAAGTGAGTCAGTACTCGCTTGATATTGAGTCAGGGATCCTGCTGGTTGCCATTGGCGTCTTGGCAGGATTTCTAAATGTGGTAGGTGGGGGAGGCTCATTGCTGACCTTACCTGTCATGATTTTTATGGGTTTGCCACCCAATATTGCCAACGCCACCAATAGAGTTGCGATTCTATGGCAGAATGTTTTTGCCATTAGCAAGTTTCGCAAGGAGGGAGTGGTTGAGTGGAAATACAGTATTTGGCTAGGCCTTGCAGCAGTGCCTGGTGCGCTGTTAGGAGGCTGGCTAGCAATAGATATTAAAGGTGAAATTTTCACCAAAATGCTGTCGATTATTATGTTAGTCGTAGGTGCTTTGATCTTGATTGGATCATCACCTGGCAAGATTGAGCGAACTTATAATTCAGGTAGAAAACTTTGGCTAGGCATCCTGGTGTTTTTCCTGATTGGAATTTACGGTGGATTTATCCACGCAGGAGTTGGGTTTGTGATCATTTTGGTGCTGGACAAGCTCATGCATGCGCCAATGTCCAGAATCAACAGTGTAAAAGTGATCGCGGCATTTATTTATACACTGGCAGTAGTCGTGCTGTTTCTGTTTCGCAATGTCATAAACTGGCAGTATGGATTGACACTTGCAATTGGAACATCGACCGGTGGTTGGCTGGGTAGTTATTTCTCAGTCAAGAAAGGAGACAAATGGATCAAAGCCTTATTGTTCTGCGCAATCGTCGCGCTTTCAGTGAAGCTCTGGTTTTATGATCAGCATTAAAATTGAATTACGCTTTTTAATTATTTCTTAATAGGCCTATGAAACCAACAGTAGCAATTATTTGTGGAGGTGGTCCCGCACCAGGAATAAACACTGTGATTGCCACAGTTGCCAAGGCATTTTTGGCCGATGGTTATCGGGTACTTGGTATCCACCATGGCTATCAAGGACTTTTTGCAGAGGCTCCTGAGACCAAGGAGTTTGATTTTGAACATGCCGATAGAATATTTAGTCGTGGAGGCTCCACGCTCATCATGAGCAGGTTCAAACCAAAAGATCATGATTTTAATACCAGAATATTTGAGAAAGAAAATATAAAACTTCTCGTGACCATAGGTGGTGACGATACTGCCTCTACGGCCAACCGCATAGCTAAATACCTAACAGGTCAGAATATTGCCATAAGCAACATCCATGTTCCAAAGACCATAGACAATGATCTTCCATTGCCGGACCGAAACCCCACTTTTGGATTTCATTCGGCCAAGGATGAAGGAGTGCGCATTGGGAACACCGTATATGAAGACGCGCGTACTGCGCGGCAGTGGTTTGTAATGTCAGCCATGGGGCGCTCCGCCGGACATCTGGCTTTTGGTATTGCTACAGGGTGCCATTTTCCTATGTTGATCATCCCTGAAATGTTCAATAAGACAAAAGTAAGCCTGGACAAAATCCTCAGATTAGTGATTTCGTCTGTCATAAAGAGAAAGATTCTTGGAATTGAATACGGTGTGGCCATGATCAGTGAGGGCGTTTTCCATATTTTAGATATTGAAGAAATTGAGAAAGGCGGAATCCACCTGACCTACGACGATCACGGTCATCCGGAATTAGGCAATGTGAGTAAAGCCCACATATTCAACGTATTGGTTCAGGCCAGACTTCATGATCTGGGATTAAGCGTTAAAAGCAGACCAGTTGAATTAGGTTATGAGTTACGATGTGCACGACCGATCGGACTGGATCTTACCTTGTGCTCATTGCTTGGTTTGGGGGTCAAGAAACTATATAACGAAGGGTATACAGGATGTATCGTGTCGGCCAATTCTACCGGCGACATAGCGCCTATCTATCTGTCCGATTTTGAAGTAGATGGTAAAATTCCGCCGAGGCTTGTTGATATAGATGCGCAAATCGCTCGACTGTTTTTCAATGAATTGCACTTTTTGGAACCAACTGATTATGAACAAGCAAAGGATTATCTACCAGATCCTGAGAATTATGATTTCAAAAAAATACTTGAGTGGGTATGAGTAAGAAAGTGGTAACATTCGGTGAAGTCATGATGCGTTTCTCGCCTCCAGGTCATGCTAAATTTTCACAAGCCAACACCGTGGAAATGACCTATGGAGGTGGTGAGGCCAATGTGGCCATGTCTCTCGCGTATTTTGGCATGGATGCCTTTCATGTAACCAGATTTCCTGACAACCTGATTGGTAAATCTGCCACCCAATATCTCAGACATCATTGGTTGCACACCAAATACATCAATTACGGCGAAGGCCGAATGGGTAAGTACTTTCTGGAAAAAGGGGCTGTGCACAGACCCAGCGTGGTAGTTTACGAAAGGGACAGCTCGGCTTTCTCAAAGCTCCAGCCAGACATGTTTGATTGGAAACGAATCTTACGCAATGCGGACTGGTTTCACTGGACGGGAATAACGCCGGGAATCTCGCAAGGAACTGCGGATGCATGTAGGGACGCCATCAAAATGGCAAATGAATTAGGTGTGCCGGTATCTGTAGATGTACACTCCAGAAAGAACCTCTGGCAGTATGGCAAAAACAAGGAAGAAGTAATGCCAGATTTGGTAAGTGGGTGTGATGTGGTCATAGCAAGCCCTTATGATATGCAGGAAAACCTGGGAGTAGCAAACGAATCAGACGATTTGGCCACAGCTTCAACCAAACTCAAGGCAAAATTCCCGCGAATTAAAAAAGTGATTGACAAAAACCGAGAGACTTTGAGTGCCTCACACAATAGAATCCAGGGGTTCATTTGGGATGGGGCCAATGTGCTGTCGTCTCCATCTCTGGACGTGACGCACATAGTCGATCGTGTGGGTACAGGAGATGCATATGCCGCTGGCATGATATACGGGTTGCTGAATTTAAGCGACCAGGAAGCTGTGAATTTTGCAGCAGCGGCCTGTGCGCTAAAACATACAGTGGAAGGTGATGTCAATGTGGTGACAGTCGAGGATGTGAAAAGTCTGGTAGACGGGAATACCTCGGGAAGGATCAAGAGATAAGAAAAAGACAAGAATAATAATTAATAAAAAACTAATAAGATGAACAAGCGAGTAGTAACCTTCGGAGAGATAATGTTGCGATTGGCTCCACAAGGCTTTTTAAGATTTTCGCAAGCCTCAAGCTTCGAGGTAGTATATGGAGGAGGAGAATCCAATGTTGCCGTGTCACTGGCCA
>JBDVMP010000089.1:0-61162 GCA_039970095.1 Cyclobacteriaceae bacterium
CATCTACCTGAAGGTATGGGAGCGCGTCCTTGTCTTCCTGAAACTGGAGCCACTTGCTGGCCATCTGTGCCGTAGCTGTAGCGTTTTGATACTCCGCGTACAGGTAGCTTATATTGTAGTCCTGGTTTACCTGAAGCACCAAGTCGCGAAACTCATTAAACGACCGTTTAACGCCCGTTGAATCTACCAGCAGCTCACTGGCTGCTTTGAGGGTCTGGTAGTTCTTAAACCCTGAAAACACATAGACGTTTTCGCGGAGCGCCTTGAGCATGGCGTGATCCGCGCTCGTAGTGTCCAGGCTACCGAGCGACTTACCGAAACCCTTCTCTACCTCCGTGTAGATCTCTGCGGCTATCAGCTCAAAAAGCTCCTGGTCTCCTTGCCCGGCTTTGAGTTTGCCGCTGTGCAGCTCTTTGATAATGCGCGCCCAGATCTTCTCGAGATCGCTCTCGTAGCTGGCCGTTATGACCGCCTTGTCACCCTGAGCCTGTCTAAGGGTAAGGTGCCCCGAAAAATAAAGCTTATCGAGAGCAGCGCTTAGCTTAGCCTTTTTTTTTTGGTCGTCTTCCTCCGTATCCTCGCCTTCCTTTTCTTTTGGCGGATCTGCATTGATAGGCTGTGGCTTTCTGCTCTGCTTCCACTCCTCCAGTTCCTTAGGCGTAGGCTCCTCTATACCAAACTGCTCGTTCCATACCTCTGGCTTTACGAGCGTGTGCTGTGCCACCACTGCCATGATTCTGGCTTGCTGCTCTTTGCTCAGTCGCTCCGTGCGCTTAAACTTGCCCTGCACGCCTTCAGGTATCGGGTAGCCATTGGCGCGGAGTATTGGGAGTACCTGGTAGTTGATGATATACTCCACCGTGAGCATATCCTCAAGGTTGACCGCTTCCTCCACGGCTTGGTGTACCCGTCCGAGCGCGTTGGATCCCACACCGTCGTTGCTCGTGGTGAGTGTCTGCCCGAGTATGCTTATAGAGATCTCATCGTTACAGATCTTGTGTAGCTCTTTATAAGCCTGTGCCGCCTGCGCCTTGGAGCTGTCCTTAACCTCCACAGACCCGCCTCTCGGTATGATCACGTAAGGGGCGCCCGTCATGGCTTCCGCCGTTTGCTCCAGCGAATTGCGCTGTGAGATATTGCCCGGCTCGTAAGTATAGACCCGGAGCGGCATACCGAAAAACTGGTTGTGATATACAAAGAATACCAGATTGTCCTTTTTCATGAGTACATAAGGCCCTATGCGGCTGAGCTTGCCCAGCTGGTTTGGCTTCCCAACCTCAAGGATCATTTTGGGATAGCGCCCCTCGCGGTAGGCGATACCCGTGTTGCCATACATCTCCTTGGTGATTAGCCCCAGCTCCGGGTTTACATTTTGGCGCGGCACAATACCAGTGGTTTGGATCCCGTCTCTGCCTATCTCAAAGTTGATCAGGGTATAACCATAATACACCCGGCTCATGATCTGCCCGAGCAGCTCATTGAACCACGGAGCTTTTAGTCTCATCTCGAGCGCTTCGTTATCCAGCCCGTCCCACACAAACTCGCTGGTCTTAACCGCCCGCGTGCGCTTGTCCATGACGCTATCAAGAAAAGGGTCTTTCTCAATGTTGTTGTAGAAATCAAAGAGCGGCTTTCTCCGCGGGCTGTGCACCGACTCAGCTGAGCGTATGGCATTGCTCCATCCTTCAATAGTTTGGAGCCCCCACTGAAGCTGGCCCACGTTTATTTTTTCTCCGGCTATCAGCCTCTCGTTGAGTTTTGTCTGTTTTCCTATTTTAGCGTTTTGGCTCATAATATGGTGTCTTTGTACCTTTTTGAATAGATCGCGCCGTGTGGCGGCTGTTAAACGGTGTTAAAGGGTATTCTAGCCCCCGTGGTTAGCTGTGTCTGTATCTGTGGCGCTGGTATTGCTGCCATACTCATAATCTTGTCTGGAGAGACCGCCCCCGCTTACTACCGGGCTGTCCTCATCCCCGTCCTCGTCAGCGTCCAGTTTCGGGAGCTTGGGGTTGAGCTGCCCTTTGGTCACTCGCAGGAGCCAGTCTTTGGCCAGGTCATACTCCTCTTTGATGTGGAGCGGAATCTGCTTGCCGTTCAGACTGTGGTAAACCTGATATAAGGATATGACCACCATGTATCGCACGATCATCGGGTTGCGCGGGTCGTCTTCCTCCCAGTCGGTAGGGTTGGCAGAGGGCTCTTTGTTCGTGTGGGCTGTCTTGGCTTTGTAGAACATGCCGCCATTGGTCGCTCGCTCATCTACTACGAAAGCCTGCCCGGCTGTCCATATATAGATAGTCGGGAAAATCAGGTCTGTGTCAAATCGCTCACTCAGATAAGAGTAGATCTCCTCCTCCGCGGCGCGCTCGGCTCTCACCAGCCGCGACGTGTCTACTCCCTTGAGGTCTGTTAGTGTGGTGGATCTGGCGTAGGTAGCATAATCCTCTTCGGTTAAAAATGTAGTGGCCATATTAAAATTTTGAAATGGTTTTAGATCGTGGTTTGCCGTAGCTCATCGCGTCGGGTGAGCCGGTTACTTTGTGCCTCAACAGAAAGTGCGCGCCCTCGAAAGCATCTGGCCCGTCCTTCAGCGTTTTCTTAGGCGGTTCAAAGGACGTGAACTGCCCCACCAGGTTAGCCATGTGGTGGTTGGCTTCCTCCCGGGCGTTAAAGAAAACCTTGCCGCGCTCAAAGATCCCCTGTAGGGATTTGATCCGCAGATCTTTATCGGGCTTGTTTCTGGTATCGCCGCTTACGGAAATGTGGTAGCCCTGTTCCTCTGCCGCCGCGTCAAAGTCTTCATACAATATATCGAGCATGAATTTTTCCTCCATGTAAAACTCTGCGGCAGCTCCCCGAGCGTCGAGGTATTGCTGTAGGTCATAGTGCCATAGCACCGCCCCGTTTCTGCTCACCTTGTCACAAAAGACTTTTATCACATGGTACTCGTGTGCGTACAGGCCGAGCAGGATCAGCGCCATGCTGTCACTGGTGGACGTGTTCTTATAGCCCGGATCAAAGTAAGCCAAAAGGTGTTTGTATTTATTGAGCGCTGGGAGTACTTTAAACTGGATCCACTCTTTCTTGAAAATCTTACCGACAGTGACCGGGTTGTTATAAAGCTCTGTCTGGGCGTATGCATAGCCGAGTTCGTGCTCCAGTTCGTCTATTTCAGCCTCGCTCATGTTTTCCGGCCATGAGGACTTGCCGTCTTTGCCACGTATGTTGACCACCATCACTTCATAGTGATAGCTTAGATCCTTGTCCGATTGCTTTTGCTGCTTTTTAAGCTGGCGGTACTTCTCGGCCATCTTGGCAACTACAGACTTTTCATGTATGATATTGTTGGCAAAGAGTACGCGCCCCCGGCCTTTATCCATCGCCAGTATGAGGGCCTTATTGAGCCAGTCGATTACCTTATCTACCCGCGCCTCATTTTCTACAAGCTCGTCATCGTCTATATCATCTATGACGATAAGATCCGGACGGAAGGCCTGCTTTCTCAGCCCCCTCGGAGATTGCCCGCGACCAAGCGCAAAAAAGCTGGTACCATCCCTTGTGGTAAATTTGCCTTCCTCCCAGGAGCCGTTGTTTTTCTGCTCACCAAAATCGTAGATATACTTTTGGTTGTTTTCAAACTCGGCCTGAAGGTCACTGATAAGGATGTCCGCCGCGTCGTTAGACTTACCAACCAGGACAAAGGTGTGGTACTCTTTGCTGTGTTGGATCTTGAGCCAAAGCGGAATGAAGATATTGAACACTACAGACTTGGCAGATCCGCGAAACCACGCAGCAATAAATCTCAGAATCTGATAGCGGAGAATGATCTGCGCCGCTTTCAGGTGGAAGGTGGCCGGAGTAGATTTGGCATAGTGCCCCATGTAGGTTTGCACGAAATAGGCGAAATCCTTTCGGGCTTTCTCTCGCCGCTTCTCTTTGTCCTGCTCGGTCTCCAGCTCCAGGCTGTGCTCTGTAGCGCTGTGGATCCACTGGCTAACCTCGTGAAACCGGTGAATCGCTTCCTTCCGTTCCTTCTCAGTCATTGCCCAGCGTTAATAGAAACTCATGAAAGTGCGGGATTATATCCTTGGCAAGCTGGAGATCTCGCTTACTAAGGAATGTCTGGAAAGCGTCGTAAACCTCTACAGCGGAGGTGATGTTTAGTTTCCTCTCGAGGCGGTCAATGATGGCAGAGTACTTTACCAGTTGGTCGGTCTCCTTAGCGTCAAGCTCATCCTGGTCTAAGAGCTTGTCAGCTTTAGCCATGACGCGAGACAGTACACTATCGCGCGTGACAGAGTTGGCTTTTTTGATTTCGTCCCACTTGCCAGCGCTTCTCCATTTGCTGATAGTAGCCTCGGTGATACTGGTGCCGGACTGTCTGAACCATTCCACGATACCTTTTCCGTCGAGGTTTACTTTGAGAAACAAGTTTCTGGCTAGAGGTTCTAGCCGCTCTTTTTTGGTTGCCATGATGCAATAATCTGCAATAAAAGGCGCGGCTGGAAAGCCCTAAATTTCAAATGTTAAAAATATTAGTAATCATTACTAATAATATTGTCATTTGGGAAATAGCCCCTTTGATAAGGGGAATGCTCCGCTTTTATTTGGGGCATGAAGCGATTCGAATTGTGCGCACTAAGCCCCGATCAAGCAGAGATATATCTCTACGGAACCTTTGGCGAGGAGATACTTGCCAGTGAAGTGGTTCAAAAGATTCTGGAGGCGTCAGGCAAATACAAAACCATCCTTTTGAGGCTTCATAGTAGAGGCGGTGACCCGCTGGATGGGCTTGGGATCCTTCAGGCTATCAAGGACGCTAAAACCAAGGTGGAGGTAAATACACAGTGCGACGGAATGGCTGCAAGTTTTGCCTCTGTCATTTTCGCCTGTGGTACCAAAAGGGAAATTGCACAGTTTGGTCGCGTCATGATACACCAGGCCAGTGGCTTTGGATATGGGCAAGTAGATGAGCTGAAGCAAACCGCTGCGCTTATGGAAACCATAAACGATGATATGGCCTCCATTTATGCCGAGGCTACCGGCAAGGAAAAAGACTGGATCCTTAAGAACTGGATGGCAAGCGGACAAGATAAGTGGTTCAGGGCACAGGACGCCAAAGATGAGGGGATCGCCACCAGCATTATACCCGGGCTGGTTGCCGAGTCCTCCGAGACCAACCCTATCAAGCTAGCCGCACATTTTGACTCTGTATTATTCAATTCTCAACATAATAGTGATACTATGAAATTAAGCATGTATATCCCCGGCCTCAATAAGGTGCCCGGGATCAAACTAAGCGCAGAGTCTTCCGACGCGGAGATATCTGAAGCTATTGAAACCGCACTGGGGAAAACCGTGGAACTGGCCGCCGAGCTGGAGACAGAGACGGAGCTCAGAAAAGCCAAGGAGCAAGAAATCCAAGAGCTTTCGACCTCCGCCCTTAAAGAGAAATCTGAGGCATTGATTGAGGCGAATGTTGGCGTGAAGATCACCGCGGAGGAAAAGGACTATTTCCTTACAATGGCGGGTAAAGATGAAGACTCTTACGAGGCGACCAAAAAGCAGCTCAACGCTATGCCGAAGATCCAGAGCGTAAGCCAGTTTTTGGCGGAGGGTAATAAGGATCTGGCAGGTAAGAAAAGCAAAGATGGTCAGCCCTTGATAGAGCTGGGATACAAAGAGCTCTTTAAAAACCATCCAAAGTTCCTCGCTCAGATGAAAACTGAAGACGTGGAACTGGCGCGCGAAAAGTACGAGGACGAATTTGGCAAGAAGCCAACCTGGTAATATTCTCCGGCTTGCCGGATCACATCGATAACTCACAACTCAAATCAAATAAAAGGCGCCCCCGGCAAAGTGCCGGGGGCATTCAAAAACTCAAACAAAAAATAGGACTAATGAAATCAAAAATCTTTATATCGTTTTTAAGCTTTGTGCTGACCACTTTGATAGTAGGCACGGCACTCGCCACCGGGGCTAACATGCTGGCCGGTGAGCCTGCGGTTTCCGCGGTAGGCACCAGCGCAGTGGTAGGGTTTATGAGAATGGGCTATTACGCGCTGTTCTCTTTCGAGCTTAACCAGGCATCTTTTTTCGCGGGGGTCAATAAGGAGATCTGGCTCGACTACCTGAGTGAGAATTTTTACCGCATGGGATCCTTCCTTCAGAACGTAATGGACTGGAGCCCATTTGTGGAATATAACACACTCAACTTTGCCGACGCAGGCGGGGATCCTACGGTCTTGGTAGATAACACTACTTACCCAATAGATACGGCACAGAGAACGGACACGGCCAAAACAATTGCCTTGCAGACCTACGACACGGAAAACACGAGGGTGCGCAATGTTGAGGAGATGGAGAGCGCTTACAATAAGATGGATAGCGTAATCAGACAGCACAGAAACGCACTGATACAGTCAACCCACGACAGGGCGATTCATGCTTACGGGCCTGCGAGTGATGCGGCCAATACTCCAGTGCTATTGACCGGAGGAGCAGCAACGGCTGCCTTGCTTACTGATGTAGGGCTCACCGGTACTTTTAAGAAATTCTCATTGAAGGATATCGCAAGGCTCAAAGTTAAATTTGATCTGGCAGACTGGCCGGTAGACGGGCGCGTATTAGTGCTTCACCCTATGCACCAAATGGACTTGATAGAGGAAAACCAAAACCTTTTCAAAGCATTTGCTGAACTGAGAACCGGTAAGGTGCTTGACCTGTACGGATTCAAGATTTTGAACTACTCTGCTAACCCTGTTTACACAGAGTCCACCGGAGCTAAGAAAGCTTTCGGGGCTGCCGCATCTGCCGCTAATGATACGATTGCTTCCGTTGCTTTCCTTGAAACTGAGGTAATGAAAGCCGAGGGAGATCAGGAGATGTTCTACATGCCTAAGTCGCTCAATACGACTCAAAGAGCCGACGAGGTAGGTTTCCAAAAGAGGTTTGTAGCCGTGCCGATCAGGGGCGTGAGCACATCGGCGATCATCTCTGACAGAACTGCCGCATAAGACAGCTAAGCCCCCGGGATCTCCCCGGGGCTTAGATTTTTCATAACCTAAAAGTTACATCATGAAAAAGGAAGAAATGGACAAGTTGGTTGCGGAGACCTTCAGGGAGCACAAGAACGCAAAGCGCGCTTTTGTAACCTCGGACGGCACTGTATTTCTTGACGGCCAAAAGAATAATGCGCACGGACACCAGGCGCACCTTAACGGGCCAACTGGTACCAATAAAGTAGAGGAGTTTGTAAACCCTAAGTTTCAGGACGAAATCAAAGAGTCTGAGGAGCTGGAGGCAAAAGAGGCGTCTATCGATGAGAAGTACAAAAGGCTAACCGATAAGGAGGGCACGCTCAATGAGAAGGCCCAGGAGCTGGACGATAAAGAGGCTACCCTTGAAGCGCTGGAGTCTAAGCTCGCAGATGATAAAGCAGATCTCGCGGAGGATAAGGCGGAGTTCGAAAAAGCCAAGGCTGAGCTGGGAACGCTGGAGGAGCTTAACCAAAAGGTCTCTGATCTCGAGGCTGAGAAAGCCACACTTGAGACAGAAAAGGAAACGCTCGCGGGCGCAAACACTGACCTGCTCAATGATTTGGAGAAAGCCAATACTGAGGCACAGGAGAAAGCCACTGAGATAGATAGTCTGGGCACCGCCCTCACGGAAAAGGACAAAGAGATAGCGGCGCTGAAGAAGGCCGTCAAAAACAAGTAGTAGTTGTTTCTTCATGCAGTAAGAAGGCCGAGACCGCAAGGCTCGGCTTTTTTTTAACTCCAGTATCACTATCAAATGAACATAGAACTTATCATAGCCATCGGGTCTAGCAGCGTTATCACGGCGCTCATCACAACCGTGGGGTCCCGGTACCTGCGCAAGTCACAGTCTAAGAGCCTGGAAGCTCAAGCCGCGGAGCTGTGGTCTAAGACCTACAGCGGGCTAATCAAGGAGCTCAACGACCAATTGGGTAAAAGCAAAAAGATGCTGACAGAGCAACAAGAGGAGCTTGACAAGCTACGCAAACTTAATGCTGATCTGGAGGCCACCAGGGAAAACCTGATTCAAGAAATTCACTCTCTCGAGGAAGAACTGGAGAGCCTAAGAAAGCAGCTCTCAAAACTAACCGCAAGGCTAAAGAAGTACGAGGAAAACAAAGGATAGCATGTACGAATTGAGTTCATCATCAAGAAAAAGATTAGAGGGCGTAGATCCTCAACTAGTAACCCTTATAGAAGAGTCACTCAAGGTTTGCCCAATAGATTTTGGTATTCCGCAATATGGGGGCGTGAGGACAGACGAGGAGCAGTACGAGCTCTATCTAGCGGGTAAGTCGAAATGTGACGGGTACAAGATCAGGGGCAATCACCAGAAGGCCGAGGACGGACTGGGAAAAGCTATAGATGTATATGCCTATGTGAATGGCCGTGCATCTTGGGATGCTGTGCACCTTGGGATCATAGCCGGGGTAATACTGTCCAAGGCCAAAGAGATGGGTATCTCCATACGCTGGGGTGGCACATTCGGCAGCAAAGAATTTAACGGCTGGGATAAGCCTCACTTTGAATTGATCGAGACATGTCAGGACTAATCAAAAGGATATTCTCAGGGGGAGCGAGTGAGCTGATAGGCAAGGTTGGTGAAGTGGTCGATAACCTGGTCACTAGCAAAGAGGAGCGCGAGAAACTCAAGCAGGAAATGACAGGGCTGGTAAACGAGTATCACGCCAAAGCTCAGGAGGAGCTCACCAACAGGCTCAAGATTGACATGGCGAGTGATAGCTGGCTCAGCAAGAATATACGACCGCTTACGCTGGTTTTTATCCTGGTTACTTATACGCTTTTCAGCGTGACGGATGAGAACCTCATCATAGCGGGTCACACTTTCAATATAGACGGGCACTATGTAGAGCTGCTCGGGCAATGGGGTAAGGCGATTATGTACTTCTATTTTGGCGGTAGGACTCTAGAGAAGGCTGTGACAATGTTTAGAAAATAATGGAGCTCTCCGCGAATAGCTTGGCAAGTGAGCGTGCACCCTCCAAACAAAATGAGATTCCCGCCTGCGTGGGAATGACTGGATCCGGCGAATGTCCGTGTTCCAAAACTAAATTTGAAGATAGCTGCATCCGGGGGCCGATTGAAGGGATCCTCGGGGAATGTGGCAAAGTAGTGAAACAAGATATAATCCGTTAAACGCATGTTTAAAAGACTTTTAATACAACTCATTTCATTCCTGGAGCGGTTCACCTATGAGCCGCTAACCGTGGATAACGCTAATCAAAAACTGATAGTACCGGTGGCCGGTCTTATCCTAAACGGAAAGCAGCTCTACCGATACAAGAACGATCTGGATATTCCTATCAAGCGGCGCACCGCCATATCTGCCGCGTACAAGTGGTTTGGAGCCACGCTTCAGGTCAAGGATATCGTGGAGTTTATCAACCAGATCCTCGAGGCAAACAATACCGGGGATAAGAGCCGCGTGGGCATGCTCGGCTTTAGCCTGGTAGATATGCTCAAGAACTGCACAGACGAGGAAGCGCTGCACCGCATGGCCGCCGCGATGTACTTCTTTAAAGATGAGGATCACAGCCAGTTTGATAGCGACATAGCCGCCGAGAAGGTGACGGCCTTCAAAAAGCTCAAAGGAGAAAAGCGTGATTTTTTTTTGCGTTCCCTATTCAAGCACATGGGCGTATCCAGCGCTACCTCACTAAACGACATCATGAGCAATTTGAAGAAGTCCAAGGCGAAGGTGCAGGCATACAAGCAATTGCTTTCAGAAGGATCATCGCAAGAGACCTAGCCGCCCTGGACAGAGAGATAGATATTTTTTGCGACGGGATACCAAGCGAGATAGCGCGGGCCGGTCGCATGACCACAGAGGAGTACTACGCATGGCGTGGCGCCCGAATGAAAAAACTGAGTAAATCAAAGCCGGAAGAATGACCGCAAGAGCAAAGTTCGTAGTTGATATTCCTGACAAGGATCTGCAAAGGATGGTCTCCTATATAGAGAAGACTGCCAAAGCCGCGGGGCTTGCTCAGGAGGAGATTGACGACATGATGGACGAGCTGCAAAGCGGGTCTAAGAATGGGTCTGGTGAGGTGGAAAAGCTCAACAAAAAATTTAACGGCTTTGGCGATACGGTAAAAAAAGTCGGCGGTTTTATGGCCGCAGCGTTTGCCGTAGACAGGCTGCTCGACTATCAAAAGCAGATCATTGCGATCGTGTCAGAGTATCAGAAGTTTGCCGCAGTACTGGAGACAGCTCTCGGCTCCAGATCCGCAGCGGTGACGGCAATGGCTCAGATCCAGAACTTTGCCAAGAAAACCCCCTTTCAGGTTAACCAGCTTACTGACTCTTATGTGAAGCTCGTAAATCGTGGGCTCCAGCCCGCTAATAAGGAGCTGACCGCAATGGGTGACTTTACCGCCGCAGTGGGTAAAGACATGAACCAGCTGGTAGAGGCTATCCTTGACGTGAGCAATACCGAGAGGTGGACAGAGCTGGGCGTAAAGGTTCGCTCTAGCGGGGATAAAATCATAGGTACGTTTAAGGGCATCACTATAGAGGAAGACAGGACGGAGCGCGGCGCTCTGCGTATGATTCAGGCTTTCGGAGAGATGGAAGGCGTAGCGGGATCTATGTCCGCAATCTCGGAAACGCTAGGCGGTAAGATCAGTAATCTGGACGATGCATTTGACCGACTGTTTAAAACCATAGGTGACCAGGAGAGCGGCCCTATGACGACCGTCACCACATGGCTCACCGACTTGGTCAATATAATCAGTGACGGGATAGAATCTGATATACAGGAAACAAACAGAGCCGTGGCGGATCTATTTGACTCCATGAGGCAGGAGCTGAGTGAAACGCTAAAGACAGCAGAGGACTATGAGTCTAAGATATCAGACCTGGAGGGCACTTACTCGAGTCTGCGTGACGAGTGGAAAAATAGCGCGGATCAGTCTGAGGATCTGAAAGTGGAAATCAACGCCACAAAGCTGATTATAGAGCTGCTGAAAAAGGAGCTAAAGCAGCTCAATGATGAAACGGTAAAAGGATATGGCACTTGGGACGATTACCTCATTGTCATAGAGGACGTGGAGCTGCAAGCGCTTAAGCTCGCCAACAGCTTAAATAAGTCATTCAGCGATGCAGGTAAGGCTATCGAGGGAGCTACTAGCTGGATCGATGAAATGGAAAAGTTTATCGACGAAGGTACCGCTGAGATTATAGAGGCCGACGCGGAGATCATAGACGCTAACGAAAAGGTAGTTGACGGCTATAAGAAAAACCTCGATGACATCCGCAAGGCTCACGAGGAAACCAAGGCCTATATGAAGGATGGCTTTTACCATGATATGGGCTCCTACGCGACTGACTATTTCAACAACATTGTGGCTATGCAGGTCAACGCCGGGGACAGGCAGATACAAGCACTTGAGCGCCAAAGAGAATACGAGCTCAAGCTGGCCGGAGAAAATACTGACGAGCAGACGCGGATCAATGAGGAATTTGATAGTAAAATAGCGCAGATCCGCAGACGCCAGGCTAAGCGTGAGCGTAACGCTGCGCTCTTTGAGATAGCCGTGCAGACGGCCTCTAATGCTGTGAAGCTTTTCGCGGCTACCATACCCCCGGGCTTACTCAGCGCGGCTGCCATATTGGTAGGAGCCACACAGGCCGGAGTGGTAGCCTCCACCCCAGAGCCTGCATTCTTTAAAGGGGTTGTAGGGTTCAAAGGAAAGGGCACGGATACCAGCGACGAAAATCGTGTACGAATCAGTAACAACGAGTCTATCATCACAGCACTTGGCACGAGAAAGTTTCGCCCATATCTGGAGGCTTTCAACGATCCTAATTTTACTGAAAAGGATCTTCACAACATGGTACTGAAAGAGCTACCTGCGGGCGTTTCTATGCAGCACGGAAACTTAGGCGGATCCGGAGTAAAGGAGCAGGTAATAAGGGAGATGGTGAAGCAAATGTCTGGGGAGATCACCTCCGCGATTCATGATAAGAAGGCGGTTAATATTTTTCTTGACGGCCACAAGCACACCGCTGAGGTTATTGACGGGGTGAACGCGCAGAAATATCTAGCCAAAAAATTTGGGATTAGTATATGAGCAGCTACAAGTTTCGCCTTCGGTTAAATAATGAGACCTTTTTCGGCCAGATCCGCAATTGGCGAGAGTTCTTCCCTACCATCAGGAAAAATGAGAGGTATAGGACGAATATCCCCTCATTTTCTTTGAAGCAAGTAAGCTTTGTAAAGGAGGCTAAGGATTACATAGATACGCTTAAGTCTGTAAGTGGAGCGCTGACCAATATCACATGTGCCATTGATATATATCGAAATGGCGAATGGCAGGATTTTATAAACGGGAAGCTAGCGATTGATAGATTTTCTAAAAATGAAACAGAGACGCTTGTAGGGATAGATCCTGAGAACCTCATTACCAAATGGCTGACCAATGATGAAGTGGAGCTGAACCTCACCGAGCTAGAAGACTTGGACGGGGAAGCTATCACGGCGTTTGGTACAGAGCTGGAGGAGGTCACATTGCCGTCTCAGGTGATTGGATTATTTTTTGAGGCGCAGACATTGAACGATGATGAGCAGAACCTGGCCGGGTCTGACTCCCTAGACGAAAAGTTTAGGCTCGGCGCTTTTACCGTAATTAAAGACGAAAATCCGGACGAGACTTACGCGCTATCCTGCGGGTGGGATAACTCTCCTGACTACTGGGTGGATATGTCCGACCCTTTGGCCGACTATACCAATGAGGTGACCTATGATATTGATTACGATCTTGGCCTGTCTAGCTACGACCTTCCCGGCGAGATTCACATTGATCTGATCCTCCAGGTATTGAGAAATGATAACAACGCAGTAGTGAGCGAAACCACGGTAGCCTCAGATAGCGAGGCGCTCACAGGAACCTCTCACAATCTGAGCGGCAATTTCAGCGGCAGCTTTGATTTTGATCAGGCTGGCGGCCCTGTAGATTCGGGTATATCTGACAGCTTCCCCCGAGCTCGGGTCTATCTGCGCGTTTATACAGTAGGCTCTTTGGGCAGCTTCTCGTGGGGTATAGGCGTAGAGGTAAATGACCTACACATAAAGACTAATAAGTATTCGTCATCCGCCGATACACAGTGCAAGGGTATGCTCGTGTATGAGGCAGCAGTGAGGATGCTACAAAAGATAACCGGGGTTGCTGATCCGCTCAGATCTCCTCTGCTAGGCCGGACAGATAGTGAGCTACATACGTATGATATCGATGGCGCGGCTAGCCTTATCTTATACACCAACGGCAGGCTTGTGCGACAGTTTCCCGAGAGCGAATTTCCGCTAAGGGGTCAGTTTTATGAATTTATAAAGTGTATCAACGCCGAGTTTAATATAGGTGTTGGCGTGATAGAGGAAGACGGTCAGCGCTATATCTGCATTGATGATATTGGAGAGTTTTACAGATCCAGCTCTCAGGTGATCACGCTTGTAGATCCATCGGACATTACGGATGAGATTGCCACGGAGTATCTATTTAATGAGCTTTTGGCCGGTAGTATAAACTATGAGGCCGAGACTAAGGGTACGCTGAGCAGCCCGCACGGCCTAAGGAATTACACCACAGCCCTCACAGGCGTAGTAAAGAACAGCTATGACTTTAGGCAGCCGGGGGTAACTAATGGGGCTCTGATAGAGGCACTAAAGCGCGACCCCTATGAAGCTGGATCTGACAGAGACAATAAGTATGATTTATCTCCTATACTCATCTGCCTTAAGCGCGATGGTATGGGCGGCTATGCCAAAGAGACCGGCGCAGATCTAGAGGAAGTAACGGGAGTGGAAAAAGCCGAGACACACTTCAATTTACGCATCACTCCCGGACAGTCAGTAGCGCGCCATGCTAAGTGGTTTCTCAATGGGATTGCGGACAGCCTGGCGTCTGCCGCTCTGGGCACAATAAGATTTCAAAGCGGGGTGGGTAACCTGGAGGCGACAACTAAGCTTACGGACGTTACTCTTACGGTTTATGAAAATGTGAACCTATACAGCAACGCCCTGGACGCGCCAAGGCTGAGGCCTAACCGTAGAACTTTTGAGTTTCCCCTCACTGAGGAGCAAATGCTCTCCCTAATGGCTAACCCTAACCAGGCTATTAATGTGGAGTATAAAGGGGAGACGCTTACTTTTTTTCCTGAAGTGATTGATTTGGAAAACCTCCAGAGCAACCTCGCCAAGTTTGAATTAATACAAAGCCACTTTACTAATATATGAGCACGCTATACATATCTCCTAGTAATCCTTTAAGGCTGATTCAGTACTATGATAATGATGGCGTCATAGCCGACGAGGGGCGCCAGGAGTACCGCCTGTTTAAAGACTGGGGATCGCCTTTTTTTGACCAACCTGAGTACCTCAAGCCGTATCAAAATACTGATTCGCTCGTATTGCAGATTGAGAGCGATTACGAATCGATAGTAGGGAGCATCAGGAAGCACTTAGATGACAGTATAGTCACCGATAGCATAGCGCCCACTACTATCGAAACGGACGCTTCTTACCACACATTTGAGCCGGATATAAGTAGCCTGGATGATGATACCTATTATTTTCACATCACCGGCACTGACGGGGATGACGAATGGAGAGTTCGCAGCGAGCCTTTTAAGTTGGCGGCTCTGTGGCCGGGCACTGTACTCATGAGCTGGTACAACAACGAGCCGAATTTCGGTGTAGAGTACAGAACCGGGCTAACGTTTTACTCCAGGCTCCCCGGTAGATTTATCAAACCTGCCGATGCTTATGAGGCTGTGCCCTATGATAACGATGCGCTTGAGATTAGCTTACTGAGCAGCTCAGTGCTCCCGGGCAGGGAGTTGGAACTTTTTAGGGTGGCAGCTTGGGAGGTGGCAGTGATCAATAGGGCGCTGGCTCATGATTCTGTTACTATTGGCGGGCACGCCATAGCGTCAGGAAACAAGTTACCTCTCGATCTTGGGGATTTTTCATTTTTCGCGAGCCCAAAGGTAAGGCTGGGGCTAAAGCTCGGGGGCCATGCAAACACGCACGACAGTGGCACAAGGCAGATAGTATTATCTCCTCCTACAGAACTTGCCGCCGCGCTTACTGAATCTGACGAGATTACGCTTACATGGAATGATATTAATAGCGAGGAAACCGGCTATGAGATATGGAGAAGCACTACAAGTGGATCAGGCTTTGCGCTGCTAAGCACAACCGCCGCAGACGCTGAGAGCTTTGTTGATACGGGGCTCACGGAAGGGACTACCTATTATTACAAAGTCAGGGCAATAGGCACTACTAACAGCGTATATACCTCTGAGGTATCGGAAACTACGCTCGTATTGTTTGCCAGCACATGGAACACAGCTAACACGAGCGCCGGATCGAGCGCCTCTGATCAGATTCAGATCCCAACAGTTTCGGTAGGAACTTATGATTTTAGCATTGATTTTGGGGACGGAACAGTGCACAATAATATAACTGACTGGGACGACTCACGACTGCTGCACACCTATCAGGCCGGGGGCATATACCTGGTAACGATTTGGGGAACGTTTGTGGGCTGGCAGTTTAACGATACCGGAGATAAGCTAAAGATCACTCATATTAGCAAGTGGGGGTGCCTAAATATGAGCGGATTTTCATCGGCGTTTTGGGGCTGCTCTAACCTTACAATTACAGCGACAGATCAGCCGACTGGCTATCCTGATGCGAGTAGTTTGTTCAGAAACTGCTCAAGCCTAACAACCATTCCAAACTTTGGGAATTGGGAGCTTTCAGGATCCGCCCAGTACATGCTTAGAGGATGTTCAAACCTTAACGAAAGTAGTATTTCTGATTTAGATGTTAGCTCAATTAGCAGCATGTACAGAATGTTACAAAACTGCACGTCATTTAATAGAGACTTGTCTTCTTGGGATGTTTCTTCAGTTATCTCAATGCAAGAAATTTTCGATGGCTGCACTATTTTCAATGGAGACGTTTCAACATGGGAAACGGCATCAGTAAATAATATGGAGTCAATGTTTAGAGATTGCTCCGCATTTAACCAATCACTCAATACAACTGGCAATATTTGGAATGTCTCAAACGTAACTAACTTTTCTGACATCTTCAGGGGCTGCTCGTCCTTTAACGGGGATTTGGTCGGCTGGGACATAACATCAGCTGTGGGGGCAACATCTTTAGATTCGATGTTTTATGGGTGCACTGTTTTCAACGGTAATATCACTGGTTGGGATCTATCCAATGCTACAAGCATGTATTTAATGTTGAATAGGTGCGACGCTTTTAACCGGGATATCTCTGGGTGGAATGTCTCAAACGTAACGAACATGGCGGGGCTTTTTGCTGAGTCCTATTCATTTAACAGCGATATCTCTGGGTGGAATGTCTCAAGCGTAACAAATATGAACAATATGTTTAAGAACGCAACAAGCTTTAGTGTGGATGTATCTGGGTGGAATGTCTCAAGCGCAACAAATATGAACGGCATGTTTCACGGGGCAACATCTTTTGACAGAGACCTTGGGGGCTGGGATATTCAAAGCCTTGATGATGCCACCAATATGTTTAATGGAGTAACTCTTTCAACCGCCAACTATAACGCCTTACTCATAGGATGGCAAGCCAACACTCACAATGATCAGGTGACTTTTCACGGGGGCAACTCGGAGTACACATCAGGCGGGGCGGCAGAGACGGCCAGAACCTCTCTGGTGGGTGACTTGTGGACGATAACAGACGGGGGCGCAGCGTAATGAAATACAAGGTAGAAATATTGAACGCTTTGAAAAATCCGATTGTGGGGATACCCGCCGCTATCATTATCGGCGTGGCTGTTTACTTGACATTCAAATACTTGATACTATGATCATAGAGCCTATAACCAAAACCGATAACGGGATAACATTTAAGGAAATTACTCACTCATCAGACTTTTGGGCTGTGGGATACGACTCTAATAAGCTTATCAAGCTATTTACGCCGGAGGAGAGACCTCTCTCCGCCAATACATTCACTGCCTCAGTATTGGACGGCTTTGGCGCAACCAGCTATGAGGATCTAATGCAAGAAATAGCGGTCAGGGAACTTGTCTGGCCAGAAGGATAAATTTTTAAACCAAAACTCGAGATAAATGGAACAATTAAGTTTTATGAGCAAATTCATACCGCCGACCTTCAAAAGGATGGCGGTAGCTGAGCACGACGCTACAGGTGACCTTGTAGCCTTTGACCCGATTGAAGCCGGGGAAAAGAAGCACGGTAGGATCGTTACAATCGTAGCGGTAAAAACCGGAACTGATATTAGCGGGTGGGACGCGCTAGACCAGTCGGGCTGGGAGGCATTGATTACTTCGAAGGACATTCACTTAATAGGGCCAGTGACCGGCCAGCTACCTGACCCTAGCGAGGCAACTTCGCCAGGAGACGGGCACCAGGAGGAAATAAGCGACGGGGAGCTTTACGATATCCCTTTCCATTGCTTTAACCCGGACGACAACATGCTATTGGCTGAGAAGCTCAATAAGCAGTCGGCTCAGAACCTATGGAGCCTCATGGTTGTATTTTACGATATGACGGGGTACGTGTACACGACCAACGGAATAGAGCTTGTACCTGTTAAATACAGGTTGAGACCTGTGAGCCAGGGCGAGGAGATCCCGAGCAATCGTAAAATGATGAGTAATGTGAAGTTCCGAGTGAGCACACTACCGAAAGTTTTAGCAGACTTACCTAAAGAAGTATTTAAGAAAAACTAATCAGGGGGGCGTTAGCCCCTTTGCTTTTCCCTTTGTCGCGCGGAGGTTAAGCAGAATTGACAACTCAAAACCATAGACTAATGGCAATAAAAAGCGCGACTAAAAAATCCTACACCTATAAGCCCCAGTTCGGGGTAATCGTCCACTGCAAGGACGAGCGGCACCAAGAAAAGGTGTTTGACAAATTGCAAAAAGAAGGTTTCAAATTAAAAGTGGTGGCTGTATGAAAGTATCAATTAGCTACCCGGATCAAGGCTTTGATAGCTACCGTGCAAACCGTGTTAAAAGCTTGTTTAACGCTGAGCGGAGTAATTTCTCTCTCGAGGCGGATCTCCCCGTTGAGGGGCTAGACTGGAAAGTAGGTTTGATTGTTGGATCCTCGGGATCTGGCAAAACCTCGATAGGAAAATCTTTGTTTCCTGGAGTCGAAATTAAGAACCTTTATGAAGGCTGGCCAGACAGCAAACCTATCGTTGACGTGATCGATCCAGAGGGCTCTTTTGATAGCGTTACGGGGCTACTCGCGGCTGTCGGATTGGGTGATGTTCCCTCCTGGTTAAAGTCATTCAAAACTCTGTCCAATGGTCAGCAATTCAGGGCGGGATTAGCCCGGGAGCTGGCGGGCTCTGACCCGGTTTTCATCATAGACGAGTTTACCTCAGTTATTGATAGACAGATAGCAAAAATAGGCGCTTTGGCGTTCGGAAAATCGATGCGCAGACAGCCGCGCCAGTGTGTGCTTTTGAGCTGCCACTATGACGTTATAGAGTGGCTCCAGCCCGACTGGGTTTATGATACCGACACGGGTCGGTTTTTGGGAAAGAGCAGGTCGGGGGGAGACCTAAAATCGAGCTTCAAATCCACAAGGTTTCCGGCACTTACTGGAAGCTATTTAAGGAGCATTACTATTTAGACCTGGCACACCCCGTGGCGGCGGAATATTTTGTCGGTACTGTAGGCGGTGAGATGGTCTGCCATTTGGCCGTGGCGCCACTGTTTACGGCGGGCGCTTACAGGGCTACCAGGTTAGTGGTAATGCCGGAGTGGCAAGGCTCTGGAATAGGCATAAAGTTCCTTAACCAAATATGCCAATATCACCTCGAGGGGAACGGTAGAAAGGGGCATAAATTCCACACCTTTTTTCATACCAGCCACCCGCAACTTTGCAACGCCCTCAGGCGCTCTCCCGCATGGGTTCAAACCTCTGCGATGCTATACGGAACGAACAAGCAGAGGTGTATTGACTCGATCAAGAAAACGAGCAAAAGCGGTACGGTGAAGGGGGCTGGATACGGCGGCCATTTCCGAGCAGTTCAGGCATTTAAATATCTAGGCAATGAGGGTAATAATTAGCGGGCAAAAATACCTTGGCGAGTACGTGCTCCGGGAGTGCGTAAAGCGCAAGATTGAAGTAGTGGCCGTGGTGTCGCCACTAGATGATAAATACCTTACGCCCACAGCTAGGCTCCATGAGATCCCAGTAATACCGGCGGGCACACTGCGGCATGAGATATGCCCCGAGATTGATTTAGGTATCTGCGCACATAGCTTTGACTACATAGGTAAGCGTACCCGGTATAAAGCAAAGATTGGTTGGCTAGGCTTTCACCCCTCTCTACTCCCGAGGCACAGAGGCCGGAGCGCTGTAGAATGGGCTCTCAGGATGAAAGATCCGGTTACGGGTGGCTCTCTTTACTGGCTTGACGATGGCGTAGACCGTGGAGATATAGCTTATCAGGAATGGTGTTTTATAGGGGAGCGGGATACTGTAAGCAAGCTCTGGAGAAACAAGTTGGTACCAATAGCTGAGCGGTTGTTTTGTAAGGCTCTGGAGGACGTTTCTAGCGGTGTAATTAGGCGCTTTCCACAGCCGAAAGAGTATAGCACATTTGAGCCCGGACTTGATCAAATAAAGGACGTTTATAGGCCTGACGCGTTGCTTCTGGAGTCTGGAGGATAGCGGCTAAAAATGCCCGGATGTTTCCGTCGCGCAGGTGATATTACACACCAAGGAAGGCGGCATAGCCGCCCCATCCGGGCTTAACCTTGGATACTGATAAACTTGATGTGTAATTAAATGCGCGACGTGGCGAATATAGTCCATTTAATGGACGTGTGAAAGTGATTTAACGGGCGTTAAACGGTGCAATTTTATATACATTTGGATTTACATTTTATGCACATTTGAATTTGGCGATTATAAAAGGAATTTATTTAAAAATGGAAATGTTGACCAACCGATGAAATTAACGATCAAAAATATGGTGTGCCAAAGGTGCATTTCTGCCGTGCAACATATCCTAACAGATAATCAGATTGTCGCGAGTAGTATCACTCTTGGTGAAGTGCAACTGCCCCACGACCTTACCACGGATCAAAAAAACAACTTGTCTGCAAGGCTTCAAGATGTCGGTTTCGAACTAATAGATGACCACAACTCCAAAATTGTCGCTGACATCAAGCGCATGATAGTTGGCCAGATTCATCACTCCACTGATACACTAAAATCCAGTTGGTCGGACTATCTCAGCAAAGAACTGCTCCACGACTACAGGTATCTGAGCAAGCTCTTCTCGTCCATTGAGAGCATCACAATCGAGCAATACATTATCCATCAGAAAATAGAGAAAGTCAAAGAGCTACTGATCTATGATGAATTGAGCCTGTCTCAAATTTCCTATGCACTGGACTACAGCAGCGTATCGCACTTGAGCAATCAATTCAAAAAAGTGACAGGAATGACGCCCACGGTCTTTAAAAAGCAAGGATCCCGCAAGCCTATCGACAAAGTGTAAATGATGTAATTCATTGCGAAGATTCTGCAAAAGTTTCTCAGAACAAAAGAGGACATTTGCTTTATGAATAGTTCACAAATCAGACGCACATTCCCTGTCATTGGTATGACCTGCGCTGGTTGTTCCAGCAGCGTTTCATCCATGATCAACAGCCAAAAAGGGGTTAACAAAGCAGACGTAAACCTGGCCAACAATACCGTGTTGGTAGATTTTAATTCTACCGAAGTGCAACCAGAGGAATTGAAAAAAGCCGTTCAGTCTATCGGCTATGACCTGATAGTAGCTGATGATGACGATGCATCAGAACAGGCAGAAGAGTCAAGGAAATCGCACCAATCCAAATTAAAGCGAGACATGATCTGGGCCGGCACCTTGTCTTTTCCAATCATGGTTCTCTCTATGATCATACCTCAGTTTCCATTCTCAAAAGAAATTTCGGCGGTGCTTACCACCATCGTGCTTTTCGTTTTTGGCAAGCGGTTCTTCACGGGGGCGTGGAAGCAGCTAAAACAAAAAAAGGCGAACATGGATACACTGGTAGCACTAAGCACCTCCATTGCTTATTTCTTTAGCCTTTTCAACCTGCTAAATCCTTCTTTCCTGATCTCACGCGGTATTGAAGCACATGTGTATTTTGAAGCGTCGGCAGTGATTATTTTCTTCATTTTGATAGGGAAATGGCTGGAAGAAAAAGCCAAGTCGCGGACGGCTGATTCCATCAAAAAACTCATTGGCTTACAGCCCAAAAATGTGGCGGTACTTAATGAAAATGGTGAATACTCGGACACCCCTATTCGTCAGCTCAAAATAGGTGATAAGATTATGCTCAAGCCAGGGCAGAAAATTCCTGTGGATGGTAAAGTCACGGATGGACATTCTTTCGTGGATGAAAGCATGCTGTCCGGCGAGCCGGTTCCTGTTGAAAAAGGTGTAGGCGATCGTATCACCTCGGGCACTGTCAACCAACAGGGCAGCCTGGTCATGATCGCTCAAAAAGTAGGAGAAGAAACGTTTCTGAATCAGCTGATCAAAACTGTAGAAGAAGCGCAAGGAAGTAAAGCGCAGATCCAGCGTCTGGTTGATAAGGTTGCAAGCATTTTCGTTCCGGTAGTGATTTCCATTGCATTGATAAGTCTGGTTTTATGGTTAATGCTCGGAGGAGAAGAAGCTATAATTCATGGACTTATTTCGATGGTTTCTGTTCTGGTCATAGCTTGTCCATGTGCTTTGGGGCTGGCTACCCCTACCGCCATCATGGTCGGAGTTGGGAGAGGAAGTGAGGCAGGAATTTTGATTAAAAATGCTGAAAGCCTGGAGCGAGCTCATAAGGTTGACACAATCATTTTGGACAAAACCGGAACCATTACAGAAGGCAGGCCTGCAGTACATCGATCACATTGGGTTCACGACGAATGGAAGAGCACTCTGGCGGCAATCGAACAGCAAAGCGAACACCCGTTGGCATTGGCCATAACCAGCCATCTGGACGTAAAAAGTGCAGACTTGCCAAAAGTGCAATCCTTCACGAACCTACCAGGCAAAGGTCTCATGGCTACAGTTGGTGGAAAAAACTACTTCGTTGGTAACATCAAGCTTTTGAGAGACATGAAGCTATCCGTTACAGAAGAACAACAATCACTCCTATCCGAATGGGAAAGTGATGCAATGACGGTCATTCTTTTTTTCAACAGAAAAGAAATCATTGCCATGCTTGGCATCAAAGATCCAGTGAAGCAATCGAGCAAAACAGCCATCTCTAAACTCAAGTCAGCTGGAATGGAAGTCATTATGCTTACCGGAGATCAGGAACCGGCCGCCAGGGCTGTATGTAGGGAGGTCGGCATAGAACATTACCGAGCGTCACTCTTGCCTGCGGATAAAGGCACGGTGGTAAAGGAGCTACAAGAGCAAGGAAAACAAGTGGCGATGATTGGCGATGGCATCAACGACAGTGAAGCTCTGGCATTGGCGGATGTGAGTATCGCCATGGGTCAGGGCTCTGACATAGCTATGAATGTATCCAATATGACAATCATCTCTTCAGACTTATTGAAAGTGAGCGAGGCAATCAACCTATCCGGAAAAACAATTAAAACGATCAGACAAAACCTGTTTTGGGCATTCTTATACAATGTCATTGGTATTCCAATCGCAGCAGGCATACTCTACCCCTTCAATGGCTTTTTGCTTAGTCCCATGATAGCCAGCGCGGCTATGGCGCTGAGTTCTGTTTCCGTTGTTACAAATAGTTTAAGGTTGAAATATGCAAAATGATCTCATATTTTTCGATCTTTAAGCATGTCCGATCAAAAATCAATCATCACCCAGTTTTATACTGCTTTTCAAAACAAAGACGCTGACGCAATGGCTGCCCTCTATCACGCAGATGCAGCATTCGAAGACCCGGCATTTGGCAAACTCAACTCCGAAGAAGTAAAAGCCATGTGGCGGATGTTGATAGCCAGAGGTGGAAAAGACCTGAAAATCGAATTTAAGCTCACCACTGAAAATGACAGAGTCGCGCAAGGCACATGGCAGGCTTTCTATACATTCAGCCAAACCCAACGTCAGGTTCACAATATCATATCCGTCAAGATGAAATTTAAAGATGGAAAAATCACCGAGCACTATGACGAATTTGATTTTTGGAGGTGGAGTGGGATGGCTCTGGGACTTTCCGGCAAACTTCTGGGGTGGAGCCCTTTGATTAAAAATAAAGTCAGAGCCAAAAGCAGAGCCGCACTGGATAACTTCATGGCGCAGCAAAACGACTAATTCGTAATTTTAATGGAAGCACTCAAATACCCAATAGGAAAACTTGATTTACCAACAAGTATTCATCTTGCCGATGTTAAAAACTGGATCAAAGACATTGAAAATTTTCCCGACCTGCTGCGATATGAGGTGGAGGCGCTCACACTAGAGCAGCTCGAATGGAAATACCGACCTGATGGCTGGTGCATCAGACAAGTGGTTCACCATTGTGTCGACAGTCACATGAATAGTCAGATGAGGTTTAAGCTAACCCTCACCGAAGATAAACCAACCATCAAACCGTACGAAGAGGCCCTCTGGGCACAGCTACCGGACATGGCTGCTCCTACTCAATGGTCACTTGACCTATTGGGTGTTTTGCATAAAAGATGGGTGGTCCTTCTTGAAAGTCTAACTGAGGCCGACCTGAAGAAAGAATACATTCACCCCGAGCATGGTCGCGTTTTCAACCTGTGCCAAACCGTAGCACTTTACTCCTGGCATTGCCGGCATCATCTGGCACACGTGAAGCAAGCCAAGGCAGCAAAAGGTAGCTATTAGATGAAATTGTTAATAGATATTCTAGGATGGATCGGTTCCATAGAGGTGATTGTGGCGTACTTCCTCATCAGCTCCAATCGCGTCCAATCCAGTTCTGTGTTGTTTCAAATTCTCAACCTGTCTGGAGCTATACTGCTCATCATCAACACCATTTACTATGGAGCTTACCCTTCCTCTCTGATCAATGTGGTTTGGGTTGGAATTGCCGGCTATGCGCTCATCAAGCTGGCCCTCAAAAAGGAATAGCTACTGACAATATTTCTGTTGAAGGATAGTCGCCTCGTTCATTCCGAGAAATTGCGCCTTGTTCAAATAATTGCAAGCCTCTGTGCTCATATCCAATTCCAGATAAGCCATGGCCCCATTGTACCAGGTCATGGCATGCTCAGGGTCTATGGACAGATACTGATTGTAGTACGCCAAAGCTTCCTCAAAGTCATCCTGAAAAAAGAATGTATTACCTATGAGGTAAAAAGCTTCAAAGCGGCTGGGGTCCACATATCGGGCTTTTTCAAAATCGGTTCGAGCTTCTGCCAACCTGCCTAGCTTGGTCAAAACCCTCCCCCTGTTGATCAACGATAAGCCATCTGGGTTTTCAGCGATTACCTTGTTGTAAAACTCCAAAGCCAGATCATAATCCTTCTTCGCAAGCGCTCGTGCAGCCAATAGACTCAGTGTTGGACCAAAGCCTCCTTTACCAACTAAATCCTCAGGTATTTCTGCGTTCGGGTCAATCAGAACCAAATTATACCAGGCCAATTGATGATCCGGCTGTAATTCAATGGCTTTTTTGTAAGCATCTATCGCTGCGATTTCATCTGCTCTACTGAAAGCCAAAAGGCCCTTACTTACATAGTAATCAGGGTTTGTTTCCAGCTCAATCGCCGTGTCAAAATCTAACATCGCTTTGTCATACTGACCGTCCTTTTGATATGCCTGCCCTCGATAGTGATGAATTTTGGCCTCCAGGTTCCGTAAAGACATCACGGCATTTTGCTTGTTGCCTGTGGGGTCTATCTCAAAATAGACACTTCGAGTCTCACTCGCTTTATGAGTCAATAAAAACGTGAAGTCTCTGATCGCCTGCTTCGGGTCACGATATTTCAGATATATGATCCCTTTTTGAAAATATGCTTCCGAATAGTTCTCGTCATATTTAACCGTAGCTTCATAGTCAGCAACAGCTCTGAGCTCTTTTCCCTGGCCTTCATAGATCAATCCGCTCAGGTAGTACACTTTAGCGTTTCTCGCATAGCGAATAGACTGGTCAATTTCCTCTCGTGCCAGCCCGTAAGACTTGGACCTGTAAAGGGTTAATGCTTTTTCATAATGGTCCTCAGATAGTTGGTATTTGCCCTGCCCCAGGGTTACAAGGCATAGAAAAAAGCTGAAGACATAAAAAAACCTTCTCATGAATTTACTAAACGTAATTTTCAAAGAAGGTTCACCTTTTTGGGAGAAAGTGAAATCAGTATACTTTCTTTATTGACATGGCACTGCCTTTGGCTAAATGCGCAAATTTCCCATTTTCATATTTGTAAAAACTGATGGCCATTACCAGAAATAAACCAGCATTTTCAGGTATCGACTTTTCATCAATCGACACCATGGCGGTCAAGGGATCAATAGGTATTTTGAGCAAGGGAAACATCTTACTTTCGAAAGATCCGAACTTGCCGTTCAACTCATCATTTACTGGTGTGTAGGCGTTTGATTTACTATCAAACTTGTAGTCGGACAAAGCGATCAATCTGGCATTGATTTTAAAATTAGTGGCTTCATCCGGCTTGATAAATGTTTTTTCGGGGATAAACGAAGGAAAATGCAAAATCACCTGTCCACGTTTCGATCCTGGTTTGATAAAATATTTTGCACCGAATATCTCTTGATAAGGAGCGGTAGTATTAAACTCAAAACCATCCAGATGATACCCATGCTTGCTCACGCAGAAAGGCCTGGTTCCTGTCTTACCCTCCTCATACTTAGCCAGTTTCCTGAACTGGGCCGTCAATCTACCCGAGACATAAGATTCACAAATCTCTGACATCCCACTGGTAAGTGAACTTCTCAAAGTTTTCGCCATCATTGAGGCTCCACCAAATTCCTTTTGGTGGTCTCTTACTACTTGATAGCTTTCGTTGTTTTTGATTTGGTCGGCACTGGGGCCTCCTTTTTTTGATATGATGGTGTGATCAACACCCTTGATTCGATAAGCCCGATAGCCTTTTGGAACATCTACCTCGACAGGTTCCGTGAGAGATCTTTTCATTCGCTGATTCTAATTACTGGTTAGGTCAATTGCATATGACTGGTGAAATATAACTATATTAATAGAGAATGAAAAAGATTGAAACAGAAAATCACTTCACCTTCGGATATATTTAACCTTGATAACGAGCACGTTATCCTTTTTGTCATTTGCCATTCAGTATATATCTTTAAAATGTAAGAATTTTGAGTGCAGATTGTTCGAACAAAAAATAGACCGACAATCCTAAAGTCAAAACATTTTAGCACGTTTGCGCTTTCATACTTTAAGATTAAATCAAAGACCACAAAATGAAAAAATACTTAGGAAGCTTAGGATCAGATTTACCCGCAGGAATTGTCGTTTTTTTAGTAGCCCTACCCTTATGTCTTGGGATCGCGCTGGCTTCCGGTGCACCCCTATTTTCAGGTATTATTGCCGGCATCATGGGAGGTCTGGTGGTCGGCTCCCTCAGTGGGTCTCATTTGAGTGTAAGTGGTCCTGCTGCGGGTCTTACGGTTATTGTGCTCAATGCTATTACTGATCTCGGCTCATTCGAATCGTTTCTTTTGGCGGTATTTCTTGCCGGGCTTATACAGGTCATATTAGGAGTATTAAAGGCCGGAATAATTGGTCACTTCTTTCCTTCTGCTGTCATCAAAGGCATGCTAACCGCGATAGGTCTTATATTGATTTTGAAGCAAATCCCACATGCCCTTGGAGATGATCGCGACTATGAGGGAGATGAAGCTTTCTTTCAGCCCGACGGGGAGAATACATTTACTGAAATAATACTAGCCTTTCAAAATATTGAGATTGGAGCTCTCGTCATTTGTGCCATTGCCCTTGCTATTCTAATCGTATGGGAAACCCAAACATTTAAGAATATGAGTTGGACCAAAATCATTCCGGGTCCATTGGTTGCTGTTGGTTTTGGGATTGTGGCCAATTCCATCATATATGCCCAGGCAGTGCCGTCTTGGTTCCTTTCTGGAAAGCACCTGGTATCTCTTCCCTCTATCGAAAACGCAACAGATTTCCTCAGCACCTTGACGTTTCCTGACTTCTCTCAGCTTGCCAACCCCGACGTTTACATTGTGGCAATCACCATTGCCATCATTGCCAGTTTAGAGACATTGCTCAGTCTGGATGCCGTTGACAAACTGGATCCATACAAACGTATCGCTCCGGCAAGTAGAGAACTATGGGCTCAGGGTGCCGGAAACATGGCCTCTGGTCTGGTTGGTGGGCTGCCGGTGACAGCCGTAATTGTGAGAAGTACCGCCAATATAAGCTCCGGAGGTAGAACTAAAGTATCAGCCATCTTTCACGGTTTCTTGCTGTTAACGAGTGTTACCTTATTTCCTAAGTTTTTAAATTTAATCCCCCTATCCGCACTAGCGGCTGTCTTACTCATGGTGGGTTACAAGCTGGCCAAGCCCTCACTTTTCAAATCGATGTATGCGCAAGGGGTGAATCAATTCCTCCCATTTATTATAACTGTATTGGCCATTTTATTTACTGACCTGTTGGTCGGTATCACCATCGGGATATGTGTGGGTATTTTCTTCGTAATCAGAGCTAACCTTCATCAGGCAATTGTGATCAACAAACCCGATGAAAACACCTATGTTTTCACTCTCAAAAAAGATATCAGTTTCCTGAACAAGGCTTTTCTAAGAATTAACCTTAGAGACATTCCGGAAAATTCGACGGTGATTTTTGATGAAACAGATTCTATTTTTATTGATCATGACATCAATGAAACTGTAGAAGACTTTTTTGCTACAGCAAAGAATAAAAATATTAAGGTAGAAATAAAACAACCGTCATCCAGTCCAAATAAAGCACTAGGAACGACACCCTGATTTTTCCCCAAATTGACATTATAAATCTCCTGTATTGAGAATTAACAAATCGCTTCTGTCTATTGCTCTTGTCTCCATCTTCACTTTGGCTGGGTGCCATGCCACCTATTATAAAGTGAAGATGGTGAAACCAAAGCGCCACTTTGGTTATTTTGACGCGTCAAAGGACAGAAAGAAAAAGCGAATCAAAACGGTAAGATACAAGTCTCTTAAATCCACAAAAGGAATCGGTAGTAATGCTGATAAATAAAGGCATGTCCCTAATGTGGGCAATCTTATTATTCACGGCAGCATGTGACACGCCGCAAAAAACCGAACGGTTAACGGGTACTATCGGTGATAGTGCTATGGTAGTATCTGCTCACCCGATTGCGACTAATATAGGAGTAGATATTTTGAAATCCGGAGGCACTGCAATAGACGCTGCTGTGGCAGTTCAATTTGCCCTGGCAGTAGTTTACCCTAGAGCTGGAAATATTGGTGGAGGTGGATTTGCGGTGATACGATTCTCGGATGGAAAAACCAACACTTTGGATTTCAGAGAAAAAGCTCCTGCTCTTGCTTACAGGGACATGTATCTTGATGAATCCAACAATGTGATCCCGGAAAAAAGCATGCTTGGCCGTCAGGCAGCCGGTGTACCCGGTAGCGTAGCTGGCATGTGGGAGTTGCACCAGACTTATGGCACTCTCGATTGGGCGGAGCTTCTACAGCCTGCTATTGATGTGGCTACTACAGGATTCGAAATCTCTAAGGGTGAGGTAAATGTGCTTAATGAAAAGCAAGAAAAATTTAGGGTAGCGAACACATATTCTCCCTGGGTGCTAAAAGAGAGTGGTTGGACAGCAGGTGATCTTGTAAAGCAGCCAGAGCTTGCTTCAACACTTGAGGCTATTCGTGATCTGGGGCGTGATGGTTTTTACAAAGGGTCGGTTGCTGATAAGATAGTAGCAGAAATGAAGAAGGGTGATGGCCTCATTTCGCACGAAGATTTGGCAAACTACCACCCGATATGGAAGGATCCCGTTTCGGGATATTATAAAGGGCACAAAGTGATCAGCATAGCCCCTCCATCAAGTGGTGGAGTAGCGGTCTTGCAACTGCTACAAGGAGCAGAAATACTAAATATTGCACAATATCCGCACAACAGCGCAGAAGCAATAAACCTTATGGCTGAGCTTGAGAAGCGGGTTTTTGCTGACAGAGCAAAGTTTATCGGAGATCCGGATTACTATGAAGTCCCAGTGAACAAGTTGCTCTCCGCAGAGTATAACAATGAACGATTCTCTTCAATCAGAGTGGATAACATGACTCCTTCATCGGAAATCGCACATGGGCCCATACTCCCAAAAGAGTCGAAGGAAACAACACACTTTTCAATAATAGACCCTTTCGGCAATGCAGTGGCTCTTACAACTACTCTCAATCTGAATTATGGATGTAAGGTTTGGGTGGAAGGAGCCGGTTTTGTTTTGAACAACGAGATGGATGACTTTAGTGCCAAGCCAGGTGTTCCCAATTATTTCGGTCTAATCGGGGCGAAAGCAAATGCCATAGCCCCTAACAAAAGAATGACCAGCTCTATGACCCCAACGATCGTTGAAAAGGACGGCAAATTGAAACTGGTACTTGGCAGCCCGGGCGGTTCTACTATCATCACTTCAGTTTACCAAACCATTCAAAATGTGCTCGACTATGATATGACCATGCAAGAGGCCGTAAATGCCAAAAAAATACACCATCAATGGCTACCCGATCAAATTAAATATGAGCAAGACGGGCTTGATTCATTGACCACCATGAAACTATACGAGTTAGGACATACCCTTAAAGCTGTAAAATCAATTGGCAGAAATGACTGCATCATGGTTCGAGAAGACGGAACACTGGAAGGTGGTGCAGACAATACGCGAGGAGACGATTTTGCAGCAGGCTTTTAGTCCCTGATCACTTCAAACTCCACCCTTCTATTTAATCTCCGTGTTGCTTCCTCCCGGTTACTCGCCACCGGCCGGCTTCCGCCGAATCCTTTTCCGGAAATTCTCTTTTTGTCAATCCCTTTTTCAACCAAAAAATCCCTCACGGCATTCACACGGGCCTGAGACAATTGAATGTTTAGCACCTTGTTTCCCACGTTATCAGTATGCCCTTTTAGATAAATACTTATGTCAGGATTTTCGTTCATCATCTCCAGGACGAGCTCAAGTTCGTGTTTGGAAGTTTCAAGAAATGCAGGAGTTCCCTTTTTAAACAATACGTGCTCAAGCGTTATGGTATTGCCGGTTTCCAGGGGCTCAAGTCTAACCACTCTTTCCTCGTATGTACTGTCGAGATCGCTGAAACTCAAAGCCAAAGATTGAGACAGAAAACCTTTCGATTTAAAATCTAATTCGAGAGAATCATTTTCGTCCAGCCCAAATTCAATTTCGGTGACGGCACCATAGCCATTGGTGACCGCTTCTTCCCCATTTCTATAGGTCTTACCAAAATAGCTGAATGATAACTCCTCATCCGTTTTGGCGTGTTTCACTCTGAAGTTGACCACTTTTTCATAAGCCAGTTTTTTGCTCACCTCGATCGGATCTGAAATCACCGAATCAGCTGGCAAACTCACATTTGTTGGGTAAATCCTGATCCTTTTGATATCCCCATATCCATCGCTGTTTTGAGTTGAAACAAAATATGCATACTCACTTCCCGGGTTGAACATAAATGATGTCTCTGACCCTTCAGAGTTTACCATGGAACCCAAATTCTTCGGTTCAGACCAATTTCTCCAGGTATTATCCAGTCTAGTAGAAAAATAGATATCAAAACTGCCCATACCGCCCCGTGCATTGGTAGCAAAGTAGAGGGTCTTATTGTCGTCCAAAAGAAATGGCGTTAATTCCTGCTTGTCGGTGTTGATAGTGCCACCAAGGTTTTTGGGTGCAGACCATCGTCCATTTTGATCCAGCAGCGAAAAATACAAATCATCCACTCCATAACCAGTGTTATTCTCCAGACTCAGAAGCATCACTTTGCCATCCCGGGAAAGAAAACCAGTTTGAATTGGACTGATATTTCTTAGATATGGCACCTCTATCTGACTCTTCTCTCCAGTCTTGATATTCATAACTTTCACATCACTGGAATAGACATTATAAGCTGCTCTTGTCTCACTGTAAATCAGATACAATCCATCCTGAGTAATTCCCACCGGAGCACTAAATACACCTGAATCATGAAAGCCCAGGCTTTTGATTGAGTCGATAGCATATTTATCAAAAACGTCAGCAAACCAAAGGTCAGCGGGATTTGACTTTCCCCCCACATTGCTGGGAGAATTCTCTTTGGTATAAACTAATCGTCCGCCATCAGCTGACAAATAGATGTAATTCTCAGCATCAGGAGAGTTGAGGTTAAGCACAGGTTCGGGATTGGAATAAAACTTAACCTGGCCGTTTAAGCCAACACAACCCACAAAAGCCAACAGAAATCCAAAAATCCTCATATATGATTTTACTTATAAAAAATTTAACTTTTTTTATTTAAAATGATATTTATATCACTTTTTTAATATATTATTGCACTATTATATTTCAAAGGTCCTTATCAGCAAGATCCAGCCAGCAAAACATTAACAGGTGTTATGAAGATTCTAAACCTCGGCTTTCAGTCGGGGTTTTCTTCTTTTTACGACTCACAAAATCATTTCCCTTAATATAAAAACGCCAGGGAAGCAAGGCATCCTCCTCAGCATAGTCCACTCCTATTCGCACATCTGTTTCGATTTCAAAATTATCACTTATGTCTGAAGGCTGAGCGATCCAAATAGAAGAACCTGCAAGATTCTCTCCCGACAAGTGTCTCTGTATTCCGAGCGCTTCGCTCAAGGTCCCTGGTCCGGAACTTAGTTTTTTTCTGGATAGAACATTTCTACGTTCAAACATGTGATCCAGTCCCTCCAGCGGCTCCAGTCCTCTTATCAGAACAGCATCGGCCAACCCCGTCTTATTGGTCACCACATTGAAAAGATGATGGATTCCATAACACAAATACACATAGGCTCTTCCTCCCTCATCATACATGACTTCAGTTCTCGGCGTACGTTTATAATACGCATGGCATGCTTTATCATTTCTTCCATTATATGCTTCTGTCTCTACAATTCGCCCGGCAGTTAGTTTACCTTGCAGGTGTGTAACCAATACCTTGCCTAGCAAATCTCGCGCTATCTGCACTACATCATCACGTTTGTAAAACGCTAGGGGAAGTTTTTCGTATGCACTTATATTCATTAAATCTTAATAGATAAATTCAATCCTAACAATTCTTCAAAACATGAAAAACCTAAAATTAGCCCTATTGGGAATGTTCGTTTCATTTGGCTCTTTTGCACAAATAAACACACCAGCACCAAGCCCTACTGCAACACTGACACAGGAGGTTGGCTTGACCACTATAACAATTAATTACTCACGTCCGAGCATCAAAGGTCGAACAATCTTTGGAGACCTGGTAAAGTATGACGAGTTATGGAGAACAGGAGCCAACGCTGCAACCAAATTAAGCTTCAGCGGAGATGTCAACCTTGCGGGAAATTCATTGAAAGCCGGTGATTATGTAATCTTGACAGTGCCTGGTAAATCTGAATGGAAACTCAACATTTACAATCATGAAGGAAATGGAGTTGGCGCATATTTCAGCAAAGAGCCTATTGCTACCTCAACTGTTACAGCTTCCAACTTATCAGAAACAACAGAGTCTTTCACCATCGACATCAATAATCTCAGAAACAATTCTGCAACGATTGATTTGATTTGGGAAAACACGAAGGTGTCCATTCCTTTAGCTGTAGATGCTGATGCTTCTGTGATGGCTCAGATCAACAAGTACGAGGAAAGCTCAAAGGCACAAAGAGCCAATGACTACAATTCTGCAGCTTCTTACCTTTTGTCAGAGAAAAAGGAGTTAGAAAAAGCATTGGACTTCTCAACAAAAGCGGTGGCTCTAAGGCCGGATGCATATTGGATGAGCAGAACAAAATCACTGATAGAAGCAGAGCTGGGCAAATATAAAGACGCCATCAAATCTGCTGAAATGAGCTTAGCAGCTGCGGAAAAAGCGGAAAATGGCACTTACATTTCTTTCAACAAGGCATCCATAGCCGAGTGGAAAAAAAAGAAGTAAACTTCAATGATCAGTAAACAAAAGCGTAAGAGAAATCTTACGCTTTTGTTTTTTGTGGCAGTATCAACTGAAGCAAAACACTGAGAACAACTGTAATACCTAGCCCGATCGCATTGTACCACAGATAGCCGATAGTTATGGTTCCGCTGAGGGACATGAAGTGAAGCACTATCACAATGACTTGCGCTACTATGGTGGCAAAAAATATGGCTGTTCCCTGCACGAACTTGAGAAAGAATGCCACCAAAAAAATCCCCAATATAGTTCCGTAGAATATAGACCCCACGATATTCACAGCCTCTATTAGATTTTCAGAGTTCTTCGCCATAATGGCAAACAAAATCGCCAAAACGCCCCACCCCAGAGTCATGACCTTCGAGCTATTCAAATAGTGCATATCAGATCCTGTTTTATGCAAAACTCGCTTGTAAAAATCCACCGATGTAGTAGAAGCCAGCGCATTGAGTTCTGACGATGTGGAAGACATGGCTGCAGAGAAAATCACCGCTATCAGCAGTCCTATGATACCATGTGGCAAATAGGTAAGAATAAAGGTTAAAAAGACATAATCTGAGTCCTTGGTTTCAAGATCCGGGTCAACCTTCGCAATCAACCCCTTTACATCGTTTCTCACCGCAATACTCTTTTGATCGATGGCATTGAGCTTGTCAGCCAGATCAGACTCTGTAGACTTGTCTGCTTTTGCCAGCTGCAGCGCAACAGTTTTTCGCTCATCTACGAGTTGAGCATACTCTTTATCCAATTGCTCATATTGACCTGCATACTCCGACTGCAAAAGCCTCTCAACGGATGCCTCCTTGAAGTGAACGGGTGGCTGATACAGGAGATAAAACACATAGACCATCACTCCGGTGAAAAGTATAAAAAACTGCATCGGGATTTTCAGGATGGCGTTGAACATCAAGCCCATTCTACTCTCCGTGACATTACTCCCACCCAAATAACGCTGCACCTGCGACTGATCCGTGCCGAAGTACGAAAGCGACAAGAACAGACCTCCGGCAAGACCGGACCATACCGTATAGCGCTTTTCAAAATTAAAATCCAGATCTACGGCATTGAGCTTATCCAGATTTCCGGCAACATTGATTGCCTCTCCGAAAGTCATAAAATTGCCGATGTAATTGATAATGGTGCCAAAGGCTATGAACATCCCTATCATAATCACGGCCATCTGCCATTTCTGGGTCAGGCTTACTGCCTTGGTACCACCGGAAACAGTATATATTATGACCAAAATTCCGGTCACCAAAATGGTTGCCGTAAGGTTCCACTTAAGAATGCTGGATATGATAATAGCAGGAGCATAAATGGTAATACCAGCAGCAAGGCCCCTTTGGACCAAAAACAAAAACGCACCTAACAACCGTGTTTTTAGGTCAAATCGACTTTCGAGATATTCGTAGGCTGTATATACTTTGAGTTTATAATAGATAGGAATGAAAACTACACTCACTATAATAAGGGCAAAAGGCAACCCAAAATAGTTTTGAACAAAGCCCATCCCACTTTCATAGCCCTGTCCCGGTGTAGAAATAAAAGTTACGGCACTGGCCTGAGTGGCCATCACAGACAGACCAATGGTTCCCCATTTCAGGCTCTTATCTCCAAGAAGATAGCCCTCAATATTTCTTTGATTTCGTGTCTTATACACCCCATAGCCCACTATGAGCAGGAGCGTGCCAAAAAGGACAATTAAATCCAGATAGTTCATCTAAAATGCAATGCTGAGTAGATACAAAATCACGAGAACTGCGACCTGATAAAAGCCAACCATCATATATATGAATTTCCACTTTTTCAGAAAGGGTGGTGTGGCCACCTCCGCATCCAGACTCCATTGTTCTATCATACTACTTTGACTTATTGTCTTTACCTATTGAAATCAAATTAGCCATCAATCGGAATGCTCCAGGAACGCCTGCCGGCAATTCTCTAAAGAATGAAAGCCCCGTATAGATGTAATAGCCTTTGCCATACCTGGCTATCAGCAAACTCCCATCTTTGGGTGACTCTCCGGGATCATTGGAACTAATTACAGCTTCAAAATTCGGATCCCATTCATTCGCAAAATAGAGGCCTCTTTCTTGAACCCAGTTATCGAAATCCTGGTTAGAAATTTTATTTGGACGGTAGAGCGCATCGTGTTTCTTTACAAGTATGCGCACCTCAGCCTCCTCTACTGCCACTCGGTCGTGAGATATTTTCAAAGCATAGGGAGCCAGCTCATCGGTCACTGTCCCCATAGTGGTGTATTGCACGATCACCGTTCCACCATTTTTGGTGTATTCGAAAAGTTCTTTATTGCGGAAAGCCAACCAGTCCAAGGTGTTAAATGCCCTGATACCCAGAATTACAGCATCATACTGTGCCAGATTATCCGCAAGCACCTGATCTTTATCCAGTAACTCGACTTGATACCCAATCTGCTCCAGGCTCTGAGGCACCTTGTCTCCTGCTCCCATTATGTATCCGATTCTATCCCCTTTCTTTTCCAGATCCAACTTAACAACCTTTGTCACAGTTTTTGGAAAAATGTATTGCGTGGGGATGTGATCATAAGTTATTTTCTTCACTCCTCTATCGAAAGTCTTTCCGTTTACCACCGCCATTGCGCTGATCTCGGCCACCGAGGCTTTGTCAGGAGGAGTCAGTTTGAAAGTGTATGTACGCTCCTCCCCTTTTTGAGAAAGTGAAAAATGGATTGCTGCCGGTGCTGCAACCCATCCCTCGGGCACGTTTAGCTTCAACATACCTTCCATTTTGCGTCTCCCTGCTATCACGTTTACATCCACCTCGCGAGGGGCGTTACTGGCGTAGATAATAGCCTGATTACTCAGATTCACCATTACTGGTGGAGTAATGGCCACCGGAGCGTAAACCTCGCCTTTCACACGGTCAGACTCTTTAAAAACGACCGGACGAATAACCTCTATAAACTGATCCTCTATCTTCAACGTAACTTTGGCATTGACAACAGGCGTATTCTCAGGCAGGCCAATCAGCTCCTGATCAGAAACTGCAAACATGGCATCAGTACCTTCTTCTTTAAGCCAATAGGGATTAGATAAAGGCACCCTCGGGCTAAAAGTCAAAGAATAATCCAAAGTGTTGTTTTGATTCTCCGACAGCTCCATATCATATACGAAGCTATCGCTCCATCTGGAAAACGATACTCCAGATAGTGTAATGGGTGTGGCACTCCTGTTGATCGCTTCAAAGGATATGGTAATAGAGTCTCCGGGCACATACTCTGCCTCATCAGCCACAAACTCCAGATAGGTTCCAGATAGTGACGTCAGCAATTCGTCCACTTCCTTTAGCTTTATTTTCCTCCAAAAATCATTGCTAAGAGTATCAATCATTTTTCGTGCTTCCAGCAGGTTAGGTATGACAGCCTCGGGATTCTTAGGGTCAAAGTTGAGCATGGCCTCATTAACATGATATTTTATTTCTTCCGTTCCCGGAATGCGATCCCAGGTGGTTTCGATTCCTCCAAAAATATCTCCTGTATCTTCTCCACCCCACTGCTCAAAGTATTCAAAATCTGACCCACGAGCACCAATCCGACCAAAGCCCTGACTTTTGTGCATACTGCGGCTCTTCGCAGATATTTCCGTGTAGGATTGTCCCAAATACTCATTATACGTCCCCACATCTATGGAGACATATTCGTTAGGGTTAAAGACACGTTTGCTCCGACGAAAATGCCACGTACTTACGTTCCAAAAAATCTTTTTCACCTCCCATAAATCCACATAATCCAATTGCTCAGGATAAGCCGACGGATCATTACTTAACGCAAATGCCTCCTTGGCCAAAACGGCAGAAGCTGTGTGGTGTCCATGTGTTATTCCTGGTTCTGTAGTAAAGCGTGTCACGATCACATCCGGTTTGAACTTGCGAATGGCCCAGACGAAATCAGATAACACTTTATCCCTATCCCATTTATTAAATGTCTCATCAGGATGTTTAGAATAGCCAAAATCCACTGCTCTTGAAAAAAACTGCTCACCTCCGTCAATTCTTCTTGCGGCTAGCAACTCTTGAGTTCTAATCACCCCAAGGGCCTCCTTTATTTCCGTACCTATCAGGTTCTGCCCTCCATCACCTCGCGTAGCAGCCAGATAGCCCGTACGAAGATGCATGCCATTAGAGAGGTAGGAGATCAGCTGCGTATTTTCATCATCCGGATGAGCCGCTATATAAAGCACAGAGCCCAGGGTGTTGAGTTTTTCCAGCTGCTGTAGTATCTCCCCGGTACTTTGGACTTTGGGTGCCTGCGCAAAAATTGGAATTGAGAATAAGAGAATAAGAATAAACGAAATGCTTCTGTGAGACATGCTAAATATTGATCTGTGTTGCAACGAGAAAATTAGCTCGGAGTTGGATTTGAAAAAAAATGTAAATCGTAGCGCAAGTTTATCGGCTCTTTTACATCTAATAAAATGAAAGTAACCAAAATGAATATTATCATGAAAAAAACAGGTTTTATTTTAGGAATGGTTCTGTTGATGTCGGGAGTGGCATTGGCACAACCCGGAATGAAAAATGACAGAAGTCCACAAGGAAAAATGGACCGATCGGAGAAAATCGCAGAAAAGCTGGAACTTACCCCAGACCAGGTAGCTAAGTTTGAAGACATGCGGGTAGCTCACTATAAAGAAGTGCAGCCAGTACAGAATCAATTAAAAGAAAAACGGGCTTCACTACGCTCTCTGGTCACTGCTGACAAGGTAGATCAAAAGAAAATAGATCAGAGAATTAACGAAATAGGCAAACTGGAAACTGCGCTTTTAAAAGCCAAAACAAATCATCAAATTGCCATGCGCGCCATGCTTACAGACAAGCAAAAAATGATCTTTGACCAAAGTCACGCCAAGATGAAAAAAGGCGGTCAGGGGTCAGGAAGAAAAGGTGGTCGCGGATAAGTAAATAGTTTGTGTCAGAAGCGGAATTCAAAGAAATCGTAGTAACATACCAGGACAGGGTTTATAACACCTGTCTTGGTTTTCTCAAAAATGAGGGGGATGCTGAGGATATGGCCCAGGAGGTATTCATCACTGTCTATAATTCCTACGATACATTTTTGGGTAAATCCGCTTTGAGCACCTGGCTATATAAGATAGCCATGAACAAATGTCTGGAAGAGATTCGCAAACGCAATAGCCAAAAACGATCTGACGATGACTCTTACAGTGGTATATCAGAAAATGCTTTTTATCACCCGGGGGCAACATTGGAAAACAAAGAAAGGTCGAGCATACTTTTGGGAGCCATTGCGCAACTGCCGGAGGCACAGCAAACAGCCTTTACGCTGAGCAAAATTGATGGGTTGAGTTATGAGGAAATCTCCAAAGTTATGAACAAAACCATGGGATCGGTAGAATCGCTCATCCATAGAGGCAAGAGTAAACTTCAGCAACTTTTAAGAAACTATTATGAAGGAAATTGACATCAATAAAGAAATAGAAGCAACCCTGAACAGCCTGGATGGATTGCAAAGGGTAAAAGCACCGGAAGGCTTTTATGAAAGACTACAGGCACGAATGCAAAATCAAGCTAAACCGTCCGGCATGTGGGTAAACATACTACGCTACAGCGCGGCGGCTATGATCATACTCTCACTGGCCAATGGCTATCTGCTTTTCCAAAATGATAGCGAGGAAATTGCCAGTGCAAACATAGAAGACTTCACTGCGGCATACTTTGACGACAACACGACTTTAATAGAATACTGATATGCAGAAAAGGAAATTGAAATTACTCACCATCGGTGTACTAGCACTTATAGCTATCAATTTAGCCTTGATTTCATTTATCATACTGGGGCCAAAACTCGCAGCGGCAAAATATAAGCGACAGGGGGATGCGAAAAATATAGAAAATAAAGACAAGGGTGCCCGCTTTTTGATTCGGGAATTGGATTTATCCAAAGAGCAGCAGCAGGCTTTCCGAGCCTTGTTTAAAGATCACAGAAAATTGCGTGACTCTATCGACATTGCAATTAAGAAAAACAAAGCCCTGCTCATTCAGTCCTCGATTGATGCTGAGGCCAATTCTATGAATCAGGATTCCCTAATCGACGTGATAGGGCAATTCCACAAGATGCAGGAAAGAGCCATGGTGGATCATTTCTCTAAGATGAAGGCCATCTGTACAGAGGATCAAGTCGAGCGCTTGTCCAGGGTAATCGAACGCTCACATGCAAAACAGGAAATGCGAAAAAGTAAAGAAAAGCCCTAAAAAGGAATATCCCAGTTCAGGTCAGAATTGTACTGAATGTATTCTCCATTGATCTGCAGTGGCGACTTTATATTATTGTGATAAAGCTGCCCCGTCCCCAGACCTTGGTAAGACAGATCATCAAATGATCCTGCAAACTGACTTATTCCATTCAGCCCAATATTTGACTCGAGAGCTGATGTCATCCACCAATCGACCCCCATGCTCTCTGCTATGTCAATCCACTGCTGTGTAGCTCTATAACCACCCAGCAGCGTTGGTTTCAAAATGATAAAACTTGGTTTGATAAAATCAAGTAACTCCCTTCTTTCACTTTCCTCCGTTACACCTATCAGTTCCTCGTCCAGAGCCATGGGAATTTTAGATCGTTCACAGATCAGTTTCATGGCCTCAGGCTGTCTGGGCATGATTGGCTGCTCTATCGAGTGAATATGGTATTTATCCAGATCCTTGAGCCTGGCAAAAACTGCATTGTTAGGAAATCCTCCATTGGCGTCTAGCCTGATGGTAACATCCCGGGACTGAGATCGCAGATAATCAATAAGCTCCAGTTCTTCTTCCCATTTGATGGCTCCCACTTTTATTTTGATACAATTGAATCCCTGCTTCAACTTTTCATCCACTTGCATTCGCATGTGATCCATCTCCCCCATCCAAATCAAGCCATTGATAGGAATCATACGCCTGGTGTTGAAAAAAGTATTGCTAAATATTCGCCGCTCACCCCCATTTAGCAAGTCAAGCAAGGCTGTTTCCAATCCCATTTTCACACTCGGAAAATGATTTGTGGTGAGCTTTTCCACTAAATCATATACTGCCTCTTCTGATTCGGGAACTTCATATTTCGACACCTCGCTCTGCAACCTTTCCAGCTCTAAGCCCACTCCTTCAAAATCATCGACACTTAGCCTGAGCAAGGGTGCAGCCTCTCCGTATCCAAATGGAGCCAACCCTGAATCAGAGAGTTTTAAGATGTAAATGGGATGTTTTTTTAAAACTCCTCGCGAAGTGCCGGCTTCAAATTTAAAATCAAGCGTGTAGTCCTTATATTCGAGCTTCAACATAGGGTTAGGTAAAGGTATGGTGTATAAAAGTCTGGATCTGTCTGAATTTCAATACGAACTAAGTGATGATAAAATTGCAAAGCACCCATTAAAAAACCGTTCGGACTCAAAATTACTGACCTTGCGCGATGATAAAATTGAGCATAGAACCTTTCGTGATTTGCCACAAATTTTATCTTCAGGATGTCACCTTGTCTTCAATGACACTAAGGTAATACCAGCCAGAATTATCTTTCACAAAGAAACTGGAGCAAGGATAGAGATTTTTCTACTGGAACCTATGGCGCCATCCAATTTGCATGTGGAAACGATGGCAGCCAAAGGCAGCTGCTCCTGGCACTGCATGATTGGTAATGCAAAAAAATGGAAGATCGGCACAGAACTTTCACTGAGACTTCAGTCTGGAGAGACCGTAAGAGCACTAAGAACCGAAAACGACCAGGTTAAAATCAGCTGGGATGGAGATTTAACCTTCTCGGAAGTGGTTAGCGCCATTGGCAGCATACCTCTACCACCTTATTTGAATAGAGAGGTGGAGGAAGAAGATAAGCCACGGTACCAGACAGTCTATTCGCACCACGAAGGTGCGGTAGCGGCACCTACCGCCGGCTTGCACTTTACGGAAGCCATCATAGAGCAACTGACTGCCAAAAACATAACCACTGATTTTCTAACACTGCATGTTTCAGCTGGCACATTTCAGCCTATAAAGACCGAGACTGTTGACGAACACCCCATGCATCGCGAGCAGGTCGTGGTTTCAAAAACCAATGTGGAACAGCTCCTGAAAAATGAGGAGATTATTCCTGTTGGCACCACAAGCATGCGTACCCTTGAAAGTTTGTACTGGTTTGGCGTGAAGCTGGCTACTGATCCAAATGCGGACTTTTTTATAGAAAAACTTAGCCCTTACCAGAAAAAAACAACCATTACAAAAAATGAAAGCCTGACGAATGTGATGCGATTTATGGAGTCCAGAAAACTGGAACAAATTGTCGGACACACAGAGATTTTCATTTTTCCCGGTTATGAGTTCCGTATTTGTAAAGGTTTAATCACTAACTTTCATTTGCCCGGTTCTACACTGATGTTGCTGGTGGCGGCCCTGATAGGTGACAGATGGAAAGAGGTTTATCAATCTGCTCTGAACAATGGCTACAGGTTTTTAAGTTATGGAGATAGTTCTATTCTTCTACCCTAATTGATTACTTTAGAATAAATGAAAGAAACACTCACCACACTTTGGGAAGACATAAGCGCCAGAATTGAGGATTTTATAGACATATTCTCAAAGCCTCTTTTCAGCCTTGGTGAGGGCAGCATAAGCCTGGCCACAATCATCTATTTTTTGTGTGCGTTCGTAATCCTTTCCATTATATCAAAGAAAGTTCGCCGGATAATCGTGGAGCGTGTGCTGAAAAACACCAGCATGGAACACGGAGCAAAGGCTTCATTAGGCACTGTCATAAGATTTTTGATACTGGCGATCGGCACTGTCATTATTATCCAGAGTGCAGGAATAGACCTCAGTGCCTTAAGTTTGATCGCCGGTGCTTTGGGCGTTGGCATTGGCTTTGGACTTCAAAACATCACCGATAATTTTATTTCGGGTATCATTATCCTATTCGAAAAACCCATCAAGGTTGGAGACAGAATAGAAGTTGGAGATGTGCAAGGAGATGTGATCAATATTTCGTTTAGAGCCACAGAGGTAAAGACCAATGACAACATCATGATCATAGTGCCCAATTCTGAATTTATCTCCAGCAAGGTGATCAATTGGAGTCACAATGATCGCAATATTCGTTTTCGTTTTCCAGTAGGTGTTAGCTACAAGGAAGATCCGGAAAAAATAAAAAAGATACTACTGGAAGTAGCCAAAGCAAACCCTCATGTACTAGACACCCCAAATGCCAGTGTATTCTTCGTAGAGTATGGTGATAGCTCACTCAACTTTGAGTTGGGTGTATGGACCGCCACCCATACCGATAAACCTCAGGTACTCAAGAGCGATTTATATTACGAAATATTCAGAAGATTTAAGGAGGAAAACGTAGAGATTCCATTCCCTCAGCGCGACATACATATCATCTCTCAGCCCGAGTAAGGAATTATAAGCGATGGGCCACAGCAATCGTAAATATATTTCTTTGAATGTAAGTCTCAGAACCGGGTACTTTTTGATACCAAATAAAATAGCTGTTCGAAATCTTCAAGTTAGATAGGACTTCATAGTCAAGACCTAGCCCTACGCGATTCTGATCAAACCAACTGCCTTTCACCGTCTTTCCAAAATGGATCAGGAAGTCATCAAACAAAAACGCACTTACCGGAATATTTGCCTCTTCGCGGGTCAGTTTTCTTTTGATTACAAACTTGTTTCTTAACCGAGTGTAAGCATTGTAATGATCACCAAATTCACTACCATTTACTGATTTTCGTATTCTCTCCTCTGCTGTGAAAGCATATTGAAAGCTCGTTCTCGGTGCTACTGACGTGTTAAACGCAAACTTCTGATACGGGCGAAACTCAGGCTGTCTTTCTTTAATATCGGCTTTTGGGTTGCCGGGAAATATCGTCTCAAAATAGAGCACCCCTGAAGTAAGGGTAAGCTTTTCATTGAACCTATACGCGCCCTCCAAGGCTATATATTGTTGATGCGGCCTCAGGTTTTTGAAGTACCTCCTGTCCTCCACCTTCATATTCACCGACCAGTCATCATTAACCTTTTTAGAAAGGCTATACCCAGTCCAAAACAAATCCTGATGAACTACATTTTTCTGTTGCGAAAAGCCTACATTATGATAAAGGCTAAACGCCACAAGGGCTGCTGAAAAAAGGATTTTGCGCATAAAAGTTTTCTCTGATTATTACAGAGCGAAGTGATTACGAAAAAGGCGAAACAAAAGTTTCGCCTTAATATTTAAAGTTGAAGTTCAGTAGTTCCTTATCCTTTCTTAGCTCCAAAAGCATAGCTCAAACCTACACCCAGCACAGATTTAAACTGCACCTTGGCTTTTTGCTCTGATAGCTCAAGAGTCCCGTTTCCATTTTTATCTTTAGTTGACCTGATGTCCTTATCATAGATCATCTGAGTATAGAAATTGGCGGTCATAAACTTATTAATTTTCATAACCAGGGTATTCTGCCAATTCACATCAACTGTTGGAAAGTCAACTACATAATTGGAGAAAAGTTCAAGGCGTGAATCAAGGTTCACATTTTTAAAGATATCATTTTTGAATTTTACTCTGAAGTAAGAACCAACCTCACCTCTGGCTTTATTACCAGCCGGAACCCCAAAGGCTCCAAGATCAGCCAACCTTTGATCGTTTACAAACGTGAATTTTCCTGTCAGAGGAATATAGTTAAAAGACCAAACTGGTGACGGCTTGTAATCTACCCCAAGACCCACCGTGAGATAGGCAGGTGCCATAAACCTGGATATTACAATTTTTTCTCCCGTAACAGGGTCACGCACATCGTCAAAACCTTCTGCAAACTGGGTTCTAAAGTCAAACAAGCCACTGTAAAACCATTTTTCATTTTCTTTTTGGATTCTGTAACCAAATTTGGAAACAAGGTTGATTTTATCGTCTGATTTCACCAGTGGGCCAGTATTACCCTGACGGAGCAAACCATAACCTAAGTCTAAAGAATTTTCCCAGGTTGTTCTTTCTTTTTTATAGTCAGCAAAAAGGTTAAGCGTTCCATTTATGGATACCGATGGCTGACCACCACCAGCCCAGTTTTTCAATGTTACCTGAGAGAATGTAATAGAACCAAATCCTCCTTTGGTCCAATATGTAGTATCCGCATCCTGAGCCGATGCATACAAACTCACAGTCAATGTCAAAATGAAAAGTTTCGATTTTAATTTCATCGTTACGTATTGTTTATTTCCTTTTAGTTTTTTTATGCATGAGATTTGAGCCTCATGATTAAAGCTGCGGCAAAAAGAGTCAAATTATTATTACTAAACCAATACAGATCGATGCATCACATGAAAAAGTCGTTAATTATGGCCATTATCCTGACAAGCGTTATCAGCTGCGACAATTCAGGCACCAAAGAATCTGAAACGAATACTGCATCAACAACTGAGAGTCAAGCAACCAAGCCCCTCGCTTATAAGTTGGAAACCAAAATCAAAAAAGAATCCCCTTGCGTCAACGATGAATGCAGCAAGGCATCCGTGAGTTTACCTAAATTCTCAGAATCGCAAAAAGGGTATGAAAAAGTAAATGATGCAATTGATGAAAAAGTAAGGGAACTGCTTGCTGGTTATGTAATGAATAGCAGTGCTGAGCAAAGTATCAATCAAATCATGGGAGCCTTTGTGAAAAGCTACACAGACTTTAAAAAAGAATTTCCAGAAAGCAAAACGCCGTGGTATATCACTCTTGACTCTGAGGTTTCCTATACCAGTGATGATTTTATCTCTATGGCTTTTGAAGTCGAAACCTATTCTGGTGGCGCACATAACCTCACAGAAACCATATATTCCAACATCTCAACCAAAGGAAAAGAGATAAACAAGCTGAGTTCTTTTTTCCGAGATAGGCAAGCGATCAAAGTAATGGCCGAAGAGTTATTTAGAGATCAGAAAAACATCGACGCAGATAAAAGTCTCAGTTCAGCAGGGTATTTATTTGATAAAGATAATTTTGAGCTAACTGACAATTTTGGTTTCAGCGACAAAGGGCTAGTCTTCTACTACAACAGCTATGAGATCGCGGCATATTCTGAAGGGCCAACCAGAATTATCATTCCCTTCAATGTCCTAAATGACAATTTCAGATATTAAAATAGTGTCTAGTTATATGTGTTTTCTTTCAAGTCTTTTTCTCGAATAAGTCTGCGAAGGATTTTACCCACGTTTGATTTGGGGAGTTCGTCTGCAAATGCTACATGCCTCGGGCATTTGTAACCTGTGAGCTTTTCCTTACAAAACTCGCGGATTTCATCCTCAGTAAGCGACTCATCTTTCTTGACTACATAGATTTTTACTGCCTCATTCGATTTGGAATCAGGAACTGAAATAGCTCCCACCTCAAGCACCTTAGGATGCAATGCCACCGCATCTTCGACTTCATTTGGATAAACATTAAAGCCAGACACCAGAATCATCTCTTTTTTGCGGTCAACAATCCTGAAATATCCATCTGGATCCATTGTGGCAACATCTCCCGTTTTGAAATATCCATTGATGAAGCTGTCTTCAGATTCTGCCTTCTTTTGCCAATAGCCGGAAAACACCTGAGGGCCTTTGCAGCACAGCTCCCCCTTCTCCCCAGTGGCAACAGATTTACCATCATCATCAAGCAAGACTACTTCCGTGCTTGGCAAAGGCATGCCTATTGTGCCTACTCTATTCATATCTCCCGAAGGATTGATACACAATCCGGGGGAGGTTTCCGTAAGGCCATATGCTTCTGATATCATGGTGCCCGTCACTTCATACCATCGGTCAAACACAGACCGCTGCAAAGCCATCCCGCCTGCCAGCACCACCTTGGCTGCAGAGTGATTCAGTTCAGCAAAACCTTCAGTATTCAATAGTCCATTAAACAATGTATTGACACCTGTAAATACGTTGTAGTCGTGCTTAGAGAGCTCTTTGATAAACCCCTTCATATCTCTTGGGTTGGTTATGAGCACATTTGAAGCACCTATACGTGCCGTAAACAATGAGTGTGCTGTAAGCGCAAAAATGTGGTACAAAGGCAGAGCGGCAATAAACTTCTCCTCGCCATATTTAAGACCCGCCGGCTTCAGCCATGCCTCTACTTGTAGTAGGTTGGCTATCAAGTTTCTATGAGACAGCATTGCCCCTTTTGACACCCCTGTGGTACCTCCAGTGTATTGCAGAAATGCCAAATCGTTTTTATCAATCTTTGGTTTTTGCAGTTCATGTTCCGCTCCCCTCGATAACGCCTTTTTAAATGGAACCGCCTCAGGAAGGTTAAATCCGGGAACCATTTTCTTGACATACTTAACTACAAAATTTACCAGAGTTCCTTTCAGCCCTCCCAGCATATCGCCCAATTGAGTGATTACCACATGCTCAATATCCGTTTCTTGGATGATCTCCTCCAGATTACATGCAAAGTTTGACAAAATCACAATCGCCTTTGCGCCGGAATCCCGAAACTGATGCTTCATTTCTGAAGGTGTATACAGTGGATTCGTATTGACCACAATCATGCCTGCCTTAAGCGCCCCGTGGATTGCTATTGGATTTTGTAAAATATTAGGCATCTGTATAGCCACCTTATCTCCTTTCTTCAATTTCAATACATTCTGAAGATAGGATGCAAACTGATTGGAATACTCATCCAGTTGGGCAAAGGTCAAAATCTTACCCATATTTTCGTATGATGGCTTATCAGCATACTTAGCCGTGGACTCGGCTATCAGATCGGGAATATTCTCATAGGTATCCGCATCTATAGTCTGCGGTACTTCTTTGGGGTAGTTTTCAAGCCAGGGATGTGCGCTCATAATATAAATTGGGTTTATCCCTTAAATATAAAATTATCGCTCAACTTGAGTAATGTTGGTCAATGAAATAAGTACGAAAGTGGAGGTAAAGATGACTTAGCGTCAAGAGTTGTAGTGGTCATAAAAAGAAAAAGGTCGAAGTACCCCTACTTCGACCAGATTCAAATAAACAACATTAACCCAAAAATGATGGCTGTAGGGGAAGGATTCGAACCTTCACGAAGCGGTTAGCTCTGATGTTTCAAAATATCCCGAAGAATACTTTGAAACACCCAGAATTTATCCTTTATCTCCACCCTCGAGACAGGAGGGCATGTCTGCCAATTTCATCACCCTACAGTGTGTGATTCTTTCGTTTAAGAATCTTTTGATATGACAAACGTAACAAAAACATTGTTACGTTACAATTATTTCAATAAAAATTTTAAATAAAAATAAAAAAATCAACAAATCAGGCATTTTGTTGATTAAATCAAAATTTTAGAAACAAAAAATGTGCTTTAAAAAAGAATATGGAAACATGGTTTGATTCATGCCACAAAGACACAAACAATGCTGGTAGGAGCCAATAAAAAGAAAAAGGCCGAAGCACCCCTACTTCGACCAGATTCAAATAAACAACATTAACCCAAAAATGATGGCTGTAGGGGAAGGATTCGAACCTCCACAGAGCGGTTAGCCCCCGATGCTTCAAGATCGCTCTAAAACTAGAACACCCTTGAAGCATCCGGGATTTATCCCTTATCTCCACCCCCGAGACAGGAGGGCATGTCTGCCAATTTCATCACCCTACAGTGTGTGATTCTTTCGTTCAAGAACCTTTTGATGACTCAAAACTAAGAAGAACTTGAATAATTTTAAAAATTTTTTAATAAATTTGGTTAATATTTATATCTCATCTAAAATTGCATAGTATTCATTGCGTATTTAAAAAATCAGTCTTCTAAAATGAGTAAGAATTACGAAATTGATAATATAGACCTCAAAATCCTCAATCTTTTGATGGATGACGCAAAAATCCCTTACACGGAAGTTGCTAAAAAGGTTTTTGTCTCTGGCGGCACAGTACACGTTAGAATGAAAAAACTTGAAGAAATGGGTGTTGTTCTGGGCACCACACTTCAAATGGACTATTCTAAGCTTGGTTACGATGTTACCTGTTTCATGGGAATCTATTTACAGAAAAGTTCTCTTTACGACCAGGTTGTTGACTTATTAAGAAAAATTCCAGAGATCGTTAAGGTTCATTATACAACCGGAGATTATAATATCTTCATCAAGATTCATTGCAAGGACACCAAGCACCTGAAAGACGTGCTACATGATAAAATCCAAAAAGTGGAAGGCATTGAGAGAACCGAAACTTTCATCTCTTTAGAAGAAAGTCTCAACAGACACCTTCAATTCTAAAAAGCTTTTGGGTACGGTCGTTTATTTGATTTCTTATTTAGAATTACTTTAAATAAGTGTTACTTTTGCGTAACAGTTTGACTGCTGAAAGGTTAAACAACTAGACAAGAAATCAAACCACTCAGTATGAGTAAAGACGACCAAATTTTAGAGGAGTTTACTTCCAAAGAATACGAACATGGATGGTCCGTTGACTTTGAGGCTGATGAAGCTCCTCTTGGTATCAATGAAGATATTGTAAGGTTCATATCTGCCAAAAAAGAGGAGCCGGAATGGCTTTTGGAGTGGAGGTTAAAAGCCTTCAGACATTGGTTAGAAATGACTGAGCCAAGATGGCCCAACCTGAAATACCCAGAGATTGATTACCAGGCTGTTAAATATTACTCTGCTCCTAAGAAAAAACAAGCTCAGAGCCTTGATGAAGTTGATCCCGAATTGCTGAAGACATTTGAGCGTTTGGGCATTTCACTTCAAGAGCAAAAAAGGCTGACCGGCGTTGCTGTTGATGCAGTTATCGACTCTGTTTCAGTAGCCACTACCTTCAAAGAGACACTTTCTGAACTCGGCATTATTTTCTGCTCCTTTAGTGAAGCAGTAAAAGAGCACCCGGAATTGATCAAAAAATATTTAGGCTCGGTAGTCCCTGCTACTGACAATTACTTTGCGGCTCTTAATTCGGCAGTATTTTCAGACGGTTCTTTCTGTTACATTCCTAAGGGCGTTAGATGTCCGATGGAACTTTCCACTTATTTCAGAATCAACGCCGCAAATACCGGCCAGTTTGAAAGAACCTTGATTGTAGCTGAACCAGGATCATATGTTTCCTACTTAGAAGGCTGTACTGCTCCTATGCGTGACGAAAACCAACTTCATGCAGCAGTGGTTGAAATCTATGCAATGGAAAAGGCCGAAGTAAAATACTCAACCGTTCAGAACTGGTACCCTGGCGACAAAAACGGAAAGGGTGGTATTTACAACTTTGTAACCAAAAGAGGCATCTGTGCCGGTGACTATTCTAAAATTAGCTGGACGCAGGTAGAAACGGGCTCAGCTGTCACATGGAAGTACCCGTCTTGTATTCTCAAAGGTGACAACTCGGTTGGTGAATTTTACTCCGTTGCTGTCACCAACAACATGCAGCAGGCAGATACAGGCACCAAAATGATCCACATAGGAAAAAACACCAGATCCAGGATCGTTTCAAAAGGTATATCAGCGGGGAAATCTCAAAACAGCTACCGGGGGCAGGTTCATATCATGAAGAGAGCCGAGAATGCACGAAACTTTTCTCAGTGCGATTCGCTTCTCATGGGTGACAAATGTGGTGCTCACACTTTCCCATACATCGATGTAGAAAATAACACTGCTCAGATGGAGCATGAAGCCACCACCTCGAAAATTGGAGAAGATCAAATCTTTTACTGTCAGCAGCGCGGAATCGACGAAGAAAGTGCGGTTGCGTTGATCGTAAATGGATTTGCAAAAGAAGTAATGAACAAATTACCTATGGAGTTTGCCGTGGAAGCACAAAAACTCCTGGCTCTCACGCTTGAAGGAAGCGTAGGATAAAAACACAATTCAACACAATGCTTAAGATCGAAAACTTACAGGCTTCAATAGAAGGCAAAGAAATATTGAAGGGAATCAACCTTGAAGTAAAAGCTGGCGAAGTGCATGCTATCATGGGACCAAATGGTTCTGGAAAAAGCACCTTGGCTTCAGTTTTGGCAGGAAGGGAAGAGTATGAAGTCACTGGAGGCAGTGTCTCCTACATGAATAGTGATTTGCTGGAACTTGCTCCGGAAGAAAGAGCCCGTGAAGGAATATTCCTCGCTTTCCAATATCCAGTAGAAATCCCAGGTGTGTCTACCACCAATTTTCTAAAAACAGCAGTGAATCAGGTAAGAGAGTCCAAAGGACTCAAGCCACTGGATGCCGTTTCATTCCTAAAGGAAATGAAGGAAAAAATGAAGCTGGTCGAAATTGATCAGGCACTCTTGAGTAGATCACTAAATGAGGGATTTTCTGGCGGTGAGAAAAAAAGAAATGAAGTTTTCCAAATGGCTATGCTCGAGCCCACTTTATCAATCCTTGATGAAACGGACTCAGGACTGGATATCGATGCTTTGAGGATTGTAGCTGATGGTGTAAATAAGCTTAAAAGCAAGGATAACGCGACTATCGTGGTTACACACTACCAAAGACTTCTTGATTATATCGTTCCTGATTTTGTTCACGTGTTGCACAATGGGAAAATTGTGAAGTCAGGTGATAAATCTCTCGCTCTGGAGCTCGAAGAAAAAGGTTACGATTGGATAAAGGGGGAAAAAGGAGTTGAAGCATAAGCAAGCATGGCAGAATTAAAGCTAACAAATCAATTCGCAAATCTATTTGAAGCAAAGATTGGCTCTGCCGAAAAGCTGGGCGATTTCAAGAAATCAAGTTTTAAAGCTTTTCAAAACTTAGGTCTTCCTGATAGAAAATCTGAAGCTTACAAATACACGCAGATTTCAAGAATACTGGAGAAAAACTTTGTAGAGCTTTCGGACCAGACTCCTTCACTATGGAGCAAAGAAGAATGCCATGGTAGCTTCTACCCTATCGATGAAGCAAATCACATTGTGTTCATCAACGGTGAATGGATAGAAGACTATTCTGTAATCAAAAGTGAGGGATCAAAGCTGTCGTTCTCGAAAATATCTGACGCAAATTTATCCTTGCTGGGAAAGGTTTCAAACTCCTCTCAAGATTCTTTTGCTCAGCTCAATAGCGCGCTCTTCACAAAAGGGTTGTCAATAAAAGCGGCAAAAAACAGTCACAATATTCCCACGTTGGTCTATCAATTTTTAGACACGGAAAATTTAACTGTGACTTTTCCCCGCATATTGATAGAAGCGGAAGCGGGAAGTAATACTCAGGTTTACGAGAAGAGCTTTGTCAAAGGAGACTCCAAGAATCTTGTGATTGGCATGACTGAAGTCGAAGTTGCTGCGAATGCCGAAGTGCGGTTTACTAAACTTCAACAATATCACAGCAACCTATTCACAGTACAAGGCATATATGGTTCTCAGGCCAGGGATTCCAGGCTATACACCAACACTTTTACCTTCAGCGGAGCGCTTATCCGAAACAATATTGTCATAGACATTGACGGAGAAAACTGTGAAGGACACATGAACGGGCTTTACCTGATTAGCGGTTCCACGCATGTGGACAACAATACTACGGTAGATCATAAACAGCCCAACTCATTTAGCAATGAACTTTACAAAGGCGTAATCGACGAGAAAGCAAGAGGAGTTTTTAACGGTAAAATCTACGTAAGACCTGACGCGCAAAAAACCAATGCATTTCAGTCCAATAACAACATCATAATGGCGGACACTGCCACTGTCAACTCAAAACCTCAATTGGAGATTTGGGCCGATGATGTGAAGTGCTCGCATGGTTGTACTACCGGACAGTTAGACGAAGATGCCATTTTCTACCTGAGAGCTCGGGGAATTTCAAAAACCCGAGCAAAAGCACTGATGCTCAATGCTTTTGCAGTGGAGACTTTGGAAGAAATAAAACAAGACCTTGTCCAAGAAGAAATAGAAAATATCATCCTAAATAAACTGGGATAATGAACACAGCCACCACATTGTCAATAGCCGATATCAGAGCTCAATTTCCTGTTTTGGATCAGCAGGTCAACGGGAAACCTCTGATCTATTTTGACAATGCGGCTACCTCGCAAAAACCAAAGTCTGTAATTGATGCTCTGGCGCAGTATTACAATATGGACAACTCGAACATTCATAGAGGCATTCATACTTTGGCAGAAAGAGCTACAAGCGCCTATGAGGCAACACGTAAAGCTGCGCAAGCCTTTATCAACGCGCCAGAATCCGAGGAAATTGTTTTCACCAAAGGCACCACTGAAGGCATCAACCTGGTAGCCCAGGCTTATGGAAGAAAATTCTTGAAAGAGGGTGATGAAATCATCATCACCTCAATGGAGCATCACAGCAACATAGTGCCATGGCAGCTGCTGTGCCAGCAGACTGGCGCTGTACTAAGGGTTGTTCCTATCAACGAAAAGGGAGAGATCATTTGTGATGAGTTCCTGAACTTGTTGTCAGAAAAAACAAAAATTGTGTCAACCGTGTACATTTCAAATGCACTTGGCACAATCAACCCCATAAAAGAAATCATCGCTGATGCTCACAAGGCTGGAGCTATAGCAATGGTGGATGCAGCACAAGCTGCACCGCATAGTAAGATAGACGTGAAGGATCTAAATTGTGATTTTCTGGCTCTATCAGCACATAAAATGTACGGCCCCACAGGAGTTGGCATTCTTTATGGCAAGCGTCAGCTTCTTGAAAAAATGGATCCTTACCAGGGAGGAGGAGAAATGATCAATGAGGTTTCATTTTCAGGCACCACGTACAATGACATTCCATACAAATTTGAAGCAGGTACGCCAAATATTGCCGATGTGGTTGCTTTCAAAGCCGCTATAGAATTTATGAATGAAATCGGCCACCAATTTCTTCATGAGCATGAGCAAATGCTGCTAAACGAGGGAACCAGGCTCCTTTCAGATGTTGATGGTTTTCAACCCGTTGGTACGGCTAAAGAAAAAGCCAGTGTGATCTCGTTCAACATCGATGGAGTTCACCCTTTCGATCTGGGCATGTGGCTAGACGCCAAAGGAATTGCTGTGAGAACTGGACACCACTGCACTCAACCACTTATGGATATATTCCAAATTGAGGGAACGGTTAGGGCTTCTTTCGCTGTTTACAATACCGTGGAGGAAGTGAGACATTTCTCCAAGGCACTTAAGGACATAGTAAGTAAGTTTCGCAAATGAGCGATATCAAAGAAATACAGGACGAAATTATAGACGAGTTTTCAATGCTTGATGGAGACATGGAAATGACCATCAACTACATAATGGAACTCGGAGAACAGCTGCCTGAAATGACAGAAGATCAAAAAACCGATGACAATATAGTTAAGGGTTGTCAGTCAAAAGTGTGGCTAAATGCCCATTTGAATGATGAGGGTGTAAGATTTGAAGCTGATTCCAATACAGCCATTACCAAAGGACTGGTGAGTCTGCTGGTGAGAGTATTGTCAGGGCAGTCAACAGAAACCATACTCAACGGAGATATTTATTTTCCTGAAAAGATCGGCATGAACAGGTTTATCGGCACGCAAAGATCAAATGGCTTTGCTGCCATGATCAAGCAGATGAAGCTATATGCCCTTGCTTTGAGTACAAAAACGAACGCGTGATGTCAGAGAACAAAGACGAAACAAAAGAGTTGAAAGACAAAATTCTGGATCAGATCAAATTGGTCTATGACCCTGAGATACCTGTTGACGTATTTGAACTAGGCTTGATCTATGAAATCAACGTATTCCCTGTCAACAACGTGCACATTCTCATGACCCTTACCTCCCCTGCTTGCCCTTCTGCCGAGAGCATTCCCGGGGAAATTGAGATGAGAATAAAAGAACTGGAAGAAGTCAATGATGTCTCTGTAGAAGTGACATTTGACCCACCATATGCCACAGATATGATGTCCGAATCAGCTAAGCTTGAATTGGGCTTCATGTAGGCAACCGTACATTTCCTTGAGAAATGTACGTATTGAAATTTGTAAATTGAAAATTGTAATTAAAAAATTATGTATCCAGAAGAATTAGTAGCTCCGATGAGAACACAGCTTACTGATGTAGGCTTTGAGGAGTTTAAAACAGCAGAAGCGGTTGAGAATCACCTTAAAGATCACAAGGGCACTTCTCTGATCGTTATTAACTCGGTATGCGGTTGTGCTGCAGGAACCTGCAGACCAGGTGTTATCGCTGCTCTAGATGTAAGTCCAAAAAAACCAGATCACCTGGCAACTGTATTCGCCGGTGTTGATATGGATGCTACCGCAAAGGCACGTGAGTTTACACTGCCATTTCCTCCTTCCTCGCCCTCCATCGCTTTGTTTAAAGATGGAGAACTTGTACACTTTGTAGAAAGACATCACATAGAAGGCAGATCAGCGGAAATGATCGGAAACCACCTTATCGAGGTTTTCAACGAATTCTGTTAAAAGAATAAATAATTTAGACCTAAGATTAAGAGCCGTCAGGAATTATCCTGACGGCTCTTTTTTTGTATATCCCATTTTTTTTTGAAAATTCTCAGGATTTTGAGTTAACGCTCCTCAATACAACTTCATTTCATTCCCATCATAGTATTGTAAATGATCATCATTATTAAGAACGACAACTGCAACCATAATAGGATTCTCACCAACCATTCTGATTTTTTTACATGCATATTGCGATTTGCATCTGTAGATCACGTTATTGGATCTAACAACACAGCGCCCAGATGACAACCCATGCACCCATGTTTCATCACCTCTCCTATCAATTGAGGTAACCCAACCGATTTTCTCGTTGCTTTTAATATCAAGTCGATTATTATTTAAATCCAAAGTTACAATACCCTTCTTTGTGGCGACCACTGTCAAATACGTAAGATCGTCATGCATAATATCAAAACATGGCTCATCTAAACTTCCCACAGGAGTAATTTGATCATTCCTGATCTTGTAGATTACTCCATCAACTGTAGTTGCAAAGTATGAGTCAGTGATCGCAGCGTAGGTAATCCCTGAAACTAAATCACTAACTTTCTGGTTCAAAACTGTCTTTTGATCTTTAGATAGAAGAACCAAAAAACCATCATAGGTACCATAGGCTATTTCGCCTTGATTATTCACACATAAGTTGGTTACCAACTTGTTGGTTTTCTTTATTAACTCTAAATTTTGATCGTCCAAACTAAATTCCCACAAGTCACCTGACCTGAGTGCAATTACCAGAGATTCCGCAAAATCGTTGTAGAAAATCTTATAAATATCCTTTAGTGAAGGACCGTTAAAGTTCTGACGATACTCTCTCTTTTCTAGATCATAATTTTTTATTTCATTATAAAAAGCCACAAACACCTCACTTCTAGAGCCATTAACACTGAAATCCACAACTTTCTTTCCCAGCAGGTCCTGAGCAATTAGAGTAGTGAACGGATCGACCAGAAAAAGAACGGCCAAAACATAGTGCTTAAGCCTAATCATATTGAAACCTTTTATCCTCTAGCATTTTAAAACCTAGCCCGAAACCATGATAGATTAAAGCAAATGATTTATCCGAATATAGTGGATTGCCGGCTGAAAAAAACTGATATCCAAACTCATAAAGAACAAAAAATCTTCTGGAAAACCCCCACTTTAATCGCGTTTTTGGCTTGATGCCAAACTCATACTCAGTGTATTCCTCGAGGTAATTATCAGAGTCATCAAATTTACTAACTCGAATATCTCCAGCCATGGTATGGCGCATCAAGCCAACTCCCACACCAACGCCAAGATTTATTCTTTTAATTACACTAAGAATTGGCAAATCGTAAAAATATTCAAGTTGGCAGAAAACAAAATTTGACTTTGGTTCAGAAATAAAGAGGTAATCTCGATCTTCTTTTGATTCAAACTTCTGAAGAGAATACCCAATACCTATGTGATGCCGGCTTTTTATTTCATACAACACATGTATACTTTGGGCAAATTTCGAATCGTAATTAGGAAAAGTATTGGATGAAAAGTCCTTACGAGGAGCGCCCTGAGGAAACACAACAGTACCTGATGTGAAAACATCCAATTTATTATCTAGATACTGCGCCTTGGTCATATTCGACAAATGCAAGAACAAAATAAAAGCGAGATAGCAATGTTTCTTCATTTCACAATATTCATCGTTCCAATCTTTCTCTTGACAATAACATTTTCTCCATCTCGTGACCCGAGATAAACGTACAAATCACCAATATAGTCTGGACGATTGGGAACCGTAAATCGAATAGACCTTGTGGTAAAGGCACTATTCAGTTCTAACAGCGAACCATCTAATAATAAGCCAGACCTGATTACATGAAGACCTTTAAAAGCCAGTTCATAGTTCTCACCTGCATTGAAGGTTTTAGGTAATTCGCTCAAGAGAACAGGAGCTTGAATTTGAAAATCACTAAACAATATGTCCAAATGATACTGCCGAATACTAATTGCTTGTTTTCCCGTTTCAAAAAATGAGTCCGAATAATGAGGCTCTGGTAATATAAATGTGATATGCGAGTCAGAATAATCTAAAACCTGACACCAGTGCTTCCCAAAATAAATATTTGGAATACTATCATAACTCGTTTCGTATATATCATCAGGGCGAGCCGTAAAACTACCTTCCAACCTGACAGTATCCCCGATCAACACTTCTGATGGTATAAATGATTGTATTATTCTGCCATTCCCATCAGTTTTTAAGCTATACGGATCGCTCAAAACAATTCCTTGCTTAGTCTCAAAATAGATTCTTATTAAATATGTCGACTGTGGTGAAACAGCGAACCTTGCCACAACCCTTTTACCTGAAACCATTTCTCCATGAACCCGACGATTTTGCAACTGCCAGTCTAAACTACGACTATTACTCGTACTATAAATAGCTCCAAAATCAATTACTTCACTCCAATCCACGTTGGCGTACACAGCAGAAACCTCAATAGAGTCTAAACTCAGAAAAGTGGATTCCTCTACCGAAACCAAGGGGTAGTCAGGCCTGCTTTCAGCACAGCCTAAAAAAACGAGAATTACCAGCAAAAGGGTAAAGAGATGAATTTTTATTAGAGAATATTTCAGCATTTATACTAATACGGTATATAGAATAACCTTGCCAAGGTAATTTAAAGAAGATGATTATAATAACTTCCACTTTAAAAACCAATTACACATAAGTAAAAAGGCTAATAACTCATAACATCTCACAACTCATTCAACGACCAATCATACTCATCAAACACGATCTCATAAGAACCCGGCAAGGTTTCAAACCTGTTGTGATCGATAAATTTTCTGATGGGCATACCATATTCTTCAAACATATCTCCGTACCATTCAAAAATCCTGCTCACTTTTATTTGATTGTTGGCATGATCAATATTCACAAAGTCATCACGGTCCATTACCATGGCCGTACTGAAATTTAGCTGCTCTTCTAACTCGCTCGGAGTGATGGCGTCACTAAACAGTGTTGGGCAACTTTTGGCTCCACAGTTTAGAATAAAATGAAGCCTGAGATCTTTATAGCTATTAAAAAGCACCTTGAACTCCAGCTCATCCAAAGTAAGGTTGATACCGGCTACCCGAAATTTTCGCTCGGTGAAAAAGCCCTCTATATCAAGCGGGCTTGCCACCGGATACGCTTGCAACACACCGTGAATAACCAGCAGATTGTAAGCATTGATATAAAAGGCCTTTTTAAAATCGTCGGATCGATCGTCCAAAGCCATTGTATCTATTTGAGTGATCAGTGAGTCCAGGCTTTCTGAATTATAATCTAGACTTTTGAAATCCACCTTCCCGGCAATGACATAAGCCTTTAGAAATTGTTCTGTTGATCTAAAAAAAGACAAATCTTGTGAGAAAGATTTGCCCACCAAAAGGGTCGATAGTGTAAGCAAAGCAAATAGTCTTACCATTACTCGGTTAGCGGGTTTCATAAAATGAGTCGTTGTTTCCTGAATAAGTTAAGAATCGACTCAGGTTATTGAGTTACCCTTACGCTATTAATGACCCCTTTGGTTCTGAAGGTGACAAACAAGCTATTGAACTAACTACTACTTGTGAATTGTAAAAATTGGAATCTTTGAGTGATTCGCCACACCTTCAGCATTCGACCCAGCAATCAAGTGCCCCAGGCCTGTATAACCATGGGTTCCCATTACTATCAGGTCGGCTTTTTTTTCATGGGCAAACTTCAGAATGCCATCAGTAACGAAGGGTGAATCGACAACATGCAATGAATAGTTTTCAAGCCCGTTTTCTATGCCAAATTCCGTCAGCTTTTCCATGGCGCTGCGTTCGGTATACACCCACTCGTTGGTATTATAGACCTTGAGAAGGCGTATTTTTAAATGAAAGAGTTTCTGCAATTGCTTCACAAACGCAAGCGATTTGTCAGCCACAAAGTCCGTTGCAAAAACCAAATCAGAAAGAGTAGAAAAATCAATCTTTTGCTTGACTGTAAAAACCGGAACTTTGGCATTTCTAATCACCCGCTCAGTGTTAGAGCCAACAAACATTTCCTTAAGCCCTGTCGCGCCTTTTGACCCCATAAAAATCAAGTCGGCATCTTGGTGGGCTATTGTTTTTTGAATACTCTCAAAGGGCTTGCCGTGAACGACATCACTTGTAACCTTCAGACCTTTATCTTTGACCCTCTGCACTACTGATTGCAACCTTTGATCAATAGACTTGAGTATATCGTCATCAAAAACGCTCTCAAGATCAAGGGAACCATATTCGGGATATAAGCTCAGGTAACTCGAAGGAACCTCTACCACATGCAACATATGTAATTCGCTTGGATCAATTTGCGCATATTGTATCGCGGCATCCAAGGCCAACTCAGCTTCGGCTGAAAAATCGTAGGGAATAACTATCTTTTTCATGACTTTGGGTTTTGTAAGGAATGTAGTCGATAAAACATCCCACAACCAGTACATCAGTCATGACAGAAAATGATCTTGATCAATCTGAACCTATTCAATCAAGCCCTTTTGTTGCAGTTCATTAAGAAGAATTCTATTGAACTTTTCCACGCCCTTTTGGTTCAGGTGCGTTTCACTGTAGAAATACTTATTTTCAAATGGCTCTACCTTGTTGAAATTCGTATAGTTGGGATCTAACTTAGAGAAATAGCCATCTACATCATCTCCATTCGAATATCGAGCTAAAAAAGCCCTGGACATAGGAGCCTGTACGAGTACGTATGGAATTTCTTTTTGATCAAACATTTGAATCAAAGACTCAAAAGCACGAACCTGTGTACTGTCAAAACTCCATCTTCTCTGTTCTTTAACCTGTGACGGATCGTCCATTACTTGCATTGTTCGCTCAACATATCCACCGGAAATATACTGATCCTTTTTGCTTTCTTTGACTTTGGGTTGCATACCTAAAAATTGCCTCATAAGACCATAAAGCAATGTGTTAAACACGCGAATATTATTCATTTGGAGTACCATCCAGATCACTTCCCCGTTAATGTAGTCGTTGGAAATGAGATCAATAGCAGGCTGAACACCATCAGCCTGAAAAACAGCAGGATAGGTCTCAATAATCACGAGGCGTGGGGCCAGTTTACCCAAATGTCGCTCTACCAAAATTTTAGATTGCACGGGTGTTTGAGCACTGCTTCCCAGATTGAACATCTTCAAGCCATATTGCTTAAAAATTCGTGGATCAAAGCCTCTATAAGCATGAGAAGACCCTAGTACTACCACATCGCAAGAACCATACGTTTTGGTCTCCTCCAGCCTGGTATACAGGTGTCCTTTTACCGACCCGTAAGGCATATTTTTCCGAAGTATTCCGGGGGCTGTTAGCCCATAAACAAAAAGCAATACTGCATATAGCAACGGCAAAACGACAATAGAAAGGGCTATATTTTTAAGGAATTTTTTCATTAAAACTGGAAATATATAAATGGTAATTCCTCTGTCTGGCCAAACATACTAATCATGAAAATCATGCCTAGATAAATGGCCCATCGCCCCAGGCGGTTAGTCTTCACACCTGTCATTTCCAAGCCGTGTTGTTTGTGCCGCTGCAACCACTCTATAACCACAAACAAAATCAGCATCATAAAGTCACTGACGATATACAGGTTCGCAAATTGAAAATTGGCAAGGCCAACAGGGTGAAAGAGCTTGGAAAACATATGCCACAAATAAGAAAAGGCATGCCCGATGTTATCCGCTCTGAAAAACACCCACCCCAATGTCACCAACATAAATGTGCTGATAATGCGCAGTGCCTCTTCCCCCCCTACTACCAGTCTATCTTCAGCGATACCGTTCGTATGCTTCCTGTTTTTGCCTAGCAATAGTAGTGGAAGGAATAACGCCGCGTGTAGCAACCCCCAGACAATAAAAGTCCAATTAGCACCATGCCAAAAGCCACTGACCAGAAAGATGATAAACGTATTTCTTACCTGAAGATATTTAGACCCCCTGCTACCACCGAGTGGGATATAAAGGTAGTCTCTAAACCAGGTAGAAAGAGAAATATGCCAACGTCTCCAGAACTCGGCAATGTCACGTGAGAAGTACGGGAATGCAAAATTCCGCATCAAATCAAAGCCAAACAAACGTGCCGTACCAATGGCAATATCTGAATAGCCGGAAAAATCGCAGTAAATCTGAAATGCAAAAAACAACGCTCCAAGGAATAGTACCAAGCCAGGGTACTGCGTATGGTCTGAGAATATATAATCTGCGTGCCTCCCCAGATTATCGGCTATCACAATTTTCTTAAACAGCCCCCACAGTATCTGGCGCATGCCATCTACCGCCTTGCCATACTCAAACTTGCGCTCACGCATGAATTGTGGCAACAGATTAGAAGCTCGCTCAATAGGCCCTGCCACAAGCTGAGGAAAAAAACTCACAAACGTGAAAAATGCCACCGCATCCGTGGTAGGCTCCAACTTGCGCCTGTACACATCAATGGTATAACTGAGCGTCTGAAAAGTGTAAAAACTAATCCCTACCGGCAATATGACATCCAGTCGATCTGCAGAAAACTGGTACCCGAAGAAAGTAAAAGCAT
>JBDVMP010000090.1:0-51176 GCA_039970095.1 Cyclobacteriaceae bacterium
GATAGCATGGCTTCTGAGGAAGACAAATTTCTTTTCACAGACAAAATTGAGTTGATTATATCAAATCAAAAGTTTGAGCTGCCAGATAGTGTTCATGCTCTCTCATTTGATGAGTTCCATATTTCTACCGGAACCGGAGATATTCTATTCAAAAATTTAGAATTAAAACCCTCCGAAAATCAGGCCATACGTACTCTGGATTCATATATGAACATAGAGGTTCCTGAGCTAAACTTTCGGGGACTGGATTTTAACAAAGCGTATAGTGAAAACAAGCTGCGGTTAGACTCAATTAGAATTCTCAACCCGCACATCCTGGTAAAAAAGAAAAAGACGAGTCAAGCAAACAAGGAACCGATTGATCTGCTCAGTCTCAGTACTAAGGTTTTTGAATCCTTCGAAATCGGCAAAGTATATTTTGATGCTGGAAAAGTTGAGTTTATAACCGACAACAACAAGTTCTCCACTACTGCTCTAAACCTTAAGCTCTCCATGCTATCTCTGGACTCTGCTAAAGCTGTGAGCAAAGACTGGCTGAACCTATTTGATGATATCGCTCTTGATGCGCAAGACTTTCACGCATTTATCATGGACAGCACACACAAAGTGGACATAAGCCACTTTAACTATTCTTCTTTCACCTCACACTTAGAGCTGGAATACACCAAAATCCACCCAATCGTACCGGTTGATGACGCTATTGTCGTGAATATTGATCTTAAAAGAGCTAACGCGGAGGGTTTGGCAACTCTTTCTGATTTGATCTCCGGTCGTTTGGTATCAAGTGAGATCACAATTGTCCGGCCCAACATTTCGGTTGACATACCCGCAAGCGTGAAAAATGATTCGTCGAGAAAAAACCATTTCCTAAAATACCTCCGCCTTGGTAAGTTTGATTTAGTAGAAGGTACTTTCATTGCAAATACAGACGATGCATATGTGGATGTAGAAAAGCTAGACATCAACTTCGGAAAAGTAACATTTCAGCCGTCGGACTTGGATAATTTTGTTTTCAACTCATTTACACCCAAATCACATATTGATCTTCAGCTGCTTGAGTTCAACTCAAAAAAACTCAAACTCAACCTTCATCATGTCAATCTAAACAATTGGAAAGACCTGGTGGTAACGGACGTTTTTCTGAAACCAGAAACTGCTCCTGAGCCCTTTACCTTTGGCAAAATAAAAGTGACAGAATTCGATCTGGATCATTTTTTACACAATCAATTGCTGGCGTTCGACACACTCATAGTAGATCGGCCAATCATCAAGATTCATCCGCACCATGAAAACAATAGCAACCGCGATAATCTTGTGAAATGGGCACATCATACAGCTTTTAAGGAAATGCAATTCAGAAATGGAAACTTAACCCAATATGGACAAGGTGATAGCACCGTGCAGGTTCACCTGGAGAATTTTGATGTCGAATTATCGAAGTTTCACTATGACTCATTGAAAGACGAGTATTACACTCTGGTGGGTTACAAATCTGACTCTATGTATCTACACCTCTCTAAAATGGAGCATCAGATCACGGGTAGGGATCTTGATATTTCTATTAAAGACTCTACTCTCAGCGTGAAACAACTTCACATGAAACCAACGTCGGGCAAGGCGAACAACAAGATCAATGTTGCCACGCATGAGTTGCATTTGCGCCAAATTGATTTTCACACCCTTATCAACGAACAGAAAATTCATTTCAAAGACGGCTATTTATTATCTCCTGTTGCAAACATCAAAACCTACAAGGAGTCTAAAAAAGAGCACAACCTCAGAAAAGACTTATTGAAGTTTCATCTACTGAATATTTCAAACGGCAAAATTCACTTTGAAAACCACATTAGTGATAGCAGCATGGTGGCTGATGCCGATAAAATCAATATTCTGATCAATGAATTTGACCTTGGCAAGGACTCCACCATTTTTTCCGCAAGGAATTACCTTGGCGAGGTTCAGCATATGGTTTTTCGCCCATTCGGGCAAATTGATTCTTTGACCATTCAAAAAGCTTTTGTCAACACCAAAGCAGGTCACATCAAAATTGCAGATTTGAAAATGAGCCCTTCTGATGGCATAGGTATTCATATCCCTGATGTAGAAATTCAAGGTTTTGACCCAGAGAAAATGGCGCATCAGAAGCAGATGACACTGGACTCGATTATTATATCTCAGCCTTATGTCAATGTGAACCTGGATAAACCAAAACCAGCGCAAAAGAAAAACCGACAACCCCTTCCCTACCTAACTTTCAATAATTTGAATGTTAGAGATGGAAACTCCGACATAGTCCACGCCGGTTTGAATTTCGGTGAAACTGTATCAATCAGCAACATCAATCTTTCGATAGATTCAGTTCAAATCGACTCTACCACAACAATCACCACGCTTGTGGACAAATTGAAATCCACAAAATTAAATATGTCGAATATTGCTGTGACTACACCTGATAGTCTTTATCGGTTTTCGGTTGCGTCGGTGAATTATGATGGTGTCCTAAATGAAATCAATCTCAATGATATAGCCCTGGATCCTATGTATTCTAAGGATGAATTTAGCTATCTCCATGAGTTTCAGAAGGATTGGTTTGACATGGAACTCACTGAAATCAAAATCTCGGGTTTTCAAACACTCAAATGGATTGAAGAGGAGCGCGTCCAACTTGACGCCATCACCATATCAAACCTAATACTGGACACCCATAAGGACAAAAGACTACCACTTCCTCCAGATAGTGAGAAACCCCTTCCACAGGCATTATTGAGTAATCTGCCAATACCTGTATTCGTTGATGAGATCAAATTGATCTCATCCTACATTTCGCATTCTGAATACTCTCCAACCGGCACACTTCCTGGGGTCATCTTTTTTCAGAATCTGAATGCTGAGATAAACAATATTACAAATGACAGCCTCAAACTATTAAGGAATCCAATAATGACTTTTCATTCCACGGGCACCATGATGAACACAGGACACTTCAGTGTGGATGTTGATTTTGACCTGGAGGATGAAAATCAATTTTACTATTTCCGTGGCGAGCTTTTGGATATGGATCTGACCGAACTCAATGAACTATTGGAGAATACTGCCTTTGTTCATATCAAAGACGGTTATAACAAGCGTGTTACATTCAATTTTGAAGCGAATCATGACTATGCTTTGGGTGAAATGAAATTCTACTACAATGATCTGAAAATCACCGTTCTGAATCAGAAAGCTGAGACACACAAACACCACGCAGCATCTATTAAATCTTTCTTTGCCAACACCTTTGTGGTAAACAAGAAAAACCCTCACCTACTGTTTGTAAGGCAGGGTGATATTTTCCATCACAGAAATGTGAATAAAGCTATATTCAACTATTGGGCAAAGGCACTACTTAGTGGAGTTGTCAGCAGCATTGGAGCCAAAAACAATAAAAAGGAAATTAAAAAACTCAACGAAGAATTGAAGACCCAGCTAGATAGGAAGCGTGATGAAACCCTCAGAAGACTGGGCAATCAGGCCAGTGCCAACTAAAATAATTATTCAACTATTTTTATTGGAAATGTAATATCCATGTCTGTTATGCCATCAGCTACAGTCGAAGTGGTTGATTTCAAACCTCGCTGGTTCTTTAATACTACTCTAAATTCACCGACTCCAACCGCTCCGGTAGTCCAGCTTGTTGTGAGACCGAGCGGTCTATCTAAATAGTCAAAATCCTCATAGTTTAAAGGATCACTACGACTGTCAATATTTCCGTTTCCAGACGGAGAATTAAACACCCCTTCAGTCCAACTATAAAAGAACATATGTTCTATAGCTGCATCTACGACTACTTCAATGAAGCTTCTTTGCTCAGCAACATTCACAATCTCAACAATCATCCTGTAATATTCATTCGACTTTAAAAGCACGGTATCAGCTACCACAAAATCAGAAGTCCCTTCACTTCCAGAGTTGATTGCTACGGTTTCAATTTTTCCTCCATTTGAGTCTTTAAAAACTAAAACAACATCAGTGATACTTTTTAGCTCAATTGCTGCAACTTCAGGTGTATCATTGTCTTTGCATGAAATTAAAAACAACAGAAACACTGCAAATAATAGAGATTGCTTCTTTTTCATATTCACAAAATTTGATAATACAAAGTTTATATTAAAAGTAAGAATTTTATTTCAATTAACTGTAAGAAGTAATTTTATGTCATTAGTCACTTCTTACAAACTGATCATTCAAGGTATAAATACACCTAACTTTTCCGTGTTTTTTAACCCACATAAAAACCCTCAATAATATTAGCTTGCTTCCAACTCAAAATATCATCAGTCCTTGATTGAATTTTTAGTCTTTGGGGGATGAGATAAAATTTTTAAAAATTCTCTTTACTCATACGTTTTATTAATCGGAAAAAATTCTAGATTTGCACTCCGTTTTGGAGCTGTTGACACAGCAGCTTCAAAATACCTAAAGTTCGGGGTGTGGCTCAGTCCGGTTAGAGTACCTGGTTTGGGACCAGGGGGTCGCAGGTTCGAATCCTGCCACCCCGACTTAAAAGACAAGGATGATTGATTTTTCAGTCATCCTTTTTTTCTGTTTCAGAAGTCAGTTTGAACTATCCGCACAGACAGGTCAACAGCTATTGCGTGTTCATGTATCATTCAACCAATTTCCGGTTTAGGGGGTCAAAGGAAACTATAATTCCTTCTGCCAATTGACACTTGTTCTGTTTTTGGTATTTATAATGAAGTAAAAATAGTACAAGCGCCTTATTACACGAAACGCTTTAAAAGCTACAAAAGAATAATATTCGCTTAAGTTCAGTTACCAAAAACCTATTTTGTTTAATTTCACGCGCAGTTAAAAAACGCATAATGATTAGAGTTGCTATTATCGGGGTTGGAAATTGTGCCTCATCTTTCATACAAGGAATCGAATTTTACAAAAACGAGAACGAAACCAAAGGTTTTGTCAGGAAACAGATAGGCCACTATCAAATTAAAGATGTGGAAATAGTCGGTGCTATAGACGTTGATCAGCGCATTGTTGGTCTGGATATTTCTGAAGCGATCTTTTCTGGGAGCAACTCTGCGGCAAAATTTTCTGATGTCTCTCACAAGGGCGTTCCTGTTGTCAAAGGAAATGTTTTGGACGGTGTGGCAGATCATATGCATGACTCCTTTCAGGTTGACAACAATCAGGAGTCTGTAGATGTAGCCTCTTATTTAAAAGAAGTAGATGCAGAGTTTGTAATCTGCTACCTGCCAGTAGGTAGTGAGAAAGCGGCCAAGTTCTACGCAGAGCAAGCTCTCAAAGCAGGTGTGGGCTTTCTGAATGCTATACCCGTATTTATATGTTCTACCCCTGAGTGGAGCAACAAATTCAGAGAAGCAGGGTTGGTTTGTGCTGGTGACGACATCAAATCTCAATTTGGAGCGACGTATCTAAACCGTGTGCTTGTAGAGAGTCTGATGAATCGTGGGTTCCATATAAACGACCTATATCAACTCAACGTGGGTGGTAACACTGATTTTGAGAATATGATTGACGAGTCACGTCTTCAATCTAAAAGAATCTCTAAAACCTCTGCGGTCAATACACTTTTCAATGGTGTCAATGAGCCTCACTTGAGAATCGGACCAAGCGATTTCATACCCCACCTGAACGATTCTAAGATCTGCTACATCAATGTAAACGGAACCCAATTTGGCAATCAAAAATTTGAGCTGGAATTGAAGCTCAAAGTAGAAGACAGCCCCAACAGTGCAGGCGTGATGCTTGATGTGGTGAGGTTGGCTAAAACTGCCAAAGACAAAGGTCTAAGTGGAAATATCCCGATTATTTCATCTTTTGGATTTAAATCCCCAGCCGACAAATTCAGCGAAACACAAATCCTCAAAATGATGGAGGACTTTTTGGCTGACTAATTAAACCCTAGTTTTTTAGTAGTATTTAAATCGTCCGGATTATCAACATCGTTCCACAGGTACCCTGACAGTTCCAGCACCCTTGCCTGCCTGTCAGCAATCAAGCGTGTCACCATATTAGAGATGGTATATTCTCCTCGTAAAAAGCAGGCATTCAGCACATCAAAAACGCTCGATTTCATTAAAAACAGCCCTGTATCATAGCAGTTATACTCCTTGATCATCTTTCCAATATTCAGGATTTCTCCCTGATCACTGGCAAGCACTCGCGTTACATCTTCAATATCTATATGCCGATTCGATTCTCCCGGTTTGTCTACTGCTAAAATCAAATTTGAATTCAACTTTCCTGAAGAAACTTTCTCATCAAATGCCTTTATGAACTCCGGCTGAAAAGCATGATCGCCCATCGTCAAAAAGAAGTGTTCTGCGCCATGAGTGTTCACCCAATTTTCAGTCACGCTCACCGAATAGCCATTTTCCAGATCAAATCTCTCATTGTGAACCAAATCAATATCAACCCCATAAGATGAGGCAAGATGAGGGATCAAATCACGAAGGGGTCCTGGATTGTGCCCTGTGACCACACAAAAACTCTCCACACCAACCAGCCGAAAGTTGCGGATATGTCGCTCCATCAATGTCATTCCATTGATCTCAATTAGAGACTTTGGTTTTCCTGTGTCCAGTCGAGAATTTTTGCCAGCGGCAAGTATGATGCAGTGTTTCATTGATTGGATTTTTCGCAAAAAAAAGTTTCAATTGCCCGCAAATATCTAAAAGCTTTCTGAAGCCGTAAAGCCATTTGGTTATCTTTAGGCTGAATTTGAAAATCCATGAGTATAGGATCTGTTTACATCAAAGAAGTCTCCTCTAAAAGTGATCTGAAAGACTTTATCAAATTCCCAATCGGGCTTTATAAAGGAAACCCATATTACGTTCCCCCTATCATAGATTTTGAGCTCAGCACTCTCAGCAAGAAAAAAAACCCTGCTTTCGAAAGAGATAAGGCTCGCTACTGGCTGGCTTACCAAAATGACACAATCGTTGGTCGAGTGGCGGGAATCCTAATAGCGCCCGAACTCGAAGCTGAAAAAAAAGTAAGATTCGGGTGGGTAGATTTTATAGATGACTTTGAAGTTTGTAAAACACTCTTGGACACTGTTGCAAATTGGGGAAAGGCAAACGGCGCAACCAAAATTCACGGCCCCATGGGGTTTACAGATTTGGACTTTGAAGGTGCGCTACTGGAAGGTTATGATCAGGTTGCCACTCAAGCGACCATATACAATGCACCATACTACATTGATCATTACAAAAAATATGGAATGGCAAAAGCCGTTGATTGGATAGAAGCTCGCGGTTATGTCCCACAAGAACTTCCTGAAGTACTAACAAGGTCAGCCAAATTTGTACAGGACAGGTTCAAACTCAGAGTACTCAAATTCAAGCGTAGCAAGCACATTTTCAAACATGCCTTTGGCGTTATCGAACTTCTGAATCGTACGTATGACAACCTATACGGCTATTACCCACTCACCAATAAGCAAATTCAATATTACGTGGATTTATACTTCGGTTTTATCCGCAAAGAGTACGTGACAATCATTGTAGATAAAGATGACAAAATAGTTTGCATGGCCATATGCATGCCCTCCATGTCGGAAGCGTTTCAAAAGGCAAAGGGCAGTCTATTCCCATTCAGTTTCATCAAAGTATTGAAAGACTTTTTTACGAAAAAACATCTGGACCTATTTCTAATAGCCGTGGATCCAATGTATCAAAAACTTGGTGGATCGGCTCTGATCTTTAGCGAACTCTTAAATTCATTTATAAAACAAAAAATCAAAACAATTGCCACCGGACCTATGCTCGAAGAAAACGCCGGTGTTCAAAACCTTTGGAATGACTATAAGGATCTCAAAATAGCCACTCTAAGAAGGCGATGTTTTATCAAAGAAATTTAATTCCTCCGCAATGAATAAAAAGCGAGTAGTGATAACAGGCATGGGAGTAATGGCTCCCAATGGAACCGGAGTAGATGAATTTTACCAATCCCTGCTGGAAGGGAAATCTGGAATTTCTTTTCAGGAGGATAGCGCTGAACTTGGCTACAGGTGCCAAATCGGTGGGGTCCCAAAATATAATGAAGAATACCTAAGAAAGTACTTCCCCAAGATCTATGTGGAAGTACTGAAAAATCAGGGCATCATCTACGGGTGCCTTGCTGGATTAGAAGCCTGGGAAATGGCTGGTTTACCGAAAAATGAAACTCGCGAGCCCAGAATGGGTCTTGTTTTTGGTTCAGGGGCAACTGGTATGGACATCCTGTCGAAGGATACTTTTCATGCAATAAACAATAAAAGGCATAGGGTTCTGGGTACGACAACTATTCCACAATCAATGAACAGCGGCGCAGCGGCATACCTTAATCAGATTCTCGGTTTGGGAGGGCCAAACATATCCAACTCCTCAGCATGCACTACTGGTAGTGAGTCTATTCTGATAGGTTATGAACAAATCCAAATGGGCAAAGCCGAGGTGATGATTTGTGGGAGCTCAGAAGGGATTGGAAGATACATATGGGGAGCATTTGATGCCATGCGCATCCTTTGTCCTAACGCAAACGAAACCCCTGAAACAGGCTCTCGGCCTATGAGCAACAGGTCATCTGGTTTTGTTCCCTCCGGAGGATCTGGGTCTGTAGTATTAGAAACACTAGAATCCGCCCAAAACAGAGGTGCTACAATATACGCAGAATTAATTGGTGCATATCAAAATTGCGGAGGCATGAGAGACGGTGGGTCAATGACCGCCCCCAACCCATCTGCAGCCGCAGAATGTATAAGAGGTGCTATTGATCATGCAGGGATTGCCGCAGAAGAAATAGACCTGATCTCAGGGCACCTTACCTCCACCATGGCCGATCCGCTTGAAATCAAAGTATGGAAAGATGCACTGGATCTACCTGAAGAAAAATTCCCTTTAATTAATACTCCAAAATCTATGATTGGTCATTGTATTGCTGGAGCCGGATCAGTAGAGTCAGTTGCCAGTATTTTACAAATACATAGAAGTTTCGTTCATAAAAACCTCAATCTAACCGAAGACACAATTCACCCGGAAATTGCAAAGGCAATACCTGCCGATAAAATCGTTTTGGATACTAAAAAGCAGGAAATAAATACCGTTATCAAATCCAATTTTGGTTTTGGTGATGTAAATTGCTGCTTGATTTTCAGGCATTTTGATAAGTAATATGGATACCTCAGAAATAGTAGTACAACTAAAGCCAATCATTTCTAAATACCTCCCAGACGACCTATCTGTAGATGATATCACAGCAGAGAAAAATTTGTTAACTGATCTAAGGATCAACTCTGCTTATTTGATTGACATCATCATTGCCATTGAAGATACATTTGATATCAAAATAGAAGACAGTGAACTCCCCAACATGAATACCGTGCAGGAGTCAATTGATATAATCTCAGCAAAGATCTCAGAGAGGGACTAATCGCTAACTGCTTCTTTTTACCCTAGAAAAAAGTGATAGCTTATTATCAGTCAGGAAGCTAAAAATCACTTTAGACCAGGAGCGGTAAGAGTAAAGTGAATCATAATGTTTTCCAGCGATCTTCTTTAGTTGAGGTAGCTTCGATCCAGGAACATTTGGAAAGTCATGGTGCTCATTGTGATAACCCACATTAAACACAAGCTTATTTAGCCATCCGTAGTAAGAATAGGTTTCCTGCCCTTCCTTAAATATGTAGTGCTCTGACACAAAATGACCACCCAATGGATGCAAGCCGCCTGCGAGCCCCATTGATAGGAACAAATAAAGTAACCCCAACCAACCCACTACAAAGTAAAACCCCACAAGAAAAGACACTTGTAAAATCATATTGTATACCTGCCATTTATCGGGCTTAATTGGATGAATAAAAAGAGGTCTTAGGGCATAAAATGGTATCTGCAAAAACATCCATAGCAGCTTACCAGCAAACCCTTTGAACGTTAGCGCCTCAAATCGTGAGGCTATATCGGTATCCACTTTTTCCTTTCCCTGATGCCAGTGATGCTCAGCGTGGTAGGCTTTGAACGCCATGGCAAAAGGAAATACGAGTGGAAAATTGACAATCATGGCAAACCAATTGTTCAACTCCTTTTTCTTAAAAGCCAGGTCGTGCGTCACCTCATGAATAGCCAAGACGATGATATGACTCAATGAAGTCCCAACAGCAATGACCATTAGCATGAACAACCATGGATTTGTGGGAAGATAGATAATTGGTACAGCCAACTGAAGAAGCGTAACGAAGAGTGATTTCCACTTTACATTCGGGTCAATACCAAAAAGCTTTTTTACTTCCGGGTATTCCTTCATAATTATCTTACGGCGCTCAAAATGAGGCTCCTTTTCCTTGCTCCAAATAAAATCCTGCTGTCCCATAATGCTTTGCGAAATTAATCATTTTGGCCTTAAAACCGTGCCCGAAGCAAACCTGCAAAAAACTGCCAGCCCATTCATAATAATTTTTGCCTTGGCAGAGCTCTTCCCGGTAAGGACCTCCCTACTTTCATCCAGTATAGGCTTGAGAACATCACTCCGAAAAGACTCAATCAGCTGCTTTTGCTTTGAACTTAAAACAACCTCCTGTTCAAAATAATAACTGATCAAATCGTAGTTACTGCTACCTATGATCAATTCATTGTTATCAATCAAAATGGCTTTAAGGTGAAACATTCCCGGATAATGTCGCAGTGAGAAATATCCCTTTCGCAATTCGGATAATACATACTCACCAAAAAGCGATTTATTGTTTTCAGAAGGTGAGATTATCTGAACTTTCAGCCCTCTGCCGCTGCAGCCTTTCAGCACCGACATAAGTGGCTCGGAAACATATGGCGAAATCACCGTCACACTTTGAGAAGCGGTCTGAATTTTATCAAAAAGCGATGAGTAAAGCGCTTTGCTTTTTATCCCATTCAAAAACCACAAATCCGACTCCTCTCTAGACTGACGAATGCTTTGATTTTTCCCGATCCAGGTCTTCCTGAAATCCTCAGCCATCAAATGTCCGATTTCTTTGTCATCAATTTGAATCATGATATCATGCCACTCGAAATTATGATCACTAAAGTTGATCCCTCCAAGGAAAGCCACCTCATCATCGGCAATCATCATCTTTTTATGATTACGAAGTGGGTATTTGCTCATGAGCCAGCCAACCGGATTGGTGAACTGAATCTTCACTCCTGATTGCTCAGCTTTCTTGATCAAGACGCGTGTTTGGGTAATTTCCTTCCTGAAAGCTGAGTCTTTCAGATATCGCGTGCTAAAAACAAAGCTGTCGCTAATCACCACTTTGGAAAATGAGTCTATCAATAAGCGCTTATCATCCGCAGGAGACTCGATCATGATGTCTATGAGTTCTTCACCTGCTGCATCTCCTTCAAAGGTCATGGCTTGAACATAAAATGACTCTTTAGCCACAAGTGCTGCTTCCTTCAAATGCTCCATAAACTCCCTGGAGCCCACTAAAATCTTAGCATTTTTCACAGACCGGTATCTAAATCAGATTTTAAGCAAGTTGCAATAGATTATTAAGAATTCAACCGCGTTAATCACTTATTGAATAATTCACATCTTAAATATTCATCTTTCAAGATATTGGAATGTCCTTTATGATGCATTCTGTAAATTCGCTTTCTCAAAATAAAGGTATGTTACGGTACACATCAGACGTCAAAACAATCATCTACATTCTTGTAGTCAGTGCACTGATGGTAGGTTTATTTGTCTATCATGATCAACTCAACGATGGTCTGTATGCCATCATTTATGTTGCCGAATTGATCATGGCGATATCTGTCGGGGTGATGGTTCATAACGTGCGCCATGTGCCTATGTGGAAAAGTAAATTTCTAAACACCCTCACTGACTGTTGGTTAACTATATTATATGGATACCCGGTTTTTGGCTGGATACCTACACACCTTCAAAACCACCACACGCACACTAATAAAGAAGAAGACTACACAAAAACTTACGCCTTTTCGGAAAAAAACAATTTGTGGACGTTGATCTATTACCCCATGTATAGTGGCGGAGTGCAGCAAAAGGCGATAGGACAATACTTGAAGAAACTATGGAAAACCGACAGGGAAAAATTTTGGCAGCATGCCCTTCAGATCATTTCAATTGTAGCTTTTTTGACAACCATTTTTGCACTTGACTGGCAAGCTGCATTGCTTTATGTGATTCTTCCTCATCAAATTTCACTCAACAGTGTTTTAGTCTTCAACTATGTGCAGCACATACAAGCTGATGAAGAATCGGAGTATAACCACTCTAGAAATATTGAAGGTTTTCTGAACACATTTCTTTTCAACAACGGACTTCACACCGCACACCATCTAAAGCCGCATCTTCACTGGAGCAGGCTTCCGGAATTCCACAATGAAATTAGGCACAAAATTGACCCTTCATTAATTGAGAAAAACCTGATTTGGTACATCATACGCCAGTACTTAATTGCTCCGTTTTACAAGCCCTGGAAAAGGAAGGATTTGAGACAGGCAAGATTAGAAAATCAGTCTTCAAAATCGGCAGCATATGCTAAAGTATAGAGCAGATTTAAAGACCCTTTTAGTAGTTGGCATTTACTTTGGTTCTACAGCCATTTCATGGCTCTATTTTGAGATTATTCCGCTTTGGCTTCAAATAGTTGCGGTTAGTGGGCTTTGTCTTTTATCGTTCATTTGTGCTGTTATTGTCCATAATACAGTACACGTCCCAATTTTCAGAACCAAGCTTGCCAATAAGCTCTTTCAAATCGTATTGTCCATGACCTACGGATATCCGGTAAGTGCATTTGTAATAGGCCATAACCTCAGCCACCATCAACACACCGGTAGAGGTAAGGATATTGCCAAAACTGACCAAATGAGATTCCGATGGAATTTCCTCAACCAGTTTCTTTTCTTCTTTTGGACATCTGACAACATTATGAAGTCAGAAATTATATGGGTCAAAAAAATGTGGACAGAAAACCGTCGGGGTTGGGTAATCCAATATTTCTTAGAACTTATTGGAGTTGGTTTGATTAAAATTCCGCTTCTCTTTCTCAACTGGAAAATAACCCTACTGACAATATGGTTACCACACCTTTGGGCACAGTGGGGAATAGTTGGCACTAACTACTGGCAACATGATGGTTGTGATATAGACCATCTTTATAACCACTCACGTAACTTCACCAATCCAATTTTAAACTTTCTTGTCTTCAATAACGGATACCATGGTCTTCATCACAACGAACCAACATTGCACTGGAGCCAATTGCCAAAAATATATCACAAGGAATTCAGACCGCATTTGCACCCTAACCTAAATCGAAACTCACTTCTGGCCTATCTATGGGAGTCATGCGGATGGCCAGGAAAACGGCTGGACTATTTGGACATGCCAGTCACCCTCCAACCAAAAAAGAAAAGTCAGACCCTAGATTGGATCAATGAGGAAAAAACTAAACAAAATACAGCGCATCTGGGAGCAGAGGCATAAAATCCAAGAGTTGTGAAAAAGCATTTCAAAGAAGTAAAGGGCAGTATTAAACTGCTTGATATTGAAGAAACCTTCGATATTTATTTCAGCCGATTCTTCGGGCTGTTTTTTGCAAAAGGTGCCGCTAGGTTAGGGCTCACACCTACAAACGTTACTGTTGCCAGCCTGATTGTTGGGGTGATCGGGGGAGGATTGCTATTCTTCCAAGATTCGTTGCAAATAGTCGTTATAGCCAGCGCCTTTATTACACTAGCTGGCATTCTCGACAGTGCAGATGGCCAACTCGCGAGACTAACGGGTACTGCTTCAGATTTTGGCAGAATGGTAGATGGAACCGTGGATAGCCTCGTTTTCGCTGCTTGCTATTTTGGAAGCGGCTTTTACTTTATTGATACTTATACCTTCATAGGAATAAATGTGCTTGGCTGGTCATGCGGATACTTTCATAGTGTAAAGTCAGCTGTATACGAATTTTATAAAACTGAATATCTTGAGTTTTTCTCACACCGGACAAACAGCGCTATACCTCTTAAGGGAAATCAGGTAGAGCCTCAGGGATCTAAATTTTATCAAAAAGTTATTTACCATATTATCAAAGATTACACCTCAAAACAACTCTTTTTTACCTCAAGAACGCCAGATCAACGCATCAAAATGAGAGCGCTTGCACTGGATGAAAATACCAGAGAAGAATTCAAAAACAACTATAGAAAACTAAATAGACCAATGCTCTCGTGGTGGGCTATTTTCTGTGGCATTAACACTCATAGGTTCGCTATGATAGGCTTTTCTTTGTTTGGTCGTTTTGATCTGTACCTGTTTGCAAGCCTCGCCTGGACCCTCGCCATGATTCCATTATCACTGGCTCAATCTCGGCGCGACAAAAAGCTATTGGACGCATTTTAAAATTTAAGTTGCAGATTTGCATGTATTAGTCTCATATGCAACATTTCAGAGTCATTACATTTTCAGATCGAGAGCTCAACGAAGCAAACCCTTTGATTCATACCTGTAAAAGCAACGGGCTCCCAATCGATGTTGTAACCCTCACGGAAGACTGGAAAGTAAATGCCTTCAAAATAAAACTGCTCTACGACTACCTTCAAAATAAGTCAGAAGACATGATTTTGCTGGTGGTAGATGCCTTTGATGTTATTATCAATTGTAAAACGGATCAAATCCTAAGCCTATTTCGGAGCTTCAAAACGGACATAGTCTTTGCTGCAGAAGCCAACTACTACTTTCGCAATCCTAAGTTGCGAGGAAAGTACTTTAAGAACTACCCCTCATCACCTACTATTTATCGATTTCTCAACTCCGGGACCTTCATAGGCACCTGTTGGGCACTTAAAGCTCTTTTACAGGACATTATTTCAGAAAACAATCTTAACCCGGAAGATCTGTCCACCTTTATAGCCGTGCGCTCTGACCAATACTTGTACAGCAAACACTTCGTGGATTCTGCAAGTCACAAAAACCCTCGCTATAACATCATTCTGGATTACAATCACGAGCTATTTGAAGTCACAGGAGGTAGAATGCGCGTGCTACACCTGCCCTATTTATCAGATTTACACGCTTATAACGCTTATAAAGTCGAGCGCTTTTTGTTGAAAACTTTCAATCTGCACCATCATCAAGATGCTATAACCGACCTTACTTTTGATCCTGACAAGTCCACTTTCAAAAATCGGCTGTGCAACACCTATCCCCCCATAATACACTTTCCAGGTACATGGCATAACTTCGATTCAGTCTTGTCAAAATTAAAAACGAAGAGCAAGACATTTTCTTGGGGAAAATCCGCTGCGTCAGCTATGTCTCTGATCGCCTACCTTATTGGGCTCTTCATCCCAATAAGGATAAAGCTATGAAATTGATTCAGTAACCTAATTAAACTTGACTACTGAGTTTTTGGCTACTAGCCTTAGTCGAATAAGCTACTTTTACCTTTTTGCGTATTGAGCCAAGAGATTAAAAGCGGGCCATTCGCTCTAAAATCAACCGAACTTAACCTAAAGAATTTGATGCATCATGGGTGTAAATATCTTCTGAAACTCTCAGGTGAGAATAGTCTTTCTAATAGGCAAATATGATATTTGCCCTTTTTCTTATTACCCCGATTTTTTCCAACCTGCGAAAAGCGTCATTGGCCTTATGTGGAATTCCGCGGTTTGCCATATGAGTCTTAAATTTAAGCACCAAATAAACGAATAAGCATCAATATAAGAAATGAAAATTGCTCAGGTATGTCCATATGATTTTTCAAGACCAGGCGGAGTTAAATCCCATATCGAGAGTTTAAGCAAATACCTACAAAGAGCCGGTCATGATGTTAAAATCTTAGCGCCCAAACCTAGTGTTCAACAGACAAATGTTTACCATTTCGGTGGTAATAAGAGCATAAATTTGGGAGGCACAAAAATCGACATCAATATCGCGCTTGGCAGTGATAGAAAGTCGCTGAAGAATTTCCTTAAAGAAGAAAAATTTGACATCATTCACTTTCATACATTTTGGAACCCGTTACTTCCTTTTCAAATAAGGCGATTTAGCAACTCGAAGTACATAACAACTTTTCATGATACCCCCAAAAATCAATTTGTGGGTAAAAACATCATGCCCATTGCCGCTAAGGGGGTTTTTAAGCTGATGGACGCAATCATATCAGTAAGCGAAACACAAGCATCCTATATCAATCGCTTTTCAAGACGAGAAATTTCCATTATACCGAATGGCATTGATTTGGAATTATATAGTAAACCAATCTCGCCAATTAACAGATTTAAAGATGACAAATTGAACATCTTATTTCTTAGTAGGCTCGAACCCCGAAAAGGGCTTATTTATGCCCTTGAGAGTTATAAAACACTCAAAAGCGCAAACAGTAACTTAAGATTGCTAATTGCTGGAGATGGAGATGAGCGACAGCTCGCTGAGAAGATGATATCTGAGCACAATTTGAGTGATGTAGAAATGCTTGGTTTTGTTTCAGAAACAGAAAAATTGCAGCTTCTGAAAACTGCAGATATCTACTTGGCTCCAGCCATCTACGGGGAGAGTTTTGGTATTGTTCTTCTTGAAGCCATGGCCATGGGAACTCCCTTGGTCGGGTTTGCCAACGAAGGGTACCTCAATGTGATTTCAGGAATGCAAAAAGAGTATTTCGCAGAACCGCGAGACTCAGTATCACTAACAGCTATGTTAAAAAAATTATGCGAAGATCCGAATATCAGATCCACTCTCTCTCAAAAAGGGTTAGAGAAAGTAAAAAACTATGATTGGCCGTTGGTCACATCGGAAATTCTGAAGATGTATGAAAAACTCGCATAGCGATAGTATAATTTCAATGTTTAATGAACAAAAAAAAAAGAACCACCTCCTCAATGAACCAAAAGGTATTTTGCATTGGGTTCAATAAGACAGGTACCACCAGCCTGCATGCCGTGTTTTCTGATCAATTAGGCTTGGATTCTGTACATAAAACCAAATGGGTCTATTGGTCGGCCGACAAGGGGAAATCCAGAACCGACGAGTACGATGCTTTTTCAGACGGTGAAGCTCCCCTGATCAAAAATTTACTCAAGAAATATCCAGATGCCTATTTCATATTAAATACCCGCCCACTCAAATCCTGGTTGATCAGTCGACACAAGGCCGCCCAAAGGTCAAAAGAGGCTGTGACAACTATTCTTTCAGAAGTACTTCCCTTGGGCTGGGTAGCGAACCTCATAGTTAGGTTTCATTTCAAAAACGATGAAAAGTCCATGAAACGATGGATTCAGATAAGAAATTCCTATCATAGGTATGCCGTCGATCTACTCTCAAATCATGATCGCTTTTTGCTGATCAACATAGAAAGCGAAAACCTGCATAAAAAACTAAAAGCTTTTCTTAACCTCAAGCAGGATCTGAAACCCACATGGGCCAATTTAGATGGCAAAGGGCATGAAAAAGTATCGACAGCTTTGACTATAATTGAAGCCCTAGGCAATGAAATTAACCAAAAAGACAGCAAGCAAGCCGTAGAAACCTTTTTAGATCAGCACAATATCTCAAATTATGCGGATGAAATCAGGTATTTCCACGATCCCCACTTCAACCTATCCAAATCAATTTCCGACAGGATTACTACAATCGCTCCATTCTTAACTTCGGTTTTTCAGAATCTATTCACTTACAGTGTCGTAAAACGAGGAAAGGCGCGAAACTTCTTATCTAAATGGTATTACGATAAGCTTATTGGTTGGAGCCGAAGCGAAAAATATATGGACAGATATTGCTCTATTCATTACCACATTTGAACAAATGTTCAGAAACTTGCACATGGTCAATAAAAAGATATTTTGTGTTGGATTTAATAAAACCGGAACGACAACACTCAATGCAATTTTTCGAACCCAGCTAAACATCAACTCCGGTCACAAGCCTAAATGGACATATTGGACGTATAAGCCAAATGATCCTCGCCTGGCAGAATATGACGCCTTTACTGACGGAGAAACTCCAGCTATACGTTTGCTGCAGACCAATTATCCTGATGCCCTCTTCATACTAAATACAAGACCGCTAAAATCATGGCTGGTTAGTCGGCATAAGGCTACTGAACGATCAAAAGCTGCTGTCTCCTGGATGTTTACCAAATTCATTCCTGCCAGATTCATCGCAAAATTCATCAACAAAAGAATTCTGGTCAATACTGATCAGGCAATCACACGTTGGATACAAATTCGAAACTCTTATCACCGATTCGCTCTCCAAACATTTGAAGGTTCTGACAATTTCATAGTTCTCAATATTGAAGATCAAAATATGCTTTCTAGTTTGGCCTCTTTTCTAGAAACAGATCAAAAACTACAATCTCAAAAAGACAATATCAACGGGAATGGGTCAATAACATCTACTGTTCTGGACTCAATTGGCCGAAAAAAGTCAAAAGTCAATAGCGAAGAAGTGATTGATGCTTATTTAGCCGCCAACAAACTGATGCAACACGCTGAAAATTTGACGTATTTTGATCACCCTCAATACTGGCTTACCGAATCGCCCGCAGATCGGATCTGCCGTATTCTCCCCTTTTTCAAGCCTGTGTTTCGTGGAATGTTTATGTTAGGAGTAAATTTTAGAGGAAAATCCAAAAGCTATCTAAGCAAAACAATAGCTGATAAGTTCATTGGCTGGTCCAGAAGTGAAGAAGATATGAATTATTACACTTCTGTGTCTCGCTTTGGAAGCGGGTCCCGTTAATTACTAACACAGTTATGATTATAAGTCACAAGCATAACTTCATTTTCATAAAGCCAAAAAAAACGGCTGGTACGTCTATCGAAATTGCTCTTAGTAAAATTTGCGGAGATAAGGATATTCTAACACCATTGGGTGAAAAAGACGAACGAAAACGGCTGGAGTATTCAGGGCGAAGTGCGCAGAACTACCGTTTAGGGTTACGCCAATGGCGTATCAAAAACTTTTTCCAGTCGGAAATTAAGAATCCAATCAAATATTACAAGCACATCTCAGCAAGTTGTGCACGCGCAATAACTCCTTCTGAAATCTGGGATAGCTATTTCAAGTTTTCCGTAGAGCGAAATCCTTTCGATAAAATTGTTTCACTGTACTTCTGGCGTGGTGGAGATCAAAAATATGGCTCTCTGAACGCCTTTATCAAAGGTGGTGGACTTAGAAACTTTAAGAGCTACGAGTATTATTCCGAACATGGAGTAGTCTGCGTAGATAAAGTTTACCAGTTTGAGCACCTCGACAAAATGTGTGAGGAGTTGTCTGAGAAGTTCGCTCTGGAAGAGCCTTTGGCAATGCCAAGCTACAGAGCTAAATCTCATACAAGAAAGGAATCCGATTACAGAGAGTTGTTCGATGCAGAATCAATTGAACTAATCAAAATTGCCTTTGCGAGAGAAATCCGTATGTTCGAATACACCTTCTAAACTTGTAAAGTGTTTTTTTCAAACCCGCTTTCATCCGGGTAATATTGATCTAAAACCTCAGCAAGCCCCTGACTTATTGCTTCGTTGGGTTGTTCGGATTGATTGTCGTTAATGCAAATAAACTTTGGTTTATCCTCAAGCGCTCTTCTAACCTTGTAGACCACTCCCAAATCATCCGTCAATGGCACAAAACGACTTATTTTGAGTAGTCTCCAGGCAAATACCGCTACCACCCACGGTCGCATTTTTGACAAAAGGTAATATCTGTAAAGACGATCCACACGCAGATTAGATCTCTTTCTAAAGCGGCTCCTTCTGGTATCTTCAAGTTCCGACTCTCTTAGATGCAGCATATTTTCCCAATAAGGTTTATAAATAAGAAAAGGAAAATGTTCTAACCGCGGGAGTCCTATTACCTGATTTTTTTGAGCAAAAACTCTAAATTTCAATGGAATTCCTATTATTGAACCGTAAACCTTTAGCTTCCCCTTACCAGTCACATAATCATCCATTTCAATTTTGTTTCCAAATAGGTAATCATCATTCATGTAAAGCAAATGATCTGCGGAATTTGGAATAAGATGAAAAAAAGACTGAATAACTCTAGGGTTGAAAGTTGGTAAGTATTCTTCCGGGATAAAAGCATCATGATGCACAATCTTGATTTTGGGGTGGTTCTGATCCAGCCATTCTGGAACCTGCGGTCGTTGGGTAACAATGTGAATTTTATTAATCCACGGCGCATATTTCTCCACAGATCGCAAGCTATACTTCAAAGTATCATGAATGTCTCTATACCGATTCGATTTCTTATCTAGATTTGAGGTAGCATAAGTATTTAACCTTTCTGCGAACTGCAAATCATTATTTACCCAGGTATAAACAATATCCACCTTTATTGACATTATATGCTTTTTATTTTGCTCATAGGGCTCGTAATTTGGCTATCCATTGCAGTTTACAACTTTTTGGACGGGCGAAAGCTGCTGAGAGATTTGTACGATGAATTCAGACTTTCTCGACTGTCGCTCGCACAATGTGATGATATTTGCTCTAAAAACACCAATAAGTCAAGTATCGTTGTTTGCCTGACTACTATCCCTAGCCGTTTACCATATATAGAGCCAACCCTCAAAAGCTTATTAACTCAGAAGTATCGACCTCAAAAAATTTGCCTTCATATTCCCGTTTTTTCCAATCGGGAACAAACGCAATACAACGTCCAATCAAGTCTGTCATTACTGAAAAATGTCGAAATTGTTTCCTGCAATGATTTTGGACCTGCCACAAAACTAATCCCAGCTTTATCTAAATATAAAAATAATCAGGATTTACTCATTGTTGATGATGATATGCTATATCCTCCGGGACTTATAGCTCATTTTGACATGGCAAGAAAATCAAACCCCGATAGAGCAATTGGAAGTAGTGGATGGCTCGTGCCAGATGATTTTATTTGCCACTATATTTCTCTCAAAATGAATATTTTCAACATCCCTCCTATGCCCTATAAATCCTCTCGAATTGGGCAACCAAAAGAAATTGACGTGCTACAGGGTTACTCCGGCTATCTTGTTAAACCCTCCTTTTTTGATCTGGATAAATTATTAGATTACTCAAATGCCCCCAAGGGAGCTTATTATGTCGATGATGTGTGGGTCAGTGCACACTGCAAAGTATCTAAGTTCATATTTCCTTATCATAGATTTTGCTTCCACTCTACCAAATTCAAGAAGTTTCACAAAACCTCCAGCCTGGCGGTTTTCAACAAGGGGGATAACAATGCGGAATTGAGAAACAATACCATAGTCATACAGCATTTCAAAGAACGTTGGCTAAATTCGAGCGCCGGTAAGAGCAATCATGACATATAGCAAGCTAAAAATATATGGAGAGAGGAATACTGGTACCAATTACCTCGAGAGGTTACTAAAAACCAACCTAAAAACGGACGTGCTTCCGGGTGTGGCTCCCCTATCCATACAACTGTTGGAATTACTTTCACCAGGCCGGGAAAACTTACGTGAATGGTACTTTAAAAGAACATTTGACCAAAATTTTGGATGGAAACACAGGTGTGTTGATTTGACAGTGTTAGAAAAAAATGAAGCTTTGGCCGGTCGCATTGGGTTCTTATGTTTGCTCAAAAATCCCTATTCTTGGTTGCTTTCCTTTTACAAAAGGACGCACCACTATGAACACTTAAAACATGAATCCTTTGAGGATTTTTTACAAACACCCATCTCTTTACTTCCGAGAGACAATATCGCAAACCATAAGCTCACACCCGTGAAAATATGGAACCTCAAAAACAGCTCATACCTAGAACTGTCAAAAAACTCTCATCACACTAAAATATTGAAGTATGAGTCGCTAATAAAGGATCCAAAACAAACAATTGATGAGATTGCGTTTAGATTTAAAGTCTCTAGAAAAAGCGAGTCTTTCATCAACGTAGTGAAATCAACAAAATCAAAATCAAACAAAAATTTTTATGACTACCAGAAATACTACAACGAAGAAATCTGGAAACAAAACCTAACAACTCGCAGCATCCATCTGATCAACAGTGAGCTAGATCAACCACTGGTAAATACACTTGGCTATAGGCTATCGTGAACATCACAGATATATGTTAGATATAAAAACTAATTGGAGACAACTCATCAATAACCGAAAGAAAAGAGGGCTCCACGGATATCAGTTATTGATTTCGGTCATACATTACTATTTTCGGCAGTTTCTAAGGTTTACCATACACAGGAACAAAAACCTAATTCACGGTCGCGCCTTATACTCCCTACCAGTGCTGGTTTCGTACCCTCGTAGTGGCACTAATTGGTTGCGATTTATTATAGAATCCCTAACCGACAAACGCACTCCAGGCCAAATCAGATACAGTCGAAGTAAAGAGTATGCTGTTGATCGCGCTCACTGTGCCTCCAAAAACGGAATGAAGTACGACAAAATGATTTTGGTTCTAAGAGATTACAGAGAGTGCATGCTTCGCCACCTCGATGCGCTTTGGCTCCATCACCAAAACGTGGAAGATTTTCTCAATGAACAAAACGTGATAAGTAAGCCGAGCTGGTACGTTGACAACATAAAAGCCTTCGAAGATTTTCCTCGGCAAAAACTTCTGTTATATTATGAGGATCTGGTTGATAATCCCTCTGAATATGTAAAGGAGTTGGGGCAATTTTTGGGAGTAGAAGAGCTGAAAATATTACACTTTCTTAAAGAACTTCCCAAAAAGCAGCAAGAATCTGAGGCATCATATAACAAAACTCATGGCGCGCACACGGCCGGGAAAAAATCAAAGCATTCTTTTCATAGCAAAAAACTACTTTCTTCGGAGCAGGCTAAGAATTTTGACCGTTACTTTGCAACAAACTATCCTGAAATTTGGGAGAAATATTTGAAGCGATACACCTTTACAGTCACAACGAAAAAATGAAATACAGCTTTCCTTTTTGGTTAAAAAAAATGATCCTGCTTAATCGAATCCCCTTTTCGGATAAGTTGATACAAACTGGACTGCACGATGTAGACGTCTGGCTATGTAGTACAGGAGGGGCGGGTAGCAACCTGTTGAAGCATTTTTTAGAACAACACGTAAAAGTAAAAAGTCCGTATTCTGCAGCACTACTTACACATCACAAGGAGCCAGTAGATTGCGATAAACTCAACTATAAGGCTATCTACCTACATGCCGACCCTTTTAGTATTTTAAAATCCGTGAAGCGAAGAGGCCTGGTGAAAACCAACATCAAAAAGTTAAATAATCAAATCAATCTAGGTGATTCAGATATACTCTTGCTCGAGAGTCTTTTCAACCAGTTTGAGAAATGGAGTACAGCTAAAGTTTCATATCCTGTACTTTGTATCAAATATGAAGCTCTGTATGACTCGTTGGATCAAATCGGAGAGTTTCTTTCAATCCCGATGGACAATTTCCCGCCCAAAAAAGAAAGACTCTCTAGTGACATTGAGGTAGAAGACCGCCTATACAACCAATTCAGATCAAGCTATGAAAAATGGAAATCCTATCCTGATCTTGTTGTAATCGAGCCTCACAAATAAAACCCTGTTAATCTTGATAATTGTATCTGGTCAAAAAAGGCAAAGTTTGACAGTGATCTTCCAAATCCTTGATAAGTTCCTCTGCCCACTCGATTTTAAAGCGAGTTTTTCTAGAATCTTCAAAAATAATGCCCGAGGTTTTCTCGATAAATTCATTTGTATATGGCACATCTAGATATCGTACTAGTGCTTCAATCTCCTCCTTTGGACGGGACACTAAGTCCTCGTTATGCATCACATGAATATCTAGCGCTGAACTATGTATTAACCGATGTATCCAGAGAGATTGTTCTTTGAAAATATCAATTCTACTTTGAAGGTAATCATAGTTTATATTTTCGCTGCTTTTACCATTTTTTAAATATTGTGTGCTGATCATATCGAATGGGTTTCGCGAGCAATAGATTACCTTCGAATCAAGTCCTGAAATTTCATGTAATCTTGTCAAAAGAGAGGGATTTTTTTGAAGCTTCAAAAGTGTGCCTTTGCCTTTATTATCCCCTATCACGCGAATATTTTTAGCTCTTCCCTGATCTCCTCCTTTTACTTTATAGCTGTAACCAGCAGACCTATTACCTAGAAAAATGGCTATAAACTTTGACCAATTATAAAGGAAGAAAAACAAACCCTTTTTGGTTAGTCCTTTTTGCTCAAGTATATCCATCATATTCGCCTCAGTTGCTATCACAATTTGAGGATGAGCATCCAAAATAGAACCTAACAATGTATGACCGCTGCGCGTATGTCCAATAAAAAAACAGATAGTTTGCAGCTGAGAAAATCGTCGATGGCTGTTGGCTCCCAAAAAATTGTAAACAGTAACAGCAGGCTGTTTCCTGAAAACAGACGTAAAGCGAATTACAAACTTTTTCCAAAAACGCTTACTAAGCATATAACCTCTATTTAATTTAATCAATTTCGATTCTAGTAGTTCCCTCTGATATAGTATTCCGTATTCCACAACCACAAACCTAAGCAACCAAAGTGCCTAAATCCGCGCAAATGAAAAAAACACAACAGATTAACTTTTTGGGAATTGGCATGCAAAAGGCAGGAACTACATGGCTATTTAACAACCTGAAAAGCATACCGGAATTTGACCTCCCACCTTTAAAAGAGATCCATTATTTTGATCGGGACAAAGCATACCACTCAAAAAACAAGTTGGCGCAAACAAAGCTGTGGAAGCGATTAATCAACCCAAAGTACCTTTATGAAGCAATAGTCACGCTTGCCATGACCGTCTTTACAGACTATAAAAGCTTCTGTTTTTATAAGAAATGGTTTTTTACAGACTATACTGACAAATGGTATATGTCTCTGTTTGATCATTTTAGCGGGTACAAAGGCGAAATCACACCTAGTTATTCTATTCTCGACAAAAAGGACGTAGAGAGAATCTACCAGCTGATGCCTAATGTCAAACTCGTTTTAATTTTACGAAACCCAATTGAAAGAGCATGGTCTCATTACCGATTCAAAACAAGGAAGTTTAAAAACTTTAATGTTGAGAATGTGAATAATACTGAAATCATAAAGTTTCTGGATGCCGAGCGACAATCTTCGCGCTCGGACTATATTCGCACGCTAAAAAACTTCTCCAGTGTTTTTCCTAAGCATCAACTATTAATTTGTTTTTTTGATGCCATTGACGATAACCCTAAAGGCTTGCTCAATGACATCATCAAACACATCACCGGCAAAACGTCTATTTCAACCAGTCATTTAAATCTTGCTAAAAGAGCAAATAAATCGCGCGATGTGAATTGTCCTAAAGAAATTGAACAATATCTTAAAAACAGATACCACGATCAAATCAAAGAACTATCAGAACTGCACGGGGGCTATTTTACGAAGTGGTATCAAGAATCATATGCGCAAGACGCTAATAAATCATATCAGCACCTATCTCCAACGATCTACATGTAAATTTGTACTCATTGAATACTGTTGCTAGAATGAAAATAGTTAACTACTTGATTGAGAAAGTATTTCAGTTATTGAACAGATATCTGAATCATGAAGCGAGGAAAAACAAGGTTTTTTGTATTGGGCTCCACAAAACCGGCACTACTTCTTTGGCAAACTATTTTAGAAGATTTGGTTTTTCATCCGCCCACTCAAAGTATTGGAATTTCGAAAAGTCTCATCTTAAGAAATTTGAATTTTTCTCTGATGGAGGAAGCCATTTCGATAACGATCGGGAATTTGATTTCAAAAGTCTATACTTAAACTATCCACAAGCCAAATTTATCCTTCAAACCAGAGATACCGAAAAATGGATCATTTCAAAACTGAAGCATGCTGGCTGGACTCAAAATAGTGAAATCCAACCAGACAATACCGACTTAATCACGCATGATCAATGGAGACACAAGTCTTTTTTAACGATTAGGAGATTTATCGAGCACAAACTAAACTATGAAAAAAAGGTAATCGACTTTTTTGAGTCAAGAGACCCAAAACGCCTAATTGTAGTAGACATTACAGATCGAAAATCGCAAACAGAAGCAGTTAATAGAGTCAAACAATATCTACAATTAAAGTCAGTCAATAATATCTCCTTTCCTCACTCAAACAATAAAAAATCTAAAAATCTCCTTGACAATGATGTCTACGACTTCATCAATCAAGTTCTTTCTGAAACTTCTCCCACTTACTAAATCGACGATTAGCTCAATCAAAGTCGGTTATCTTTGCGTATATCCAGAAGTTCAGAATTAAAATTCGCTTGAAACCGACGAATCTTTAGTAGTTCTTGCAAACCTGCATACATAAGTCCAAAAGGGTTTGACAACTGCTTTTTAAGAGAAAATTTCATCACTCTTAAAATGTTTCTTGTATAAAAAGACCACAGTCGCTGATCATTTTCCGGATCAAAACAAAGAAGTGCCAATCTTCGAAAAAGCTTCACCTTGAGGTTCTGCCTGTGATTGTTTTCAGTTCTCATTTCACGATCGTGAAATGCCTTCGCGCTACTCAGCACTCCAACCTTCAGCCCTAAATACCTAACCCGCTGGCAATAATTATTATCTTCCCCATAGTGAAAAAAGTAAGGATGAAAAAGGCCAACCTTTTCCAAACAATATTTTGACATCATCCAGAAAGCGGCATTCACAAACTTGGTTTCCACAACCTCTCCGTTCACATCTAGCGAGTCAATATTCCTCCCCGCTCCCTTTCTAAATTGCTTTTCAAATCTGCTATCATACCTACTACCCTCTCCATTAAACTGAAGCGGGGCAACAATACCAAAACCACCTTCTTCAAATACCTCCACAAGCTTACCAAGTGTGTCTTGCTCGACCCAGGCATCCTGATTGACTAGAAATACATACTCATAGCCTCTTCGATACGCCAGCTTCATACCCATATTGTTAGCTCCACCAAAACCAAGATTTTTTTCATTTTGAATCACTTCCACCATTGGGAAAAACTCTTTCAAATGTTGCACTGTATCATCCGAAGAACCGTTATCAATCGCTATCACATCGGTGGGTACATTCGATTCAAATAATGACGAAAAACACCGATCCACCCACTTTTTAGCATTGTATGTCACCACTATACTACAGATGCTCTTTTTTTTCGTTTCATGCTTTTCCAACTGATCAGGGTTTACTGAGTGAATGTCAAACAATTCAAAGTCAAATCAATAATTGATATGAAAACATCACAATTCACTATGAAAGCAAAGGTGATGTCATTTTAAAATCAATCGATGATCCATGATGATATAGATACGATACCTTTGACCTTAATTTTGCGACCAAAATACAAAACTACATAAATGGGTTTCGTCTGGACATATCTTAAAACAAGATTAAATGGATTAATCATAGCATCAATTCTAAGCTATTTATCAGGTCTCGGCATTGTTTTCATTATGCGTAGCTTTCATAAAGCGCTCAAAGACGGCATTGATGACCCAGTTCATTTTTTCCTATTAGTGGGGCTTGCGCTGATCGGGTATGTATTCTTCACCCTTATGGGAGAAAAAGTGCTATTTGATCAAATTGAAGAAGTCGTTAAAAAAATGCGAATTGACTTTTGTTCCAACATCTTCAATTCAAAGTATGAGGATGTAGAAGGTAAGAAAGATGAACTCTTCTCTAGCTTAGTTTCAGACATTAAAACAATTTCCCGGATTTTGGAAAAGCTTCCCAAAGTCAACCAAAGCTTTGTCATATCAGTCGGTGGGATCATTTACCTGATTTTTGTATCCTGGCAGCTATCACTAGTAATGATCTTTTTTATGTTTCCAACTTTCCTCGTGATCTCCCGAAGGAATAAGAAAGGCTACAAACTCAACAAGGCTTCCCGAAAGAGCTGGGATAGTGTTTACAATAGTTTTTATGATGCGATCTTCGGCATCAAAGAATTAAACTTAAACTCCCAGCTTAAAGAGAACTTTATTGAAAATGACCTAAAAAGATCAGTAGAAAAAGAAGCGAAAAAGAAAGTTCGATTTCGTTTTCACTCCCACGCGTCTAATACGATATCAAGCGCAATTCTTATTTTCTGCATTTGCACCACTTTTGCTGTTTCCATGACCTATCAGCAGATGAGCACAACAGTGTTTGTCGAGTTTCTCACCATAGCATTGTTCCTTATCAACCCTATTACTACGTTTAGCAAATTTGGGAAAGACGTCATTACGCTCAATGTGTTGGCTGATCACATTCAGGAAATCGGGATGCAGCTCGGTTCTAATGTTCCTCCTAAAACTCAACCGATTAAAACTCAAAATCAACCTATTTACCTTAATGAGGTTGAGTTCACCTATCATAGCTCAGAAGAAGATCACAATTTTCATCTAGGCCCAATTACTGCAACCATTCCGTTAAATGAAGTAACGATAATATGTGGAAGTAACGGGAGCGGAAAATCCACCCTATCGAAAGTTCTTACCGGACTTTACCGACCGAATACAGGATCTCTGTTCTACGGAGATCAGGAGATTACAGACCAAAATCTACAAAGCTACAGAGATAAAATATCAGCGGTATTTACTGACAATCATCTGTTCAAAAGAAACGAAATTTCCGAATCAGAAACCGAAAGATCCAAACAACTTATTAAGCTTTTTGAAATAGACAGACACGTAAAAATAGAAAATGGTCAAATGCGCTATACAGGGCTCTCCTCTGGTCAATCTAAAAGGCTCGCATTGGTTCTTTCAATGCTTCATGATAAGGAGATTTATATTTTTGATGAATGGGCGGCCAATCAAGATTCAAAATTCAAAAAATCGTTTTACTACAAACTCGTACCCATGCTAAAAGAGGCTAATAAAACTGTCATTTTGATCACACACGATGATCAGTATTTTAGCATTGCAGATAATTTAATCCAAATGATTGACGGCAAAATCGCACAGTATAAAACAGCCTCAGCATCATAAATGCTTCCATTTTGTGTTATAAATAGAAAAGCTTGTAACTAAAGTATGATACACCTAATTTTTCTCTTAATTCTTTCTGTACAAATACAATTCAAGGATACCGATTATACTTTCCAGTTTTATCACATCGACAATAAAGTAGAAATTATTGTAAATGATACGGTCGTATATTCTAGCCCAGAAATAGATAAAAATCCAAAAATAGAAGGCAACTTAAGCTTCAATATAAGTAAATACTTGACTGACAAAGAGGATATCGTAATTATCAAACTTTACAATGGATTTGAACCCTACCCGGAGCATGAAAAGGATAAACATTGGGAAATTGAGTATTCTTTAATAAAAAATGGAAAGGAAGAAATTGAAATGATGTGGGATCAGGGAAATAACTCGAAAACAGGTTTAGTATTTAAAAAAACTTATCGACTGTAGCTCGGCCAGATAAGGATCAATAAACTAACAGATGATTACTGCTAAAAATGCAATGTTAAATCTTTGCCACTCGTCCAAACCTAATGAACCCGTGAAAAAAAGGACACAATTACACCAACTATATATAAAACCACTAATTGTTGGTTTGCTATTAATACTTAGCGATGAGCTAATTGGTCAGTCGGTAAACACTCCAGGAATAGCCTTTTGGGGAAGTAAACTAGTTGACACAACCTACATCGGTGCATATACTTCCATAACACCCCTTGACAGCAACGGCTTTGAACTATTGAATCCTGTATTCAAAAATTCCTACAACAGTGGATACCCACGTGGATATAATGATGGCCCAATATGGAAGGGAAGAGGCCTAACAACAGAGATCCATGCAGGGGCCACCTACAAAAGGGGTGGTCTCAGCGTAACAATACAGCCCGCATTGTACTTTTCGCAAAACAAAGCTTTCGATTTAGGGCCAGAGCTTTCCAGTACAAAAAGCACCTATAATTACCAATATGCTAACGGTATCGATTGGGTCATGAGATATGGAGACAAGGCTTTTACAGACATTAACCTAGGACAAAGCGAAATCAGATATACCATTAGACACTTCTCAGTTAGTGCTTCCACACAAAACATCACATTCGGGCCGTCTGTTTTCAACCCCATCGTCCTAAGTCAACAGGCAGCAGGAATTCCACATCTAGAAATTGGTACCACCCCTATTGCGATTAGTGTTAAAGACAAGAGAATTATAGCCGTTACAGGACAAATCTATTACGGGTTGCTCAGAGAATCCAACTACTTCAACAATGACAACACTGACAATCAGCGATATTATGGAGCCCTAAATATTGAAATTATACCGTTAGCCATTTTTCCAAACCTAAAACTTGGCTTTCATAAAGCACTCTACAACTACACTCAACACTTTGATGCAGCTGATCTATTAGCCCCAATATCAGTCCCCAACACAGATGAATTGTCTAATATCACCAACGATAGCTACGATCAGTTGGCTTCTTTTTCTGTCGACTGGGCCTTTCCGGAAATTGGTTTCAGAGCATATACAGAATTCGCGAAAAATGATTTTACCGGTAGTTTCAGACACACAATACTAGAGCCCGAGCACTCGAGAGCATATACACTTGGTTTTGAAAAACACACCTCATTTGAAAATGGTCATGAGATTCAATTGATTTATGAGCACAGTAACCTCTCAAGAAACCACACATACTTATGGAGACCTGAACCTACCTTTTACGTCCACCATATCAACAGGCAAGGTTACACTTTAAACGGACAGGTTTTAGGAGCTGGAATTGGTCCAGGCAGTGTCAATGATCAATTAAATGCGCTGTATAAATTCGCTGATCTTGATATCGGTCTTACACTCCAGCGAACTGAATTTAATAAGGATTACTTGGTAACGCAGATTAGTGATAAAAAACGTCACAACGTAGAGTACTCCGCAGGACTTCATTGCAAAAAGTCCTTCAAGGTAATTGACGTTAGTGCTGATTTGACATTAAGTAAAACACTTAACAGGTACTACGTAGAAAGAAATGATGTAACGAACGTTTATTCCGCAATTACTGCGATTTACAAAATAGGACATTGAAAACCACTAGAGGTAACGGACTTTCAACAAGTCATACATGTTGAGAGAAAAGCTAAATCCACATTCAACATTTCTTCATTTTCATTTAAACATCTTCAAGAATTTTATCCATATTCAATCATATTTCAAAGGAAAAGATCAACCAGCTACTTGTACCGTACCTAATCCGAGAAGAAAATGTATATTTGCAACTATTCTCGACAGATAGATTTTTTTGACTTACAAGCTTGGTTTTTCACTATAAAATAATTTGAAATCCGGGTAAATTTGGATCACGTTTCGATACATGAGTAGCATACTAAAAGACAAATTCTCAAGCTATAGGGAGCCGCAATATTTTCAAAGCAAAGATATCTACCCTTTTTTCAGACAAATTGAGTCAGAGCAAGGCACTGAAGTGATTGTAAAGGGAAAGAAAGCTTTGATGTTTGGCTCGAATAGCTATCTCGGACTTACAACCCACCCGAAGATCAAGGAAGCAGCAATGAATGCCATAAAAAAATATGGTAGCAGTGTTGCAGGCTCCAGGTTTTTAAATGGAACCACTGACCTTCACATTGAGCTTGAGTCCAGACTAGCACAGTATCTTAAAAAAGAAGCTGTACTGCTTTTTAGCACTGGATTTCAGGTCAATATCGGGACAATTCCGACGATTACAGATAAGAATGACGTGATATTCCTTGACAGGCTAAATCACGCATCCATTATAGAAGGTGCAAGACTGTCTCAGGCCAGATCAGTTATTTATCGCCACAATGACATGGATTCTCTGGAGCATAAGCTAAAGCTCTCCTCAGACGCCAAGATGAAACTAATAGTCGTTGACGGTATTTTCAGTATGGAGGGTGACATTGTCAAGCTTCCTGAAATCGTCAACTTGGCCAAAAAATACAATGCCGTTGTTATGACGGATTGTGCTCACGCCATTGGTGTGATCGGTGATCACGGTTGCGGCACTCCATCTCATTTTGGGCTAGATCAGGACGTGGACCTTATCGGAGGTACATTCAGCAAATCGTTGGCATCTCTGGGTGGATTTATTGGTGCTGATACTGACACCATCAACTATCTCAAGCACCACTCAAGATCTCTGATTTTCAGTGCGGCACTTACGCCTGCTTCTGCGGCATCTACCTTAGCGGCTCTGGATATAATTCAATCGGATGACTCATTAAGACTCAACCTTCTTGCCAACACCGAACATGCCATTGGCAGATTCAAAGAGCTTGGCTTTGATACAGGAGCAACAGAATCCCCGATCATACCGCTTTACATCAGAGACAATTTCAAGACCTACCAGCTAACAATGACCCTTTTAGAAAGAGGCATCTTTGTGAACCCTGTGGTGGCACCTGCGGTATCACCCGAAGATTCTCTTATAAGGTTCTCACTGATGGCAAGTCATACAAAAGATCAAATTGACCGAGCTATTGATATCATTTATCAGACGGTAAAAGAATTGAATATTTCTCTCGCTATCAAAGCAGCTTAAGCAGCTTTTTCTTGTGAATATCCTCATAACTGGAGCCAATGGTTTTTTAGGTAGTTGGCTTACAAGGTTATGCTCTCACATCAACGGCAGCAATGTTTTTGCTGGAATCAGGTCTGGTGCAGATATATCATTAATCAGCGATATTGATCATCTCAATATCGTTGAGCTCAACTACAAAAGTCAAACCGGGCTTTTGAGTTCACTTACCAGCCTCCAAAAAAACCATGGATCTTTCGATTTGGTGATTCACAATGCAGGGCTCACAAAATCCACGAAACCAGAATTATTCATGGATATTAACCTTGAGCTTACACAGTCATTGTTGTCAGCCATAAAAGAAACATCTTTTCTAGAGCATGGGACATTCAGCTACGTGTCTTCACAAGCTGCCTTAGGTCCTGTGGGTTTTGACAAACCTATTTCAGCCTATGGTCACAGTAAACTAGCCGCTGAAAAAGCAATTCTCGATTCAGGGTTGGACCATCTCATATTTCGACCTACAGGGATATATGGTCCCGGGGACAAGGAATTTCTCGCATTGTTCAAAGCAGTAAAGAAAGGCCTTTACCCTTGCGCAGCACCTGTTCATCAAAAAATGACATTGATTCATGTTTTTGACGTGGCACAGAATATTATTGATATTTCAGTGTCTAAAAAAAATAAAACTATTCATCTCGGTGACGGAAAAGTATATGAGCACCGAGACATGAAAAAAATCCTTGACCACATATTAAAAACCAAATCACTGTTTGTTGTCATACCCAATTGGCTAACACATTTCACCTTGGGCTTGATTGCTTTAGCAGGAAAAATATTTGGTTTCGCTCCTATCCTATCACAGGAAAAACACTTCGAAATAACCAAAGATTGGGATCATGATTTTTCCTTAGAAAGAAAAGAAATACCTTTAAAAATCAAGTTTGACTTGATAAGCGGATTCAAGGACACTTACGATTACTACCAATCTAAAAAACTAGTTTAGCAACATGAGTATAGTCATTGAGGAGGTTCTGTCACCTAAAGAACTCAAAGCCTTCATTAAATACCCTTTTGGACTATATAAGGACAACCCATACTACGTCCCTCCTATCATTGATTTTGAAATCAGCACCCTTTCTGAAAAGAAAAACCCAGCTTTTAATCACGCTCAAGCACGATATTTTCTAGCCAAAAAAGATGATGAAACAGTAGGTAGAATCGCCGGTATTGCACTGGATTCTGAACTTCAAAACCAAAAAAGGATTCGTTTCGGGTGGATCGATTTTATTGACGATTCGAATGTTTCTGAAGCATTGATAGGGAAAATAGAAGAATGGGGAAAATCAATAGGTGCAGAATCAATCCATGGCCCTATGGGATTCACCGATCTGGATTTCGAAGGTTCATTAATTGAAGGTTTCGACAAACTAGCTACTCAAGCAACCATATACAACTACCCCTACTACCACGATCACTATGAGTCTCTGGGGTTTGAGAAGGCATGCGACTGGGTAGAACTTAGAGGTACCGTTCCTGATGAAGTTCCCAGAAAACTCAGCAGAGTCGCCTCTATCATTAGCTCTCGCTTCAAACTAGAGGTTAAAAAATTCAAAAACAGCAAGCAGGCCTTAAAGTACGCTGACGGAGTATTTAATCTCTTAAACGAATCATACGGACACCTGTACGGTTATAGCCCATTAAGCCCGGAACAAATCAAATACTATGTTGATCTGTATTTCGGATTTATCCGAATCGAATATGTTACCATTATTACAAATGAAAATGACGATGTTGTTGCGTTCGCTATATCCCTACCGTCACTTTCAAAAGCATTTCAAAAAGCAAAAGGCTCACTCTTCCCATTCGGTTTTATCCATGTACTCAAAGCATTCAAAAGCAATAAACACGTTGATATGTTCTTGATAGGCGTAAAACCTGAGTATCAAAAACTTGGAGCCAGCCCACTTATTTTCCATGAACTGTTAAGTACATATATCAAAAAGGGAGTTAGAAGCGTGTCTTCAGGCCCAATGATGGAGGAAAATCGAGGAGTTTTGAATTTATGGAATGACTACCAGGACAATGTGGATACGTCCAGTATCAAGCGTAGATGTTATATTAAATCAATTTAGGATATGAGGAGAAATGCATTGATCATAGGAGGATCAAGTGGAATAGGATTGGCTTCCGCTAAAAAATTGGCTAGAGAAGGTTTCGACCTACACATAGTTCATAGGGATCGTCGATCAGTCTTAGAACTGTTTGAAACGGAAGTAGCACATATGAAAGCTGAGGGTGCACAGGTCTCAACATTTAATTTAGATGCAACCAATAAGGACAAAATCGCCAGTTTCTGTGGAGAAATTAAGGAAACAAAGTTCTCTCTGGTTCTTCATTCGGTATCTCGTGGAAACCTAAAAAATCTCATCTCTGAAGATGGCCCAGAACTATCCGAAGAAGACATCATGCTCACTGTAGATGCCATGGCGCTGAATGTTTTCTCATGGGTAAAAAACCTGCTCAAAGCAGACCTATTTACACAGGAAGGCAGAATCGTTACATTGACATCTGCCGGGAGCCAAAAATACTGGTCCGGATATGCAGCCGTGGCAATCGCCAAAGCCTCTTTAGAGATTCTTACAAAATATCTGGCCGTAGAGCTTAGTCATAAAAACATTCGAGCGAATGTGATCAATGCCGGAATAACTGATACACCTTCACTGAAACTAATCCCTGGTTATGATACCTTGATAAAAGAAGCCGCTCAGCGTAACCCCAATGGACGCCTGACGCAACCAGAAGATGTTGCCAACGTAGTTTACCTGTTGAGCACTCCGGAGGCCAGCTGGATCAACGGCAGTATTATAAATGTGGACGGTGGTGAAAATCTAACCCAATGACAAGCGAAGAAATTATCAAAATACTGCCTTATAAGAGACCTTTTCTGTTTGTAGACACATTGGAGAGTCTTACCGAAGATGGAGCTACAGGTACTTACAAGCTCCGAGAAGACGAATATTTTTACGAAGGTCATTTTCCTGGAAATCCTGTCACTCCAGGTGTAATAATCACCGAAATAATGGCTCAAATTGGCCTTGTATCACTAGGCGTTTTCCTTGTGTATGAGAATTCGGATAAATCCGATAGTTTTGTACCCCTCTTTTCGTCGGCCAACGTTGATTTTTTAAAACCAGCATACCCAGGTGACACCCTAAGGGTAACCTCAAAGAAGGTATATTTCAGGTTTGGAAAATTGAAGTGTTTGGTAGAGTGTCAAAACCTTACAACGGGTGAAGCAGTTTGCAAAGGCGAATTTTCCGGAATGATTATTAAAAAGGACAGTATTGAAAAATAACAGAGTTGTTATAACAGGCGTGGGAGTTGTTGCTCCAAATGGTACTGGAAAAACTGCATTCAAAGAAGCGCTCCAAAACGGAACCACTGCCATCAAGTTTCATGAGCAACTAAAAGACCTCAATTTTAGATGTCAGATTGGTGCCAAAGTTTCTGTCACACCAGAATACAAAAAATCTCTCCTTCCAGATTTTTTCGTCAATAAAATAAAAAACAATGCCATTATCTATGCATGTCTGGCAGGGATGGAAGCATGGCAAGATGCAGGCCTCCCGACAAATGAAAACGAGACCGACTATGATGCCGGAATTGTTTTCGGATCGGGTGATCTTAGTTTTGACGACCTCAAAACAATGGATGAGTTTCCAGTGACATTAATTTCCAGAGGAGACTCCAAAAGATTGGGTTCTCGTGCCATTTCAGAGTCAATGGGAAGTGGTGCAAGTGCTTATCTTAACAATCTTCTCGGCTTAGGAAATAGAACTATCTCCAATTCTTCAGCTTGCGTGACAGGCAGTGAAGCCATTCTGGTTGGGTATGAGCACATCAAAAGCGGCCGTGCCAAAAAGATGATTTGCGGAAGTACCGAAAGTGACAGTCACTATATCTGGGGTGGGTTTGATGCCATGCGTGTGTTGTGTAGTGACTCTAATGACAACCCTGAACATGGATCAAGACCCATGAGTGATACCAGCTCAGGCTTTGTGCCTGGGGGTGGTTCTGGAGCCCTGGTATTGGAGTCTCTGGAAAGTGCACAAGCCCGTGGAGCAAAAATCTATGCAGAAATCAAGGGGGGAGAATTCAACTCAGGAGGTCAGCGAAATGGTGGCACAATGACTGCCCCCAACCCGGAAGGTGTAATCAACTGCATCCAATCAGCTGTTGCTTCTGCAGAAATTGACCCGAAAGAAATTGACTTGATATCCGGGCACCTTACTTCAACCAAAGGAGATCCTTTAGAAATACAAAATTGGCAAAAAGCACTAGGTCTTTCCGGTGAGGACTTTCCATACGTGAACACTCCAAAATCCATGATAGGACACTGTGTAGGTGGAGCTGGCTCCATAGAGCTGGTAGCTTGCATCCTGCAGATGGACAATGATTTCATCCACAAAAACCTAAATTGCGAAACGCTACATCCCGAAATAGCTGAAATTCTTCCAGCCGATAAAATTCCCCGTCAGACCATCAATAAAAAAATTGATACGGTAATTAAGTCGAATTTTGGTTTTGGAGATTTAAATTGCGTCTTAGTTTTAAGAAAATGGAATAAAAATGACTAGAGAGCAAATCAAAGATGAACTAAAAGAGATCATAGGCGACTATGTGCAGGAAAAAGATCTCTTGAATTCTCTTAGTGAAGATCATGAGTTAATCAATGATCTGAAAATAAACTCAGCTCATATTGTTGATATAGTACTAGATATTGAAGATAAATATGACATTATGATCGAAGATGAAGCCATAGCAAAAATGGGTACTGTGGGAGAGTCTATAGACGTAATCTTCGAAAAGTTGGATCAAAAGTAGATACGGCTAACCCTCATTTTAAAATCCCCTTTATGGGGATTTATTGTTTTTAAGGGTTTATTTCTTCTCTCAGAAAAAAAATCTATTTTGGTTGGCATAGATATAGTAGATCACTTAGACCCTCTTTTAAGAATGAGAGACGAAAGAGCATTTAGGCTCATTCGACATCCCGAAGACGCAAACCCATCGCCTCCTGATAATATAGAAATGAATTTCTGGCTTTTTTGGGCAGCCAAAGAATCGGTTTTCAAAAACCATAGAGAGCTTAAAAGATTCGACCCAAAAATCATTCCCATTAAAATAAATAGACACGAAGGTGCTTACCATTTTCAGTCTGAACAGGTGAGGGGAACAATTACTCAAAATCACGATTTCACCTTAAGTGTTTGCTCCACATTGCCTTCTTTAGATCAGACATACTACCAGTATTTCAACCTTTTGGCACAAGACCAATCATTGAAAATAAGGGAATTAACCTCCCACTACTTGAGGAGCACCACAAATAGTGAAGTTCAAATCAGCAGAGACCACTCCGGACTACCCATCGCGATTATCGATTCGCATCCTCATAAATTAACCTTCACTCATCATCATAGATATATGGGATTCATTTGCGAAAAGTGAACTCCAAGTTATCATCCCCTATTTCATAATTCTCACCTTTTACGACTAAAGCCCTGCTTTGTCTATTATCTTTGATCAGATTAAACACAAATCGATGAAAGCATTTTATTATATCCTTTTCGTTGCTATTACAATTGCTGCTATTAATTTTTCGTCAAAATTAGTACCCTCCAATACTGTCTCCGAGGCGGCCGAGGATGCCGACTTATTAATTGCAAATTCGAGGCTTTACGCAAAAGAACACGCCTATGAAAGAAGTTTGCACCAACTAGATCTCGCTATCCGCACGATTCAGGATATCGAACAGAATCTCGACGAGGATAGTAAAAAAACCATTGACAAGGCAGTACGTGAACTTGAATTTGTACACGAAGAGATATCAAAGCACCAGTTAAAAAACATGGATATGAATCATGCATACACCAAAACCATGAATGCACTGACCTACGCCGAGTTGAAAATCACTGAGCACTTTATAGAAACAGATGATTACCATGAAGCCATGGCCGCTCTCAAGTCGGGCATGATTCACATAGAAAACGCTCTGAAATTTGTAGATGGTGGTCATAAAGAGTACGAACTACAAATTTATGCTGAAATAGACTCGCTCCTGGAGCATCCCGAACTAGGCAAGGAAGAAGTAGTCAAAGAGCTTGAAAAAATGCTCAAGGAATTAAACACGCTTGTTGAAGATTAAAATCTGCTAAACATTAACTGATGAATCGATTATTAGACTTTTCGAAGATAGTAGAAGAGGCATGGAATGACTATGATCCCTCCAGAACCATCAAATCCATTGAGGACATCAGCGCCAAAGTGTCAACCAACCATGTATATAGGATCAAGTTTGAGGATGGTGATTTTATCATTGGAAAGCTATCCTACTTCGGGAAGTTTGAAAACTTTGTTGAAGATCACTCCATCATCAATGCACTAGCTACGAACCTTTCATCTCCATTTGAAAACTTTGTTGCCAAGTCCTTGACCAAATTCGGGCAGCTCTATACCTACCGATATCAGGACAGTCTACTGGACGCATGGGTGGTCTTTTATAATCCAATAACCCTGGATCAGAAACTCCCCAAAGTACAAACAGAAAAAACCATTACCATATTAGGTGCCGAGCTGGCGCGCTTCCACAAAGCTTGTAACACCATTAAAAACACATTGCCTCCCAACTACAAGCAGGTAAATGATGACATCAACCACCTTCACGAGATCCTGGATACCGATACCGGAAAATATATCCACCGCGGAAATGAAGACAAAATCAAGGAGCAGTGTGATCTGTTTTTAGAAAATTGCGATAAACTAAATGTCTCAGAAATGGCTTCTATACCTGTTTTTGTTGACTGGAACATTGGGAATTTTTCTGTAACCAGGGACTGTAAGTTTTACTCCCGATGGGATTATGACTGGTTCAGAATGAGTACCAGAGTAATGGACTTTTACTTCTTCAGTCGTGTATGCTCCTCTATCGGGGATCGCACAGTGTTCAGCTACCTGATAGATCCCGTAATGGAGGATCGGTTCATGATATTTTTGAAGGCCTATCACAACATCTATCCACTAACCGAAAATGAAATCCTTTTCATCAAGGAGGCATACCGATTTTTCATAATCAACTATGTTATCAAAGACGGACGCTATTTCTTTCATGAAATATATGCTTCCAAACTACAGCACGAGGCACACGAAATATATTTCCCTAAATTAGAATCAGCCTTTGATGCAGATAAAATTCTAAAAGCACTAAACATCTGATATGGACATTGTCTCATTCAAATCAATAGCAACCAACTACAAAACCATTTTTTTCGATGCTTTTGGCGTACTGAAAAACCACCGGGGCATGCTGCCTGGTATCAATGAAACATTCAAATTTCTGGAAGAGTCTGATATTGATTTTTTCTTAATCACAAATGATTCCTCCAGAGGACCGAAAGAGCTTGCAGTCAGCTATCAGCTAGCCGGCCTCAAGCAAATCACTGAAGATAAGATTATATCCTCTGGTATGCTGGCCAGAGAATACCTCAAGCTAAAGGTAAAATCAGGCACGGTAGCGTATCTGGGCACGTCTCAATCCGCACATTACATAGAAACTATTGGCCTCAAAACCATATCTGTAGCCGATGTGGATCTAAACGACCCTCACGATATCAGTACAGTAGTCTTTTTAGATGACGAAGGATTTGACTGGAATCAGGATATCAATAAAGTGATCAACCTGATGCGTTTTCATAACGCCACTGCCATAGTCTGCAATACCGACAAAACATACCCTGTTGCAAAAAATGAAGTGAGTATCGCCATTGGCGGGGTAGCCAAAATGGTTGAAGATATCGTGGGCAAGAAGTTTATTCGGTTTGGAAAACCTGATGCCCAAATGTTCATATTCGCTTATGAGCACGCCATTAGAAAAGGAAAGCGTGTGGGAAAAGATGAGATTCTGATGGTCGGTGATACCTTGACAACCGACATTCTTGGAGGCAATAAGTTTGGACTGGACACAGCACTTGTGCTCAGTGGGAACACCCTCCCTGCGAATGCCGAAACCAGAATAATGAGTTCCGGCATCATACCTACCTATATTTGCGAATCTGTAGCGGTTTAAAGAGCCGCTATTGCAGCAGCGTAGTTTGGCTCCTCGGTTGTTTCCTGTACCTGCTCAGTGTGCTTGACCACACCATGCTCATCAATGACTACAATCGATCTCGAGTTTAAACCCTTCAATGGACCGTCTGTAAACATCACTCCATAATCAATTGGAAATTCAGTGTTTCTGAAAGTTGACATCATCACAACATTCTCAATACCTTCAGCGCCGCAAAACCTGGCTTGCGCAAATGGCAAATCCGCCGAAATACATAGCACGACTGTGTTCTCAAGGTCAGATGCCTTTTGATTAAACTCGCGTACCGAAGTGGCGCATGTACCTGTATCAATACTTGGAAAAATATTGAGGACTACTCTTTTTCCAGCGTAATCAGAAAGTGAGCCTTCTGATAGATCCGATTTTACTAAAGTAAAACCTGATGCCTGACTTTCAATTTTAGGGAGCTCCCCTATCGTGTTAATAGGATTCCCTTTAAGCGTTATTTGAGCCATAATAATTCGTTTTTTATGTAACCACTACAAGATAAGAGTGTTCAGAATATTTACCTTTCAAATTTTGTTACAAATTGCGGCAAAAAGCAATTAGTCGAACATCAATGATCAAAAAGCAAGGCTTCTCTCGGTACCACCAATTCGTCATAGCCATACTTGCCATTCTTCAGTTTACGATTGTACTGGATTTTATGGTCTTATCTCCGCTCAGCGCCATATTGCTTGACGAGCTTACCATCACCACAACACAGTTTGGCTTAGTGGTATCTGCTTATGCGTTTAGCGCAGGGATTTCGGGATTACTGGCGGCAGGATTTGCTGATCGATTTGACAGAAAAAAACTACTCCTGTTTTTCTATGTCGGCTTTATCATCGGCACCTTGTTTTGTGGACTAGCACCAACATACCACAGCTTACTAGCTGCACGCATCGTCACGGGCTTGTTTGGCGGAGTTATGAGCTCGGTCAGTTTTGCCATTATTACCGACTTATTTCCTTTAGAAAAAAGAGGCCGGGTAATGGGTTTTGTGCAGATGGCTTTTGCTGCAAGTCAAGTTTTAGGTATCCCTTTCGGCTTGTATCTGGCCACAAAACTTGACTGGCACGCCCCTTTCCTGCTCATCGTTGCATTGTCGGTCATTGTCCTGATTGCAATCATTTTCTACCTCCAGCCCGTCAACGAACATCTAAAACTCCAGACAAATCAAAATGCCTTCGTCCACCTCTTCAAAACAGCCTTAAACAAAAGATATCTCAAAGGATTTGGTGTCACCATATTTCTGGCTACAGGAGGATTCATGCTTATGCCGTTTGGCAGTGCATTTAGTGTAAACAACCTGGGAGTAGGTCTATCAGAACTACCCATGGTTTATATGATCACTGGATTGTTCACAATTTTCATGGGTCCGATGGCCGGGAAGATCAGCGATAAGGTTGGAAAGTACAAAGTCTTTTGGGTAGGCTCTATAATTACCATTGTCATGGTAACTATATACTGCTCCATGGGTGTTATCCCCATTTGGCTAGTTATCGGACTCAATGTGATCCTTTTTGTGGGCATAACAGCCAGAATGATTTCAGCACAAGCACTAATGACTGCCGTGCCTGAGCCAAAAGACCGTGGCGCCTTTATGGGAATCAATTCATCCATACAACAAATATCTGGTGGAGTTGCTTCGGCCATAGCAGGCATAATAGTCATTCAGTCAGATTCAGGAAAGATTATACACTACGACACTCTGGGTCACGTGGTTAGTGGTACGGTATTTATCACCATTGTGCTAATGTACTTCATCAACCAAATGATTTTTTCTAAAGACAATGACTCCAAACAGGATACCCCAAAAGCAGTTTAGCCGTATTTTACAATGTGAAAAGTTCAGACCCATCTCGTAAAATTATCCATATCGACATGGATGCATTCTTTGCATCCGTAGAGCAAAGGGATAATCCAGAGCTACGAGGAAAACCCGTAGCAGTCGGTGGAAGCAGCCAGAGAGGTGTAGTTGCTGCAGCAAGTTATGAAGCACGGAAATATGGTGTGAAATCAGCTATGCCATCTGCTATTGCAGCACGGCAGTGCCCAAATCTCATTTTTGTCAAACATCGATTTGACGTGTACAAAGAGGTATCAGCACAAATACGAAGCATCTTTTTTGAATACAGTGATTTAGTCGAGCCCTTAAGCCTGGACGAAGCTTACCTCGATGTTACTGAAAACAAACCCGGACTTAGATCAGCCACCATCATAGCCCGGGAGATCAAACAAAAAATATCGGAACAAACAGAGCTTACCGCTTCTGCCGGAATTTCTTATAACAAGTTTTTAGCCAAAACAGCTTCTGATATAAATAAACCAGATGGTCTCTTTGTGATCCTGCCTTCAGAAGCAAGTGAATTCCTTAGGCGACTCAATGTGTCAAAGTTTTACGGTATAGGTAAAACGACCGCCGAAAAAATGAAAAAGGCTGGCATATTTACAGGAGGCGATCTCAGAAAAAAAACACTTGAAGATCTCAAACTTAGGTATGGAAAATCCGGATCATACTATTATCACATTTGTAGAGGCATAGACAACCGTGAGGTAAAACCCGATCGTGAGCGAAAGTCTGTAAGTGCCGAAAATACATTCTCTGAAAATCTTTATAGCATGGAGGAAGTGCAAACAGAACTTGAGCAAATATGCGAATTAGTTTTTGACAGGTATGAAAAAGCCGATAAATCCGGCAGGACTGTGAACATCAAAATCAAATATGCCGACTTTAAACAAATCACAAGAAGTATTACAAAGGACCTTGCTGTAGTATCAGCAGATGATCTAAAAACCAGTGCCCTTTCTCTGTTAACACCGCAGCTGATGGAAGAACAAGGGATCCGACTCCTGGGCGTGGGTATTAGCAATTTCATATACAACAGTGAAGAGTCCAGTAGCTCACAGCTTACATTAGGATTTTAATATACCGATCGGTATATTTGTGTCGTGAGAAACCCAGAATACACGAAAAATCTGATCATATCCAAAGCGTCTTCCATATTCAACATCAAGGGATACAGAGGAACCTCAATTTCAGACATAACCAAGGCCACTGGGATGACCAAAGGCGCCATCTATGGAAACTTTGAAAATAAAGATGAGTTGGCAGTAGCTGCGTTTGAAGCTTCTATAGCTAAAATATTGAATCAATTGAGAGCACTGATCAGCGGTCAACCAACGGCTCCACTTAAGCTCAAAGCTCTGATAGCCTACTATAGCGAATACATCGAAAATCCCCCAGTAAATGGAGGATGCCCCATAATCAACACGTCTGTTGAAGCTGATGATGATTACCCCTTGCTTAGATTGAAAGTGGTGAACACAATCACGATGATTAAAGATTCAGTGAAGAAAATAATAACAAGAGGAATACTCGAAAATCAGATCAACCAACAGGTAAATGCAGAACTATATGCGACTACATTTTACGCCACCATTGAAGGAGCAATACTCATGTCAAGAATAGAAGGAAGTAACCGCTCCTTTGAAATTATCCGTCAAGGGCTAGAGATGCAGATAAACGCAATAGCTATTTAATTTTTTTATACTAATAAATACCGATCGGTATATGGCAGCTAGCAATGCATACATTTACTCCAATAACACAGACACTTCAAGACCAGCCAACCGGCCACCGAAGACAAACAAAAAAATGGAAATGATCAAAAAAGCTCTCCGCTTTTTGCATCATCTCTTTCCTGGATTTGTGGCTCGTGTCATTTGGTATTTTTTCACCAAACCAGGCAAGTCAAAATTTAACAAAGCACAAGTTGGCCTTCTTGAAAATGCCAGTACAGAAAAGCGCAACTACAAAGGATTTGAAATACACTCGTACCGATGGGGGGAGTCAGGTCCCAAAGTGCTCCTAGCTCATGGATGGAGATCCAAAATCGGTGACTTCAGACGAATGATCGAAGCACTGGTAGCGCAGGGATATGTAGTAGAAGGTGTAGATATGAAGGCCCATGGACGTTCGTCAGGTGAACATACCGGCCTACCCGAATTCAGAGACATCTTGAAAGAATACTATCTGGAGCATGCTCCTTTCGATGCAATAATAGGATATTCTATGGGCGGCATAGCTACTGGGGTCATGCTTTCAGAAATTCCTAATGAACTGCAGCCAAAAAATCATTTTCTGATCGCTGCTCCACCTCACGCGAGGTATTTCTTTAAGACTACCGTGCAGGATATTGGGTGTAACACGACCGTCTATGACCGACTTTGCGGTTTAGTAGAAACACAGTTTGGGGAGTCCATTGATTATTTTGACCTGCGCAACAAAACAGTAGAGCTCTCAAAATCAAATATCCATTTGATTTATGATGAAGATGACCAGCTAGTCCCCTTCGCATATGGCCGTGAACTAGGAGCCATGTTACCGGATGCACACTTTGTTCATACCAAGGGAATCGGGCATTATAAGATCATAGCATATCCAGATGTCATTGACTATGTTTTACAAAGCCTTGAGTATGCCATACAACCTGTGAGCAAATAGCAGACAAAATGCACTTAAAAAATGTGGTCTTAAACATGTCCGACTATATTTGCCTCAAAAAAAACAATGACTGCATACTCAGCACTCCTACATGCACATTCGGGCTTAAGATGGTTGGTCCTTCTTCTTCTGGTTTTTCTAGTGATCAAATCACTGATTGGTATGTTTTCAGGTGGAGCATACGCCAAACTAGATAAGATATTTTCATCTTCCATGGTTGGTTTCATGGACTTACAGTTTCTGATCGGTATGATTCTGTATTTTATTAGCCGAATCGCAAAGGAGGCCAGAGGTGCAGGTTTCGGCAATATGATGGCCGACAGCACCTTGCGTTTTTGGGGAATGGAGCACCTTGTAGTAATGGTCTTGGCTATTGCTGCTGCTCACGTTGGTAAAGTGTTTGCCGGAAAGGCTGATGATTCTAAAGTAAAATTTCGTTTTCAAGTCATCTTTTTTGGCCTATCACTATTACTTGTACTGTTTGGTATCCCCTGGGAAAGAGTATAATTCAAGCTTCTAAAAAACTCATACCACCTCTTGCAGATTGGGTTTTTTGTGGACGGCAGCATCAACCCCTCTCTAGTTTCTGCCTGCACCATTGGCATAATTGAATCGGTATTTACCAAACGTTAGTTACCCCCTCATAAATCTCATACAAAGCCGAGCCTATTTCAGTATAAAACAGTTAAAGAGCCACCATAAAACTGAAACATCTAATTTCCTCGTATGGCTTGAGTACGGTACTGCGGCAATTGGTGCAGTCGCTGGCTTTGGTCGCAGAGCCCACAATCACTCCCTTCTTACTTCTAGAGATCGCCTACTCAACGATTATCACTGGACTGTACACCGTCAAATCGACTTACTCAAACAATTTAAGGCCTGAAACGTTAAATAAGAGTGTTAGAGAAATCTAACTTCAATTGAAATCAATTATTGAATTTTAAATCAAAAACTCATGAAATCAGTAATAACATTTTTATTGGGGTTTGGAGCCGGACTAGCGGCGACATATTATGTAGACCCAAAAGGCAGTCAAGTGAAATTGAAAAAAATTGACAAGGAACTCAAGAAGAACAGAAAGCTGCTAGATAAGAAATTGGATGAATACAAGGACATGTACAACGACGTAGTTGACAAATATGCCAAGTCATCCAAAGAAATCATAGATAATGCAAAAGGTGCAGTTGACAATGCAAAAAAAGTAGCCAAGGCTTAAGCCTTGGTTTTTTTTACCCTTATAAGCCCATTCAAGATAAATTGCATCTAGTAAGAAATCAACCCTTTGATTTCCATTGACGGCAATAAATTTTAGATTTATAAAATAAAATCATAAAAATGCCGTCACTTCAATCTCCACGTAAGGCTTTTGTACAGTCGAAACAATACTTAAAAGACCATCCGGTAACCTCGAAAAGCAAAGGTGTTAGTACCAATTTTGATGAAGTAGAAAAGCTCCATCAGGATAGCAGAAGCAAGTATGACCGATCCTCTCGGGTTTTTAGAGTTTTGACAGCTGTAGGCGCTTCAATTTTCATTGCCTCTATCTTGTTTTGGGTGCTCGAATCTGTTTCTTAATTCAATCTTTTACGGCAACTTTGCATTTAAATATATATTTTCACCGTATTAACTTATTTTGCTAGTAATCACTAGCTTATTATGACACAAGATTACAAAATACTCCTTGAGAACCTACAGGGTAGAAGATTTGATGAAGCCCGCCGCGAGTCTATCCTCTCTGAGTCATTTGATGAGTCTGAATACGGCGATTGTATTAAGTATTGTCTTGAGAGCATGCATGAGGTGGAGCCCTCTTACGCCTACAAAGCGTTTCACATAGCTAAGAAGCTTCAGGAAAAACTGAATAAGGAGCTTCAGAACAGAAAGATAAAAGTAGATTTCAGATATCAGGGTCCCATACAGACAGAGACCCACATTTTATTATTTGGTGGTATTGAACTCATTGTCTTGCAAGAAAGCTTTGACAACAAACCCTGGGAAAAAGTAAAAGAACTTACGGGAGAAATCATTGAGATACTTGGGGCTGACCCGGCCTATCAGCGAGTGGACTACAGTGATAAGTACCACATAAACGTAACGACCACAAAGCCTACTTGCGAGATCAACATATTGCCGGCAATATGGCTTAACAATCCCGATTTTAAAGGATCAAAAAGAGAAATTGATCGGGGTATTTTGGAGTACAACTTCCAGAAGAAAACCCAACGCAAATACCTGCCTTTCAGAAACATAGCGCGTATAAACTCCAAAGACCGCAAGACTAACGGCGGACTGAAAAGTATTATAAGACTTCTCAGAACACTACAGAGAGACGCTCAATCCAGAATATCACTGACCAACTTTGAGGTGTCCGCCCTGATGTACGCAATTCCTGAAAAGCAGTTGATACACAACCCGAAAAAGCCATTGGCACTTCTTGGAATTGCCAGTGCGCAACTAAACCGTGCATCAAGCGATCGCAAATACGTAGAAACGCTGATTTCACCTAGTCAGCGTGAGCTAGTGTTCGGCAAGAAAGCTGACAAACCAGCTGAAATTCAGAAGCTAAAAGTTGAACTGGATAAACTGATTACAGACATCAAAGATGAACTCAAATCAGAGGATAAAAACCTCTATAGCGAGCTGGTTTACTAAACCAATCCCGCTCTTTTCAAAAGAGCATCTGGTGTAGGCTCCTGACCTCTGAATTCCTTATACAGCTCCATTGGGTGTACTGTACCTCCTTTGCTCAGCACTGTATTCTTGAATCTGGTAGCCGTTTCTTTGTCAAAAACGCCATTTTCCTTGAATACGGAAAATGCATCGGCATCAAGTACTTCAGCCCATTTGTAGCTGTAATAGCCTGAGGCATACCCTCCTCCGAAAATATGCCCAAATTGGACACTCATATTGGTATTTTCTACCAAAGGAAACATATCAGTGGGCTCGAAGGCCAACCGCTCCATTGCAACCACATCGGAAACATTTTGAGCTTCATCCATTTGCATACTGTGCCACGTCATATCCAGTAACCCAAAACTAATTTGACGCACTGTAGCGTAAGCCTCATGGTATATCGCGCTCTCCTTCAGTTTGTCTATATACTCAGACGGAATCAGCTTACCAGTCTCATAATGATGCGCAAACAGTTCGAGACATTCTTTTTCATAGCACCAGTTTTCAAAAATCTGAGATGGAAGCTCTACAAAATCCCAAAACACGCTGGTGCCAGATAGACTCGCATAGGTGGTATCGGCCAGCATGCCGTGCAGAGCATGCCCGAACTCATGAAAAAGCGTGGTTACCTCTTCAAACTTGAGCAAAGACGGACTGTCTGCTGATGATGGAGTGAAATTGCAAACAATACTCACTAGAGGAATCACCTTTGATGCTCCTTCCCTCTTTTCATCACGGTATGAAGTCATCCACGCACCACCTCGCTTCCCTTCTCTTGGGAAAAAGTCAGCTAAAAATATGGCTACAATTTTTCCTTGCAGGTCTTTCACTTCATAGGCTTCCACATCTTCGTGATAGACCGGTATGTCATTGTTTCTTTCAAAAGAAATATCAAACAATTTTTCGGCAGTTTGAAAGACGCCCGAAATGCAGTTTTCCAGTTTGAAGTATGGCTTAGTCAGCTCATCATCAAGGTCGTATTTTTTCTTTCGGAGTTTTTCTGAGTAGAACGCCCAGTCCCACCGCTGCAACTCTCCTACAAACCCGAGCTCTCTGGCGAATTCTTTGAGTTCTTTATACTCTTCTTTGGCTTTGGGAAACGCTCTTTGCAACAAGTCATCCAGAAAATCCCGAACCTTTGTGGGGGCCTCAGCCATGCGCTCTTCCAGCACATAATCTGCATACGAATTGTAACCCAATAGACTGGCTTGCTCGGCTCTCAGGGCCACCAGTTTTTTGACTATTTCCCGATTATCACGGTCATCTCCTTTTAGTGCCTTGCTCATAAAAGCTTTGTACAGCTTTTCTCTCAACTCCCGGTTTTCGGCATGTTCTAAGAAAGGGATATAGCTCGGTGCTTGTAAAGTAAATGCCCATTTTCCGGGCTTATCTTTCTTTTCGGCCGTTTCCTTCGCTCGAGCAATTACATCCTTCGGAAGCCCGGCCAAATCTGCCTCGCTATCTATCAACAACTCATAGCCATTGGTTTCTGCAAGTAAATTCTCACCAAACTGCAATGACAACTTTGACAGCTCCATAGATACTTCTTTGTACCGATCCTTCCTTTCTGAATCCAGATCTGCTCCATTTCTGACAAAGCCCTTATAGGTTTTGGTCAAAAGCATCTCTTGCTCCGAGTTTAAATCAAAAGTCTTCTTGTTTTCATAAACCTTCTTCACTCTGGCCCAAAGCACTTCATTTTGATTGATCTCGTTGCTAAACGCTGAAAGTTTGGGCGAGGCATCACGCGCTACCGCCTGTAATTCATCGCTGGTTTCGGCAGAGTTCAAATTGAAAAGAACTGAAGTGACTCTTCCCAGCATCTCACCAGAAGACTCTAAAGCTTCAATGGTATTTGCAAAAGTGGGGGCGTCCGCATTGCTGGTAATTTCGTCAATCTCCTTTTTAGCCTGAGCGATGGCTTCATCTACAGCTGGCATGTAGTGTTCAATCTTTATTTGATCAAACGGGGGAACTTCAAAAGGGGTATCAAAAGTGCTTAAAAGCGGGTTTTGCATAATTGCGATTTGAAAATTTATTGTGAAACGTAATCTTAGATATGACTTACCTTTGCGGGCAGAAATACCAATTAGATATGGCAAAACAACTGCTTTTTTCACTACTTTGTTCCATTACATTCGGGGTTTTTGCACAGGATTCACTCAATGTGGATCTTTCATCTCCACAAGCTGCTGTCATCACCCATTTCCTCTATCTGCAAGAGGATGTTTATGACGAATCTAAAGCTGCAGTACCCTTTAACCTTAACAACCGGTCCACTGAAGAAGCTGCAAAACTTGCGGTAAAGCTTAAGCAAATACTGGATGGAGAGGGTATTTACGTGGAAATCAATGAAATACCTAAAGACCCCAACTACTACGACTCTGCTTCCCGCAAAGCCAGGTACATACTGACTGAAAAACACCCGGAAATATACCTGTCAAAAACGGGACAAAAGTGGTATTATTCGGAGCGCTCTATCGCCTATATAGACATCCTGCATAAACAAGTGTTCAAGTTTGGAACTGACAAGCTCTTGCGAGTGCTCCCAAAGCTGGGTACCCGGAAGATTCTAGGCCTGTACCTCTATCAATATTTCGGCATTTTGTTACTCGCTTTTTTAAGTGCGTTGGTTCACAAGCTGTTTACTTTTATTGTCGAGAGGGTATTCTTGCAGGTTTTACTCAAAGCCGGGTATAAGCAACTGGCCGGACGCTATTTACTGCCTGTTGCCAAGCCCGCCAGTTTGTTTTTCGTTTTTCTGCTGCTAGTAGTTTTTACGCCTGTTTTGCAGTTGCCTCCTGATATTTCGCAATACTTAATAATAGTGCTGAAGGCCCTGCTGCCGCTATTTGGCACTATCGTTTTTTACAGGCTTGTGGATATTTTGGCCATGTACCTGAAAACCCTGGCAGACAAAACCAATAGCACACTCGACGATCAACTGGTACCACTCCTCAGAAAAACACTCAAGACTTTTGTGGTGGTCATCGGAACGCTTTTTATTCTCAGCAACCTCAATATTGACATTATTCCGCTACTCACAGGCCTTTCGATAGGAGGTCTGGCATTTGCACTTGCTGCTCAGGATACCATCAAAAATTTCTTTGGTTCATTGATGATATTCATTGATAAGCCCTTCCAGATCGGCGATTGGATCACTTCCGGAGAAATAGACGGCACAGTAGAGGAAGTTGGGTTCAGATCATCCCGAATTAGAACTTTCAGGAATTCTCTGATGTATGTCCCCAACGGAAAAATGGCCGACAGTACGATCGACAATCACGGTTTGAGGCAATACAGGAGGTTTTATACTCAGATAGCAGTGACCTACGATACACCAACCGATTTGATCGAAACCTTTGTAGAGGGACTTAGGAAAATTGTTGAAAATCATCCTGACACCCGAAAG
>JBDVMP010000091.1:0-139350 GCA_039970095.1 Cyclobacteriaceae bacterium
CCCTTACCGACGATCCTGAGATCATTCGGTCAGCGGACAAAGTGATTTTTCCCGGACAGGGAGAGGCCAGTTCTGCCATGAGAAGTCTGCACGAAGCTGGTTTGGTGGACGTGTTGAAGAATTTGACACAACCATTTCTGGGCGTTTGTCTGGGCATGCAGCTCATGTGTGCACACAGCGAAGAAAACAATACGGAGTGCATCGGTATCATTCCTGAAAAAGTGTTGCGGTTTCCTAAAGAGCCGGGCATCAAAGTTCCGCACATGGGGTGGAACAATATTTATGATCTAAAATCTCCGATTTTCGGTGGTATAGAGGAGGACGAATACATATACTTCGTGCATAGCTACTACGTGCCGCGGTGCGCAGAAACCATAGCCAAGTGCGATTATGTGATGCCATTCAGTGCGGCTATCCAAAAGGATAATTTCTTTGCTGTGCAGGCTCACCCTGAGAAAAGCGCCGATACCGGAATGAAGATATTGGAAAACTTTTTAAAGCTGTAATATGGATATCATTCCGGCAATAGACATAATAGGAGGCAAGTGTGTGCGTCTCACCAAAGGTGACTATGCACAAATGACGCAGTATGCGGATGATCCTGTTGAGGTAGCCAGACAATTCGAAGAAGCGGGTATCAGACGTCTGCATGTTGTAGATCTGGATGGAGCCAAAGCGAGCCATGTAGTAAACCTGGATGTGCTGTCGGCGATTACATCGGCTACTGGACTCCATGTAGATTTTGGCGGAGGAGTTAAGACAGCCGAAGATTTGGATAAGGCTTTCAGCGCTGGCGCAAAACAAGTGACGGCAGGTAGTATTGCCGCAAAAAAACCTGAACTGGTAAAACAGTGGATCGCTGAATATGGCGGTGACAAAATCATCCTGGGAGCCGATGTGCTCGATGGAAAAGTAATGGTTTCCGGCTGGCAGGAGTCATCCGGTATTGACCTTTTCGAATACCTCCAGGACTATGTAACTTCAGGAATAGGAGAGGTGATATGTACGGATATCTCTAAGGATGGCGCCTTGCAGGGGCCGTCGTTTGAACTATACGATAAAATACTGAGTCGCTTTACAGACTTAAAGCTCATAGCCAGTGGTGGCGTGTCTGAGTACGACGACCTGCTCAAGCTTGAGGCCAACGATCTGACCGGAGCAATAGTAGGAAAAGCCTATTATGAGGGTAGAATCACATTGAGTCAATTAGCTGAGTTTTAATTATGCTGACGAAAAGAATCATTCCGTGTTTGGATGTAAAAGATGGTCGCACTGTCAAAGGCGTGAACTTTGTGGCCCTGCGCGATGCGGGTGATCCCGTAGAGCTGGCCCAGAGGTATGCCGTGGAGGGAGCTGACGAATTGGTGTTTCTGGATATCTCGGCGACTTTAGAAAAGCGCAAAACGCTTGTTGAATTGGTGAGGCATGTGGCGGAGGCGGTTCATATTCCGTTCACCGTTGGTGGCGGGATTAGCTCGGTATCAGATGTCCGGGCTTTACTCGATGCTGGTGCTGATAAGGTTTCTGTCAACTCATCGGCTGTAAAAAATCCAGCATTGATAGATGAGCTTTCTGCTGAGTTTGGTTCTCAGTGCATCGTTGTGGCCATCGATAGCAGAAATGTAGATGGTGTGGATTTGGTTCACACTCATGGAGGCACTAAGCCTACCGAGTTGAAGACTTTGGAGTGGGCCAAAGAAGTGGAGTCAAGAGGGGCAGGAGAGATTTTGCTTACTTCCATGGATCACGATGGCACAAAGGCCGGGTTTGCATTGGAACTGACAAGACTAATGTCTGAGACGCTTACAATTCCCGTGATTGCTTCCGGCGGAGGCGGAACGGAGCAGCATTTTCAGGATATATTTGCGGACGGAAAAGCAGATGCAGCACTAGCCGCAAGTATTTTTCACTATAAGGAGGTAGAAATCAACCACCTCAAACAAGGGTTGAGTAAACTAAACATCCCAATAAGATTATAATGGATCTGGATTTCGAAAAAGGAGATGGCCTGATCCCGGCGATCATTCAGGACAATACTACAGGTAAGGTGCTGATGCTGGGTTACATGAATGAAGAGTCGCTGAAGGAGACTGAAACATCAGGAAAAGTGACTTTCTTTAGCCGAAGTAAAAACAGGCTTTGGACGAAGGGAGAAACTTCCGGCAACTTCCTGTATGTAAAAGAGATCATCGCCGATTGCGATAAGGATACTTTGCTGATCAAAGCTGACCCTGTTGGCCCAGCTTGCCACACAGGGGCAGATACCTGCTTCAACGAAACCAATTCGGACGCCATAGCTTTCTTGAATCACCTCACTCAGGTGATAGAAGAACGCAAAAACAGCACGCCAGATGAATCTTACACGAGTAGTTTGTTTGCCAAAGGGGTGAATAAAGTAGCGCAAAAAGTAGGAGAGGAGGCCGTGGAGGTTGTGATCGAAGCGATGGACGATAATCTTGAATTATTGAAAACTGAGTCTGCGGATTTGCTTTTTCACCTCATGGTTTTGCTTTCGCACAAAAACCTGACGCTGCAAGATGTAGTGGCTGTATTGGAGCAGCGACATAAGAAGTAGTTACCTTCTTGACCTAGAGCCTCCTTTTATTGTCTTCACGATAGTTACAGAAATATCCAATCCCGTTCCTCGTGCTTTTTTAAGTCCCGACTCCAGAGATGAAACGTCTCCCCGGGTAAACGATTCAGCTTTGAAATTGATGTAGCGATATCGGATTTCGGGTCGCAGTAAAAAATTGTCTGTGATGGTGAGGGTCGCTCCGCCATGCATCAGCAGACCCAGATTAGGCTTGTATCCGATTCTTCCTTGGTAAGTGCTATTTATGGTTCTCCTCAGGGTGCCGGGGATAGCTACCATCAGCCCTCCGCCACCGTAAAAGTTGGCGATGTATTTATTTCTGATATCAAAATATTTATTCACCCCTCCAGTGAAAATTATCTTATTCCAGGAGAATGCGGTTTTTGTAGTTTGCCCATTGATTTCTTCGTAGTGAAAGTTGAGGTTATAGGTAAACCCCAAAGTTCCATACCAATACAGATCATTCTGAATTTCACCTTCAAGCCCCGCTTCCAAACCCATGCCACCCCCAGGGCTATAAAATGTTGTCAGCCCCTTAAAGTCCTGAGAGATGTAGTCGAAACCTATCCCAATATTTGCTCTGCCGATTAGGTTGAGCTGCTGAGCGCTGGTCAGTGAAGGATAAATAATAATGAGGGCACTTATGACTAGTAGATGTGATCGATTCATCCTGAAATTAGGTTCTGCTAAAACAACTTTGCCAAGATAGTCAATTAGCAAAAACCTGAAGAACCGGATTCTTGATTGTATCATTTTCATTTTTGGATTTTGCTACCTCAATGAATAGCATAGCAACCTCACGTTTAAACCTATCAGGTACATTATACCGGGACAGTAATGAACTCATTTCTAAAAAACAGAGGTTTTGGTATTGCATATTTCTCGTTTGTGCATTCCAGATATACTTTCTTGACCTCTTCCGGCGACCATTCCTTCATGTTGAATAATATTTTCAGTAGATTCATGACTGCAACAAACCTAATCTTGCCCTATGGATAAATATGATGTATGCGTAATTGGCGCTGGACCTGCTGGCTATGCAGCCGCTATGCGAGCTGTTGATTTTCATAAGAAAGTTTTACTCATTGAAAAAAAGCAACTTGGCGGAGCGGGAATTCATCATGGAGCGCTGTGGAGTAAAACATGGTGGGAACTCAGCAGAGAAGCGGCATCATTGCGCAAGCACAACAAAGCATTTAACCTGCCCAATACTGATTTTAGTTTTCAAAATATAAAAGCGGAAGTACGCGAGGCAGTCAACGAGCGCATGGATCAGCTAGAGCACCATATGCAAAATATCAATGTGTCGGGCAATGACAACCACCTGGATTTTGTTCACGGAAATGCGAAAGTAACTGGAGAGCATGAGGTCGAAATCAATACGGCCAATGGTTCTAAAAAGATTGAAGCTGATTATATCATACTGGCTACCGGAAGCACGCCACGGAAGTTGCCCACCCTGCCAATTGATGAGGAGCATGTGTTTACCAGTGATGGTCTGGATAAGCTTGAGGATTTCCCTAAGAGCATCGTGATAGTGGGGGCCGGAGTAATTGGCTGTGAGTTTGCTACGATATTCTCCAACTTCGGTAATACCAAGGTGCATTTGATAGATAAAGGAGACCGTATCCTACCATTTGAAGATGAAGATGTCGTGAGGGTAATCGAACGTAATCTGGAAGCTAAGAATGTGCTAATCCACAGGAATTCCAAGCTCATAGATATGAAGGTTGAGAATGAGATGGTCGTGTATACTTTAGAATATACGGACGGCTCAAAGGAGATTTTTAGGGTGGAAAAGGCACTTGTATCTGTTGGTAGGGTGCCGAACTACGATAACCTGTTCGACGAATCGGTCAAAGTTGAGGTTGATAACCGCGGAATCAAAGACGATCTTACTCAGACTACAGTGCCGAATATTTATGCAGTAGGAGATATCACGGCTGATATTTCTCTGGTAAATGTGGGCGAGTTGGAAGGTCGCTTTGCTATAGAGCGAATCTATGGCAAACCTGAGCGTGATTTGATTTACGAGAATATCTCAACCATCATGTTTTTGCATCCGGAAGTCGCTGGTGTGGGTATGAATGAAATTCAAGCTCAGCAAAAAGGGCTGGAATATAAGGTCGTGAGCATAGACTACTCTTGCATACCGCGAGCCATTGCCATGCGAAATACACAGGGTTTTATCAAGATTCTCGTCACCAATGATGAAAAGATGAAAATCCTGGGAATGCGGGTGGTAGGGGAGCATGCCTCAAGCGCCATTCAAGCTGTGGCTTTATTGATATCCATGGATACTGGTATTCATGAACTTGCCGAATTGATTCATCCACATCCATCAATAATAGAGGGAATACAAGAGTGCGGGCGTATGTTACTTGGTAAGTCTATGCTGAAGCCAGCCGTATTGCGTAATGCCATGACATGCAAGACATTTAGTGAGGGTGGATATTCGGACCTGATTGTTAATTAAGGATTAATCCATTCTATGTTGCCGGGGAGTTCAAATACAGATTCGTCAATTTCGGATTCCGAAAAATCCGTAGCGGTCATCGCATAGACTAACTTTCCGGCAGATTTAGTTTCCATCAGGTTCAACCCGTTCCAGACGCAGACTGACTTTACCAGTCCTTTCTCGAAGATCCATAACTGCACCGGCTTTCCTACTAGCGTTGAGTCTTTTTCTTTTATGCCGCCATCATCCTCCAGCACTATACTCAGTATTTCGCTGCTCTCTTTGTATGCCGCCAGCTGACTCCATCTTGGATCCGATTTTTTGGTGCCTTTCTTTGAGTTTTGGTTAATGGAGAAAATCTTGTCTCCATCGATTAGCTCAATTGTATTCTCCGTGCTTTTAATTCCGTATTGCTCCAGAGTTAGTTCTTTGATCAGAATTTGCCTCCATCCGTATCTGTCGAAGTAGCAGGTAGCCTGACCTGAGGCCGTACCATCTATGGTGTAGGTGATCTTTCCTGATTCTATTGGAAACTTCTTTTTACCACTTTCGAGGATTTCAGTTGAGTTTCCATATTGAGCGAAGAGTGAGCAAGAAACAAGAAGGGCGAGTAATGCTGTAATGGGTTTCATCTTTTAGGGGTTTAGTGGCAATTTACTCATTTGCTTAAAAAAATAAACCCTGACGTTTCCGTCAGGGTCCCAACCAGCTATAGACAAGATTTCTGAGCTATCTCAGAAACTTATTAAAGCAAAATTAGGATGCTTTTGATTCTAAAATCTGCCAAATGACTTTCGATTACTGCCAATATTAGGCATGGCAGTATTTTTTATATTCAGCTGAAAAGTACCAAAATAGGCCGTGAATGTGTTTTTATGAAGATTTTTCAAATCACAATTCTGCCATAAAACATCATAATCCTGCCATATCAGTAAAAGATTGCGATTTCTTCCAATGCTTTACGCTTCAGGTCTGGCACCAATGCGTCATTTTTTGGGACGCCTACAGGAAGCAGCAGAAATGGCCTTTCGTTTTCAGGTCTTTCTAAAATCTTTGTGAGAAAGTTCATAGGAGAAGGAGTATGAGTCAGCGTGACAAGTCCGGCATTATGAATGGCCGTGATTAGGAAGCCACATGCTATACCTACAGATTCATTCACATAGTAATTGTTTTGCTTCTGGCCTTCATCCTGTTCATAAACCCTTTTAAATACTACTATTAACCAGGGAGCCTCTTCTAGAAACGGCTTGTTGTGATCAGTCCCAATGGGCTCCAAATCTTTGAGCCACCTTTCACTCATTCGGCCATTGTAGCTTTCATATTCTTCCTTTTCCGCTGCAGCTCTGATTTGCTTTTTTATCTCAGAGTTTGATATGGCGCAAAAAGTCCACGGCTGCTTATGCGCTCCCGATGGAGCTGATGAAGCAGTTTTGATGATGTTTTCAATTACTGACCGGTCAACCGACTGATTGGATATATCCCTTACGGTTCTCCTTTGATCCATAAAGGAATAAAAAGATTCCGATGCGCTTTTTATTTCTTCGTGCGTGTATCCGAGAGGGGTGTAGGGCGTGTGATAATGTTTTCCTTTTTTCACCTTTTCCATATCAGGCTGTTTTTGATTTTATGTATGCTTTTATAATAGCAATAAGGTCTTTCTCTGCTGTCATGGCAGTTTGAATAATGTCATTTATATCTACAGGCTTTAGGTTGTCAGGATCGCAATCGTCTGTTAAAACCGAAATTGCGGCCGTAGGTAGGCCTAGTTGATTTGCTGCTATCACCTCCGGGACTGTGGACATGCCCACAGCGTCTGCTCCAGCATTTCTGAGAAAGCGATATTCTGCTTTTGTCTCCAAGTTGGGGCCGGCTACAGATACATATACTCCCTTGTTTAGTGTGATATTTAACCGTGATGCTGCATCCGTCAGATCGTTGTTCATAGTGGTATCGTAAGGCTCACTCATGTCAGTGAAAATGGGGCCAAAGCTAGCGGCATCATTGCCACGAAGAGGACTGTCCGGCTGTAGATTGATGTGGTCTTCGATAAGCATCAGTTCACCTTTTTTCCAACTCAAATTCATGGAGCCAGAGGCGTTCGAGATCAGTAGCTGTTTGATGCCTAACCTGTGCATCACTCTCACGGGCATCACCACCTCAGCCATGGAGTAGCCTTCATAATAATGGAAGCGACCTTGCATGGCTATAATTGTTTTGCCTTCAAGCTTACCATAGATCAACTTGCCCTTGTGAAACTCAACAGTACTCACAGGAAAGTGCGGTATTTCTGTGTATTCTATAGACGTAATGATATCTATTTGATCGATGAGGCCACCCAGACCTGTGCCTAAGATTATCCCTGTTTCGGCTGCCTCAAAACCTTTTTGTTTTAAATATTCGGTTGCTTGTTCTACTTTTTTGAGCATGGCTTGATTTATATTCTATTCTGAAAATATACCCCATTTGGGGTTAAAGATTTAAATTGACGCTTGATTCGAAAAGGATATTGTGTGATATGTAAAGGTTATAACATTTGCACTACTCCATCGAATAGATCTCGATTAAATAAAAAGACAAATATGAAGAAGTTGATTGTTTTTGGCGCGGTGCTTTACTCTATACATTTATTTGCCCAAACCCCTGTGGCTACTGCACCGATGGAACTCTATGGCGACCATGTTTTCGTGGCGTTGAAAGTAGATGGTTCTGAGCCTTTGGATTTTATTTTTGATTCCGGGTCAGGGATTACGGTGATAGACGTGGAAGCCGCTAAAAAATTGAAGCTGGACATGTCTCACAAAGAATCTGTTGCTGGAGCACAAGGGTCGATCCAGGGAGCTAAAATCAAGCATAACAAAATTGAGATGGGTGACATCAAGCTGGAGTCCAATGTCAGTATTGAAGCTTTTGACTTGAGTCACCTGGCTATAAGCATAGGAAGAAAAATAGATGGTATTATAGGTTATGATCTTATGCATCATCACGTAGTAAGGCTCAACTATGATGACATGCTTCTTGAGGTTTATGGTTTTGATAAATTCCCTAAAACAGGGAAAAAAGTCTCATTCAAGCTTCATAACGCTATTCCTACCATAGCGGCAATAGTAGTGCTAAATAACGACCAGGAGGTGAGCGGCTCGTTTTGTGTAAACACAGGAGCTGGTACTTCTATGGATTTTAATACCCCGTTTGCCAAACAGAAAGATATTATCAAAAAGACAGGTAACCATTACTCTTATCTGGTCAAGGGATTGGGTAAAAAGGAGACCAAACATTATGAAGGACGTGTGAAGTCGTTGGATTTTGGCTTTTATGAATTTGCAGACTTGCCAATTGGTATCAGCCAAGTGGAATCTGGTCTTCAGGGAGATAAGAAAGTAGCGGGAATCGTTGGAAACAAAGTGCTGAGCAGGTTCAATATTACGTTTGATTACAAAGCCAAAAATCTTTACATCGAGCCGAATGGCATGATTGACGATGAGTTTTTGGTTAACTGCAGCGGTCTTGACGTGCAGATGAGCAAGGACATGAGTAAAGTTTTGATACATCAGGTACAGCCAGAAGGCCCTGCAAAACAGGCTGGCATCCAGTCGGGTGACGAGCTTATCGGTATAAATGGTAAATCAGCTAGCGAAATGACGCTTATCGAGATTGAGGACCTACTTAAAGTTCCGGATTCTACTGTGGAGCTGGAAGTGAAGGGAAACAATGAAACAAAGAAAATTTCCCTGGAGCTCGAGAATTTGCTCTGATTAAAACATCTGTCAAACGGAATCAATAGCCTGCAGGATCATCTTGCAGGCTTTTTTTATTTCATCTTCGGTGATGATGAGGGGCGGGGCTATTCGCATGGAGTTATCACAAAACAGAAACCAATCTGTCACTACTCCCAATTCAATAGCCTTGTCTATGATGGCCTTCAACACATCAAAAGACTCAAACTCCACTGCCATCATGAGTCCCAAGTTTCGAATGTCTTTGATACGTGGGTGCTGTAATAATGATTTGAAGAGCTCGGCTTTTTCCGCTACCTGACTGAGTAGGTTTTCTTTCTGTATGATCTCAACAGTGGCCAGAGAGGCAGCTGAGCTTACAGGGTGACCACCGAAGGTGGTGATGTGACCCAGAATAGGGTTTTCTTTCAGTGCTCCCATGATTTCGCTCGAACTAATGAAACATCCAATAGGCATGCCACCACCCATGCCTTTGGCGCTGACAATAATATCAGGGGTGATGCCGTATTGCTCAAATGCCCAAAATGTGCCTGTGCGACCAAATCCGGCTTGTATTTCATCAAGAATCAGCAAAGCTCCGACTTCTTCGCACCGGGCTTTCACTTTTTTAAAATAATCAGGGTTGGCCACTCTGATGCCGGCTTCACCTTGTACGGTTTCTATGATTACCCCGGCTGTCTGCTCGTCAATTTGATCCAGGTCTTGAGTGCTGTTGAATTGAATATTGGAAAACCCAGGTACGAGCGGACGATAGTTTTGTTTGAATGTCTCATTGCCCCCGGCAGACAGGGCGCCATGTGAAGATCCGTGGTAGGCATTTATGCAAGAGATGATGTTGGGTTTTCCTGTATGTCTTTTGGCCAACTTCAAAGCACCTTCCACAGCCTCGCTTCCTGAGTTTACCAGATAGACGGAAGAAAGCGGATCAGGGAGCGTCGCGACAATAGCTTCGGCCAGTTTTACCTGAGGGCTTTGAACAAACTCACCATATACCATTAGGTGCATGTACTTCTCAGCCTGATCTTTGACAGCCTGTATCACTTCAGGGTGGCCATGGCCAACGTTGCTCACACCTATTCCGGAAATAAGATCGATGTACTCTTCACCATTCGGACCATACATGTATATGCCTTTTGCTTTTTCTATTTCGATAAGCAGAGGAAAGTCAGTTGTCTGAGCCAGGTTTTTCAGGAAGAGTTCTCGGTTTGAAATCATGGCACAAAGGTGGGAAGCTTTGTATAGAAACCAAAAAAGAAGACCTGGGCATATTTGGCTTGCTCTTGATGCTAAGATCCTGTGTTCAACTAGCGTGAAATTTTAGTCCTGTGGCTCTTTTGATATTCTGCCTCCGGTTACCGTGCTTTAGGGGCTTACGACCTGATAGTTTCTGGTCTGTTGTTTCAAGCGTTAAGAGAGACTATTGGAATATCAGTAGATGATGAGATTCCGGTTTTTCTTCACTGCACTGCAGAAACAGGAATGATGCTTGGAATCAACTGTCGTTTCACTGACCATCGGTAAATCCTGTCAATTTCCCCGCAAGAGAAGGGTAGTGGTACGGGCAGATGGGTGGAGCAAAAATCTACTCACCCAATATCTGAGCTGTGTGGGCTTTAGTTTTCACCTTTCCTATCACTTCTGATATCAGTCCATCTTCGTCGATGATAAATGTGGTTCTCACAGTCCCCATATATTTGCGGCCATACATCTGCTTCTCTTGCCATGTGCCGTACTTTTCATGAACAGACTTGTCTTCATCTGCTACAAGAGAAAAAGGAAGCTCAAATTTGTCAATGAATTTTCTGTGCGACTTGGCACTATCTGTACTCACGCCAATTACTTCATATCCCAGCTTTAGAAACCTTTCGTAATTGTCTCGCAGGTCACATGATTCTGCGGTACATCCCGGAGTGTTGTCTTTAGGATAAAAGTACATCACCAGTTTTTTGCCCTTAAAGTCGGACAGTTTGATTGGGTTTCCGTCCTGATCGATGCTTTCAAATTCAGGTGCTTTGTCTCCTGCCTGTAGTGCCATTCTAAAACGTCTTTTTATATGTTGATTTATTGCCAGTGTTGTCTTCCACCTCTAAGACAAACTCACCAACGAACGGAATGTTTTTGTGTAGTTTCTCTGACCAGATCAATTTCTTTTTTGATTCGTAGTTCATCAACACAAACTCTCCATTTATGGTAGCCTTGTAACTTTTGATGCCGGATTTTTCATCGTTGATTTTGAAATATACATTGTCCTTGTTGATGATGGTCGGGCTGATTACGGGAGGGATCGTATCCAATGAAATCGTATAGGAGACAAGGTCTCTGGTTTTAAAAGTTATGGAGCCATCGTTCCACTCTCCACCCATGTAGTTGAGGCGGTTTTTATATACAGAATAAACAGCTGCAGCTGTGTCAGGGTAGGATTCTTCTGGTTTGAGCGTAATTTCAACGGAGGATTTCAGTGGGACATCCGGGTGTAGAAAGGAGAAAATTTCGAGTTGTCGTGTTGTGTCAAAGCTTTTTTCGAATCGGAGGTAAAGCGTGTCAAAAAGTGATCTTTTATTGAATAGCAAATCGGAGGCATGATTGTAAAAGGCCGTCTCTGTGTTGGATGGTATTTCTGCGAAAATCCCTGTGCTCATCACTTCGCCACAAAAGTTCACAGAATCAGGCAAGCCTTCTCTCAAGTCCCAGATGTAGTATGCGTTGTGCTTGTCTGTGCGATAGGGGGTGAGCTCCACAAAAGCTTGCCCAAGATAGAGTTGAATTAAGTTGGGGTTGCCTGTGTGATCCGCTTTGAAATGAAGGAAATTTCGAAATACCTCAAAGTCTCTAATCTTTGGATTGGGCGGATATACTATTTTGTGGTTATTGACTTTGGTTTCAAAAGTTGAAATGTTGCCGTATGAATCTTTAAGGTAGATCTGAATGAAGTGAGTGGAGTCGTTGAAATCAAAGCCAGAAGAAGGTGTCATATAAATGTCATGCGTGTTGCCATCATCGACAAAAAGCTTGTTGTATTTCAATCCTTTTTCTTTGTAAGCGGCATAGTCCATGTGTGTGAGTATGTTTCGCTGCTTGGAAAATGAAAGATTGGACTTGAGCTGACTGAAGACCGTATCTCCATCTATTTTCATAGTGATCTCAGAAATTCCATTTTTACTCCAAACGCCATCTTGCCTGTCATAGGCATAGACTTCCACGCCGATTTTACCGCTTAGCGAAATGGGAGTTCGGGTTGTGAAAATGGTTGCGGTTTTTATTACCTCGAAATCATATCTACCAAATGTTTTGTTTACGCGGGCTTCTTTGTCGAGTGTCACAAAACCAATTCGCTTGAGCAGGGGAGATTGTGTATCTACTATTTCATCAAACCCGTATAGCAGAGGGTCGAGGATATTTTGGTTTGCATCTCGAATTTCGAAATGCAGGTGCGGGCCGCTCGACGATCCGGTGTTTCCTGAATAGGCAATGATGTCTCCTTTTTTTACTGGAAAAAGTGCTTTGTCTGGAAAGAGCTGAACGGTGAATGACTCCTCTTTGTACTGATTTTCTAAAATGTGTTGAGCAAGTTTTGGTTCAAACTTGTCAAGGTGAGCATAAACTGTAGTGGTGCCATTGGGATGGCGCAGGTAGATGGCATTGCCATATCCGCCTGTGGCTACTCGCACGCGCCATACATACCCATCTGCTGCAGCATAGACAGGTAAGCCTATTTGTCCACCCGTTTTGACATCTATCCCGGCATGAAAATGCGACGACCGTAGCTCTCCCATGGTTCCGGCCAGATAGTTTTGCTGTCCTGGATTTATGGGAAACATGTAGTATCCCTTGAGGTCCGTTTGACCGCTTGAATTGAAAAAAGAAAAAATTAGAATTAGTGTGTATACTCTGCGCATTCCCAACGTCGCTTGACCGATTTCAGTAAATATTAAATATGCCATTGATGTCTCAAAACAACGAAGGCACTTTCTGAAAAAATATGCTTGCAAGACAATTAATACTTAAGAAAATCCAATGAATTTTTCGATGAACACCGGGTGTAGCTCTACTTGACATCAAAGCTGAACATTTCTTCTCCCTGAAGATACCCCGTTAGGTGATCTCCGATATTGACTGGCCCCACACCTTTGGGTGTTCCGGTGAAAATAATGTCACCTGTTTTTAAGGTGAAGAATTGTGAAACATAGGAGATCAGCTCGTCAATTGGCCAAAGCATCAATCCGGTGTTGCCCTGCTGTGCTGTTTCACCATTTACCTTTAATTCAAAATCCAGATTTTCCATATCCGCACCTCCTTTGGTAGTGAATTTTCCGATAGGAGCAGAGCCGTTAAAAGCTTTAGCTCTTTCCCAGGGGTGTCCTTTCTCTTTGAGCTCACTTTGTATGTCTCTGGCCGTAAAATCAACGCCCAGGCCAATCTCATCGTAATATTTGTGAGCAAACTCTGGAGTTATAGACTTGCCTTCTTTTTTGATTTTCACAAGCACTTCCACCTCGTGGTGTATATCCTGCGAAAAAGCAGGGTAATAAAAAGGAGCATTGTCTTTCAATATGGCCGTGTCGGGCTTCATGAATATGACCGGATTTGAGGGCCTTTCATTGCCCAACTCTGCAATATGCTCGGCATAGTTGCGCCCGATGCAAATGATTTTCATGATTTAAAAATGGTTAATTATGGTTTACATTTTTTTTCCTTTGACCATGAGAACGGATTCTACGGATTGTTCTTTCAGGTGGTTGTATTTTAAGCGTGCATCATCCCTGATGTACCTGTTTAGCTGATCCTCTGATTCGAATGAGACTATATGAACCTCGTATGGCTGGTTTTTTTCTCCAGAGATGAAGGTTTCAGATGTAGGCCGGATTCTCTGCACAATTTTACCTCCAAATGTTTCCATAATGGGCAATACATTGCTTTCGAATTGTTGAAATTCTAACTCCTTTTCTGTTTTGATGTAGATTAATTGCGTGATGTAGATCATTATTTAAACCTTTGGTTGTGTTTGAAAAACGAGTGGTGATTTAATGGAATTAGCCGTGCACCAGAATTTCGTCGTGATCTTCCACCAGCATGAGCCCATCTGCATCGACTTCTGTTAGTCGCAAGGTCTTGAGTTCATTGATCAGAATGGGGTCGTATTTGGCTTTTACGCGTACATAGTTTTCAGTAAACCCTTCCATCATGCCATTTTCCACATCATCCTCGAAAAGTACCGTAGATGTTTTATCGAGGTTTTGATTGTAGAAATATCTCTTTTTCTTTTCAGAAAGCGTTCGCAGCATACTCGACCTTCGCTGACGCTCAACTACGGGTACCACGCCATCCATTTCCAAAGCTTGCGTATTAGGTCTTTCCGAATATGTGAATACGTGCAGATAGGAGACATCTAGCTCATTTAGAAACTCATATGTTTTTAGAAACTCTTCCTCCGTTTCTCCCGGAAACCCTGTAATCACATCTACTCCGATGCAGCAATCGGGCATCAGTGATTTGATTGTTTGAACTCTGTCTTTATACAGGTTGCTTAAATACCGACGGTTCATGCGTTTGAGTATTTCATCGCTTCCCGACTGGAGTGGCACATGAAAGTGTGGAACAAACCGCTTGCTTTGTGACACGAATTTGATCACCTCATTGGAAAGTAGGTTGGGTTCGATAGATGAAATTCTAAAACGATTTATCCCTTCTACTTCATCCAGTGCTTTGATCAAATCGATGAATTTTTCTTTTCTTCGCCCATCCTGCACACCAAAGTCTCCGATGTTTACTCCAGTGAGCACTACTTCTTTGACTTCAGTTTTAGCAATTTGCTTTGCTTGAGATACAATGTTGGCGATGCTATCGCTTCGGCTTTTGCCACGAGCCAGCGGAATGGTGCAAAATGCACAGCCGTAGTTGCAGCCGTCTTGAACTTTTAGGAATGTTCTGGTGCGGTCTCCATACGAATGCGAGGCGTTGAATGAGTTTGCTTCCTGTATTTCTGAGGCAAAAACCTGTGGCTCATTCTTAGATGTGAAATCTTCCAGGTAGTCGAAAAGCCTAAACTTTTCAGCAGCACCCAGTACGGCATCCACACCTTTGATTTCGCTAATTTCTTTTGGCTTTAGCTGGGCGTAACAGCCTATGATTGTGACGTAGCTTTTAGGCGAGATCTTTTTAGCTTCCTTCACAATCTTGCGACATTTTTTGTCTGCATTATCGGTCACAGAACACGTGTTGATAATGAAAATGTCAGGCTTATCAGTAAAGTCCACTTTTTCGAATCCTTTGTCCTCAAACATTCTGGAGATTGTAGAGGTCTCCGAAAAATTGAGCTTGCAACCCAGAGTATAAAATGCCACGCGCTTCATAAGAGCGCAAAGTTAAAAAAGGATTTTTCTTAAATCAGTGGAATCGGCTGATAATGAATCAATTAATCTCCAACGAGAATAAATGGCGCCCAATAATAGGGACTTGAGTAATTTTCGGAGTGCAGCAAAGTCAGTTTTGCTTTACGCAAATCGTCATTAAACAGATTGTTGTTTGAGTGATGCAGATGTTGTTTGTAAAAGTCAATCATCAGTTCTGACGTGCTTTGGTCAGCTACTTGCCAGAGCGATACTATCAGATTTTTAGCTCCTGCATACATCAGGGACCTACTCAGCCCAATGATGCCTTCACCTTTTGCCAGTTTGCCAAGGCCGGTCTCACAAGCTGAGAGCGTGACCAGGTCGGCATTGATGTTGAGGTTATAGATCTCTCCAGAATACAAACTGCCATCATCAGCATCTGAGGGACACAAGAATACCCTGGAGAGCTCGGGTTTAGATTCGTCGACCAGACCATGCGTGGCAAAGTGGAGGTATTTATATTCGTTGAGCTGCTGATTTTTTATTGCCGTTTCAGAAGCATTCTTTTCTGCCATAAGGGTTGGCTTTTGGTCAGTTGAGATGAATAAATATCGTATTTCATTTACTTCATCTTTAGTCGCTGGCAGATCCGGCATTTCAATGTCATTACCGGCGAAGGAAACCGGCGCTGTAAGCAGAATTCCGTTTGCTGTTGTAGTTTGTGTGTCATGAAGACGGTCAAGGAGTAGCGTGGCGGCATAATCATACGAGATGGCATATTGTTCTATCAGGTAGGTTAGCTGTGCATAGTTGCTCGGGTCTCCTTCGTCTAGTGTAAATGCTTCAAAAGGCAATGTGCCTAAAACTCCGTCCGGTAGTATGATTAGGTGATTTACGTCCTTATGGATGTTCGGAATCAACTGTTTGTATAATTTGGTTGATGATTTGACGAAAGTATTAAACACATCATATTTGATGCTGTTCCGAAAAGCTTTGGCTGTTTGGAAAAAGTTTTCCTCTTTCGGGATGTCGAAAATTTCCAGGTCGTTCCTGGTGATATTGAAGATGAAAATGGTGTTTTCACCTGTGAAGTAGGAGAGGATGGCCGAGTTTTCTCCTAAAGCTTTTTGCAACTCTGTTACCGTAGCAAATTTCTGATTGTATTTCAGATTGAAATAGGAGGGGTAGTCCATTTCAAGTTTTTCTATAAATAGCCGGTACTGCTGTTCGAACTTGAAAAGATTTTCCTTGATTTCTTCGTTTTTTTCCTGAGTTTGAGCCAGTTCTTGTTTGAGGTAACTAATTTCTGTTTTCAGGCTATCTTCAAGCGCCAGTAAGTCTTTCGGTATCCCGGAAAAGGATTTGGCCTTGGTCTCCTGAATGGCTTCTAGAAGAATGGCGGATTTACTTCTCTCGCAAAAATTAAAAGCCCGCTCGCTATATAGTTGTTTTTTAAGTGTTCTTCTGCTCAGCTCCACGGCGATGCGTATTCCGTTTTCATAAACATCATTGGAAATAGCCCCAAGTCTTAGTTTGTCCGTTTCACTTAGTCTTAGTTGTCTGATTTTTGTGATCAGCTCATCGCACGCAGTGTAGGTGTCCAGCGAGCCAATAAGGTCTTGCGGCTTCAGGGTTTTTTCGTAGTGCAGCGCTTCTAAAGCCCCGGCCTTGGACTGAAGTGATGAGAGTAAAATATCGCCGTTGTAATAGTCTCTGATTTCAGGAAGATCATAAACTGAGTTCGACTCCTGAGAAAAAAGATTAGCATAAATAGACGATTGAAAATGCTCCACTGCAAGCTCATACTTTTCCTTTTTCTGATATACGGACCCAATCAAAAAATAGGCATTCGCCACCTCCGGGTGTTTGTCACCATATATCCTAAGATACTGATGTAAGGCTTCCTGCTGGAAATGAAGGGCTTTGTTTAAATCCCCCTGTTTTTCTAGAATTCTGCCTTTGTTAGAAAGCGTGAAGGCTTTGTTTGGGTGATCTCCGTCGAACGAAGAATCCCATGTGTACATCACCAGGTCGAGGTACTGAAGCGCTTCATTGTGGTTGCCCTGATTGCTATAGGCAAAAGCCAAATTGCTATAGCAGTTTGCAATTTTAGTGTTGTTCACATCTGCTGCAGCCTGATAGATTTTGATCGCTTTGTTGAAATAGATGATGGCCTGCAGGTATTCATCTTCCAGATAGATCAAACCTATGTTGTTGTAGGAATCGGCTATGGCGGGATCGTTTTCGTCTAGTAATTCATTTTTGATATTGAGTGAGCGCTCGTGGTAGGAGAGTGCGGTCGATTTGTTGCCTGTGTTCCAGTAAACAATTCCAAGATTGTTGAAGCAGTCGGCTGCTTCTAGTGTGTTGGCAGCTCCATGAAACTGCTCCTCTTTCGTGAGTGCCTCAAGGGCCAGGTCGTTTCTTCCCAAATTGAGATAGCCCTCGCCCAAGATGCTCAAGCCTCGGGCTTTCAATGTTTCATCTTTGGGTAGTACTTCATTCAGGTATTCTATTGTTCGCTCTGCCAGCTGAACACAGAGATTCGCTTTACCTTGAGCCAATCTGCATTGAGCCATTTTTAGATTGCATGATGCATAGTTGAGAAAGTCGTCATTGCTTTCATATTGCTGAGAGGCAGTTCTATACTCACTATAAGCTTTTTCATACGATGCATTCGCAAAATCATACTCTGCCTGCAGATAGTCTGATTCCTGAGCACTAACCTGAGCGTAGATGAGTAGCGAGATTATAAATGATAGTTTTTTCAACATCAGAATCGATATATGTAGCTAAAACTTGTGACAGAGTGCCTGGTGAGGCCATCCGGGTTGTTCTCACGATCCATGAGCTTCAGCCCGTATATGAGTTTGACGCTGTTGTTTACATTAAAATGATAGCCCGCGCTCCCCAGTACTGAAAGTGCCAGCCCTGTAGAGTTTGGAACCTTGATCATTTTTTCTACGCCGGGAGTGAAATCATACCTACGGTCTTTTGTAATTCTATATATGGGCAATGCTCCAAAAGAGAAATTGTAGTTGAGAAATCGCCAGTTACGTTCCACGCGTAGCATGACATCCGTTCCTCTTTTCAGGTTGTTAGCCAGCCAGTATTTTTTAACATATTCTTCTCCTCCGGGGTAGTTTGGCCATTTGCCCCAGCGAAAATCATTGTCATTTTGATGAATGATCGGGATCTGAATTCCTGTAGCGAAAAGCCATTTTTCGTTGATCATGGATGCGCCGGCCACCACATCATAGGAACCCAGACTTACCTGGTAATACATAGGTAGGTCACCAGGGTTTCCTCCATTTGCTCCAAATGTGCCACCTTCTCCTGAAGCTTTGTCACTGCCATATCCACTTGGTATTTTTCCCCCTATCGTGGCTCCTATGCTATACCCCTTCCATTTCCCAACGGTTCTTGACGCACTCACCGAAATGTCTCCCATGCCCGCATTGTCTCCAAAATTTCCCGTTACAGTTTGATAGGGGAGTTTGAGCTGAAAAGAAGTTTTGGCGTTGATCCCAATCGCAACGTCGGCAGTATATACTGTAATCTTAGGAGTAAGCGTAGTGGTACCGTAATAGTAGTTTAATTCCAAAGATCGCAATTTGAAATCGATCTTTTTCGAATAGGACTGATCTGGTTTCATAGCACCCATGGTGCAAAAACCCGCATCGCTACAACCCTGTGCATCAATTTCATAGCAGGATAAAATTGTCAACGCAAAACAGACGGTGAGTCTCTTCATCTTATTGCTGGATTAGTTGTGATAAGTGGAGTTTTCCATACTCTCTGATGAGAAACTTAAAAATAAATATAAAAAACTTGCAACTCGATTAAACCTTTTAAACTCGGTGCTGTCAAAGGAGCAAATCAATTAGAAACAAACAATTCAAACCGATGAAAAAGTTATCAATATTATCAATTACCCTTATGCTGTTTGCATTTGTGGCGTGTGATCAGACGGATGCAGAATCTGATATGGAAGAACTAGCAACCATACAGGCTATTGCCAGTTTGGATATTTCTACCGAGGAGTCCATGGAGTCTAGTTATGACGATATAGATATGCTCACTGAGGCTGGAATGGATATGCTTGGGTTGTCATCCAACGACGGAGGAAGGTTTATAGGCTTCAAAAGGGGGTGGGATCGCAGAGATCGTGCGCTTGATTGTGCTGAAATCGAGAAGGATACTGTGAATCAAATCATTACCATTGATTTTGGCGATGGATGTGAGGGTCCTTATGGTGTAGTCAGAAAAGGTAAAATCATCATCGAGTATAATGGGCGTAGGTATGCAACTGGCTCTTTCAGAGAAGTGACACTCGAAGACTTTTATCTGGATAGCGTAAAAGTAGAAGGAAGTCGCAGAACGGAAATTGTGAGTGCAGATTCAACCACAATCGTGGTGAATGCCACTACGACAGATGGTAAACTGATTTTTCCAGATGAAACCTTTGCAACGCGTGATGCAGATCATACGAGAACCATGGTTAGAGGCGATGAAGAAGACGGAGATTACTCAACTCTCGCAGGGTCAGCAGAAGGTGTTAAGAGAGACGGTACTGATTATTCTGTGACCATTCTTGAAGATTTACTATTCAAAAGAGGCTGCTGGGGAGGCTTAAGTTTCATTCCTGTAGCCGGAGTTAAGGAGATTGTAAATGGAGAGAGAACAGCGGTAATAGACTATGGAGATGGTACTTGTGACAATGAAATCGAAATAACTATCGATGGAGAAACCACCACTAAAACTATAAATCCAAGAGGTAGAAAAGGATAATTAAGTGACTGGATCGAAGATCTGGTAGGGCGATAGAGGTCACATCTGGGATGTGGCCTTTTTTTATATCTCTGAGGTGAAAACGTACGAGATTATATTGGCACCCATCTTTAGGGCTTTCTGACGGCTTTCTTCAGGATCATTGTGGATCGATCGGTCTTCCCATCCATTACCCAAATCACACTCGTAGGTGTAAAAGCAAACCAGCCGGCCGTCCACAATAATTCCATAGCCCTGCGCAGGCTTGCCGTCATGCTCATGGATTTTTGGTAATCCGTCGGGGAAATCAAACTTCTGATGATAAATGGGATGATCAAATGGAATTTCTACGAACTGAGAATTTGGAAACACCTTTTTTATTTCGATTCTAATAAAAGGATCTAAACCGTAATTGTCATCTATGTGAAGGAAGCCTCCAGACTTCAGGTAGTTTCTGAGGTTCTCAGCATCCTCATCACTGAAAGCCACATTGCCATGCCCGGTCATATATACATATGGGTAGAGGTAAATGTCTGGACTTGACACCTCCACGACATCATCATTTCGCGCGATTTCTGTTCCCAGATTGGCGTTGCAAAATTTAATGAGGTTAGGCAGAGCCGTCTTGTTGGAATACCAGTCTCCACCACCATCATATTTGAGTTTTGCTATGCGCAATTCCTGCGCCTGTGTCAGCGTGATCAAACAAATGGAGAGTATGGAGAAAAGTGCTTTCATTACTTAATATTCAGTACGGATTTAACATCATTTACGCTGAACCCTTCAAAGTTATCTATGATCAGGTCTGCTGATAACTCTTCTCTTTTGTGCGAAGTGGCCAAGCCTATCACCTTGGCGCCTGCACCTTTGCCTGCTTTGATTCCGGATACGGCATCTTCAAAAACAATACAGTTTTCAGGCTTGCGGCCTATTTCTTCGGCACATTTTAAATAAACCTCCGGATTTGGTTTTCCTTTGGTCACCATTAAGTCATCTACCACACCGATAAAATATTTTCTAAGATCAAGACCATCAAGTGTAAAAGTTACATTTTGATTTGGTGCAGACGTTCCCACTATCATGGGGATTCCCAGACTTGTGGCGCTTTCGAGAAATTCGATTAGTCCTTTTGTGGGTGTGCGGTGGTCATTATACAATTCACGATAGATTTCTTCCTTTTCCATCCCGATCTCTCGCGCTTCCTCCTTGCTCACATCCAGGCTGAAAACTATTTTCACCAATTCGTCAATGGTGCGCCCGTTCATGTTGAGGCGATAGAATTCTTCAGTGATTTCTATACCACGCTTGCCCGCCAGTTTTTGCCAGGCCAAAAAGTGATATTCGTGGTTGTCAACGATGACACCATCCATATCGAAAATCAATCCTATTTCGTTCATTCAAAAATTTCAATAAGTGGGTTGCCTGTGGCACCAGATGGCAAAGTAATGTTCAATAGTGTGGAAATTGTGGGAGCAATGTCCGTAATGTTCACCCTGCGTACCGCATTTCCTTTCGGAATACTGTTTCCGTAAAAAATGATTGGAATATGGGTGTCGTAGGTATACCCGGTTCTGTGGTCGGTTCCTTTTCTGCCATAACCGTCGTTGAGATAACCAGATTTATATACAATCAGCACATCACCTGACAGGCTGGTGTTATAACCGCGCTGTAGCCTCAGCGCCATCTCAGAAGTGAAGCTCCTATAGGCAGCCCTTGTGGCTGTATAGGCTTCTGTAATGTACGGTTCTGTAACCAGTATTTTCGTGGTGTACTCCTGAACAGAAGCCAGATCAAGTTTTTTCTCATCGATCAGTTCATGGTTGAGATATATCTGGTCGTTAACCATTTTAGAGATCCAATCACCTTCTCCATACTTTTCTGCAAGTCCATTGCTTACAAGGTCTCGTATATACTTGCTGTTGTAATATCCTCCTACCATTTTGTTGCTCACGGAATATGAAGGCACATCAGCTCCGCCATGGTCGGCAGTCACGAATACAGTATAGTTGCCTTTTCCCAGCTGTCCGTCCAGAAAGATCAGCAACTGGCTGATGTCATAATCAAGTCTCAGATAAGCGTCCTGTATTTCCAGTGATCTGGGACCAAACCTATGACCCAGGTCATCTGTTCCTGAGAAGCTTATGGTGATAAAGTCAGTAATGTCATCTTCTCCCATTTTTTCCTGAATGATTGCTTCTTGTGCAAACTCACTAACAAACGCATTGGAGAAGGGCGAATACTTGAGTGCTCGTGGGGTGCGCTTTACTTTTGAATAATCATAAGGGAAGGTGGTTCCAAAACCATCCCAGGCTTCTTGCTCAAAATTGTTATCATCCGCGATGCTCTCATTATAGGTTTCAAGCTCATTGAACAATTCCCATTTTTGGTTGAGGTGATATCTGAATCTCTCTTTGTTATTGAAATCTTCCACCCAGTCGGGCAGTTTTTCGGTATAGTAGGTACTGGTGATCATGTTACCAGTTTCCAAATCGTACCAGTATGCCCCCGTGGGGTTGTGACCGGCAGGCAGGCAGGCACCCCGGTCTTTTATAGATACGCCAACTACTTTGGCCGCCATGTTGGTCGATAGCCTTAGTTCGTCAGTTACCGTAGTGGTGAGTAAATTTCTTGGTGACACATGGCCGCTGTTCTCCTCACCACCCACGGCTGTGACAGTGCTGTCTCCCACGCAGTTCATGTTTTTTCCGAGGGATCGCATGTACCAGCTATTACCTATAATTCCGTGAGTTGCCGGAGTGGTTCCCGTGTATATTGAGGCATGGCCAGGACCCGTTCTTGTGGGTATGTAGTTGTAATGGGCATTTCTATAGAGAAAGCCATCATTGATAAGCCTTTTGAAACCACCTTCGATGAAATCATCCTGAAACCTGACGATGTAATCATACTTCATCTGATCAATAACGATCCCGACTACAAGTTTTGGTGGCGTATTTTGAGAGTGGGAAAAAAGCGTGAGTAGTAGTAGTGTGAGCGAAAAAATGTATCTCATTTCGTATTAGAGTTAAAAATCAAAGTTAGATATTAACTATTAAGAATAGGTTTAGCGAACGTTATAATATCTATGGATCATCTCGGCGATGAGTCCGGTCCATCCGGTTTGGTGAGATGCACCTAGTCCTTCTCCGGTATCGCCGTTAAAGTACTCATAGAACAATATATAATCTTTAAAGTGCGGGTCATTTTGGAATTTCAGGTCGCCACCATACACAGGTCTGTAACCGTTTTTATCTTTGGTAAATATGGAAAACATGCGTTTGCAAATTCCTCTGGTGATGTCAACAAGGTTGTGATGCTTGCTGCTGCCTTTCGGAAATTCCACCGTGTATTCTTCGCTGTAGTAGGCGGAGTATTTTAGCAGAGATTCTAAAATCAAATAATTAACAGGAAACCAGATCGGTCCCCGCCAGTTGGAGTTACCTCCAAAGAAAGAAGAGTCTGATTCTCCTGGCAGATAAGTAACACTGAGCGTTTTACCATCAATTTTTAATTCATATGGATTCTTCTCGTGAAATTTTGATAAGGCTCTGATTCCATAATCAGAAAGAAATTCTTCAGGGTCGAGCATTCTTTCCAGTATTTTTTTCATTCTGAATCCCCTGAGAATACTCAGTAATCTACGCTCTCCCTTGCCCTGTGATTCCCATCGCGAAACCAATGAAGCCAATCTAGGTCGCTCCTTCAGAAAGAACTCCAGCCGCTCGCGAAATTCGTCCAGGTGTTTGTAGTTTTCGTCTCTCAAAATCTCTACAGCAAAGAGCGGAATCAGCCCGACCATCGAGCGAATTTTCATCTGCTGATTGGGCTTGTCTGGCGTGTGCATCACGTCATAGTAGAAGAAATCTTCATCGTCCCAGAGATCTACATTGGTTTCACCAATATTATTCATGGCTCCAGAGATGTATAGGAAATGCTCGAAAAACTTGCTTGCCATATCCTGATATACAGGATGCTCCATCGAAAGATCCAGAGCTATTTTTAGCATGTTGAGTGAGAACATGGCCATCCAGCTTGTGCTGTCTGCTTGCTCCAGTTTGGCATCCTCCACCACGGGGTGATTTCTGTCAAAAACCCCAATGTTATCCAGACCGAGGAAGCCGCCTTCAAACACGTTGTTGCCTTCGGCATCTTTCCTGTTTACCCACCAGGTAAAGTTCAAACTGAGTTTATGGAAGGCCTTCTGCAAGAATTCATAATCAGGCTTTCCGTTGATTTTCTTATCTATTTCAAATACCCGGGTAACCGCCCATGCGTGTACCGGAGGGTTCACATCACTAAAATTCCATTCGTAAGCCGGCATCTGACCATTGGGGTGCAGGTACCTGTCCTTTAGCAAAAGCAGTAATTGATCTTTAGCGAAATCCGGGTCTATTCGAGCAATCGGTATAGTATGAAAAGCCAAATCCCATGCTGCATACCAGGGGTATTCCCATTTATCCGGCATACTCAGGATGTCATAATTATACAAGTGCTGCCAGTCAGAATTTCTGCCGAATTTTCGATTTTGAGAAGGTTTCATCCTTCCCGGGTCTCCATGAATCCAGTTTCTGATGTTATAATAATAAAACTGTTTGCTCCACATCATACCCGCCCAGGCCTGACGCTGTATACTCCTGAGCTCAGGGTCATCCACTTTGGCATGTTTGGCATTGAAGAAGTCATCCGCCTCTGCAATTCTCTCATCCACAATATGAGAATAATCGCCAAAAGGATCGCTGAGCTCCTCTTTGGAGAAGCGCACCTTGACCGTGACAGACCCTTTGGCTTTTACCATTACCTTATATATGCCACTTGCTTTGGTGCCGGTTTGCTTTGGGTTGATGGCATCTTTTTTCTTATTTATGACATAATCGTTGATGCCGTCTTTGGTATACTTAGATGAGTTTTTGGTGCCGTATAGACGCTTTCTGTTGGTTTCGTTGTTGCAGAAAGCTGTTTCTGTTAGCTGCTCATCGAAGTAAATATTGAACGAACCCAGCAGGTGGTGATCGATCTTCATGTGACGATCAGAAACCTGATGAATATTGGGTTTTACTTTGTCCCTGCCTGATGACCATGTGTTTCTAAACCAGAAAGTAGGGAGGGCGGTTAGTTCAGCATCCTTGTCTCCCCGGTTTTGGATTTCCGCATGAAGCAAAAAATCCTCTGGGGTGTTTTTAGTGTAGTTCAAAAAAATGTCGAAATATTCATCTTTGTCAAATATTCCAGTATCCATTATTTCGTACTCCTTCATGTCCTTAGACCTCCCCACATTACGGTCAACCAATTCGGCATAGGGGAATTCGCACTGAGGGTACTTATATAGCATCTTCATGTACGAGTGCGTTGGAGTGCTGTCCAGGTAGAAATAGATTTCTTTTACATCTTCTCCGTGGTTTCCTTCATGGCTGGTCAGTCCAAAAAGCCTTTCCTTGAGGATTTCGTCTTTACCATTCCAAAACGCCCATGAAAAGCAAATACGTTGATCTGCATTGCAGAATCCACCAAGTCCATCTTCTCCCCAGCGGTAGGATTTACTTCGAGCGTGATCGTGGATCACACTCTCCCAGACATTACCCGATTCGGTGTAATCTTCCCGTACGGTTGCCCATTGCCTCTCACTCAGATAAGGACCCCATTCTTTCCAGTTTTGGCCTTCCTTATTTTCTTTTAATCGTTCTTCTTCCCTAGTCATTGGTGTGCTTACAGGCTGCTAAAAAACATAAAATTGAAGTATTTTCAAATCCATTGCTTAATTCGATTTTGGGTTTGATCGATTCTGCTAATTTTGCGCCATGACAGACAAAATTCTAATATTGGATTTCGGCTCACAATATACCCAACTTATTGCGAGAAGAGTAAGAGAGCTAGATGTATATTGTGAAATTCATCCTTTTAGCCACTTTCCATTGCCAGATTCATCAACGAGAGGAGTCATTCTAAGTGGCAGCCCATGTTCAGTTTTGCAGGATGAAGCGCCCGATATTGATTTGTCTGCTTTTGGTGATTTGCCTGTGTTAGGTGTTTGTTATGGAGCCCAACTACTGGCTCATAAGCATGGTGGTACCGTGTCCAGATCAGAACATCGGGAATATGGTCGTGCCAACCTTGATCATATCGACTCACATGTGGATTTGATGAAAGAAATGAACTATGGTAGCCAGGTGTGGATGTCACATGGCGATACCATCACTGAGCTTCCCGATAATTTCAAATTGATCGCTCATACGGAGAGTATTCCCGTGGCAGCATTTCAGGTGGAAGGAAAGCCTGTTTATGGCATTCAGTTTCATCCGGAAGTTACGCACTCATTGGAGGGTAAAACGCTTCTTAGGAATTTTGTAGTGCATATCTGCGGAGCAGGTCAAGACTGGACCGCTGATATTTTCGCAGAAAACACCATCGCTGCACTCAAAGATAAGTTAGGTGATGATAAGGTTGTTTTAGGTCTTTCTGGCGGAGTTGATTCGTCAGTGGCGGCTATGCTGATTCATCACGCTATTGGAAAAAACCTTTATTGCATATTCGTTGACAATGGACTCCTGCGCAAGAATGAGTTTGAACAGGTACTCAAATCTTATGAGGGGCTTGGTTTGAATGTGAAAGGAGTGGATGCTAAATCTGATTTTTACAAGGCACTGGAAGGACTAACCGACCCAGAGGCTAAGCGAAAGGCAATAGGAAAAACCTTCATTGAGATATTCGATCAGGAAGCCCATAAAATTACAGACGTAAAATGGCTTGGTCAGGGTACTATATATCCTGATGTGATTGAGTCAGTTTCTGTAAATGGCCCTTCTGTTACCATAAAGTCGCATCACAATGTTGGTGGACTTCCAGAGAAAATGAACCTTAAAGTGGTAGAACCGCTGAATCTACTTTTTAAAGACGAGGTAAGGAATGTGGGTAGAGCGCTTGAAATACCCGAATTTATCTTAGGAAGACACCCATTTCCGGGACCTGGGCTGGGCATAAGAATACTCGGAGATATCACAGCCGAAAAAGTACGCATCCTTCAAGAAGTAGATGATGTTTTTATTTCAGGATTAAAGGAAGAAGGCCTTTATGATGATGTTTGGCAGGCAGGAGCGATGTTGCTACCTGTTCAGTCCGTCGGAGTAATGGGAGATGAGCGAACCTATGAAAATGTAGTAGCTCTCCGAGCTGTATCCAGCCTGGATGGCATGACTGCAGATTGGTGCCACCTTCCTTATGAGTTTTTAGGAAAAGTTTCTAACAAAATCATCAACCGTGTCAAAGGTGTCAACCGTGTTGTTTACGACATCAGTTCCAAGCCTCCGGCCACAATCGAATGGGAATAATTTGGCTAAATTGAATATTCACTTAATTACATTACGTTGAGAACAGCATATTTTCTGGCGCTACTTTTTGTATTGCCGTTTTCTCTTGTCGCTCAAAATACCCAGGGAGAGTACCTTGAGGCTAAGCGCCTATTCAGCCAGGGACAATACACAAGTGCAAAGGGCAGTTTTGGGGCGTTGACTGAAGATCCTTATTTCGGGAGCTATGCTTCATTTTATTATGCTTTGAGCTCATATCACCAGGGTGACGTGCGTCTTGCTGTAGATATGTGGACTCAGATGCTGAGCAAATACCCCGAATGGAGCAATAAGAATGAAGTCTATTTTTGGTTGGCTTATGCCAATTTGGAAAAAGGCAACTACGATGCGGGAATAACAAATGGACAGAAGCTTTCAAAGGGCACCAAGTCTCCCGATTTGGAACGACAAATGTATGAGATGTTCTTAGCCTCGCTTGGTGTGGATACCCTTAGGCAGCTCTATCAGCGTCACGATACCAACAAGAATTTGGCTTTGATCTTTGGGCGAAGACTTATGATGCAGCCTTATGAGGAGCGGGATTTTGACTTGATAAACAGGCTGAACGCCAAATGGAATTTTGACGAAGGAAACTTTAGATTAGAAGAGCTTCCGGAAATAAAAAAAGACAAGTACGATGTGGCAGTGATGCTGCCATTTATGTACGATCAGCAGAACCTGGAGTCCGTTATTCAAAATGACCTGGTTATGGAGCTATATCAGGGTATGCTCTTTGCATCCAATGACCTGAAACAGAGGGGAATCAACATCAACCTGATACCCGTAGATACCCGTAGAAGCGCCGAAACCACCGATCAGTGGCTTCAAAGTGTATCTCCAGCCGCAGTTGATTTGATTGTTGGGCCTCTTTACCCTGGCCCTGTCAGTGCCGCCAAGGTTTTTTCTCAAATCAATAAGATCAACATGATCAACCCGCTTTCGTCAAATTCTGATGTCATAAGCGGAAATCAATATGCTTTTCTGTTCGAGCCTACCTATGAGACTATGGCGACCCGACTTGCAGAATATGCAGATACCACTTTCACTGGCAACAGGAATGCGATGGTTTTTTATGAAGACAATTTGCGCGATTCAATATTTGCCGGAACATACAAGCAGAAAATTGAAGAGGCAGGATTTAACGTGGTTTGGTTTCAGAGTTTGACAAAGGAAAATGCCAAAGGAGTTTTGGATACATTGATAGCTGAATACGAGACTTACTACACCAAAGAGGAAGCAGACTCTATTACAGAATTAAACCTCCCCAAACGATACGTAAAAGAGCGTAGAGTGAGAAAAGATGAACTTGATAGGTTAAGGAAATGCAAGGATGGAAAAGCTGAATGGGATAGTCTTTACTATCTGCCTGTATCCTACAATGATGAAGGCAAAGGGGTGACATATTATGAAAATTTCCTTTATATAAAGCCGGATTCGGTGAGCCATATTCTCGGAGCTACACGCAAAAACTACCTGGCCAACAATCTCATAAGTGCTGTAGAGACAATGGGTGACAGTACGGAACTGTTTGGCTTTGGGGAATGGTTGGACTTTACGATGCTTTCATTTAGTCAGCTTCAAAGAATAGGGGTGAGCATGGTTTATCCCGGTTACATCGACAGGCCTGATTCGTCTGTATTGCTGCTGGAAAACAGAATCAAAAGAGCATACAAAACTATGCCATCCAAATACCACCTTCAGGGATATGAGCTTGTGATGCAATTTGGAAGCCTTATGGGGCAACACGGAGTGTATTTTCAAAACGGTATTCGGTCAGGTCAATACCTGAAAGGCGAAGTTTTTCAAGGGATGAAGTTTGGCTCGGCCAACGATAATCAGGTAGTGCCAGTGGTCAAATTCGAGAATGCTGAGTTAGAGATTGTGAATAAAGAGAGTTATGAATATTGAAAAGAGTAAATCACTTTTTAATCAGGCTAAAAAATACATACCGGGTGGAGTTAATTCACCCGTTCGTGCTTTTAAGGCTGTAGGTGGAGATCCGCTGTTCTTCAAATCAGCCAAGGGCGCGTATATGATCGATGAAGATGGAAACAAGTTCATCGATATGATTAACTCGTGGGGACCTATGATTTTGGGACATGCCCATCCTCAAGTGGAAGAGGCCGTCATCGCAGCTGTAAAAAACTCGCCATCATTTGGAGCCCCGGGAGATAGAGAGGTTGAAATAGCGGAACTGATAGCGAAGATGATGCCCTCTATCGAGAAAGTTAGAATGGTCAACTCCGGTACAGAGGCTACCATGTCTGCTATCCGAGTGGCCAGAGGTTATACCGGGCGTGATAAATTCATCAAGTTTGAAGGCTGTTACCATGGGCATGGCGACTCCTTTTTGATTGCCGCAGGAAGCGGAGCTGTGACTATGGGTACGCCTGATAGCCCGGGAGTTACATCTGGAACAGCCAGAGACACGCTGCTGGCACCCTTCAATGACCTGGAGGCGGTGGCCCGTCTGGCGGAAGCCCACAAAGGAGAGATTGCCGCGATCATAGTAGAGCCAGTAGCAGGAAACATGGGGTGTTTGCCTCCCCAAAAAGGATTTCTCGAAGGTTTGAGGTCCATTTGCGACAGAGAGGGTATTGTATTGATCTTCGATGAAGTGATGACAGGCTTCCGCTTATCTAAAGGTGGAGCACAGGAATTACTCGGGGTTATTCCTGACCTAACTACCCTGGGTAAGATAATAGGAGGAGGGCTTCCGGTAGGGGCATATGGTGGTAAAGGTGAGATCATGGATTTTGTCTCTCCGCAAGGACCCGTTTACCAGGCAGGAACGCTCTCCGGCAACCCTGTGGCAATGGCTGCCGGGCTGGCTATCCTGAGGGAGCTAGATCAGAATCCAGACATTTACCAGCAGGTAGAAGCAAGTGCTCAGGCGCTGGTAGAGGGATATAAAAGTTCTCTTGAAAAATACGGTTTGAATTACACAATGAATCAAATAGGTAGCATGTACAGTATGTTTTTTACTGATAGTGCTGTTGTTGATTTTGAATCAGCCAAAACTTGTGATACAACCTTGTTTGGGAAGTACTTTAGATCAATGCTCGAAAACGGCATTTATCTGGCACCTTCTCAGTTCGAGACGCTTTTCGTTTCCACATGTATTGGTGATGATGAAGTGAGTCAGATTCTGGAAGCCCATGACAAGAGTTTAAAGTCTATGTGATGCGTGCACACTTATAAGGATTGGGATTTGATCAAATAGTGATAACATTGCTTGAATAAATAGAACCATCGTATGAACTCCCTATTATTATCTATTTTCTTCCTTTTTGCTCTTCCAGACCAGTCGTTTCGGTGGGTCAGTTTCGATATGACCAAACGGTCGGCGCAAGATGGTAAAATGACTAGAGTTGATGCAAGGATTGCATATAAAACGAGTGGTGAAATGGTCACACATTTTCAAAAACCTATGGATGTATATATTCTCAATAACTCCCTTGGTGATGTGCAGGTTTACAATGCAAAAAAGAATGAGTTGGTGAGAACACTTGATAACAGGATGGGAAGTCAGAACACGACTTTCTTTTATTTGTTTTTGGGTAATACTGGAGATCTAGGCTTAGAAGCTGATGGTTTTACGCTTAGGAACTCGCGAGTTGAAGATATGATGCTGATATCAGAATACAACCCTCCGAAGGACTCTAAAAATCAGATTGAATATGCAGAGTTGGTAAGCAATGGTGAACATCCTGTTTTTACGGGATACATAGCTGAGTCTGGGGAATACTTGAAAAAAGTGTATTACTACAACTATGAAAATGTAGGCGGAACCGATTTTCCTATGTCTATCACAGAGGTTGATTTTGCAGAAGGCGATTCGGTCATAACCAAAACTACTTTCAGCAATTTTGGATTTGACGATCCGGAAGATAAAGCCCTGGCTGATTTTCAGGTGCCAACTAACGCCACATTGTTGAAATGAGACTAGCACTTTCATTTTTTGCTCTCCTGATGGTTACGATTTTATCTGCTCAGAACAAGGAGTTGGATCAACATTTGTTGACTCAAGCGATCAGTGAGAATGCAGAAGAAGACCAAAAGTACGATGGACTTTTCTACGGCTTATATAAAAACCATTTATCCAGACAAATACTGAATGACTGTATTTATGATCATTCATGTTCTAAGTTTAGTCATGATGTTTTCAAGCATTTCGGGCTTTTCAAGGGACTGTTCTTAACTGCAGATCGACTAACTCGATGCAACCGGGCAGCTTTTGCAGAGCTTCCTCCTTCACGAATCAATATGAATGGGTCAGGCATAGACCATTGGGATCACTATGAGAATAACGATTAGTCTTGCTCTCCTGATTGGCCTGGTTTTTCGAGTCCACTCGCAAACTGATTTTCAATTAGACTATGGTTTTGTCAAGCACCTGGAGTCTATTTCTTCTTATGATGAAGCGAGTCTGTTTTTGGAATCAATTAAAGACAATCATACTTCTGCAGGTCAGCAGGATACAATTTCTTTCTATCAGGGAAAATTCAATTACCTAAACAAGAACAGGTTTGAGTCCATTTCATTTTTTAAAAATGTAGGTAAATCAAATTTGAATTACTGGAATGCTGCAAAGTTTTATTCGGCACTTCAATTTGGCTATCTGGACAATCATGAAGCCGGAATAACCGAGCTAAGTTTGGTGGAAAATCTATCACCTGAGGAACAAGAATTGTTAAAGTTGGAAGAGGCAGGTTTTAGCCTGTTGACCAGAAATTATACGCAGTTTTATCAGATATCCACTTCCTTTGATAATGAGTTTTTTCAGTTTACGGAACATCAGGAGGAGCTTAGCAGGATTGCCAGAGATTTATCGACTCACAAATCTAAATCACCATTTCTCGCAGGCCTCTTTTCGGCAATTGTTCCGGGTTCCGGCAAGTATTACATCGGGCAGTTCGGTCGGGGTACAATGGCATTGATGAGCAACGCTATTTTTGCCTTGCAAGCATATGAGGGATATAGAAAGGATGGATCGAAAAGCCCTACTTTTATTGTTTTTGGAAGCATCTTTTCTGTCTTTTATGTGGCCAATATTTGGGGGAGTGTGGTGGCCGTTCGGGTTCAAGAAAAAAGTTTTTATGACACACAGGATGAAATGGTTGTGCTTCACATGCATATTCCTTTGCGCTTGCTATACAAGTAAAGCTCAGGATTGGCAGAAGGGGGATTCGCTCTTTGCAGAGGGCAAATATCTTTTGGCCGCTGTGAGTTTTGAGCGTATGTACTACGAGTCATTGGACGATAACGTAAGGACCAAATATCTGCTAAAAAAGTCCTTTTGCTATAAAGCTCTATCTCAATATGACAAAGCTTTGGCGGCACTGAATAGAATACGGCTCAAACCGCGCGATTCTATTATGAAAATCGTTTCTTATGAAAAGGTATTGGCTTACTATCTCAGTGAGGACTATCAGGCCAGTTACAACGAGGTGCTTAAGCATAAACTGCTTTTCGGTCCTAACGATCCTGACATGATTTTCTTTGAAGCTTTAAACCTTATTGCAGTCTACAGATGGAAGGAAGCGGAAAAGGTGCTGCTTGATAATAGCGAACTATTGGGGTTTTCTGCGCCAGATATAGAAATGGTTTTTGATGGAAACAAAAAGCCAAAAAATTCGGATAAGGCATTTAATCTATCAATGTTCTTGCCTGGAGTTGGGCAGATGTATGCGGGATACCTATTCAAAGGACTACTTTCTGGAGGAATTCAAGCGGGTCTGATTGGGGCTAGTGCCTATGCCTTATACAAAGGGTACTTTTTTACGGGAGGCCTTACAGGGGTTGCTTTGTTTTATACTTTCTATTTTGGGGGAGCCAGATATGCCAAAGAGCTTGCTGAGAAAAGGAATAAGAAAGATGCTGCAACAATGAGTTTGCGACTGCAGCAGCTGAAATAAAAAAAGCCCTCGAAAGAGGGCTTTTTTTAATGGGATTGATCTGTTCTTAATTGAACATGATAAGACCTTTCTTGTCGATGTAAGGGCTGATGTCTTCATTGTTGATCACAAGTACGATCAAGTCAATAAGCGGAAGTACCCCGAAGATACCACCACAAGTAAAGAAGTAACCCGCGATGATTCCTGGAGGTGTTCCAAGATACACCCTGTGAATACCAAAACCTCCTAAAAAGAAGTCGAGAGCAACTGCAATCCACACATTTTGACCTGCCTGAACAGATTCAGGGTTCAATGTGTTTATTGCGAAATCCATATCTACAGCTATAGATTGGTTAAGTACAGTCTCGACTTTCGCATCGTCGATGGTGTACTTACTGTTTGAGTATCCGGCATAAGTAGCCGATACCAAAAGCAACATGATAAAAATTTTCTTCATGATCGAGTTTTATTAAGTTAATGAATAGGTACCAAGATAAATAAAAAACTCATTTCAAGATATGGTTCAGTTCATTATTAAATTTTTACATTTTGAGCTGTTTCTTTAATCAATTTCCAAACTTTCTGAATGTGAGTGAGTTGCACGTTGGTCTGGCCTGCTACTAACCTCATGGCGTATTTTCCTTTCACTTTGGTGTGTGATAAAAATGCTTTTCCGGATGCGTTTACGGTATGTAAAATGTCTGAATTAATTATGTTGAGTTGGTCTGTGCTTTTGTCATCTTGCCTCCACCTGAAAACAACTACGTTCATGGCTGCAGGAGTGATCAACTCAAAGTTGGGGTGATCGTCAATCTGTGTTTCGAGCCATTTACCCAGTTCGCAATGCTTACGCAATAAGCTTTTCAATCCCTCAGACCCATAACTTCTAAGCACAAACCATAATTTGAGTGCTCGAAATCTTCGGCCAAGTGGAATACCCCAATCGCGATAATTGTTGATATTTCCATGGGTTTGGGTTTTGAGGTATTCGGGTAAAATTGAGAATGTATTGAGTAGGGCTGTTTTATCCTTTACAAAATATGCCGAGCAATCAAAGTTGACCATCAGCCATTTATGTGGATTGAAGACATAACTATTGGCTCTTTCAAGTCCTGGTTTGAGGTGCCTGTATTCTGGCAATATAAATGCACTGCCGGCATAAGCGGCATCTACATGCAGCCAAACTCCTAACTCTTCACAGATTCTGGATATTTCATCCAGGGGATCAAATGCCAGGGTGCTGGTGGTTCCCAATGTTGCCACCACGCAGCAGGGAGTGCGACCATTGGCTATGTCCTTCAGAATGGCCGCTTTGAGGCTTTCGGGCTCCATAGCCATGCGCTCATTCACGTCTATTTTTATCAGGTTTTCAGAGCCAATCCCGGCGATTTTTACCGCCTTGTCTATGGAAGAGTGTGTTTCCGAAGAGCAGTAAACTCTCAGCTGTTGGGATCGAAAACCTAGTCTGTTGATTTCTTGATTACTGACCTTTTCTCTTGCGGAAAGTATGGCCGCAAGTGTAGCCGTGCTGGCCGTGTCTTGTATCACTCCGTGCCAATTTGCCGGCAGGTCCATCAACTCCTTTAGCCATTCCATCATTTTTTCTTCGAGCTCGGCGGCAGCAGGAGATGTCTCCCAAATCATACACTGAGCGGCTATGCCGGAAGTAATGATTTCACCCAAAATAGAAGGGTAGCTTGAGTTCCCCGGGAAATAAGCATGGAAATTAGGGTGTTGCCAGTGCGTGATCCCCGGCATTATTTTTTCATCCAAATCTTCTAAAAAGGCATCAAACTCTTCCTGGTTGTTGGGTGGGCTGTCTGGTATCTGGTCAAATATTTCTCGTGGTGCAACCTGAGATTTTACCGGAAATTGTTCGATGTTTTCCAGATAGTCAGCAACCCAATCGACCGCCTTATGGGCATTTTCTCGAAATGTCTTTTTATCCATCAATCAGCTTTTTTAAATCTAAACTCTAAAGAGACGTCACCAGCTTGAGCATATGCTACCATGCTGGTGCCGTCATAGGTGTAGATTATTCTCTTTGGAAAATCATGTTTCGGATTTTCAAATACCCACTTATCAGTGTCTGATCGGGTGAGTTCAAACTTCACGATACCATCACCTACATTGGCCAGATAATACAAATCATTGTCTTCTTCAATGATTCGTAGTTGCTCGTAAAATATGGTGTCATTTTCTTCTGTGGTAAGTCCAAAACCATCCATTTCGGTTTCAGAGGTTTTTTCCCAAACCTCTATGGACGTGGTGGCGGGAGAGTCGGATTCTTTGATCCATTTGCCGGCCATCCAATCCAAATCAGCAATGGATTCCCGGTCTGTAGAGCAGCTTATAAAGGCAAGAAGGGGTAATATCAGGAGTGTCCTTTTCATGACTAATTTATTTACTCATGAATTTAGAGAATCTGTTTAGGACTAATAGGGGATGTAAATGATTTTCTTTGTTTCAAAGAATGGTTCTTCGAAGAAGGCACTGATACTTTCCTCTTGATATTTTCTTTTGACTTCTTTTAGTTCTTCGTTCAGGTCACCACCCTTTAGTAGAATGTAGCCACTGGAAAAATCCTCGGTATTGGTCTTGATCAAATGATTCGTCCAGTTGGTGAGTTGCTTGGTTCTGGCTACAGCACGTGAAACGATGTAATCAAATCTGGCTTTGACTTTTTCCGCTCTTTGGTGCTCAGCTTTCAGGTTAGTTAAACCAATGGCGCCAGCCACTTCGTTTACCACTTTGATTTTTTTGGCAATAGAATCGACCAGGTAAAACTCACAATCTGGGAAGAAGATGGCTAGTGGAACCCCAGGGAATCCACCACCAGTACCGATATCTAAAATGTGTGAACCAGAGGGAAATTGACCGAATTTGGCAATAGCCAAACTATGAAGCACGTGTCGCTCGTAAAGTTCCTCTATGTCCTTTCTGGAAATAACATTGATTTTATCATTCCACTCTGCATAGAGATCACCAAGAGCGTCAAATTGCGTCTTTTGCTGAGGGGTTAAATCAGGAAAGTATTTGTAAATGATGGATGCGTCCACAGCGGGTTATATATGCTTTTTCTTATCCTTAACCAATTCGTACATAAGCTCACGCGCCCTGTGTAGCTGTGCCTTTACCGTGCCTAAAGGCGCTTCCAGCTCTTTGGCAATTTCTTCGTAGGAAAGCTCATCGAAGTATCGGAGCTTAACCAATCGCTGATACTTGGCCGGCAACTTGGTAACGAACATGCGAACAAGCTCAATCTTCTGTGTGTTGATGGTGGCTTCATCAGGAGTAAGGTTTCTATCCTCCACATCGATGTTCACAGCCTCTCCGCTATCATCTGTAAAAGACGTATTGAGGCTGTAGGTCTCTAACTTTTTCTTTCTGATAAAGTCGATGGCATTATTGGTGGCGATTCTAAACAGCCACGTACTGAAGGTGTAGTCTTTTTTGAAGCGAGCGAGATTTTTGAACGCTTTGGCAAAAGCTTCTATGGTCAAATCCTCCGCATCATCCACATTTCTCACCATTTTCAGCACCATGTGGTAAACGGGCTTCTTGTATCTTGACATCAATTCAGCATAGGCAGACTCGTCACCTTCAAGGGTAGCCTTATCTATAAGCTTGAAATCCTTCAGAGCTTTTTCCGAAAATTGTCTATTTAATTCCATTGAATTTTTTTAATCAAAAATGATCTGAGACCCACCAGCGGGAGGAATACAGCATACGCGAAATCAAGGATTGGAAACAACACAAGATTCCAATTCATATGCAATTTACGAGAAGTGTATTTTGAAACCAGTCCCTTTACAATAATAACCAACGCAAAAACTCCAGATACAACCCATTGGTCGGGCTTAAAACTAACCAAAAATATAAAAATCAGCCACACCAAAGAGTGTAGGAGTGCTGAAGTGGTGAGTTGAATTTTGACTGAAGTAGGATAATATTTACCCACGGAGAGGTGTCTGGTTTTTTGTTGGAAGTATTCATACCATGTACGTTTGGGAGGCGATTTGGTTAAAGAATTTTCATCAAGATTGATGGCTACATTTTCCTTTTGGGCAATTCGTTGGATGAAAAGGTCATCGTCACCGCCAGTTACCCCTTTATTTTCACCAAACCCTCCGTTCTGTATAAAAATTTCTTTTTTGTAGGCGAGGTTTCTGCCTACTCCCATATACGTGTCGCCACTTATAGATGAAGCGATATAAGAGAGGGCTGTGCGGTAAGTTTCATAGCAGACCAGTTGTCCTAAAAAGTCTGAGCCAGGTGCATAAGGAGACAAGCCCAGGATTATTTCTTTTCCGGATTCAATTTCATTGCTGAAAGATTGAATCCAATTTTTAGAAACCGGTACGCAATCTGCGTCGGTAAGCAAGAGCCACTCATGCCTTGCCATCTCAATGGCTTTGGTTATTCCATATTTTTTAGGGTGAAAACCATCAGAAACTGCGTTGATCGTAATCACCTTGAGTCTGGGGTCGTGCTCATATATATTGGACAGGATATCGAAACTATTGTCCGTACAGCGATCCAATACCACCAATACCTCAAACTCGGCATAGTCCTGCATTAGGATGAGTGGGATGTTTTTCTTTAGATTTTCAGCCTCATTGTGCGCACAGATGATGATCGAAAACTTATGGCTAAGCTCGTTTCTCAGTTTCTTGTTTTTGGAATAAGAAACAACCTGCAAGCATCGATAGGCAAACAATGTGGTACTCACAAATGCTAGAAAGTAAAAGAGGCTTTCGAGTGCGATCATGGATTGAGCAAATATAGAGCGAGGCTTATACCGTTTTTCTTATGAGTAAAACTATTTTTGCCGACCAGAAGCATTATGAAGTTTACTTTACAAAATACAGATCAAAAATCAAATGCGCGTGCGGGGTTGATCGAAACCGATCACGGGCAAATAGAAACACCCATATTCATGCCTGTGGGAACAGCCGGTACCGTGAAAGCGGTGCACCAGCGGGAGTTGCAGGATGATATCACTGCCCAAATAATCCTGGGCAATACCTATCACTTGTATTTGCGCCCGGGTCTGGAGGTGATAGAGCAGGCTGGCGGCTTGCACGGATTCAACGGGTGGAATAAGCCTATCCTGACAGATAGTGGAGGTTATCAGGTTTACTCGCTGGGACACAAGAGAAAGATAAACGAAGAAGGTGTGACGTTCAAATCGCACATAGACGGGTCAAAACACGTTTTTACTCCAGAGAGTGTCATGGACGTGCAGCGTGTGATCGGCGCTGATATCATGATGGCTTTTGACGAATGTACACCATACCCATGCGATAGGAAATATGCGGAAGATTCTATGCATATGACACATCGCTGGCTGGACAGATGTACCAACCACTTTGATAAAACCGAAAGTAAATACGGCTATAGCCAAACGCTTTTCCCGATCGTGCAGGGGAGTACTTACCCTGATTTGAGAGAGAAGTCTGCTGAATATATAGCAGGCAAAGGAAGAGAGGGAAATGCCATTGGGGGACTTTCTGTAGGTGAGCCGCACGAGGATATGTATGCCATGACAGATTTGGTTTGTGGCATACTGCCAAAAGACAAACCCAGGTATCTGATGGGCGTAGGGACACCAGAAAACATTCTCGAGTGCATTGCCCTGGGTATTGATATGTTTGATTGTGTGATGCCTACCCGAAATGCCCGAAATGGCATGCTTTTCACTTCAGAGGGGATTATCAATATTAAAAATGAGAAATGGAAAACTGATTTTTCTCCGATAGACCCACAACTTGGTGGATATGTAAGCACGTTTTATTCACGGGCTTATCTACGCCATTTGATTATCAGTAAAGAGATTCTGGGAGCGCAGATTTCGAGCATTCACAATTTGTCTTTCTATTTGTGGTTGGTCAAAGAGGCAAGACTCCAAATTAAGCAAGGTACATTTGCAGAGTGGAAAAATGTCATGGTGAAAAAGGTGACCACTAGGCTCTAAATGAAAAAGCTTGATTGGTACATATTGAAGAAGTTGCTCACCACATTCCTGTTTGTGGTGATGGGGCTGGTTGTGATCATCTGTGTGATTGATTTCACTGAGAAGAATGATGACTTTATGAAAAATGAGGTTCCTGCTAATCTTATTTTCAACTATTACATGACCTTCTTTCCGTTTTTTGCGGTACTCCTTACCCCAATCACATCATTTATAGCTACTGTATTTGTCACGGCTAAACTGGCCTCTCAGACTGAGATTGTGGCCATTTTGGCATCAGGGATAAGCTTTAGGCGTTTGATGGTGCCATATCTGATAGCGGCTGCTTTGATAGGAGCCATGAGCTTCTACTTCAACGGGTACGTGTTGCCTGATGCGAATAAATTTCGGATTTCTTTTGAACTGGAGTATATAGAAAAGCCATTCTACTATAGTGACCGCAACATACATATCAAGATTGGTACGAACGACTATATCTACATCAACCGCTACAACAATCAACGCGATATCGGGTATGAGGTGACGCTGGAGCATATCAGTGAGGAGGACTTGGTGGAGAAGATCACCGCCAAGCGGATGCAATGGGATACAGCCACACTAAAGTGGAAATTTTACCAGTGGCAAAAACGTGAGATTCTGGAAGACAAAGAGATCATAACAGAAGGTAAGCGGAGGGAAACACTAGACACACTTCTGGCTTTATCACCTGCAGATTTTCAAAACAGTGAAAACCGGCAGGTGACGCTCACCATGCCTGAGTTGTACGACTACATTGCGCTACAAAAATCTCGAGGAGCGGATGATGTGCAGGTTTATGTGATCGAAAAATATATCAGGTACATGCAGCCCTGGAGTGTGATCATCCTCGTGTTGATAGCACTGATTGTTTCTGCTCGGAAAAACAGGAGAGGTACGGGTTTTCAAATCGCCCTGGGGTTCTTCATAGCATTCGTATTTATCATTTTCTTCATCCTATCCAAGGCCATAGCCGAAGCTGGTTCCATTAAACCACCATTGCTGGCCATCTGGATTCCGAATATCATATTCGCTGCTGTTGGCGTATTTATGTACCGTGCCGTTCCCCGATGATACAAGAGCGCAAGGACACGGCTATGCTCCATCTTTTGGTGGTGATATGGGGGTTTACGGCTATCCTCGGAGCGGTTATTGAGCTTCCTTCAGTAGAATTGGTTTTCTTTCGCACCCTTATCGCCGCAGTTGGATTGCTTGTGGTTATCCTTGTTTGGAAAAAGGGTGTTTTCTTATCAGCACCTCAGGATTATTTTCTCATCTTATTCATTGGCACCATTGTCGCCGGGCATTGGATACTGTTTTTTCTTGCAGCCAAAATAGCCAATATCTCTATATGCCTTGCGGGCATGGCTACCTGCTCGCTGTGGACAAGTTTTTTGGAACCTCTGTTTACAAAAAGAAGGATTAAACCTTTTGAGGTGGCCCTCAGTGTAATAGCTTTTGCAGGTATCATAGTCATATTCAATGTCGAATTTGACAATATACTTGGCTTTTCTATTGCTTGCCTCTCGGCTTTGTTGGCGGCAGTATTTTCTGTAATCAATGCCAAGCTCATCAAGCGAATAGATCCGTACGTAATCACGCTCTATGAAATGATTGGAGCCTGTATATCTATTGCTTTGTTCTTTCCGTTTTATCTGCAAATGGATGGGGTGGATAGCCTGCATTTAAACCCCTCACTGAGCGATTGGGGATATTTGCTCATACTGTCACTGGTCTGTACAGTTTTCGCTTACTCATATTCAGTTTTGTTGATGAAGCGACTTTCTGCCTTCTTTGTTAATTTAACCACCAACCTTGAGCCTGTTTACGGCATCATCATGGCGCTTTTATTGTTTCCTGAAAAGGAAAAGATGACCTCCGGTTTTTATCTGGGTACAGGCTTGATATTGTTGTCTGTTTTGGTTTACCCCATCATAAATAGAGCCTACAAGCGCAAGCCTTTGGATCCGGATCTTTTGCGCTGATTTACTTTTTGGCAAATAGTAAAAGCCCAAATGAGCATAACATGATGGCCATGATTTCCGTCAAGACGAGTGATTCTTTGAGTAGCACCCAGGCCAATATGGCTGTGGTAAAAGGCACGAATGAAAAGAACATGGAGAGCGTCATGGCGCCAATGTGCTGGATCGCGTAGAAGGTCAAAATCAAAGTAATCACACTCACCAATACGCCCTGGTAAAGTGCCTGGGTTACGAGAGAACTTGCCGTCGCTCCGGAAAAGCCACTTTCTGAAAACCACCAAAAGGGAAGAAAGATGAGCACGTTGACCAGAGGGAGAAAAGCCAACACATCTTTTACCGTATAACCCCACCTCTTACCTAGAAACATGTAGCTTGAAAATACGAGCGATGCTCCCATGAGCATCAGCCACCCAAACCATTCTTCTCCGATATTTCGTAGGTTTCCCATCATCAGGATGTTGGCTGCCAGGATTATCAGTATTGCGATTAGTTTTCTTCGTGTAGTCATTTCGCCAAGTGCCCACCATGCGAATAAGGCTCCAAAAACGGGAAGCAGGCCATTGACTATCACACCTGCATTTGCTGCTTTAACTATTTCCAGCCCGTTGAAAACAAACATGGTGTATGGAAATCCACATCCGAGAGAAACGACCACTACTTTCCAAAGGGTAACCTTTTTCCAGTTGTATCTCAGAGAAAATGGAAGCGTACAGATCGTGGCAATACCAAATCTCATGACTGTGATATCTGCGGGAGTGAGGCTGGACTGAACCCCGACACGTGAAAGGATAATCCAGCCTGACCAAACCAGAACTATGAATATAGCTCCAAGCGAGGCGAGCAGCTTGTGGTTAACTATGCCGTCGGTGTTGGTTTTAAGCATTTGAGCTTACCTGTTCAGTCGTAGCTAAAAAACCTGTTACACCCCTCATCATCCACTATGCTATTGACGGTTTTGAGATATTCAATGACGGTTTCGGCGGTTGTTAGACTTTGAATGTCTGCTTTTTCAAGGGGAAAATATTGATCGTAAACGGCCGGGATGTAGTCGTTCAGGCCAATGGTTATCACATCTCCATCGGACATTTCCAGCCCATTTTCATTTCTTATGATCAGGTCTCCTTGCGTTTGCTCCAGGGTAATCCCTGATACATGTACGCCTGCTCTTGTTTCAATGAAAAAGTCTTTCACCTCCTTGGCTGTCATGGTGAAAATAACGCTTCCATTATTGAATGGATCCATATTGAAGATTTCCAAAGCTGTAATATCACCCTGGTCAATAGACGAGCGGATTCCACCACTGTTTTGAAAAGAGGCATCTACCTCCATGTACTCTTTTAGCGCGTTCGTGTAGAAGCACCCCAATTCATCTCGTGCATGATGTGAGTTGGCGTACCCTACCACTTCATCAAACTCAGGAGCCGTGTTGTAGTCTTCTATGACTGATTGTAGATCATCATCGACCTGAGCATACTCATTCAGATCTGTTAAAGAAACTCTTGATGAAGTCACCTGACCGTCTGTCAAAGTCATATCTATTCGGCCAAGATAATTGAGGTATGAGCCCGCTTGTACTATGGGGACACCATTTACTACCCTGTCCACAACCTGATGTGAATGTCCGCCGATTATGACATCAAAGTAGGGGAAATTCTCGGCCAGATAAATGTCGCTACCTTGACCGAGGTGGGTGAGCGCCACATAGACGTCAGCATTTTCTTCCTCTCCGGTGCGGGCATATCGTTCGGTGATTTCCTCAAAACGTTGAAACTTGAGCTGCTCCACCCTCCATGGGTGTGTTGCGGGAATCACATCGTCAGGCTTGCCGTTCGTCTCCACTAACCCAAGGAAGGTGATATTTAGGTTATTCAGAGAAATGGTTGTGTAGGCTTCTGGTTGTTCTACTCCACTTTCCTGCATATCCACATTGGCACAAACCCATTCAAATTCTGCTTGCTCCACTCTTTGCTTCAATACATCTGTGCCGTAATCAAATTCATGGTTGCCCAAAACCGAAACATCAAAACCGGTTTTGTTCATGATGTCAATCATCGGGTATCCCTTTTGGCTGTATTGATCCACTATGGGATTTCCCGAAAACATGTCTCCGGCACACACCAGTAGTGCATTGGTAGTGTCCCTGGCGGCATCCACTATATGCTTGATCTTAGCAAAATTGTCTAGCTGCCCGTGCTGATCGTTGATATAAAAAATAGAAAGGCGCTGTGATTCTTCGGAAGGGTCAGGGTCAGGGTCAGTGACTTGTTTTCCAATCGTTTCATTGTCACTGCAGTTGACAAGAGTCAAAAGAATGGCACCTGATAACAGAATCTTGATTGTTGGATTGAGTAATTTTTCTTTGATCACAAGAGCAGGTTTAGATAGAAACGCAAAACTAGCACTGATTTATGTTTGAATACATTTTTTGGTAAAAGAACAACACTTGCGTTACGGTTTTCCGTTAGCCCTTGAGGTTTAAGTTTTATTTAAAATTTTGAAATGCTAGTAACAACCACAAATAACATTGAAGGAAAATCTATCACAAACTATTATGGTATGGTCACGGGCGAGGCTATTATTGGAGCGAATATCTTCAAAGACTTCTTTGCGGCAATAACCGACGTGGTAGGCGGCAGGTCAGGTTCTTATGAAAAGGCCTTGAAAGAAGCCAAGGATATTGCTGTGCAAGAAATGCAGCAAGCTGCCGCAGCTATGGGAGCGAATGCCGTGATTGCCGTGGACCTTGATTATGAAACTGTAGGACGTGACTCAGGTATGATGATGGTGAGTGCCAGTGGTACAGCTGTGAAGATTGAGTAGTCTCAATAATAGTATTTTCTTATTTACTTCTTAATTGTAGAACATATTTTATTATGATCCGTATATTTGTTCTACAATCTAAAATCAAATGAAAGAAACACGCTTAGGCGAGTTTGAAGAAGTTATACTTTTGCTCGTCGGGATTCTCGGAGAAAGTGCCTATGCCTTTCGCATAGCTGAAGAGTTTGAATCGCAAACCAAGAGAGCTGTATCCATTGGTTCGGTACACTCCACGCTTGATAGACTATCAGATAAAGGTTTTCTTGAATCAGCAATGGGGCAACCAACAGCAGAGCGGGGCGGCCGGCGCAAACGCATCTACACGATTACCGCCAGTGGAGAGCAGGTATTGAAAGTTTCGAGAGACTTCAAGGTTTCACTTTGGTCACAATATCCTGCCTTTGCCAATTTGACGTTCTCTGGAACTCTGTCATGAGTAAACCTCCTAAAATAGCCATTTGGCTGCTCAATAGGTTTCTCAGAGAAGATCTGGCGGAAGAGGTGCTAGGCGACCTGGAAGAAAAATTTGAACTGACAATTTCTAGAAAATCAAATTTCAGAGCTAAGGCAAACTACTGGTATCAGGTACTCAATTATTTGAGACCATTTGCCCTACGTCGAAACAAACTCACCAATCTAAAATCTCATGGTATGATCCGAAACAACTTCAAAATTGCCTACCGATCTCTGGTTAACAATAAAAGCTACAGTGCCATCAACCTGCTGGGTCTGACCATTGGGATTACGTTTAGCAGCATGCTTTATTTTTATATAGACCATGAGCTCTCTTATGACACGAGCCATACACAATCTGAAAACATTTACCGTATTGTAACTATTGATCAGCGCAACCCTGATAAGCCACAAGCTTATGGTCAGACCATGCCACCCGTAGGACCGGCGATGAAGGCAGACTTTCCAGAAGTCTCAAATTTCACCAGCTTGTTTCAGCCGGTTGGTCAGATCATACTTGATATTGATGATCAGAACCATATGGAAAGGGACTGGTTTATAGCAGATAAGAACTTCTTTTCCGTTTTTGACTATCCGTTGCTTTATGGTGATGAATCCCGTGCTCTCGAGGCTCCTTTTTCTGCTGTCCTGACAATTCCAACTGCCAGGAAGTACTTCGGATCAGAGCACAATGCGCTTGGCAAAGTTATGAAGCAAGGTGATAAGTCCGTGAAAGTTACGGGTGTGCTTATGCCACTTCCGACCAACTCACACCTGCAGTTTGATGTTTTGGTTTCTCAACTGGCGTCAGATGCCCAAATGCGTGAATACCTGAATGACTGGAATAGTTATGGTGCCTACACATATGTAGTAACTGAACCTGGAGCTGATGCGATGAATTTGAGGTCTCAATTGCCTGATTTTGAGCAAAGGTATGTGGGCGAGGTTTCGAATTTTCTAGATATTGAGCTCCAGCCATTGGAAGACATCTACCTGGGTTCGGAGAAAATCAGGGCAGGGGCAGAGTATGCGCATGGAGAATACGCCTACATCTACATCTTTTCCGCTATGGGCATTTTCATTCTCATTTTGGCTTGTGTCAACTATATCAACCTGATGACCGGAAGAGCTATGACCCGACTGAAAGAAGTGGGGATAAGAAAGACGCTAGGTGCACTAAAGCATCAACTCGTCGGTCAGTTTTTGACCGAATCTATTTTAGTATCTCTGATAGCCATGGTATTCTCCATTATTCTTCTTGATCTGGTGTTTCCTTATTTCAACCTGATCACTGACACTTACTTTGACGTCAACTGGTCGAATCTGGCCGGATACCTGCCTACGTTACTGGTGTTGTCCTTGGTTATAGCCCTGCTGGCAGGACTTTATCCGGCGTTTTATCTTTCCAGACTTGGTGCCATGCGCACGCTGAAAGGAGGCCAGAGTAAGATTAGCGGCACAGGAAGCTTAAGAAAAGTTCTGGTGGTGTTTCAGTTTGGGATCACAGTAGTCCTGCTCGTATCCACTCTGGTTGTTGGTGGGCAGTTGGAGTTTATTCAAAACAAAGAAATGGGGTTTGATCAGGAAAACTTGCTGGTTATAGACATTAACAGTGGCAATGTGCGTTCTAAATTCCAGTCCATGAAAAACGAGCTGGAAACCATACCCGGAGTGGAAAGCGTGGGAGTCTCTTCGCGGGTACCCGGAGAGTGGAAAAATATCGCCTCGGTTTATCTAAGAGAAAAAGGGCAAAGCATCGCCGATTCGCTGAAGTGCTTTTTCATGGGCTTTGATGATGGTATGCATGAAACGTTCAGGTTTCAACTGATGGCAGGGGAGTACTTCAACCAAAACTCAAAAAATGATTCGACCAAAATCCTTCTAAACGAAGAGGCCGTGAAAGCACTCGGGATTGAGGATCCGGTGGGGAAATACCTGGAGACCAACTCCGGAGTGGGCACGATGCAATTTCAGATCATGGGGGTAGTAAAGGATTTTCACTTTCAGTCGCTGCATCGCAAGATTGAACCACTGGTTATTGGGTCATGGAACAACCCCATCCGTGTGATTGACTACTTTACCCTGAAGGTATCAGGTAATCCGGAAGAGGTGATCGCTCAGGCTCAGGTGGTACATGAGAAATTTGATAAAAACTCACCCATGGAATACAATTTTCTTGAGCAGAAAATGAGTGAGTTTTATGATCAGGAGCAGCGCGCTTCACGATTGTTCAACCTCGGAGTTTCGCTGAGTATCATTGTGGCCTGTTTGGGGTTGTTTGGTTTGTCTGCCTTCACCGCTGACCAAAGGCGCAAGGAAATCAGCATACGCAAGGTGCTCGGAGCTTCTATAAATGAGCTGCTGAGACTGCTTACCTTCAGTTTTCTTAAGCTGATTATTCTGGCCATCCTGATTGGCACACCCATAGCCTGGTATCTGATGGATCAGTGGCTGGATGGGTTTGCCTATCGGGTTTCACTGAGCGGCTGGTATTTTGCCGCTGCGGCAGTGATTGTGACTGTTGTAGGGCTTGTGACTGTGATTGGTCGTTCGTTCAAAGTAGCGCTAACCGACCCTGCCAAGACACTGAAGGTGGAGTAGGGGAAACAAAAGGGACAAATGAGCAGAGTAGCGGTCGAGTCTCGATACGTCATCAATTAGCATTTTTATATAAGACGGTTCTGTATCTTTTATCTGCCTTTTATTGTATTATATGGTTTCGGTGAAGTTGAAACAATTAAGTATTCATCATTGTTATAAAAACGTTGAATGTATTGTCTGTTCTCAATATCTTGGAAAATAACTGAAAAGTCGAGATGACATTTCCCTTCTTTAGTCTTTTCGAAGTTGATTAATAGTGTTTCGTTTCTACCCACGAAAGTCTTGGGTATGTGGACGTCAATTGTATTTTTCTTCGAAGGTATCACACCCTCAATGCGAGCCGCTCCACCTAGATTAACAAAAGGTGTTTCGAAATATCTAAAAGTTCCACTATGTAAGTTTTCATTACATACTTGCCTATTTTTCTGGATGCTAAATTCTGGCTTTATTTTTACCAACCATTTTTCTTTATCAATTTCTAGTTGTTCAACCAGAATTCTGTTTCTGTCTGTTAGTACAGCAAGTTCTTTTCGTAAAATTTCAGTTTGTTGGATTGTTTTATTTGTTCTAAACCACCCGCTTCACAAGATCAGCCACTCACCCCTGTAAACCCGTCTTCTTTGCTTTTAAATAGCACATTGAAAGAAGTGAGGCTGCCGTAGATTCTGGTGATATATTGTTGCAAATTTACTTTGTCTTCATCACCAAGGTCAGAGCTATTGATTCGCTGTTCCATTACCCTCAGCCTATCACGCACCATTACTATTTTGTGAAAGAATGTTTCTATTGGCAGTTCGTAAGGTTTGAGTTCAGGGTTTTCCGGTTGGAAGATCAATTTCCCTCCGGTCCATTTTCCTCCCAGATCTGTTACGGTCAACTCATCCGTCACTCCTTCCAGCAGCTTCATTAGGGTATACTCTACATCAGCCAGGCTGACAGTATTTTTGATGGGGGGAGCCTTTTCCAGAACCTCCAATTCATCGTCGGCATAGATGTGTCCAATCTCTTTAACACCATAGTTTACAAAAGTGATGATCAATTCTTCTGTTGTAACTTGTATCACCACACCAACACCAAATTCAGCATGTTTTACACGCGATCCTATTCCTATTTCCATTCTTAACAATTCAAATTAATCCTGAATACAAGGATAGTTGAATGTCTTGTGATTTTTGATATGGTTTTTTTGCAATTGAAAATTTCATTCTTCTTCAACAAATAAGGTGCCTTGGGTGGTAGGAGAATAAACTTTCCTCCGAACTTCGTTTACATTGATTGATTTTGTTGCCCACACTTGCCACTGTAAAGTGGACGGTATGGACAGAATGGCCGTGTCCAGATGAAACTCGGTAAAATTGATGCCGGGGTAGGTTGATGCAGTGTGAATCTCCTGCGTCACCCCTCCAAATGATGGAGAAACAACACTCACATGGTAAGAGCCAACCTCATCTAAATGTTCCCAACGGATGTTGATTTTTGTATTGAGGTAAACTGTGATGCTATCTGCAGGGGAGACAACTTCTATTGGCCCATCCCACGCCATAGAGTCCTCCCATTGTGGATCCACTGTCAACGTACGCATTTTAGAGGCGGTCGCTGAAATATTGTTTACCGCTTCTACCTGCCATAGATATGTTCCGGGTTCGAGATATAACTTATAAGAACGGGAATACATGGATGTGTCTATAATAAGTTGATTTGTCTCAGGGTTAGAAACGAGAAGTGTATAGAAGTTTGCATTGGCTACACCTTCCCACCCAAAATCGACAATATTTTTAGTGTAAATAGCATTTGCTGCCGGTTCGTAAGTGTTTACTTGGGTGGCGGATATGCTTTGTTGCTCATCACAGGCAAATAGAAAAGTAAACAGTATGCCTGTTAGTAAAAGCAGAGATTTGATACGCATAAGGATTAAGTGAGTTTTGGTAAATATCAGTAAAGACACTCTTCCCAGTTAATGGTTTCTCTTTATTTCCTAAAAATCATTTTTAATTATTCAGGCTCTAAGTAGCCACTCTGTGTAAAAGAAATATCTCAATCGGAGGGTCAGTCTGAACTTGTCGGTGACATGGCGCAATATGGTTTCACATATAGGTATCAAAAGGGCAGAGGCGGGCACAAAACTTATCCACATCCTGTAAAATACTGGGCCGAGTCTCCTGTTTATGAGGAGGGATTTTTTTATTTTGTTGTTTCGTTCTTACGAAACAAAACCACCACTTCATGTACTTGATTTTTGATACGGAGACCACCGGCCTCCCTCGGAATAAAAATGCTCCGCTTACCGATTTTGACAACTGGCCCAGGCTGGTGCAGTTGGCATGGCAGCTTCACGATAATCAAGGTAAACTACTTTCTCAAGGCAATCACATTGTAAAACCGGAAGGGTTCACCATTCCCTTCAATGCAGAAAAGGTTCACGGAATTTCAACGGAACGAGCCCTTGAAGTTGGGGAGGATCTGAAAGAAGTCCTTGACAAATTTTCGGAAGATGTACGGAAAGCCGAAGTGCTTGTTGGGCACAATGTGGAGTTTGACAACAAGATCATAGGTGCGGAGTACCTGCGCACAGAGCAGGGCAATCTGCTGGAAGAGACCAGAAGTATAGATACCGGACTGGAGACCATTGAGTTTTGCAACATTGTGATGGGCAATGGGCGCAAGAAGATGCCCAAGTTGGTGGAACTATATGAGAAGCTTTTTGGGGCTCCTTTCGAAGATGCGCACGACGCAGCATACGATGTGGATGCCACTGCAAGGGCTTTCTTTGAGTGTTTGAAGCGAAAGGTCATCAAGACCATAGATGATACAGCCCCAGACACAATCGTGTATGATGAGCCGGATCTGTCAGAAGCCAATTTTGCCTGGATCAGGAAGAAGTCGGATGATTCAGGAACTACCGCAAAAGTTAGCGTAGAGGATATTAAAGGGGACTTTGTTCACCTGCATGTTCACTCTCAATGTTCGGTGCTGCAGGCCACACCCGATGTGGAGTCCATAGTGATGAAAGCCAAAGCTGATGGCATGCCTGCCGTGGCGCTCACTGATCTGGGAAATATGTTTGGGGCGTTCAAGTTTGTGCGCAGAGCGCTGGCAGAGGAGATCAAGCCGATTGTTGGCTGTGAGTTCTATGTGGCAGAAGAGCGCAAGAAACTTCAGTTTACCAAGGATAATCCAGATAGACGTTTTCAGCAGGTTTTATTGGCTAAGAATAAAAAGGGGTATGAAAACCTGATCAAGCTATCATCACTGGCCTACATAGAAGGTAATTATGGACTTTACCCACGGATAGACAAGGAACTGATCCAACAATATTCTGAGGGCGTAATAGCGCTTAGTGGCGGGCTGTATGGAGAAATTCCACATCTCATTTTGAATGTAGGTGAAACACAAGCCGAAGAGGCGCTCCAGTGGTGGAAAGAGGTATTTGGTGATGATTTTTATCTGGAGCTCAACCGACATGACCTGGATGAGGAAAAGCACCTCAATGAGGTGCTGGTGAGTCTGGGGAAAAAGTATGACGTGAAAGTGGTGGCTGCCAATGAGATGTTCTACCTGGGAAGGGAAGAGTCCAAAGCGCACGACGTATTGCTCTGTATCAAAGAAAACGAAAAGCAGAGTACGCCAATTGGTCGGGGAAGAGGCTTTCGGCCAGGCCTGAAAAATGATCAGTATTACTTCAAGAGCCAGGAAGAAATGAAGAAGGCCTTCACGGATATTCCGGAGGCCATTGAAAACATATCTGAAATTGTAGATAAGGTAGAGTCTTACAAGCTGGAGCGCGATGTGTTGCTGCCAAAGTTTGATATTCCAGAGCAGTTTCTCGATCCTGCCGATGAAGCAGATGGAGGTAAACGCGGGGAGAATGCCTACCTAAAGCACCTAACTTATGAAGGTGCCAAGAAGCGCTATCCTGAGATCACAGATGAGATCAAAGAGCGTCTTGATTTTGAGTTGGCCACAATCGAGAATACTGGATACCCCGGTTATTTCCTTATCGTGCAGGACTTCACATCAAAAGCACGTGAAATGGGAGTATCTGTGGGACCTGGGAGAGGGTCAGCTGCCGGTTCGGCGGTGGCCTACTGTATCGGTATCACCAATGTTGACCCTATCGCATATGATCTCCTTTTTGAGCGTTTTCTAAATCCCGACCGTGTATCACTTCCCGATATTGATATTGACTTTGATAATGAAGGTCGCGAAAGGGTAATCGACTATGTGGTGAAAAAATATGGCGAAACCCAGGTAGCTCAGATCATTACCTATGGCACCATGGCGCCTAAGTCTGCCATCAGAGATGCTGGTCGTGTGATGGAGTTGCCTTTGCCGGAGACGGATTCCATAGCGAAACTCATTCCTGAAAAGCCAGGAGCAAAGTTTGCTAAAATCTGGTCTGAAGTACCGGAACTTGATGCGCTGAGACGAGGTACAGATTTACACTCTCAGGTGCTGAATCAAGCGGTAGTTCTAGAGGGTTCTTTGCGAAATACAGGGATTCACGCATGTGGTGTTATTATCACGCCAAGTGATATGACCAACTTTGTGCCGCTGGCAAGGGCCAAAGATTCCTCGCTTTTAGTCACGCAGTTTGACAACAGCGTGGTGGAGTCAGCAGGAATGCTGAAGATGGACTTTTTGGGGCTGAGAACCCTTTCTATCATCAAAACAGCTATCGAGAATGTTCAAAAACGTCATGGTGTCGAGATTGATATTGATAAGATTCCGCTGAACGACCAGACGACATACGACCTTTATCAGAGTGGGCAAACAAACGGAACCTTTCAGTTTGAGTCTCCCGGTATGCAGAAGCACTTGCGAGCACTCAAGCCGGATAAGCTCGAGGATTTGATTGCCATGAACGCCCTCTATCGCCCGGGACCGATGGAATACATCCCGGACTTTATCGATAGAAAGCACGGGCGCAAGCCTATCGTCTATGATCTGGACGATATGGAAGAATACCTTGCTGAGACCTACGGTATTACGGTCTATCAGGAGCAGGTAATGCTCTTGTCGCAGAAGCTGGCTGGCTTTACCAAAGGTGAAGCTGACGTTTTGCGTAAAGCAATGGGTAAGAAGCAGAAGGCCGTTCTGGATAAGATGAAACCCAAGTTTGTGGAGCAGGCTCAGGAAAAGGGACATGCCGCAGATAAGCTTGAGAAAATCTGGAAAGACTGGGAGGCTTTTGCAGCTTATGCTTTCAACAAATCTCATAGTACTTGCTACTCGGTGGTAGCTTATCAGACAGGATATCTGAAAGCCAACTACCCGGCGGAGTATATGGCTTCTGTGCTCACTCACAACCAGAGCAACATAGAGAAGGTGAGCTTCTTTATGGAGGAATGTCGGAACCAGGGGATCAAAGTTCTCGGGCCTCATGTAAATGAATCAGGGCTGAACTTTGAGGTGAATGCAGAAGGAGAAATCCGTTTCGGACTAGGTGCGATCAAAGGAACAGGCGAATCTGCTGTGCTGGCAATCATTGAAGAACGAGATGAAAATGGCCCATTCAAAGATATTTTTGATTTTGCCTCACGTGTCAACCTTAGGTCTGTGAATAAAAAGTCATTTGAGAGTCTGGCTAAGGCTGGTGGGTTTGATTGCTTTGATGAATTTCACAGAAGGCAATATGTAGATCCAGACGAAGAGGGGCTATCGTTAATCGAAAAGGCGATTAAGTATGCCAACAAGATGCAGCAGGAAGCAGATAGCGCACAAGTATCTATGTTTGGAGGAGGTGGATCTACAGGAGACGTGACCATGCGCCCTAGAATTGGTCATATAGAGCCATATGGAGACATAGAAAAACTCAACATTGAGCGCGAGATGGTGGGACTGTACATCTCCGGGCATCCGCTGGATCAGTTCCGGTTTGAGATGAAGTACCTGACCAACGCAGCAATCAGTGATCTAAACGATCTGGAAAGCCTGCAGGGGCGCGAGGTGAAAATCGGTGGGATGGTGACAAGTGTGGCGCATAGAATGACCAAGAAAGGAAAGCCATTTGGTCAATTTACAATTGAGGACTATACAGATAGTCACACTTTCTTTCTGTTCTCACAGGACTATATTACGTTCAAGCCATTTCTGGAAACAGGTTGGTTCCTATACATATCAGGAATTGTGCAAAATCGCTGGAGTGGTAGCGAACTGGAGTTGAAAATAAATCAGATAGAGCCACTGGACGAGATCAGATCCAAAATGACAAAAGGAGTGGAGCTCCACATGCGTTTGGAAGATGTCAATAACTTACTCATTGATGATCTGGAGGGTTTTGGTAAAAAATACCCTGGAGGGAATGTGTTGAGACTCAATGTGGTGGCGCCATTTGAAGGTCGCGTGATTAACCTTGAAATGCTTAGCCGAAAAATGTCAGTAGAACTTACCGATGAGCTTTTCAAGGAATTGGATCAGATGGATGAGGTGCAGTATAAGGTTTTGATGAGTTAACGCCTACAAGGGAGCGCTGGCCTTGATCTTACTCTCCAAAGCCGCAATCTTTGCATTCATTCTGTTGAAAAAGCGGTTGCGTTCCTTTTCGGCTCCCTGGCTAATTAGCGTTGATTTTTGAAGCGAGTTTTGGATGTGGTTGTAGATGTTGTCACAAAACCGTGGGTCAGAGGTGCTCAGCACACTGAGAATATTGTAAGTCAGGAAGCAGATTCTTTGTTCATCCATTTGAAAAAGGATGGTGTTGTCGCCGATGGCTATTTCGTTGAAATAGAGGTTAAATGTGTTCATGCGGCCTGAGTTGGGTGCATTGACATGCATCTTTTTGCCCAGCCGGGCTTCTTCCCTAAACAGCGCGATCATATCTGCAAGTTCTGATATGATGGTGATCGCATCGGGCTGAGTGAGCAGTTCTATTTCGAAATAATACTCGATTTGTCTCAGTGTGATATTTATTGTCTCGTCGCTCCAAATCTCAATGGACGGTACGGTCATAAACTCGTTCCAGATTGCTTTGCATTTTTTGCTAATGGATTCATCTATCTGATCTGGGTCAAACACCTGAGTATTCATCTCCTCCATATTTAGGATGGTTCTTTGCCAGAAAAAGGACTTGAACCACGACAATGTCGGGAACTGATAATAGTGCATGGGTAGAATATCCTTGGCTATATATGTCATGCTTTTCTGCTCAAAGCGATTGACTAGTGCCAGATGATCGTGGATAGACGACAGGTATGGTAAGTAGCTGGTGGCAGGCGTGATGTTTTGTGTGTTGAAGATCACAGACTCACTGGACATGGGGTTGAGAAACCCATCCACTGAAACTTTATATTTATCAGAAATGAGGCTGATCTCCTCAAATGAAAGGAGTGTCTCCCCTCGCAATCTTCGGTATGCACTGTCTTTGCTGATATTGAGCAAATCGGCCAATTCATCAACAAAAGAGATGCTTGAGTCGATTTTATCCTTTACAAGGTTTAAAAATGACGTTTGTATGTGATGGTCAGATGACATTGGGGCGGGTTCAGGACGATTATCTTTTTTGCGTAGGTCAATTTAAACAAAAGTCTTTTTACGGAATATCGCAAAAACCATTTCTTCTTTTGCACGCGATGCGATGACCTGCAAAAAAGTGTTGAACGATTATGTATGTTTTTTGGAAATATGCCATAGCACGCAAATCGCACCCATTTGTCCGTTTCACAATCTTTGCCATTCGTCTCAACTTAGCCTTGTACACCAAATCAAAAAAAGATGAAAACGCTATTAGATCACACTGAAATCAGAGTTTTGATTTTACTACTAACTCTGCTGTTTTTAAAGATTAAACTTGAGGCTCAGCCTCGCCCTTCCATTGCTATTATCAGTTTGGATACCAAGGATATGGAACTGGACAATGAATCCATGGCCAATCTGGTAAGACTGGAACTCGAAAAAATTGATCGCTTTGAGGTTCTGGATAAATATGACGTGCAGGAGGCGATTAGTCAGAGTGAATATCAGCCTACAAATTATTTTGGTAAAACTGCCGCACTCAAGGCAGGCCAAGAGCTGGGTGCCGATAAGATGCTCACAGGTGGAGTAGAACGTTACGGAGACAAAATCATTTTTATCCTTCGACTTGTGGATGTGGCTTCAGCGAGTGTAGAGAAGACCAGCGTCATGGAATACCAAAATGTGCAAAGTGAGATCCAAACTATGGCTTTGATATCCGTGAACGACCTGCTGGACCTTGAGAATGACGAACACCTGGTGGATCTACTCGTGGATTATGACCTGCCTATAACGAGCACCAAAACCGCAATGAACCTGAATGGGCCAAGAATGGGGATGCTCTATATGGCAGGAGATAATGGCAAACGGATGCGATCTTCAAAGAAATCTGGCGGATATGATATGTTTTCGGTCACTTCCATGTTTGGGTACCAATTCGAAAAGCAATACCTGAGTTCAGCAGATTTTCAGGCACTGATAGAGGCCGTGGTAGCTATCAATGGATTGGAGTCCGGAGAGTTTATTCCTTCACTTTCATTTATCAATGGGTTCAGATTTGGCAATAGTGGGCTAGAGTTCGGACTAGGGCCAAACATCAGAATATCCAGAGTTGCCGAAGGCTTTTTTCAAAATGGACAATGGACCAGGACCGCTGATGTGGTGCATATTCCGGACGGGGTGGAGGTTGTTGAGCGGCTAGATAAACGGGGCTCCTATGATTTATCTATGGGACTGGTTGTAGCCATTGGCAAAACCTTTAGATCGGGCTATCTGAACATCCCTTTCAATATCTATGTGAATCCTCGCAAAGATGGTAGCGTGGTGGGGCTCACTTTTGGGTTTAATACTACCAACAAGCCAAGACTATGAAACGCACGAAGTTTTTCAAATCCATTTTACTGGTTGGCCTAATCATTTGTGCTGTCCAATCTTACGCTCAAAATTCCACGGACAGCACACTGAAATCTGTAAAGTGGGTCAATGTAGGGTTGGGTGCATTTGGCTCAAAGGAGGAGATATCAGGTGTAGGCTTTGAGTTGTCCTGGAATGAGAAACACGAGCAATTTTTGCGTAAATACAGGCTTTTGATAAATAGTGAGGTCGATCTGTTTGGACCAAGCCCATCAGAATCTTACACATCATTTGCCATGCTTTTTGGAGTACCTCTTGATATTACAGAGGGTTTTAAGTTGTTTGGTTCCATGGGCGGAGGGTTAACATATGGGGTGAGGAGGGGAAATTTTAAACACTCGTCGGGTAGTTTCCTTAGTACAGATTTTTATGAAAAGAAACACTTTGTTTCTCCAGTTATTTCTTTTGAAGTAGGCTTCACCGCCCAGCCAAAAAAGTTACCTATAGGCATTGGAACCACCGCATATGCAGATCTGGTCTTTTACAGGCCACTGATAGGTCTAAGCCTTGCGTTGATAGTAGGCAATACCCGAACTGACGTGCTAAAATGAGGTAAATCAACCATTGATAAATGCTGGTTATATCTCATAAATATGTCTCTTGCACAACAAACCTTTGGAATGATAAAAACCAGTCAAACCAAATGACATACATTTGCGTTCACTAACCGAACATTTGATAATTAAAAGCGAAATAAGATGGCTAAACCTGTAGAAATAACAGATCAGAATTTTGACGAAATTCTAAGTACAGACCAACCCGTATTGGTTGACTTTTGGGCAGAATGGTGTGGACCATGTAAGATGATCGGACCATTGGTCGAAGAATTGGCTGCCGACTATGATGGTAAAGCGGTCATAGGTAAAGTGGATGTAGATACCAACCCGGAAGTGTCTGCTAAATTTGGAATCCGTTCTATCCCTACTCTTTTGGTATTCAAAGGAGGAGAGATTGTAGATAAGCAAATCGGAGCTGTTCCAAAAACGGTACTAAGTGAAAAAATCGACGCTCAACTGGCGTAACTGATAGATCATTGAAGAGGAAAGCCCGAGCTGAAAAGTTCGGGCTTTTTTTGTGCTTAGTTGGCAATGAAAAATTCATTAATAATAGATTTAGCCTCATCTGCCATCACACCATTTTTAATTAAATCTTTCAAGTCTGTAAGAGCCCCTTCGGTATTTGCATTGTTCTTTTTTGCTATTTCGATATACTCCTTGTATTTGCGTCGTGCTTCTTCCGGTTGATTTTGACATAGCGTTGATAGCGCAATATTGAACATCGCATAATATGCGCTTGAATTCAAATCAATTGCTTTTACTGAATAATCAATACACATTTCAAAATTCCCTTTCAAGTAATGAACCCAGCCTGCATTGCCATAGGCTGATGAATATGTGGAGTCAAGAGCCAGTGCCTTGTGAAAGTAAGTGAGTGCTGAATCGTATTGATCAATTTGAATGTATGCAAAGCCAAGATCATGAACAGCTGATAGATATTTTGGGGATAGTTTGACTGTAGTTGAATAAAGCTGAATGGCCTCTGCATAATTCTCTTCAGCCATTTCAATATCGCCGATTCGTTTTATCGGATAGCTGAATTGGGGGTCAATTTCCAGTGCATTTTCATAATACTCTGTTGCCTTTTCATATTCTCCCAGGTACGTGTAAACATCAGCAAGGTCAGTGATATAATATTTGTTTTCAGGATAAATATCAATACACCGATTATAATCTGCAATCGCCTCATCGATGTGGTCGAGCATAAAATGAGTATAACCGCGCTTATTTAAATACCAGGTCTTATTTGCATTTTTTGAAATTGCCATGTCGAGGTTTTTGAGGGCTCCTGAATATTCTTGATTATCGATTTGTATGAGTCCAATATTAAAATACGCTTCTGGTCGATCGGGGCTAACTTCAATCGATTTATTATAATAGAATACGGCACTATCTTCATTCCCCAAGTTTCTGTGACAAATACCTATATTGTTATATGGCCAGCCATTTAACTCAGTCATTGTTAGAGTGGTTCGGTAATCTTTTATCGCTTTGCTATAATCCTTGAGGTTTTGATAGCACCGCCCTCGCTCATGATACGCTTTGGCATAGTTGGGGAGCACTTCGGTGGCTTTGTCGAAACAGTCAATTGCCTCATTGTAATTGTCAAGTTCATAATTGACTAAGCCTTCATAATAGTGAGCTTTAACATATTTGGGATATTTCCTGGTTATTCTTTTTAGAAGGGTTAGACTCTCATTGTATTCAGCATAATCATATTTTTTATCTGCCAGCATAAAAGAAACCAAAGGTGAACTTAGGTTCTCTGCAATTCGACCTAGTAACTTCTTGTCAATTGTGCTGTTAGTAGCTATTTGCGTATATAAAAGTGTTCTTTGGACTAGTTCGGATGATGCATTGGTTTTAAGATATTCCTCGCACTTGTATTTTGTGTCAAATGGAATGTTTTCTGAGATCACCTCGCTTAGCAATGAGCCAACTAGTTCAATCTCCATACTATCAACATTTTGTTTGGTAGCATCAATGGCTAGAAGTAGGAATTCTGAGTCTGAATAGTCTGGGTTTTCCTGGTTTAAAATGTTATCTGCGAAAGGAGCAATGGCTTCTCCCACAGTGAGGGTGCCAGAGTAATAATCTCCTTCAAAGATTTCAATCAGCCCAAAGATGAAATTCGGGTATGGGTTCAATTGATTTTCAGAATAGGCTCTAGATTTTTCCAAGTCTGATTTAGCCTCCTTTAACTGGTTTTTTGATAGATAGAAGTTTGCTCTGGAATAATAGGCCTCAGCATTTCGGGGATTTGTGTTGATAGCACTGTTGTACACCTTCAGCGCACCATTAGGTTTTCTAGAGTTTAGGTACAGTTGAGCCAATAAATCATATGATTTAACGTAGTGGGGGTTTAGTTCTATGTTATGATTTAAAAGCTTTTTCGCTTGTTTCTTTTGCCCAAGTAGGAAATAGCTGTAGGCTAAATTATAATTTAAAACATCTGATTTAGCATTTATTTTTAGTCCTTGATTGAATTGATAAATAGCAGAAGTAATAGAGTCTGATGCCAAAAGTAAAACCCCAAGACGGTTTAAACCTTCGATAAAATAAGGCATTTCTATTAATGATTTTCTGATATAATACTTGGCGCTATCTGTGGTCCCAATGGCTTCAAAGGACAATCCAATATAGTAGTATGGATATGGGTTGTTGTTTGCTGTATTGTATGTGACAAATTCGTCGCTAATACTTTCTATATGAATGAGAAGTGCTTTTTTAAATTCCTGAATGGCTTTGTGATAAGCACCTTGATTATAAAGATCCAGCCCCAATTCCATATATCCTGTATAATCATCTGGATTTAAAATGGAAGTATCAGATAAGTTGATTATTGGTTGGACATTGTAGGAGCTTGATTCAATATTTGGAAAAACATCTTTTAAAAGTGTTTGGCCAACGCAGAAGTTCATTGAGAGCAATGATGCAAGAATGAAAAAGGTTCTCATATTAAATGCTTGACAATTGTGTAAGAAGTAAAATCGGCTCCTAAGTTTAAAAAAATAAATTCTTTTAAACTGTTTTGTGCCAAAAAAATCGACGCTCAACTGGCGTAACTGATAGATCATTGAAGTGGAAAGCCCGAGCTGAAAAGTTCGGGCTTTTTTTGTGATTTTTTAATCATCGTATGTTGAATCGTATGTTTGATACGACAATTTTAAAGTTGGTAGATCATGAAAATAACGGCGTTAATAGATGACAATCTGATTAAAGAAATCAAGGAGTTGACAGGAGGTAAGAATATTACGGATGCCATTACCATTGCCTTAAAAGCATATGTTAGTCAAAAGAAGTTAGACAAAGTAATGAAGATGATTGATCAGGAGCCGCTGCAATTTCAGGAAGACTTCACAGCTTACGGCATCAGGAAAGTCAATAGAAACAGATGATATTGGTTGATACATCTGTTTGGATATCTTTTTTAAAAAAGGATGATACTCACATCACAGAGATTTTGCGCAGTTACCTAAACACGGAGGAAGTGCTGGCTGCCTCCCCCGTGTTTGGAGAACTCCTGCATGGTGTCAAAAACAAAAGAGAAAAAGAGATCATCAATACCATATGGCAGGGTCTACCGAAAATTGATGAGGAAGAGCTATTTATCAAAGCCGGCGAACTATCCTCACAATATCAGCTTTACGCCAGGGGCGTTGGCCTTATCGACTGTTTTCTTCTTGAAGTTTGCCTCGAATATGACTGTGCCCTTTGGACTTTGGATAAAAATCTGGGAACCGCTTTTGACCTTGTCACCAGTTGATCACTCATCTCTCAAGACTTCTGCCGGGTCGGCTGTAATTGTTTTATAGAAGTTCGATAGCACCGTAAGAGACGATATCAGTATGGCCAATGCTCCAGCTATCAAAAATGGTAGCACACCCAAATCTATTCTATATGCGAAATCAGACAACCACCTGTCCACTACAAAAAATGCAACAGGCGCGGAGATCAGGAGCGATATCAGAATCAGGAAGAATTGCTCTTTGTATCCTACGAAGAAAAGCTTCAGCGTGCCTGCTCCCAGCACTTTTCTGATGCCAATTTCTTTGGTCTTTTGCTGCGCTATGAATGTCGCCAATGCGAACAGCCCCAGACAAGCAATGATCACCGTCAGTATGGCAAAAATCCCGAGTATCTGACCCAGATTGTTTTCGCTTTTGTACATAGACTTCAGCTCCGTGTCCAGCACCTTGTAGGTGAACGGCTTTTGTGGTACAAACTCCTCCCACGTTTGCCTGATATGCGCCAGCGACTGATTATCCACGCTGTTGACCCTTATGGCGATATTTCTAAAAAAGAAGTTTCCATTTGGCCCTCTGCGAGGCACATCGAGGATAAATGGACCGATCTCCGAGTGGAAAGACTTGTAATTAAAATCTTTTACCACGCCGATTACCCGTTCATTTCCGTTGTTTGATCGCATCTGCTTCCCGAGTGCATCATCAGGGTTGGTGTAGCCCAGGGTTTTGACCATGGCCATATTGATCAGCACAGACAGACTGTCTTCATTGTCAAACGTATCGTTAAAATCTCTCCCGGCTATCACCTCCAGTCCCATCGTTTCCACAAATCGTTCATCTACCAAAAGGGCAGGGTAGAAGTTGTTTTCTCCCTGAGCCATGCCGTCATGGTGAAAGTCATGGTTGTTGTTATTCGTACCAATGATGTCGCTCATGATCGTCACATCCAACACAGATGAGTTCGATTTTAGTGCACCTTTAAAAGCGTCCAGCCTTTGGTTCAAGTTTGCATTTATAGCATTGAGAATGATCACATTGTCTGAGTGATACCCATAATCTTTGTTGTTGAGAAGCTGTAGCTGCTGATAGGTCACATTCGTGAAAATGATAAGTATGATAGCAATGGAAAACTGGCTGATCACAAGTCCTTTGCGCAGAAGCTGACCTTTGGTATTGGAAATAAATTTCCCTTTGAAAACCAAAAGAGGATCAAAAGATGAGATAAAGAAAGCCGGATACACTCCGGATATCAGCCCGATGATCAAGACGATACCAAACTGTAATGTCAGGTTTTTAACCGAAAATATATCCGAAACGCTCAAGCCAATCAACTCATGCAAGAAAGACGTGGACAAGAAGCAAATGCCCAATGCGATCAAAAATGAAATCAGCGCAATGATGACCGATTCGGACAAAAACTGAAAAACCAGCTGTGCCCTGGTAGCTCCAGATACTTTTCTTACCCCAATCTCCTTTGCTCTCAGTAGCGAGAAAGAAGTGGATAGGTTGATGAAATTTACAACAGCAATCAGGATCAAAAACAGCGCACACGATATGAAAATATATACATACTTGATGTCGCTATTGGCGGCCATCTCAAACTCGAGGTGGGATTTGAGGTGTACATCTTTGATTGGCATCAGATAGTGGCTGGTCATGTCTCGAGAGCGCTCATCATAATACTTATCTACGAATTGAGGAAACTTATTTTTTTCCAGATCCTCGATTGAGGCATTTTTGCTCAGCCTCACATAGGTCCAGGCTGGATTCCATACCCATTGGTTTCTCAGAAACGGCACATTGGCTTCCAATGTCTGCATAGACATCAGCACTTCCGTTTTGATGTGAGATATTCCGCCTTGCTCGAAAATCCCTGTTATTTCAAATTTGTTTTGGTTAAAACCTTCGTGCACAAACTTTTGTCCAATAGGGTCAGCATCGCCAAAGTATTTTTTAGCCAAATCTGTGGATATCACGGCTGTGAAGGGGTTGTCAAGAGCAGTTTCTGGATTGCCCCGCACCATGGTATAGTTCAGCATGCTAAATATGCTGGTGTCTGTGAAGTACACATGTTGCTGGTTGAATTTGCGCTTGTCTTCTGTTTCCAGCGTGACGATGGGGGTTTGGAAGTTGAAGAGCCTGACTTGATTTTCTACAATGTCAGGGTATTCTTTTACCAGCGCAGGGCCAGTAGGGTAGGGACAGCTCGATGAGTTTTCCAGATAGTTTTCACTCTCTATCATCTCTGCCAGGCGGTAGAGCCGCTCGTGGTGCGGATGGCTCTGATCATAGCTGAGCTCCTTGTCCACATACTTGTATATGAAGATGAAAGCCGCCAGACTTATTGCCAAACCAATAATGTTGATCGTGCTGATCAACTTGTTTTTTGCCAAACTACGCAGGGTAGTTTTGAAGTATTCAGAAATCATGGTTCAAGAGTTAGTAGAAAATGTTAACTCTCTCCAGTATGCAAAAGTAGATTACGTGAGTAGCCGGTCTTGGTTGTGGTCTTTTATGTGAATGGTAAAAATATGGAATTGAACACCCTGGTATAAAATTCAATTATAAAAACATCTCCTGCAGGCACTTCCATAAAGTGCCTTTGGCTGCATTGTCGTTGTGAAGAGCAGATAGCGGAGCGGAGATAAGTATCTCCATGTCTGATTTTTTTATGCACTTGTACGGTTCCAGGGAGCTGTCGATCTGATGTTTTAGCTCGTTCAGGTATCCGAAGCTTAGTAGCTTTTTGCAGTTGCCCTTAAACTCAGAATATGAGCTGATCAACTTGATGTCTGCTTCAGTCTTTTTGATTGCTTTAAGTAGATTCTGTAGTAGCTCTTTGTCTTGAGTATTCATTGGTAGCACCAATACGATCAGGTCGTGTAGTTCAACTGGTGCTGGCTTTTCAATGACGGGAGCAGGTTCCTCTACTTTAGTAGTTACAGGTGCTGCCGGGGTTTCTTTCTCTAGCTCTGCTGCCGGTGTAGGGGCAGGAGCTAGCTCCTGTTCAGTTTGTTCTTCTGTACGTGCTGTTTGCTCTGGCTCAGCTTCATTACCCAGTACGAATATTTCTTCTGTAAAGAATCTATGTAGATTTTCGTCCTCAATCATCGATCTTAAATATAGATTTCAGTTCGGTTGCATCTTCTGGCTTCATCCTTTTGCCCAAGACAAGTCGGAGCTGCCTCCGTCTCAGTGCTCCGGCATAAAGCTCTTTTTCAAAGTCTGTCTCTGGGACAGCTTCGGGTACGTCCGTAGGTTTTCCCTTTTCATCCACTGCTACGAATGTAAAGAACGCACTGTTGGTTTCAATCTTCTTGTTAGCAGGAATGTCTTCAGCAGTCACTTCTATGTAAACTTCCATGGATGAGCTAAAAGCTCGTGTAACGAAAGCTTTTAAGGTCACCACATTGCCGAATTGGATAGGCTTAGTGAAACTGATGTTATCAACAGAGGCGGTCACCACAATCCTGTTGGAGTGCTTCTGGGCTGCTATGGCGGAAACTATATCCATCCAGTGCATGAGTCGCCCACCCATCAGGTTGTTCAGCGTGTTGGTGTCGTTGGGTAGCACCAGTTCGGTCATTACCACGCTAGATTCAGAACACTTCTTTGATTTTTTAGCCATAGATTATTGCCATCCTTTTTCGCCCAGCAAAGGTACGAACCGAAACTGGTTATACTCTTTTTTCAATACCTTGTTTTTACCCTGTAGTGTCAGCTTCATCATGGTCTGGGTTTTGCCATCGCCCACAGGTATGATCAGCTTGCCCCCGACCTTCAGTTGTTTCAAAAGATCATTGGGAACGGATGGTGCTCCGGCCGTTACTATGATGCCGTCATAAGGAGCAAACTGAGGAATGCCACGGGAGCCATCACCTTGAAAAAAGTGAGGTTTATAGCCCATTTTGGGTAAGAATTTTTTTGTTTTGGTAAAAAGATCCTTCTGATATTCTATTGTAAAAACCTCGGCACCCATCTCCAATAGCACAGCAGCCTGATAGCCCGAACCAGTTCCTATTTCCAGTATTTTGTCGCCTTCTTTTATCTCTAACAGCTCCGTTTGGAACGCCACTGTATAAGGCTGTGAGATAGTCTGGCCTGACCCAATGGGGAAGGCTTTGTCTTCATAGGCATGCGTGTCAAATATGGCATCAAAGAAAAAATGTCGCGGTATTTTCATCAGGGTGTCAAGCACACGCTTGTCAGTGATGCCCTTAGAAGCCACTTCCTTTACGAGCAGCTTTCTCATTCCCTTGTGCTTGTAGGTATCTTTCAAATGTCTAATATTGTGAAGCGATAAAATTAACTGAACCTTTAACCATTTTCGCTACATGTTTACAGGAATCATCGAGACTGTTGGTGAATTGAAAGAAAAAGTGTCGGAAGGCACAAATATCAATTTTAAATTCACTTCTGATATTAGCAATGAACTCAAGGTGGATCAGAGTGTGAGCCACAATGGAGTGTGCCTTACGGTAACCAAAGTTGAAGGTGGTGCGCATTGGGTGACGGCCGTTGACGAGACTTTGAAGAAGACCAATTTAGGCGCTCTGGAAGCTGGCAACAAGGTTAACCTGGAGCGCTGCATGCCAGCTCATGGTCGTTTCGACGGGCACATTGTGCAAGGGCACGTAGATGCTACTGCCGAGGTGTTGGATATCAAAGATGAAGATGGCAGCTGGCTGTTTACCTTCAGGCTCAATGCCACTGACGAGCTATTGGTAGAAAAGGGGAGTATTTGTATCAATGGAACCAGTCTCACCTGCTTTGATATTAGCGAGGATAAGTTTAAAATTGCTATTATTCCTTATACCTATGAACACACTAATTTTCATCAGTTCGCAAAATCGACCGTGGTAAATATTGAGTTTGACATTATAGGTAAGTACCTTAAGGCTTTATACACAAAATCTGCAAGAGGATGATCCTAAACTGTATGCTCGTCGATGATGACGACATGTCACGTCTGATAATTAAAAACTTTATTGAGAAAACGGATTCACTTAATCTTTCTATAGAACTAAATAGCGGCGTAGAAGCAGCTACTATTCTAAACGAAAAGAACAATGACATTGATCTGGTATTCATGGATATTGAAATGCCGGAAATGACGGGAATGGAGCTTGCCAAGGCATTGAATAATTCCTACCCGATTATTTTCATCACCTCAAACAAGGATTATGCGATCGAAGCTTTTGAGTTGGAGGAGAATGTCATTGACTATCTGGTGAAACCTGTTGAATATTCCAGGTTTGCGAAAGCGGTGAAGAAAGCCGTTGATATTCGTGAAAAAGAACTGAAATATGCCGAGAAAGAGAATCACATATATGTAAAATCTGACTCACGTCACGTGCGCATACCTTATGCTGACCTGATCTTTGTAGAAGCTCTCGCTGATTACGTAATCTTCAATACGACTAAAGGAAAGTTTATCGTACATCACACTATGAAAGGTATAGAAAAGAGATTGCCTACAAGTTCATTTAGCCGTATTCATCGATCATTTATCATTAACCGAAACAGGATTAATTATATAGAAGATTTCAATGCGGCAATAGGGGATAAGATCATACCAATTGGGGCTACCTATCGTGAAAAATTCTGGGAGCTTCTTAACCAGATATGATTAGGCGTTAACCCAATCAATTCCTTTTTTAAGCCATTTTAAGGTTTCTTCTTCCGGTGAACCGGACTGAGGCGTGTGATGATATTTCCAACTGCTATCCGGTGGCATACTCATTAGAATTGACTCGGTTCTTCCGTTTGTATCTAACCCAAACTTGGTGCCTTTGTCCCATACCAGATTGAACTCTACGTACCTTCCCCGTCGCAATCTTTGCCAGTCTATTTCCTGCTGTTCATAAGGCAGCTGAGCATGTTTTTTAGCATAATGGGTGTATATAGGGATGAAAGCTTCTCCAACTTTTTGAACGAATGCCCAAAGATCTGAGAAAGGCTTGTTTTCGGCGGTTTCGTTCAGCCGGTCAAAAAATATACCACCAACGCCACGTGTTTCGTTTCTGTGAGGAATGAAAAAGTAGTCGTCAGCCCAATCTTTGAATCTTTGATAGTAGGCAGGGTCTGCCTCGTCACATACACCCTTGAGTTGCTGATGGATAAATGCACCAGAATCGGATGTGACGTAATGAGGAGTCAGGTCAATACCGCCTCCAAACCAATAAGTACCGTTACTCATCTCAAAGTATCGCACGTTCATGTGTATAATCGGCATCCAGGGATTGATAGGGTGGAGAACGATCGAAACCCCCGTGGCAAAGAAGTTAGCTTTTTCCAGCTTCAAGGCTTGAAGTATCTTGGTAGGAGTGGGGCCGGAGACGGCAGAGAAATTCACTCCACCTTTCTCTATGACTTTTCCATTTTCCATGATCCTGGATCTTCCACCGCCCCCTTCGGGACGCTTCCAGACATCTTCACGGAATCGTCCTTTGGTATCCAGAGATTCCAGGGAGTCACAAATATTGTTTTGAAGCTGCTGAAACCAGGCTGATATTTCTTCTTTTCTTGTCATATTAAAAAGGGTACCCGATACCCAGGTTTAGTACCATTTTTCCGTTTGGACCCAGGTTTTTAAAATTAAGCTCGTCCAGTACATATCTTTCACCTTTAGAGAGTCCAGGATTGTAGATTTTGTAGGCAGCATCCAGACGTAAGATCAGAAAGGAAAAATCCAGCCTAAGACCTGCTCCACCACCCACTCCAAACTCACCAAGGAAATCGTGAAATTGAAAAACTCCATCATCTCCGTCCGCGTCTTCGTTATCCTCGATGGTTTTGCTCCTCCAGAGCCAAACATTCCCCGCATCTATGAATAGGGCATAGTCTATTATTCCGATAAACTCGCGTCTAAGCTCTGCACTCAGCTCAATGACAATATCGCCGGGCTGTTCTCGTGAATAATCTATTTGAGGATCATTTACGTCACTTCCGGTTTTGTATGGAGCATAGCTACCAGGCCCCAAACGTCTCGGTTGCCATGCCCTTACGCTGTTACTTCCTCCGGCAAAATAGTATTTCTCATAAGGTAGGGCGCGGCTTTGTTCGTTTCCAAACACATAAGCAATGCCAACATTTGCTCTGTAGGCAAAAGCTGTTTTTCTGTTGACCCGTATATTTTGCCTGTAATCTACGTTCGCTTTGAAATACTTATAGCTAGTTAACTTGTCTACAACTTTTATTTGGTTGAACAATTGTTTTGCGACCCCTCCATATTCAACTGAGGTATGCAAGAATGCTGAGTTTTGGTTGCTGATACCATAATGATTGAAGTTGACATCAAGGGAAAGCATGGAGCTACTCACAAATGAGTTTCTAAATGCCCTGACATAAGAAACATTTCCAAGTGAATCATACTCATCAAGCAGTTCCTGAAATTCGTCAGAATATATTTTTGTTTTAATAAAGGCTATTTCCAACGGCTGAAATGTGAGCTGTGAGTTGTCACTGGCCTGCCATGAATACTTCATTGATGAGTTTAGGGTAAGTCGTCTGTATTCATTTAAGCGATCCTCCAGGTTTGCCCCTGCAGATATTGTTGTTTTTGGGTTGTACTGGCCAATTTTGGCCTTTTGTTTATCTTTTAATGGTCCTAGAAACTGGGGAAATATCAATGAAAATGTGCCACCATACTGCAATCTCGAGTAGTTGTTGTTTTCTCCTTCCGTTGTTTTGTCTTGCTTGCTGAAACCCTGAATACTTGTGTTTGCGTCGAAAGAGAGAATTTCCAGACCCTTGAATGTGTTTCTGTTTTTTGCATTGAAATTGATAAACGGACCGGGTAACTGAGCTTGATCCAGCTTACTCAGACCTGCCTCGATGGAAGTTTGATACTTATTCATCGGGCTTGTGAAAATATTGGCAATAAATTTCCCTCCGGTGGTGTCGTAATTAATGTTGACAAACTTGAACATGTCAAGGTAGGCGAGTTGCTTTTGTGTCTCGAGAGTCAGGTCTTTTCTGTAAAGGCTATCAGGATGCATGAATATCCGCCAGTCTATCACACGCTCGTAATACCGATTGTTATTTAACTGATAGGTTATGTTATTGTAGCGGGTTGGGGGTTTACTTCTTTGAAGCGAATTGCTGGGATTGGTTGTGAATATTACAGAATCTAACCTGAACACTTTGTGATATTTAGACCGGGGTGGATTTCCTATAGATTCCCTAATGATTAGCCGGTTGTCTTCGAGGGCAGAACTATCCACTTCAAAAAGTACATACTGTCTTTTGAAGTCATAGTACCCATGGTTGGTCATAAGATCAAAAACGCGCTCTCGCTCTGCGGTGATAAGATCCTGGTTGTATTGTTTTCCTTTCAATAGATGACCGTCGATATTCTTATCAAATATCATTTTTAGTCTAGGGTCTTTTATGAGGTAAGTGACTGAGTCCATGGTATAGGGAGCTTTTTCGTCTACCAATAGATTTATGTTTTTTTTGCGTTTTGAATTAGACCTCCAAAAAGCCAGTTTGTTTGGCTTGTTGGTCACCACTTTTGCATCAAAATAACCTTCTGTGAACATGAAGCTTTTGATGTTAGTTTTGGTCAGTTCCAGTTTGCCACTATCAAACACAGCCAGTTTTTCACCCCATCTCATAAATAGGTTTCCTTGAGATAGTTTCTTTTTCTTCTTCTCTGTTTTTCGGATTTTTTTGGATTGTAGTCTGGTTTTCTTCTTTTCCTTTTGGGCCTCTGCTATCGCATTGTCATATTTTTCTTCTATTCGCGTTATTTTACCTGCCACCTTTGCAGAATCGAAGTGGTTCTCGCCAATTTTATACAAATAAACGAGGTGAGTGAATGGCAGTCCGAACAGCCGAGTATTTGGTGATTGTGGAGCCAGAAGCTCCAAATCTTCTCTGCTGTAATGTTTGCTTTTTATTTTTTGGGATTTGAGTATAGCTTCACCTTCTTCGAGATATCGAGTGCCCAAACAAGAAGAAAGAATGAATATTGTAGAGATGACTACTAACTTTACCCTCAAACGCTGCGAATCAAATGGTTTCTAAAAATCAGTCAAAATTCATCAAATCGCTCAAGATTAAAAAATATAGGGTCAAGGAAAGTATGTTTTTGGTCGAAGGGAAAAAAAATGTTCTTGAACTCCTTAAATCCGGCTTTGAACTCCATCTTCTGCTAGGTACTGAAGTTTTTTTATTTAATCATCTCGGTGAATTTAAAGGCCTTGCAAAGCACCAGATCGTACAGGCCTCAGATAAAGAATTGGCAGATTTGGGTACGTTCAAAACCAATCAGGATTGTCTGGCTGTTGTCAAAATGAAGCGGCAAAACCAACAGGGGCTTGACTTTGGCAAACATGTGTTTGTGCTTGATGGTGTTTCTGACCCTGGCAATCTTGGTACGATTATCCGAACACTGGATTGGTTTGGATTTGACCAGATTTTATGTTCTGCTAATTCTGCTGATTTTTATAACCCCAAAACGATAAACTCGACAATGGGGTCATTCACTCGTGTGACTGTGTCTTATGGCGATGTGCCAGAGTTCTTAAAGTCTAAACCTGCCGGTGTGCATAGTTATGGAGCTGCCATGGAAGGCCAAAATCCCTCACAAATAAACCTGAAACGACCTTCCGTCATTGTGTTTGGCAGTGAGTCACATGGCATATCGGAAGAGGTAGAAAAACTCCTCGATCAGAAAATCTCAATACCGGGAAAAGGAACGGCGGAATCCCTGAACGTAGGAATTGCCGCCGGCATTATATCTTATCTAGCCTGTGCAGAGGGTTAGTCCCGCATAGACTTGTATGCATTGATTAGTCCTGAGGTAGAGGAATCATGATCGGATACTTTAGATTCGTCTTCCAGTTTAGGCAGAATCTGCTTGGCCAATTGCTTGCCTAATTCTACGCCCCACTGATCAAAACTGAAAACATTCCAAATTACCCCTTGAACGAAAATTTTGTGTTCATACATCGCAATGAGTGAACCCAACGTTCTCGGGTTTAGCTCTTTGAAAAGAAACGAATTTGTGGGTCTGTTGCCTTCAAATACTTTGAAAGCCGTCAACTTTTCTATTTCATCTTTTGATAAACCCTGTGCTTCAAATTCTGCCACTACCTCTTCGCTGGTTTTACCCATCATGAGGGCTTCTGTTTGGGCAAAAAAGTTTGCCAGAAGCTTAGGGTGGTGATCGCTAATTGGGTTTTGACTGTTTGCAGGCGCAAGGAAGTCGCAAGGGATTAGTTTCGTGCCCTGATGAATCAGTTGGTAAAAGGCGTGCTGACCATTTGTGCCGGGCTCTCCCCATATGATAGGACCAGTTTGATAGGTCACTTTTTCGCCAGATCTCGAAACATATTTGCCGTTGCTCTCCATATCTCCCTGTTGTAAATACGGTGCAAATGCATGCATGTATTGGTCGTAGGGTAGAATAGCTTGAGATTCTGCACCAAAGAAGTTGTTGTACCAAATACCTAGAAGTGCCATGATGGTTGGCACATTTTGCTCGTTTGGTGTATTTAGAAAGTGCTGATCCATTGCTTCTGCTCCCTCCAATAGTTTTTTGAAGTTATCAAAACCTACGGCACACGCTATTGGCATCCCTATTGCAGACCAAAGGGAGTAGCGACCACCTACCCAGTCCCAAAACTCAAACATGTTTTCAGGGTCTATACCAAAACCTTCTACAGCACTCTTATTGGTTGATATGGCTATGAAATGCTTTTTAACAAATGAATTGTCTTTGGCATTGCTCAGAAACCAGCGCTTTGCTGATTCTGCGTTGGTCATAGTTTCCTGAGTAGTGAAGGTTTTGGATGCAATGATGAATAAAGTTGTCTCAGGGTCTACTTCTTTCAATGTCATGTGCATATGACTACCATCGACATTAGAAACGAAGTGGGATTTGATTCCCTCTACTGCGAAAGGTTTGAGACATTCTGTAACCATAAAAGGCCCCAAATCTGAACCCCCGATACCGATGTTCACTATATGTTCAATAGGCTTTCCTGTATATCCTTTCAACTCACCCTGGTGTAGTTTGTCGGTAAAAACCTTCATTTTATCCAACACCCTATTTACATCTGGCATCACATTCTTGCCATCTACTTCTATAGGTGAGCCTGTGGTGTTGCGTAGCGCAATATGCAATACAGACCTGTCTTCAGTGCGGTTGATTTTGGCTCCATCAAACATAGACTCCTTGGCCTTTTGCAGACCGCATTCATCAGCTAATGAAAATAGGAGATTAAGTGTTTGTTTACTGATTCTGTTCTTAGAGTAGTCAAATAAGATGTCCTCAAATTGCGTACTGAATTGGTCAAATCTATCCGGATCGCTTTCAAACTGATCTTTCATTTCCACTTTGCTTTGTTCAGCGAAGTGTGATTTTAACTTTTCCCAGGATGTGGTAGTGGTTGGGTTTTGATTTGGAAACATTTGATGTACTAAAATTAGAAGTCTTTGAAGACGCTAAGTTTAGTAAAAAATGCCATATCCCAATTCTCTGTCGAATAAAAATAACATGTAAACACAAAATCCAATAAGGTAAATCAACCCTTCAGATCGGTCCACTTTGTGTTTGTTGAACGTGAACATGAATACAAACAAAAGGAAAGTGCCAGCCATTACGGTGAACATGTCAATATTCAACACCGGATTGAACTGCAAAGGGCTGTGAATGAGGCCTGTGACTCCCAATACCAATAGGAGGTTGAAGATGTTAGACCCAACAATATTACCAATGGCCAAATCAGATTTCTTTTGGTATGCTGCTACGGCAGAAGTGGCCAGTTCCGGAAGAGATGTTCCTGCAGCCAGAATAGTAAGGCCAATTAGTTTTTCACTTACTCCGAAAAGTTCAGCTACTTCAACAGCATTGTCAACAATCATTTTACCACCGAAGATCAACCCTGCTATACCAAGTATAATCATGATGGTCGTTTTCATGCTGCCATAAATCACGATATCCTCAAGTGACTCTGCTTCGTCTGGGTTCCTTGTTAGGTTCATGAAAATATAAACCAGGAACAGGACAAACATCACCAGTAGTATTACAGCGTCCGATACGCTTAATGAGTTGGTTTCGGTATTGAAGAAAATAGCATCATTTACTAAAATGAAAAAGACAATGGTAGCAAGTAGAGAATAAGGAATCTCCTTCCAAAGAGCGTTTTTCTGAACAGTGAGCGGGTATATGACAGCTGAAACTCCTAATATCAAGAAGAGGTTAAAGACATTGGATCCGATGATATTGCCAAAAACCACATCATGAGAAACTGAGCCCGATATAATATTAACCACAAGCTCGGGGGCTGAGGTGCCCATTGCCACAATGGTTAAGCCTATCGCTATATCTGAGACATTAAATCTTTTGGCCAGCGAAGAAGCACCGTTGACTAGAAAGTCGGCTCCTTTTATCAGAAGTACGAATCCTACTCCAATAAGCAATAAGTTGATAACTACGTTCAAGGCGGAAATTCGGGTTAGGCTATAAAAATATTAATTTATAAAGAATTAATTTAAAATTCTCGGAAAGATAATTATTGTAGACGTTTAAACAAAATGTCTTAATCATCTAAATACCAAGGTCTTTAACTATTTTCTCTGTTTTAATTTTTAAAATATCTATAGCTGCGTTATAATCGTCTCCTTCAGCTACTTTTTCATTCACCGAAAAGTAAAATTTGATTTTCGGCTCTGTTCCCGACGGGCGAACCGAAACTTTCGAATTATCTTCAGTAATAAACTGTAACACATTTGATGAAGGAAAATCAATTGGACTTTCGTCACCGTTCAATAAATTCTTAAGCGTACCTTTTTTGTAGTCGATCAATTGGACTACAGGTGAACCTGCCAGGCTGGATGGGGGATTCTCTCTAAAGTTAACCATGATTTGGTTAATTTCCTCAGCACCACTCTTTCCTTTTTTGGTAAGCGACTTAAGCGACTCCTGAAACAACCCAAAATCGACATGTATCTTCTTGAGGAGATCAAATATTGTTAAACCTTCAGATTTCACCCATGCTGCCATTTCTGCAATGAGTGCACATGAAGCAACTGCATCTTTGTCTCTTACTGAGTCACCTACCAGATAGCCGTAGCTTTCTTCTCCACCACCTATGAATTTTTCCTTGCCCTCAAGCTTTCTTATCACTTCGGCGATGTATTTAAACCCGGTCAGGGTATTATACATTTTGATGCCGTAGCTTTCAGCAATTCGCCCAATCAAGTCTGTGGTAACCACGGTTTTGACCATAAACTGATTGCCATCAATTTTTCCATTTTCCTTCCATTTCCTTGCCAGGTAATAAATCAGCAATGAGCCTGTTTGGTTACCATTGAGCAACTGGAATTCGCCTTTGTCATTTTTGGCGGCAATTCCTACTCTGTCGGCATCAGGGTCAGTAGCCATAACAAGTTCTGCATCTATCTCTTTGGCTTTTTTGAGTGCCAGGCTAAGTGCTTCGGCTTCTTCAGGGTTTGGATAAACAACTGTTGGGAAATTGCCGTCTGGGGTGGCTTGCTCTTCCACTACGGTTACATTCGTAAACCCAAAACGCTCCAGCACAGGAGGAACCAGCGTGATACCCGTACCGTGAATTGAGCTAAAGACAATTGGAATGTCACTGTTGGCCTTGATGATTTCAGGAGATAATGAAAGTGAGGCCAGTTCATCCAGATATTTATTGTCAATTTCTTCGCCTATGGATTCAATGATGCTTTGATTTGCGTCAAATTTCACCTCATCAATGGAGGCAATCTTCTGAACTTCTTTGATCACGTTTGTGTCATGTGGAGGAACCATTTGCGCTCCATCTTCCCAATAGGCTTTGTATCCATTGTATTCTTTAGGGTTGTGAGATGCAGTGAGAACCACACCACTTTTGCAGCCTAATTCGCGTATAGCGAACGAAAGTTCTGGAGTAGGACGCAGGCTTTCGAACAGATAAACTTTGATATCGTTGGCAGAGAATACGGCGGCCGTTGTTTCTGCGAAAAACCGGCTGTTATTTCTGCTGTCATGTGCTATTGCGACGCTGATGTCCTGACCACTGAAAACCTGATTTAAATAATTGGCAAGTCCCTGAGTGGCCATACCTATTGTATATCGGTTCATTTGGTTGGAACCGACACCCATTATCCCTCTCAAACCTCCTGTGCCAAATTCAAGGTCTTTGTAAAAGCACTCTGTTAACTCTGCATGCCCTGTTTCAGCCAACATTTTGTTGATTGCAGCTTTTGTTTCCTGATCAACTTTGTTGCTTTCTAACCATTTTGTTGCTTTTGCTTCTAAACTCATGACGTGTGATTTTTAGATTGGGTGATTTTGATTATAAAATCTATTTTCTTTTTTTCAATTAATTCTTAAAAACCCAGTTTTTCTTTTACTCTGATAAGGGTTTCATTAGCTACTTTCGAGGCTTTTGCTTCTCCCTTTTTTAGGGCAGCCTCTAGTTCGGATGGGTTTTCCATCAGGTATTTGTATTTCAGTCTAGGCTCCTTAAACACTTCCAAGACCAGCTCAAAAAGTGCTTGCTTGGCATGCCCATAACCGAAGTTTCCTGCCAGGTATTTTTGTCTCAAATCCTGAGTTTGTGTCTCTGATGCCAGTAATTTATATATGTTGAATACGTTACAGGTTTCAGGGTTTTTGGGTTCTTCCAGAGGCGTGCTGTCCGTTACAATTGACATGATTTTTTTTCTGAGGGGCTTTTCCTCCTGAAAGATATCGATAGTATTGCCGTAAGACTTGCTCATCTTCTGACCGTCTATGCCAGGTATGGTCATCATGGTCTCATCGATTTTAGCTTCCGGTATTACGAATGTTTCTCCATACTTATTATTAAAACTGGTGGCCATATCTCTGGCCATTTCTAAGTGCTGTTTTTGGTCCTTTCCCACCGGAACCAAATCAGCGTCATATAGGAGAATGTCGGCGGCCATCAATACGGGGTAGGTGAAGAGGCCTGCGTTCACGTCGCTCAGTTTGTCAGACTTATCTTTAAAAGAGTGCGCATTTGCGAGCATTGGAAATGGCGTGAAACAATTAAGGTACCAGCTGAGCTCGCATACTTGTGGTACATGAGATTGTCTATAAAAAAGATTTTTTTCAGTATCAAAACCACAGGCAATCCATGCAGCTGCCACGCCGAGAATGTTTGCTTTTCTTTCTTCAGCATTTTTAATGGTAGTCAGAGAATGTAGATCTGCTATAAAGAAATAGGATTCATTTTTATCATCTCTGGAGAGTTCTATGGCCGGTAGAATCGCGCCAAGTAGGTTTCCAAGATGAGGTTTTCCAGAACTTTGAATTCCGGTAAGTATTCGAGCCATACGAACTGATTATTTTTTTGTGCAAACCTAAATAATTTGAACCTTTGCACGAGTGGGATGTATAAAAGAAACTGCGTGTTGAAAGTTGCGATGGTATTGATGGCTTGGGTGAGTTTACCCCTAATTGTGAAAGCACAAAAATTAGCCAATGTTGAAAAAGTGAATGTGGAGTTACTCTACCCAAAAGCGCAAGGGGCCATTCGGTCAGAGTCCAGACATTTGTATTTTGGACATGTATATGGAGATACGTCACTTGTTCGTTCGTTGATTTTATACAATGATTCAGATTCCTTGATTAGCATTTTTTCAGATTCAATATCTGCTCCGGAGTTTATAACTGTCTCCTTTGATACAATTCATATTCCTTCTAGAGGTTACACTGAGATGCTCGTCTCGTTTGATGTTGCACAGTCTGGTGCTACAGGATTCAGTGAATGGCAGTTTAGTTTTAAAACGAATGATACACAGCAAGAAGGGCCACTCGATTTTTTTGCTGTAGCCAATGTGCATCAGCGTTTTGAGGAGAAAAAAGGAGAAGTTTCCGATTCACCTCATATAGTTTTTGACAAAAGTAAAAGTGATCTGGGGGCTATCCATGAAGGGACTGTGATGGAAACGAGCTTCGAAATCACTAACTCAGGAGTGGCTCCTCTAGTTATTGAGGATGTAAGGAGCAACTGTGGGTGTCTTGCCTGGGAACTGGATACAAGGGAAATCAAACCAGGAATGTCGGGAGTGCTTAAAGTTAGCTTTGACACAAAAGGAAGGACGGGCCATCAGTATAAAAACCTAACGATTTTTTCTAATGACCCCTCTGCGTCCATTCAAATGTTGACCATTAAGGCTCAGATTATAAATTGAGCTTTAATTCTGAAAAGGGAAAAAATTATTGCTTCTGTCCACATCAGCCATTCTTCCTGATGCATCTATCTCGATACTCTTTATCTCACTGGAAGGAAAATCGAGGGTAAAAGCATATTCAGGATGTGTCCAAAACCAGTCGCTTAAAGTCGTTCTTTCTAAGCCTGAGTCGTTGACTTTTTCTCCACGCATCACTCCAATAGGTATGTAAATCAAAAATTGGCTACCATCTGTTTTGGTGATGGTAATATCCAATGGCATTGGGATTCGTCCAACCTTGCCCAGTGTTACTTTGGTTGTGTTGTCTATATCTGCCACACTTTGAATCTGATAGTCTATGGTATAGGTGGTGTTGATCCAATCATCAAAAAACCAGCGAAGCTGGATGTTAGACTCTTTTTCCATCAAACGAATAAAGTCATTCGGGTGCGGGTGCTTGAAGCCCCACTGATTGCGGTATTTGATCATGCCTTTGTGGAGCACTTCTTCACCTATGATATAATTGAGTTGGGCCAGAGCTACGGCTCCTTTGTAATAGGAGCCAAAAGAGTAGCCTCTGTTGGTGATAAAATGATCATCATGAAGCACTGCGGCTTCTTCTTTCCCGGTATTTGCCCAGCGGATATAATAGTTTATAGTTGCTCGCGTTGGATTGTCTTCGCCTAGGTTCTGTATTTCATTTACCACGTAATCTTCTGCGTAAGTAGCAAACCCTTCATCCATCCAGCTATAGTAGCTTTCGTTGGTTGCGAGCATTCCCTGATACCAGCTATGCATCACCTCATGTACCATAGTGCCAACAATAGAATTTAGAGACCGGACACCTGTACTTCGTTTTTTATTGATGATTAAAGTGGCCATAGGGTACTCCATGCCACCGTCACCGCCCTGAATTACAGAATACTGCGACCATCCGTATTTTCCAAAGTTCTCATTCATGTACTCAAAACACTTCACTGTATAGGTTGGTAATTCGGTTCTCCACAGCTCTGTCTCTTCTCCTTTTATGTAGAAAAACCTTAACAATGGGCCATTAGGAACCTGGGCAGTTGTTTGCTCATAATCTGTGTCTGCAGCCCAAACAAAGTCATGAACGTTATTGGCTTTGAATTTCCATGTGAGTGTTTTGCCTTTTCGCTTTACTTTCACTCCCTCATCTTCATAACCGTAACCCACTTCGTTGGGGTTTTGAACAATCCCGGTTCCAGCCAATACATACTTTTTGTCTATTGTGATATTGACCTCATAGTCACCCCATGGCGCGTAAAACTCACGTCCAACATATGGGTGGGTGTGCCAGCCGTATGGGTCGTATTCTGCCAACTTAGGAAACCATTGAGCCATTGAGTAATCTACTCCGTCGAAGCTGTCGCGTCCGGTTCTTCTGATCTGGAGAGGAACCTGAGATTCAAACTGCATTTTGAATGTGGTTGATTGCCCTGGGAGGATTGGTTTGGCTAGTTTCACCTCCAGAGTAGTGTAAGATATTTCGTACTCCAGTTCTTCTCCATCCTGTGTCAAAGTTTTCACTTTGTGCCACCCGGTTTCGGTATCCTTAAGATTGCCAATTTCGTCCATTAGCGGAAACCGAGGGTCGGGATTGGGAGTTAACCGTCTGTGCCACTCCATCATGCTCCCTGGCTGGAAAGCATTGTAGTAGAGGTGGTAAAAGATCTGATTTAGTGTGTCGGGTGAATTGTTGGTGTAAGTGATGACCTGATCTCCAGAGAACTGGTGATTGTCGGTATCAAATAGAATATCCATTTTATAATCGGCCTTTTGCTGCCAATAGCCTTGTGCCAGAGTAGCAGTGGTGATTAATAATAGAAGAGAGGTATTTAGAAATACTTTTACAGACTTCATGTTTTAATTTTTTTGATCAAAAGAAAAGCCTTAACGCAGGGATAAGGCTTTAGATATTCGAAATTATGAATTTATCGTTAAGCGGATTTAGGAACTATTGACCGAAGGCTTAACATCGCTTTGAATGGGAGTTAAACGTCCACCTTGGCGTACTTAGCATTCTTTTCAATGAATTCTCTACGAGGAGCTACTTCATCGCCCATGAGCATGGAGAAAAGGTGGTCTGCCTCGGCAGCAGATTCAATGGAAACCTTCTTCAAGCTGCGCGTGTCAGGGTTCATGGTGGTTGTCCAAAGCTGCTCAGGGTTCATTTCTCCAAGACCTTTGTATCGCTGTATGTTCACAGAGTCTTCTTTGCCTTCTCCTGCTATTTCTTTGATCACCTGATCGCGATCTGCGTCAGACCATGAATATCTTTCCTGCTTACCTTTTTTGATTAGGTAAAGAGGAGGGAGGGCAATGTACAGATAGCCATGCTCAATTAGGCTTCTCATGTATCTAAAGAAAAATGTTAAAATCAGGGTTCTGATATGGCTACCGTCAATATCCGCATCAGTCATGATGATGATTTTGTGGTAACGAAGCTTCTCCATGTTGAGCGCTTTTTCATCATCTTCGGTTCCGAATTTCACGCCGAGTGCTGTAATGATGTTTTTGATTTCGTCGTTATCGTAGATTTTATGCTCCTGTGCTTTTTCTACGTTTAGGATCTTACCTCTCAAAGGAAGAATAGCCTGAAATTTTCTATCTCGTCCCTGTTTTGCTGATCCACCTGCAGAGTCTCCCTCTACCAGATAGATTTCACAGTTTCCAGGGTCCTTGTCAGAGCAGTCAGCAAGTTTTCCTGGCAGTCCTGTACCAGAAAGAACGTTCTTTCTCTGTACCATCTCACGTGCTTTTCTTGCTGCGTGACGAGCCTGAGCTGCCAAAATCACCTTCTGCACGATTTGCTTAGCTTCCTTAGGGTGCTCTTCCAAATACTCGTTGAGCATGTCGCTCACACAGGTATCTACTGCGCCCATGGCATCAGAGTTTCCTAATTTGGTCTTGGTTTGGCCTTCAAACTGTGGTTCTGCCACTTTCACAGAAATGACTGCAGTCAAACCTTCGCGAAAGTCATCTCCGTTGATATCCAACTTTACTTTTTCTAACTGACCCGATTTTTCAGCATAAGATTTTAAGGTTCGTGTGAGTGCCCTTCTAAATCCAGCTACGTGAGTTCCACCCTCTATGGTGTTAATGTTGTTCACATAAGAAACCACATTTTCAGAGTAGGAGGTGTTGTAATTCATGGCAACCTGCACTGGGATTCCACCCTTATCTCCTTCTATGAAGATTGGTGCAGGTATGAGTCTTTCTCTTGTGCTGTCCAGGTATTCGACAAACTCTGCTAGTCCTCCTTCTGAGAAGAAAGTCTCACCGATATCTTTTCCATTTTCATCTTGCTCTCTATGATCGATCAGATGAATTTTGATGCCAGCGTTCAAAAATGAAAGCTCTCTCAGTCGAGTGGCTACAGTTTCGTATTTGTATTCCGTTGTGATGAAGATACTGGCATCAGGCTGAAAAGTAATCGTAGTACCTGTTTTGTCGGTAGTCCCTACTTCTTTTACAGGATACTGTGGAATTCCAATTTTATATTCCTGCTCGAAAACTTTGCCTTTTCTGTGAACAGTTGCTTTTAGGTCTGTAGAAAGTGCATTCACACATGAAACCCCAACCCCATGCAGACCACCTGAAACTTTGTAGGTGTCTTTGTCAAATTTACCACCAGCATGAAGTACTGTCATTACGACCTCCAGTGCTGATTTCTTTTCTTTCTCATGATAGTCAGTTGGGATACCACGGCCATTATCAGAAACTGAAATCGAATTGCCTTTATTGATCTCTACTGTGATTTCATCACAATGACCAGCAAGCGCTTCGTCTATTGAGTTGTCAACAACCTCCCAAACAAGGTGATGGAGACCTTTGACTCCAACGTCCCCGATGTACATGGCGGGTCTTTTTCTTACGGCTTCTAATCCTTCAAGTACCTGGATATTACTAGCTGAATACTCCTTTTGACTCATCTTATTTTTTGGCTTCTGATTTACTGAAAACTAACTCACAAATCTACATATTTTCTGCCATTCGGGGTGATTGTATTTTGAGTTTCATTTCACTAGTTTTAGGTAAGCCAAAATTTATATCGATGCGATATTTTCTTGTTATTTATATAGCCTTGTTTGCTCTTCAAACCCAAGGTCAGGGGGAGGTTTCTGATGACCTCAAAGCCAGAGAAGATAGTGTTCTTAAGGTTCGGGAGGAAAGGTTTAGGCGCTTTGACGAAAAGCAAAAACGGCTAGAACTTTATAGACGCATGTTGTCAGAAAACCCAGCGCTGGCGATGGACTCTGTGGTGAATGCTCGTAAAGCGGAAAAATTGAGTGAAGGTCTGCAGCGACTGGCACAGCTGGAGCAAAACACGCGGTTGGATACTCTCAAAGAAATTGATTTGTCTTATGCTGGTTTGGATGAAATACCTGATTTTGTTTTTGAGGCGAAGAGCCTCCGAATTTTGGTGTTAGATTATAATCATATAAGGAAGCTTCCGAAAAGGCTTGCTGAGCTTGAGGATTTAAAACGTGTGTACTGGAGGTACAATGAGTTGGAGGATTTCCGGTGGATAAGAGTTCAAAACATAGGTGATATAGAAAAGCTTGATATGAGCTATAACAATCTGACTCGATTGCCTTTAGGGGTTAAAAAAGTTAAAGGGTTAAAGGAATTGGTGTTGGAGGAAAACTTGTTTGAAGAAATTCCTGTGAACAGGTTAGCGAAGGCAAGCTGGATACAGACTGTTTCTTTCAATGAATGCCCGCTTTTGAAACTTGCCGAGAATAATTATGGTAAACTTGATTTTCTTCGTGTTTTTAAGGCCAACAAATGCGGACTTACCCAAATAGATCCTTCTATCTACGAGATGAGTGGGCTGGTAGAGTTACAGCTTCAGGAAAATAGTATCAACGCTGTTCCGCTTGGTATTTCGTCAATGGAAAATTTAACCAAGCTTTCATTTTATAAAAACAAAATTCACGACTTACCTTCTGATTTTTTTGACATACCCAATTTGATTGTTGTCGATTTGTATTTCAATGATCTGGAGGTGATTTCTGAGGATATAGGAAAATTGGATAAACTGGAGATACTCTATTTGTCAAATAATCGCATTTACAGTTTACCTGAGTCTTTGGGAAAGCTTACCAAGTTGGAGGAGCTGTATCTTCATCATAATAGACTCAGTACATTGCCATCTACGGTTGAGAATTTTAAGGACTTAAGAGTTTTTAGGGTAAATGATAACTACTTAATTGACTTTCCTGAGGCACTTTTAAACTCCCCTCATTTAGAAGATATTGATATTTCAAACAACCAAATAACTTCTATGCCGGTAGGACTAGAGCATCTGAAAAAACTCAGACTTTTTACCTTCGAGAATAACCCTGTAGATCTTGCTAATCCTGACAATCGTGATGTGGTGTCTGAGCTCTACCGAATGAGTGAGGCAGGCACTATTTGCTCCCCTCGGGTTTCAATTTCAAGTCAATAATTACCCACACTGAGCATGACAAGCGTGCATGCGTTGATTGTTTCGATTCCCATATTGGTGGCTTTTCTGGCCAACTGTGGATTCTCGGTTCCGGGGTTGAAAATGATTCTGAATGGAGCTAAACTAAGTATGTACTCTTCCCAGTCTATTTGATTCTGAGAACCCAGATACATGGTTACAGTGTGAATGCCTTTGATCTCAGGCTTATCTCTGATGTCCAGTATGTTACTTCCGAATACCTCGCCTTTTTTGATGCCGAGCGGGACTATTTCCTGATTGGCCTGGGTCAGCCTTTGTGCAGCTATGTAAGCGTAGCGTTGTGGGTTTGTGGAAGCCCCGATAATCGCAGTTTTTTTACTCATAGATTTTATAAACTGATTACAGCTCTTTTTGGCCCTGAAAACCCGAGGTTGATTCCGAAAATAATAGGGAAGAAGACCTCACTTTGATCCAGAGATTTGAATAACTGTTCGTTTACGTCGCTGGTTGCATAGTCTTTGGAAAAACTTCTGGTTGTGATGGCCATTCCGATATGAAAGTCGGCTGTGAGACCAGCGTTACCCGCACGCTGCATCCATCTATGGCCTATGAATACTCCATACCCAAATTGTATCTCAGATGCTTGCAGCTCGGTTTCATCAGGGTTGGTGAGGCTCATAGAGAAATCCTGCTTGATCGCTTTGTGATTGAGGTAACCGCCTTCGAGCTGGTGCCCGAAGTAAAACATGCCCAGCTTTTTATCATCGTGGTAAAATTTTTGGCGAAACTCTGCGGTAAGCCCGGCGGTATTTACTTTACCGGCATCTGCTTGTTTTAGAAACGGTTTTTTGTGTAAAAACAATTCCAGTTCATACCCAAGTCTTTCTTGCAGGTAATACTCTACGGCCAGAGGTATATGACCCAGCGGAATCCAGGCAGGGTTAGTAGCTATGATGTATCCCCGAAACTCGTTAACCCGCGGCTGGAAGTAGCGCAGTTTGTTGCTTTTGTATCGGTATTCTGGTTTACTGAAGCTTTCCTTTTCTTTTTCCGCCTTGATCGATTCGGAGGTTCTGAATATGGGTTTTTCGTTTTCATAAACGGGGCGATAAACTCCGGCTATGGAGCCATCGGGGTTGTAAAGGGTCCATTCACCCACTCTGCGCTCGTCATCCAGCTGTCCCTTCATCTTGATGGAGCCATCCGGGTAAAAACTTTTGTAATCTCCCTTTCCATTGGTGTATGATGCCACACCGTCTTCCACACCATCTTCGCTGTAAAAAACCCACTCTCCTTCTTTTAGGCCGTTTTTAATGGATCCACGAGCTTTTTGCTTGCCACTCTCGTAAAACTCTACATATTTCCCCGTTCCAGCGTCGTATTTTCCTTCTCCCTTGATGATGCCTGATTGATAATAAAGCTTCCAGAATCCGTCTTTTTGATCTTGCTTCATTTCGCCTTCAGAGCTCACAGATCCATCCGGATAATAATACTTCCAAACGCCGTTTTTTTCTCCCGTAAGAAAGTTTCCTTCGGCGGCCGTCTGACCATTCTTGTGAAAGTGCTTCCAATAACCGTTTCGCAAACCATCCTTGAATGCTCCCTCAGCTTCTTTTTCACCTGTTTCGAAATAGTAGATCCAGTTTCCCTCACTTTCCTCATCTACATTTCTTCCTTCCATTTTGAGTGCACCCGAAGGGTAAAACTCTTTGTAAAGGCCATCTCCCTGATCGTAATAGGCCTGGGCTTTTAAGGAGCCTTCTTCGTAGAGGTAATTCCAGATTCCTTCCTTTTGCCCGTCAAAGTATATACCGCTACTTTTCTCCGTTCCGTTTTCAAAGTAGAACGTCCAGTGTCCGTGTTTGATGTTGTCTTTGAAAAGGCCGGTGGCCTTTTTGTTGCCATTTTCGAAGTAGTAGATCCATTCACCGGTTTGCTTGCCACGCGTGTATTGACCCATGGCTTTTTCATGGCCATTTTCGAAATAAAACTCCCAAAGGCTATCCGAAAGGTTGTGATGATAATAACCCTGCGTAGCAAGTGACCCATTGCCGTAAAAGGCTTGATACTTGCCGTCGAGAGAGGAGTCCACTTCGTTGATGGAAATAACCTCCTGAATCTTGGTTTTCTCCTGATCGAAATAGGTCTTTTTGGTAATGACCTGACCTTTTGAGGAAAACCAGAGTATGAGTACTGCGATTATGAATGCGTACTTCCTCATTCAAGTAAATTATGAAAGATTCTCCTTCTTTCCCCAATTCTCTACTTCTTCCTCGTTGTACAGGCCGGGGTAAAATACGATTTGTTGTTTTTTTGGAGGAAGATACTTTTGCCAGTTTGTTCCTCCGGTTGCCTTGATGTCATCAGGGTCTCTATGCAAGTATCTCACCGCACTTTTGTAATGCATCAGTGGCCAGGTCACGTTTGCTTTATAGTCTAGCTGACGCAATTCCCTCTCAATTTCTTTATCACCCATAAACTCCTTCAGGTAGATTTTTCGCAGGTTGCGTTCCCTTACAGCGTTGGCACGATCCCTGAAAATTTTACCGTACTTCTCCTCAAACTGAACCAGTGTCAGCGTTTTTTTGCCTGTAGCCAGTTCTGTGGCTCCTTTCTTCCAGTATAGCAAATTATAAATCTCCTCAATAGTTGAAGATTCAGAAACACTTTCTCTCTTGTCGGGAGCGGTGAGGAGGTGAAGGTCTGTAGCTCCGATTTCGATCATGCGATACTGTGCAGATTGAAAACCGGAAGATGGAAGCAGCGACATCCTGAACTGCAGAAACTGTTCAGGGTTCATTCCTTCGATCATAATATCAAAGGAGTTGATCAGGTGATCAAGGTAACGGTTCATTCTGTGAACGCCGTTTTTGAACTTATCCCGGGTGTACTCTCCAAAGATTAGCTGATCTTGCTCATGCAGTATCAGATTGAAATAAAGCTCCGTGATCTGATGATAAAGAATGAAGATCTTCTCATCAGGGAAACTGGTTTTTGGTGTTTGAAGACTCAAAAGTGTGTCCAGGTGGATGTAATCCCAATAGGTGAGATAGTCAGCATGAAGAAGTCCGTCAAGGTATGACGATAAATCTTGACCGGTTTTTTCGTACTTGGCTGCCAACTTTTCCAGTTGATCTAATATCTCAGGACTAAATTTTCTATTTCCCATTCTTCTTCTTTAGCTTCGACCGTAAAATTGATTCAATAAACTCATAATACAAAAATGATGTCTGGCACCCCAAATTTACATGACACAAAACAAGCAATGAGAAACTTTGTGGATGATTTCGAATCTCCTGATTTTTATCAGATCGATGATCTGCTCACCGAAGAGCATAAACTCATCCGATCATCCATTCGCGATTTTGTCAAAAAAGAAATAACACCATATATAGAAGGATGGTGTGAGGAAAATCACTTTCCTCATGAAATAGTAAAGAAATTTGGAGAAGTGGGAGCTTTCGGTCCCACAGTACCTGAGCAATATGGCGGTGGTGGATTAGACTACACCAGCTACGGCCTGATCATGCAAGAGATAGAGCGTGGTGACTCTGGAATGCGATCCACGGCTTCCGTACAAGGATCGTTGGTGATGTATCCGATTTACGCTTATGGCTCTGAGGAGCAAAAGATGAAATACCTACCAAAACTGGCAAGCGGAGATATGCTAGGCTGTTTTGGCTTGACCGAGCCAAATCACGGTTCCAACCCCGGCGGTATGGAAACGCATTTCACTGACGAAGGAGATCACTATTTGCTCAATGGAGCTAAGATGTGGATTTCCAATTCGCCTAAGGCCGACATAGCCGTGGTTTGGGCTAAAAATGAAAAAGGCAGAGTCAAAGGCTTGATCGTAGAGCGTGGTATGGAAGGGTTTACTACTCCCGAGACGCATGGCAAATGGTCATTGCGAGCTTCATGCACGGGAGAATTGGTTTTTAGTGATGTGAAAGTGCCAAAAGAAAATCTACTACCAGGCAAGGATGGTTTGGGTGCACCAATGGGATGTTTAGATAAAGCACGATACGGTATAGCCTGGGGAGTAATAGGTGCGGCAATGGACTGCTATGAGTCAGCCCGAAAGTATGCTGCCGAAAGGATTCAATTCGACAAGCCCATTGCATCATTTCAGCTCGTGCAGAAGAAACTAGCAGAAATGCTTAGTGAAATCACCAAAGCACAACTCCTCAACTGGAAGCTAGGCAAGATGATGGACGAAGGAAAAGCTACCACAGCGCAGATTTCTCTGGCTAAAAGGAATAATGTGGAAGTGGCCCTCAACATCGCAAGAGAAGCACGACAGATTCATGGCGGTATGGGAATAACGGGTGAGTATCCCATGATGCGTCACATGATGAACCTGGAGTCTGTGGTGACCTATGAAGGAACCCACGATATTCATTTACTGATCATGGGTAATGAAATCACGGGTATTCCGGCGTTTAAATAGTTTCGCGGCGTTCGCCGCGGAATGGCTTGGAATACTTACCTGTCTTTAATAATTGTAATGAATCCACCTTCATCTGGTACATGAATCTTGCCATTCACACTAATTTGTTTGGTATAAATATACTTTCTTTCTGGATGAAGGTATGTTTCCCAAACTACCGTGTCTGTTTCTATTGCGTTTAGATGAATTAATAAAGTATCCGTTATGCCAGATTCAATTTTAAACCCTTCTATTAACCAGTAATTGAAATTAAGCACTGTGGGTGTAATAACTGTATCTTGATTTTGGGTAATCAAATACTCCCCTCCAGATAATTCAGGTAAAGCTTTAACCCTCGTGCTATTTTGTATCACCTCAAAATGAATGGAATCTATATTGTAGCCTTTAGAATTAAAGGGACTTAATAAGTCTTTTCCGTAGGTGTCTTGATATTTAAAATTTGGATACTTGTCTCCGCAACAATCGCAGCACTCATCATCGCAACTGTTCAGTGCCAAAAGAAGACCGATTATAAATATTAGATTTATTTTTCGCATAGCTTTTTTTGTTTTTGGAAAGAAGGTTTAGTGGAGGATTGTTACGCGATAATTATTCTCCTGCAATTCTCCATTTAGTTTAAGGCTGTCTAGTTCAAATTGACTTTGTCTATGAGTTGAGGCTATCACATTCCAGTGCAGAGTGTCTGACTTGTCAGAATTCCAATGGATAATCAACTGTTCAATACCTATTCTTCTAGCCGCTCGTTTTATGCCCAGAGTTTTCTCAGTGTAAATCGTATATACTGAATTACCACTAAAAGATTTGGACTCGGTTATTACAGGTGCATAATTGAATGTACTTGAATCAACTGTAAATTCCAGTTGAATAGAATCATGAACATAGTGTCCCAGGCGGTTAGTATCTAACCTGTCATGACCAATTCGGTCAATCACCCTTATTGAGGGGTAGGTATTTAGGTCGGGCGCAGTATCACAGCAGTCCTCAATGCAAGATATTTGTATAGTGAGAAAAGTAGTGAGAATAATTAGGCAGGCAAGTTTCATATTTACAAGATAGAAGTTAATCACTTATTATGACTACCCCTTTTATGGTTTGGTTGTAACCATTTTATTACCGCTGATATAAAGCCTTACGCAATCCCTTAACTATCTTTAGTAAATAGCGACAGTTAATTGAATATCAGCGGTATGAAAAACCTATTTCTTTGGATCAGCTTACTGATCTTCCACTTTTCCTATGCTCAGGAGACTTTCCACACCAATGGTGTAGTGGACGAACGTCCGGGTATCTATGCATTTACCAATGCCACCATTTATGTAGATCATCAACAGGTGCTGTCTGATGCCACACTGATTATGGAAAAAGGGAAAGTACTGGCTTCAGGCCAAAATATCTCCATTCCGGGTGAGGCGATTGTGATTGATCTTGATGGAAAATTCATCTATCCGGCATTTATCGATCCTTATACTAATTATGGTATTTCCAATTTTGTGGCAAGCAAGTCTGCTTCAAACAAGCCTCAATATGATAGTGAGCGCAAACAAGCCTTTGGCTGGAATGACAATGTGAAGTCGGATTTTGATGCTGTGGATCATTTTGTGATAGACAAGGCAGCCGCAGTAGAATACAAGAAGCTGGGTTTTGGGGCTGTTTCATCATTTAGAAAGGCGGGTATCGTGCGTGGAACTGCTCTGCTGACCAACTTGTCTGAAGCCAATCCAAACACCGCCATCATCAAAGGACGAGCGGCAGCTAATTTTTCATTTACCAAAGGCGATACAAAGCAACAGTATCCTAAATCCATCATGGGGTCAGTGGCGCTCATATGCCAGACATATTATGATGCAAACTGGTACGAAGAAAACCCCGAAGTGGAATATAATCTTACGCTGGAGGCCTTCAATGCAAACAGGTTTTTGCCTCAAGTATTCGAAGCGAGTGGAGATAAGCTGAGGGTATTGCTTGCTGATAAAATAGGAGATGAGTTTGGCGCTCAATACATCATCAAAGGGAATGGAGACGAGTACCAAAGAATTGAAGAAATAAAAGGAACTCAAGCGCCGTTGATACTTCCGGTCAATTTTCCAATGGCTTATGATGTAGCCGATCCGCTTGATGCCCGTGAAGTTACGCTTGCCCAAATGAAACATTGGGAGTTGGCGCCATACAATGCCAAGATGCTATCTGATGCAGGCGTGACATTTGCACTTACTACCGATGGACTTAAATCGAAATCAGACTTTTGGTCTGTATTGAGAAAAATCGAAAAAACAGGTTTGTCCAAGACCGCAATACTGAAATCGCTGACAGCAGTTCCGGCCAGCTACTTTGGAGTTTCAGATGAAGTGGGAGCATTGAGGAAAGGTATGCAGGCTAACTTCTTTATCGCCTCGGGTGATATGTTTGATGAGGATAGCAAGATTCTCGAAACATGGGTTGGCGGAGAGAGAAATCCTTTTGATGAGCTTTCTAAACCTGATTATTCGGGTAAATACAGTCTTGTATTTGGAGACAATGAGCTGAAACTGGAGCTTATAGAAATTGAGACGGGCCACTCAGGTGTTTTGTATAAGGCGGATTCTACAATCATTCCTGTGACATTCAAAACCAGTGAAAATGCTACGTTGCTCACCTTCGATTATGACAGCATCGCCTACCGCTTGTCCGGCTGGATAGGACAGGAGAGGTTCGGCGGAATCGGCAGTAATTCTTTGGGAGAGGAGTTTAACTGGAAGGCTACAGAGCTCGAAGGTGAGGACAGTTCAGCTGAAGAAACAGCATCGACTAACGCTGAATCAGAGGATGATCTTGAGGGGGAAACTATTTATCCATTTGTGGCTTATGGTTGGACAGAAAAACCTAAGCAGGAGACTATACTTTTCAAGAATGCTACCATCTGGACGATGGAGGATAGTGAACCATTGGAAGAGGCTGACGTGCTCATAGGTGGAGGTAAAATCCTCAAGGTTGGCAAAAATCTGGAAGCGCCAGATGCGCGGGTAATTGACGCCATGGGCAAGCACCTGACTCCTGGGATCATAGATGAGCATTCGCACATTGCTTTGAGTTCGGTTAATGAAGGGTCATCGGCGATTGTTGCCGAAGTGCGCATGTATGATGCGGTCAACTCTGAGGATATTAATATCTATAGGCAGCTATCGGGAGGGGTTGTGGCCGCTCAGTTGCTGCACGGTTCAGCTAACCCTGTGGGGGGACAATCGGCGCTTGTGAAATTCAGATGGGGAAGTAGCCCTGAAGAAATGAAAATCGAAGGTGCCGATGGGTTTATCAAGTTTGCTCTGGGCGAAAACGTAAAACAGTCCAATTGGGGTGATCATAATAAAATCCGATTTCCTCAAACACGGATGGGTGTGGAGCAAGTTTATATGGATGGGTTTACCCGAGCAAAGGAATATGGGGAGGCCAAGGCGAAATATGATGGGCTAAACAAAAAAGCAAAGGCCAAAACGGCGGCTCCAAGGACGGACTTGAGACTAGAGACCCTGCTCGAGATCATCAATCAAGAGCGGTTTATTACGTGCCATTCGTACGTGCAATCTGAAATCAATATGCTAATGGAGGTTGCCGAACGGTTTGACTTCACGATAAACACTTTCACTCACATTTTAGAAGGCTACAAAGTTGCAGATAAAATGAAGGAGCATGGAGCAGGCGGTTCTACCTTTTCAGATTGGTGGGCTTATAAGTTTGAAGTAAGAGATGCTATACCATACAATGCGGCGCTTATGCACGATGCGGGAATCACCGTGGCTATCAACTCAGACAATGCTGAGATGGCTCGAAGGCTTAATCAGGAGGCGGCCAAATCTGTAAAATATGGAGGCATGTCGGAAATGGAGGCATTGAAGATGGTGACGATAAACCCTGCGAAATTGCTCCATCTTGACGATAGGATGGGGAGTATAAAAGTGGGCAAAGATGCAGATGTGGTTTTATGGTCTGATCACCCATTGTCCATTTATGCGCAGGCAGAATATACGCTTGTCGACGGTATTGTTTATTACAGTGTAGAAAAAAATAAGGAGCGCATCGGGTACATAAAAAAAGAGAGATCAAGGCTCATCAATAAGATGTTGGGAGCCAAGTCAAAGGGTGAGCCTACTCAAAAGGCAGCCCAGGAAGACGAAGAATTTTTCCATTGCGATAGCGAAGAGGATGGTTTTACCGAAACTTTCAATGACCATGATTAAGACAATTCACACAAGCATATTTATTCTTTTTATCGCTCAGTCCATTTTTGGGCAGGTGCCATCACCTGGAGCTCCACAGTCACAGCCCATTGCCATCATGAATGGCTATGCCCACATCGGCAATGGCGAGGTGATAGAAAATTCCTTGATCACTTTCAGGGAAGGTGAAATTGAAAACGTCGTAGATGCCCGTAAAGTGAGAATGGATCTTAGCGGTTACAAAAGAATCGACGCTTCCGGTAAGCATGTTTACCCGGGTATGATCCTCATAGGAAATGAAATTGGGTTACGGGAAATTGACGCAATCCGCGCGACGAGAGATGAAAAGGAAGTTGGAGATATCAAGCCACACGTACGATCATTGATTGCCTATAATACCGACTCTGAAATTATACCAACACTCCGGTTTATGGGTATTCAAATTGCTCAGAGTGTCCCTCAGGGAGGGCGGATTCCGGGCACTTCATCCATTATGCAGTTGGATGCCTGGAACTGGGAGGATGCCGTCTATAAAGAAGATGATGCTGTTCATTTGACCTGGCCATCACAAACCAGGGGGCCAAAAAAAGGAGAGCAGGGACGCCAGAATAATGAGAATTTTGTTAAACAAAAAGACGAGGTAGTTCAGCTTATTGCTGATACTCGTTCTTACATGAATTCAGCTAAATCACCCATCAACCTGAAGCTCGAAGCTATGGTAGGTGTTGTCACCGGAGATCAGAATCTTTTTGTTCGAGTGAATAGGGCAGCAGATATAATTGACGCAATTCAAACCATGACTCAGCTCGAAATCCCTGGAGTTGTTTTGATCGGTATGAGGGACGTATTGGTTGTGAAAGATCTGGTAAAAGAAAGTGGTTACCCGGTGGTGTTGGATAATGTGCACCGTACACCATGGCGCATAGATGAGGTTGTGGATGAGCCGTATCGCATGCCGGCGCTGGTACAAGAAGCTGGGATTTCGAGTTGCTTGAGTTATCTCACCGCATATGAGTTTTCCAGCGCGCGAAACCTTCCTTTTTTGGCGGGAACTGCTGCAGCTTATGGGTTGAACAAAGAGGAGGCACTAGCCATGGTGACTTTGAACGCCGCTCAGATTTTGGGCATTGCAGATCAAACAGGGTCGCTTGAATCTGGCAAGGATGCAAATATTGTTATTTCGGAAGGCGATATTTTGGACATGCGCACCAATATCATCCTGCACTCATTTATACAAGGAAGAGAGCTTAACCTGGAAGGTAGGCAGCAGAGGCTTTACGGGAAGTATGAGTGATAGTTGGTGTTTTCCGGTCTTATGCTAAAACAGAAGATTATTCTGTCTTATTGGTTCGCTGCTTAAATGTTGATATAAGATATTGTTAATCAGATTGTTTGATTGATTGAGCGGATGTGATTATTCAACCAATAAAGCCTGATTTCCAATAACAGACAGAGACGAACTAGTCACAACCCTTGCACCATTTTTTGGATTTTGTCATTTGATCACTCTTGTCAAACCCACATTCTGAGGCCGGACAATTAGTCGTTATGGCAATATTAAGCGTGTGCAAATATTCCTTTTGACAAGCCGTGTTTGCAGTGTATGTGTTGATTAGGATTCCGCGCTTATGCCATTTATTAACGAACCTTTTCGTCACCAGACAGATATTGGGTTCGAGTATTTGCACGTCGTATTTTCTAATTACCATTTTGGCAAATAAAACTCCCGCCTTTCCTTTTAGCTTATTGTGAGTAGGATTGTTGTGCACAGCAAAAGCGGTCCTGACTTTTTTGTTTTTTTCTCTGAGGCTTTTCAATACAAAAGGGTAGAAGCTCGATACAAAAAAATGATTGTAGATATTGTCACCATTAGCGAATTCCTGGTCAGCCAAGATGCGGAGCAGTTCGTTCACTGCGGGCTCCAGACGCCCCTCTTCGTGTGGCTTAAAGTCTAGCTCCACCATCAGGTTCGGGTATCTATATGCCAGCGCAGAAAGTGTGTCGACCATATCCTGAAGAGAAGGAACAAATGTGTCTTGATACCCCTCAGTTACAAACGGTATTTGAGTTAATTCCTCAAGCGATAGCTCAGAGACTTTCACATTTCTTTTTCCCTCCAGGACTCGTTTTATTGTTTCGTCATGAAACAACACCAAATGATAATCTTTAGTCATTCGTACGTCCACTTCGACCGCCTGAGAATGATTTTCCAGACTAGTGAGGATTGTGCCAATGGTGTTTTCCAGACCATAAGCGTAACCTCCCCGATGGGCAAATTCTTGTTGTTCGAAAAAGTCTGAACCGAAGTGGTTTGCTGATTGGGCAATTGACTGCAATGAAAAAAATAAGATTGGAAAGATGATCCCGAGGCGCATGAATGGATTTTTAGACGTTATGAATGAATAGTCTAAAGCGCTTGGTGCGACAAAGCTAAACCAATAATATTTTGAATGTTGCAGGAAGCACCATTAATCCAAGTGTTTTAATCGTGCTTTTCTGTAGTGATTAGTCAAACTTTTTATACCATCGGCACTTCAATCAGTAGCAGTGTTGAATCTGAAGAGGCTTTGATATCCACTTTATCAGTTTTGGATATCCCAAGACCATCCCGCAAGCTTATGTCCATTCCATTTACATTAACATCACCGCCTATGACAAAAGCATACACGCCATTTCCTTCCTGATGAAATTGATACTCAGCCGAATGGTCGGCTTCCAAATCAATAAGCGAAAACCATGCATCTTGATTGATCCACACGGCATTGTTATCATCAGGAGCCACCACGGTTTGAATCTTGTTTTGCCTGTCTTCTGGACGAAACGTTTTCTGTTCGTAACGTGGTTCTATATTTTCCACTTTAGGAAATACCCATAATTGAAGAAAGTTAACTCGATCAATTTTGGAATGATTGTATTCAGAGTGGGTGATTCCTGAACCAGCACTCATGATCTGAACATCTCCAGACCTGATTACTTCGGTGTTGCCTGTGCTGTCTTTGTGCTCCAGATCGCCGTGCAGGGGAATGGAGACAATTTCCATGTTGTCATGTGGATGCGAACCAAAACCCATTCCGGGCTCCACTATGTCGTCGTTGAGTACGCGGAGCGCTCCAAAATGGATTCTTTCAGGATCATAGTACCGCCCAAAGCTGAATGTGTGCTTGCTATCAAGCCATCCAAAATTGGCTCCACCTCGTGAGTTTGATTTATGCAATATGGTTTTCATTGAATTTGTGTTTTAGTTAAGAGATCCGTGGAAGGAAATATCCGACAATGGCTTTCTGTTTCTTTCGGAAACTTCTCTGGAATATAGCGGCTCAGGCAGTTGATCAGGTGTGCCGGCATACCCCAAGGCAATGATTACCGCAGGCTGAATGTCTGCCTCCATGTGAAAATTTTCTGCGACTATGTCCTTGTCAAAACCTCCCATTTGATGAAGACTAAGACCTTCTTCGGTTGCCTGAATGGATAAATTGCCTACAGCAAGCCCCAAATCATAAAGGGCTGACCCATTCGTTTTTCCGTTCCTACTAAATGTTTGCTTTGCGGCCGCAATGATCAATACAGGCGCCTGCTCAGCCCATTTGTTGCCGTCGTAAAGTGCCTTGGCAATGGCTTCATATTCACTTTCTCCTTTGTGAGCGTACACGAACCTCCATGGTTGCTCATTCATACTGGAGGCAGCCCAGCGTGCAGCTTCAAATAGCGTTTGCAATGTTTCTTCACTTACAGGTTTATCGCTGAATGACCTGGGACTCCACCTGTTGGTAATGGAAGGAAGAAGGTGCTTGTCAGTTGACGCGCTTTTGTCTATTGTGGTTGTATGTGTCATTTCGTATAAATATCTGTTTTGCATATTTATACGAACATACATTATATGTAGTTACATTTATTTAGAAACTTGCGCTATAGCTTGATTCTAGCCATTATATTGACCGTACTTCGCGTGTTGGATGAGATTTCGGTAAGTCCCGACCCTATTGTATCCGTATCTCTATAATTGAATCTGGCATATCGCGCCCAGAAGGTTAGCTTTCTGGTGGCGTTGTACTGCAAGAGGATGTACGATCGGCTACCTACGCCATTGTATGCAGGTATGGAAAAAGCGTAAAGCACATTCTTCTCGTAGGCATATTGTCGATTTGCATAATCTGTGTCGAAGATGGCAGCACGCGTGCTCACTTTCATTTTCCAAAATGAAAAGTTTAAATCCTGCATGAGAGCATAACCTGTTGTTTTTTCATTTTTGAGCTCGTAAGACGAGGTTTGAAGTCTTGTTTTGAGTGATAGAGAGCGTCCCACTTTATAGTCTATGTTGATCAGGTAGTTTTTTTTCGAACCTGTGAAAAGCCTGTTCAGGTTTGATTCATCTATGGATTCAGTGATTTGCTTATTCTCATGGCGGAATTGCCCATACATGGTGATTGATCTCGTTGGTTTGAACGTGTACCTTGCCAGATATTCGTGTCCTTCGGATGGAGATTCGGTTCTGAATCTCAGCCATGGGAAAGAAAACTTGTCGTAATAAAGTGCTAATGTGTGCCGTCTATTGGGATGGATTTTTAGTCCCCAGTACACACCTTTTTCATTGATAATGCGGGAACTTTCGCTAAAGGCGTTTCCGTAAAAAGAATGAAAGTCTTTTTCATAGTTTCTAAGAGCCATACTCATGTCTATGGTGGGAGAGAGGCTTGCCATGAAACCCCCGACCATTCCATTTCCTCCGGATTTGGACTGTGCTGCCTCTCCAAAGAGTATGAAGTTTTGCCAAACGTAGGACGCATAGATGCTACCAATATAATTGTGATCGCCTTTAAATTCGAACTGGTTGTAGTTGTTAGGCTTCTTCTGTAGAGGTCTGGAGTAGTATGTGTTGAGAAATGTGGCGCCAAACTTGGTGCGCGGGTTGACGTTGTACTGCACAGCACCGCCGAAGGACTGCTCGTTGATTTTGTTTTTAGCAGCTATTTCATTTTCTGTTCGGTGAAACCCAGTCGATTGGATAGAGTTTACAAACTCTTCGAAGTTGGAGTAAGTGCTATCATTTTGCAAACTGGCGTCCTGATTGAGGTTGGAGTAAAAAGCGGTGATCTCTGTATTTCCCAATTCCACGGTAGTGGAAGCCCCTCTGAAAAAACCTGATTCCAGCACACTTGCATAGGGTCTTATGCCTGTGCTGTTTCGTTTCACTGTATTGACTGTTTCGGCTCCTTTGCCCGACCCGAAACCAGCGCCAAAAACCAGTCCTTGACCAAACTGCATCTGATAGTCGCCGAGGTTGATTGACTTGAACTTGCCTTTGTCCATCAGGGCCAAATGGAAAGAGTAATAGTCAAAACCTTTTGTTTTTTCGCTCCAGGAAAAGGATTCTCCTGCATCCTTTTCAAATGTAAACCCAAAACTAAAGTCGTGAGACCTGCTTATTCTGTACCTTCCATAGAGTGTATTTGGGTCACCTGCATAGCTGGAGCCTTCTCGGTCTCTGTAGCCTTCCTGTTTTTCCAGCGTGCGGGTATATCGGAGCAACACATAGTTGTTTCTTTCTTCTTTGATCCTCTGCCAAAGAGAGCGGCTATCGAGCCTTTCTTCTACCGAGACGAAAGGCAAGAGTGATCTGATCGTGCCCAGGTCAAAGCCATCGATTGCTTGAAGCTCGTTGATAGATATTAGCGCACCATTTTTCTCCACATGATCAAAGAAGTTGGTTAGCTGATAGGGCGAAAGAATATAGAGAGAGGCAAGTTCCTCCGAAGTGGTTTTGTTGAGGTTGATAGGGTTGGTGAAGTAAATGAGGAGAGACTCATAAATATCTTCATAGCTCACATCTTCGTCCTGAACTTGAAAAAGGTTTTCTGCGAAATCCTCCAGGTCTATTTCCGATTGAGTTTGGGCGACTGATCGCAGCGTGAGAAAGCCCACACATACGAAGATCAAAGCCGTTTTCGCCCATAGTTTCATTCGCCTCGGAGCTTATAGGTCAAAGATATTTCATGAATTCCTCCCAGGTTGGGATTGGCACCATAGGCATAGTCGAACAAAACATGTTTGATGATCAGGCCAAATCCAAAAGCGCTTTTGAAAGGGCGAGTGCTTATGCCCGTGCGCAAATAAAGAGGGGCTATGAGTTGGTACTCTAGTCCGGCTTTGAAAACTTCGCCAAACCCAAGCTCTTTTTGCGTTTCCACATTAATCATAAGCTGATCTGAAGGTCGGTAAGAGAGACCGGCTTTCATCACAGTGGGCACCACATTGCTTTCTCTGAAATTAAAGATATGTGCGCCAAAAGATAATTGCGGAATGATCTCCACAACCCCACCAAACTCCAGCGCGATTCTTCTGCGTGTGTCAAGCCCCTCAGCATTGTACTGAATCACATTGACTGCAGCGCCAAGACTCACCATTTGTAGTTTGTTGCCAATAGCCAATGTCGCGCGTTGCTGGCCGTAGATATCATCTCCAAAATGATAGAAACCAACACCCGCTGTGGCAAAATTCATTGAGTGCACAAAACCTCCACTCACGGTTTGAAAACTAGAAACGTCGTATTTGTTTTGGTATGAGACGAACGCAGATGTTTCATCCAGCGCCCCAATGCCTCCTACGCTGTTGAAGAGCGACCAGGCGTTTGTAACGGTGAGAGATGAACCGCCCATTGCAGCACTGGCAGCTCCCATTTGATATTTGCCATCCTGAGCACTAAGCAGAAAAGTATAGATGATAAGAGCAACAGCCAGTGTTAAACGCATGAGTTGCAAATTACCCTTTATGGGGAATTAATTCAATATTGGAATGTTATCTCTGTTTAAATTGTGAAAATGAATTGTATCGCGTACATGATCATGCTCTTTTTTTTGGCATATGGTTATTTGGCTCAAGGCCAAAATCAACTCGATACGCTGTTTTATGGCAGTGGGGATATGAAAGCAGTTGGAGCTGTGTTGAATGACGAGAAGCACGGCTCGTGGAGATATTTTTACCCAAATGGGAATAGAAATGCTGTACTGGAGTTTAGTCAAGGCAGGCTGCATGGCCTTCAGCGTTATTATAATCAAGATGGCAACTTGTCCGGTGAGGAAAACTGGGAGAATGATTTGCAGGAAGACACCACCAGGAACTATTATGCAAATGGAGCTGTCAGAAGAAAAGGCGTTTTTCATCAGGGCGTTTATGAGGGGGTGTGGATTTACTACTACCCCAATGGTCAAAAAGAACAAGTTGGCGCTTATAAAGATGGCCTACCTCACGGAGATTGGTCTTTCTACTACGAAAATGGTGATTTAAAACAAACGGGAAAATATCAAGAAGGAGAAATGGTGGGCACGTGGTATTTCTATGACGAAAAAGGAAGAGGTAAGAAGAGGCGCTATTAGTTTACAAATCATGCTTAAATCCCAGCACAAAATTGAACTGCCCTTCGGCATTGTACGATTCTTCCATCCTGATCGTAATGTCGTGAATGGTGACAAAGTCAAAACCCAGCCCTGCGCTGTAAATCAGTTTGTTTGATAATCTGGAGTTGAGTTCATAATTGGGGTAGTTGTTGACGTAAGCAGCATCGAAAAAAGCTTTAAGATATAACGCCAGGGGCCATCGCCTAAACTGCTTCACGGGCATCCAGTCAGCAGGAATGGTAGCCGCAGTTTTGAACAATCGCTTTTTCAGTGAAGATTTGAAAAGCAAGGCTTGCGGGCCTTCAACTACATTGAGTTCATACCCCCGCACTATGTAATTTTCATAACCTAACGCCAGGTATCTGGAGTATGGCACATCTTCGGTTGAAATATGTGTACTGACATTTGTTCCCAGAAAAAAGTCCCTTCCAAGATCGAAATACTGATAAAAGCTGGCGTAGAAATACCAGCGATTGAAGTCATTGAAGATGCCAAGGCCGTTTCTGCCAAGTGTGGCGCTGAGATAGTTTCCTCTCAGCGGATATGTGTGGTTGTCGCGATAGTCGCGCGTATAGGAGTAAGAAAGCCTTAGATATCGTTGGGTGGTTCTGTTTCCATTGAAATACTCGGGGTTTGCCACTTTGACACTGTCCGTAATCGTTGAGGTACTAAAACCTGTTGTGATAAAGTGTCTGTTATAGAACGAGCCCCGATAACTGAGGCTCAGTGATGTGCCGAAGCTTTTTCTCTGAATGTCCTCTGAAAGAATAAATCGCGGATAGTGATCAATGGTCTTGTATGGAAGGTTTTTGTACTCAGAATAACCGATATCTGAAATCAAACCAAATTTTTGGTTTTTGTCAATGTATGGGATCACGTAGTTGAACGTAAACACCTTTTCGAAACCGAATTGAGCTGTAAGAAACAACGTCTCGTCTCTTCCTCTCAGGTTATATTTTGATAAGTTGAAGCCATAATTTACCCTACTGAGGTCGTGATTCTCGTTTTTCCACCAATTGGTGAAGTTCCGGTCACCGGCACTGGTTCTGAAAATAATACCGGGATACAGGTACCACCTTTCTGTCAGCTTAATCAGGATGTCCACATTCTCCTGGTCTAGCTCCAAAATCTGAATTTCTACTGTGTTGAATAAATTGGTATTGTAAATTTTGTTTCTGTCCTCAGTTTGAAACCCAATCAGTCTGTGCATGCTGATGGTGTCTCTTTTAGAAAAGCTTAGTTCCCGGGTGATGATAGACTCTTGTGTCTTTTCATTACCAAGGATAAAGATATTGTTGATTGTAACAAGATTGTTCTCTACAGTATCCAGGTTGACCTTGGGAGGATCAGGAATGGATTGCGCGAATAGTGAAAATGCACCAATGCTCAATATCAGGGTAAGTAAAGTTGCCGCAAATACTTTCTTCACAAATCGATGGGTCAAGCGTGAAATTGGTTCATATTCAGGGCACAAAAGAACCATTTTTATTGTTAGCACCAAATAACAAATCTACTTTTGGCTTGTGAGCAAATTGATTCGTCAAATCTTCGTTATTCCAGTGCTTTTTTACCAGTACTGTATTTCTCCTCTTTTTCCGAGTACATGCAGGTACTCACCTACGTGCTCGCATTACGCCAAGGAAGCCATAACCAAACATGGAGTACTGAAGGGACTGAAACTGGCACTCAAGCGTATCTCCAGGTGTCACCCATGGGGAGGCAGTGGCTATGATCCTGTTCCCTGATTGAGTTCGTCAAGTTCTTCCTGAAAACCACCGGATAGAATAGGAAATCTGCACCAGCTTCTTGGGTCCACGTTGAAATCATCGAGATGGAAGCTTGGCGCAATGCGTTCACGCTTCCATTGGTTGATAGACCACATTCTAAAAAACTTGGTGATCCATTGCTTCAAAAGAACGTGATCGGGGTATTGACCTTTTAGTCGCTCATAGACTTCAAGAGGAGACTTTTTGTCACGAATCGCTTTCTTTTCAATATTTACCAGCACGGAATACGGCATGAGATCACCTTCATCAGTCTGATGCATTTCCTGCGGTCGCAATTCAGCTGTGGGGGATAGACTGTTTACGTGCTGCAAGCCATCGTATCCCAACTCTTTCTCTGCATACTGTAGCCATGATAGTATGAAGCTTTTGTCCACGGCTGCAATAGGTGAGATGCTGCCACTCGTGTCACCGTCCATAGTGGCGTACCCCACGTCTCCTTCACTGCGGTTTGAGGTGGAGAGCAGGAGACAGTTTTTGATATTGGCCAACATCCAAATAATTGGTGATCTGGCTCTGGCTTGTATGTTTTGTAGTGCCAGGTCATCAGCATCCCAGGACAATTCGCGACCCAAGGCGGTTTCTATCGACGCTCTGTAGGAAGCAATTTCCTCGTCAATTTTCCATTGGGAAAACTGTGCACCTATGCTTTTAGCCAGTCCTTTTGCTGAGTTCAGAGTTTCGGCAGAAGAGTTAACTGTTCCCTGATATGCGGTATGCAGTATTTGTCCTACGATATCTTCTCTGGTTCCTTCCGTAAGGTTCAAGCCGATTTTTCGCTTAAATTTATCAAAACCAAGCTCATTAAGCCCGTTTCTCACCAGTTCGGCAACCAGAACAGCAATGCTGCTAGAGTCGGCTCCACCGCTAAGTGAGAGCACAAAGCCCTTGCTTCGGGCTTTTCTCAAATAATCAAATAGAGCCAAAGATGCTGCATTGGCGAATTCTTCAAATTGATTTGGGTGATCCAACATCACAGCCTCATTGCCATTTTTGTTGGAGGCAAAGTCAACTTCTATATAAAGCAGATTGTAATCCTTAAAGCTCAATCGCCTGTTTTTCGCTATCAATTTCCCATTTCTGGCAATCAGAATATCCCCATCATAAATCATTCTACCAGACTCATTGCCCAGCAGGTTGGTGTAGAGGTATGTGGCGTCAAGCTTTTCTGAGCTTTCCAATACTAGCTTTTCTCGAAATTCTGCTTTGCCAAATGCGAAATGACTTGCACTCGGGTTTAAGAAAAGGCCTACTCCTTCATTGATTTTGTGAGTGCCAGGTCGGTCTTCTCGCCAGGCATCTTCACAGATTTCAAAGCCAATTTTGATACCGGCAACATCCAAAGTGAAATGCCCAAATTGGTAAGACGAACCAAGATATTTGAAGGTTGATTTTAGTCCTGCTTGCCAGGAAGAAAACCATCTGTGCTCATAGTGAACACCATCATTTGCTAGTTTTTGTTTGGCGTAAAATCCGAGAATTTTTTGATTGTCGATCAGGCACGCAACGTTGTAGCATTGTCCTTCAAACCACAGAGGCAATCCTACGGAAATCATGATGCCTTCAGTTTCAGGGATGATGAGTCCAAGCTTGTCCAGGGCCTTTTCTGCAAGCCACGAGCTTAGAAACATGTCTTCACAGCCATAGCCGGTAATGCAGAGCTCAGGAAGGCAAAGGACACGAACACCTTTTTCTTTAGCTTCTGCAATTGCCCCTAAGATGTTTCTTAGATTATTGTTCCAATCCATTGGGACCTGGTTAAGACAAGCCCCTCCAATGATGATTTTTTTATCCACTAACCTAAATCTAATTCATCGAGCGTTTTCTGCGCAGCATCTTGCTCGGCTTTTTTCTTACTAAAGCCATAACCTTTGTTCATTGGTTCATCGTCAATAAAAATCTGAGCGACGAACTGTTTGTTCCGGGTTTCTTCATTGTGCTGTATGATCTCAAACTTAAGCTCTCTATCCTCTTTTTGGGCCCATTCTATGATCTTGCTTTTGTGGTTAATAGTAAGGTTGGTTAGCTCGTCGAGATCAAAATGAGGCCTGATCAGGCGGTTGAGTATGAATGCTTTCGAAGCTCTGAACCCATGATCCAGATAAATGGCACCTATAAGTGATTCCAGGCAATCGCCATAGACGGATTTGTGCGAGATAGCCGTTCCTCTGTTGCGATTATATTTAACAAGGTTTTGAAGGCCGATTTTTTTGGAAACCTGATTTAAAGACTCCCTGTTTACGATTTTGCTTCGTGTTTCTGTGAGGAAACCTTCGTCTTTGAAAGGAAATTTTTTGTACAGCACTTCGGCCACCACCATGCCCAGAATAGCATCTCCAAGATATTCAAGACGCTCATAAGATTCCTTAAAACCTTTTTTGTTAACAGTTGCAGCACTTGTATGGCGCATCGCCAATTTGTAAAGCGACAGACTGAGTGGTCTTTTTCCTGTGATTATCTTAAAATGTCGATAAAGCTCTTTGTCACTCGCTAGGAGGTAGCCGATAAATCCGAATGATTTTCTGAGCAGAGACGGCACTTACTCTTCGTATTTACCGAAAATTATCGTGCTATTGTGCCCCCCAAATCCAAAAGTGTTGCTCAGGGCAATTTTCACTTCTCTTTTCTGAGCTTTGTTGAAAGTCAAATTGAGGTTTGGATCGATTTCAGGGTCGTCAGTAAAATGGTTGATAGTAGGAGGGATGACACCCTCTTCAATTGCCATCAAACAAGCAATACTTTCTATAGCCCCGGCTCCACCTAGCAAATGACCAGTCATTGATTTTGTGGAGCTGATATTTACGTTGAAGACGTGATCACCCAAAACGTCACTTATAGCTTTGACCTCACCTGCATCACCTAATGGGGTAGAAGTGCCGTGCGTATTTATGTAGTCAATTTTATCAGCAGTGATGCCTGCATCTTCCAGGGCACTGTTCATTACTAATTTGATCCCATGACCTTCAGGGTGGGGGGCGGTAATGTGATATGCATCGGCCGACATGCCGCTACCTAACACTTCTGCATAAATTTTGGCGCCTCTTGCTTTGGCATGTTCATACTCTTCGAGCATGAGTGCTCCGGCTCCTTCTCCTAATACAAAACCATCTCTTTCCTTGTCATATGGGCGAGATGCGGTTTCAGGAGAATCATTTCTTTCAGACAATGCTTTTAAAGCATTGAAACCACCAATTCCAGATTCGATAACGGCGGCTTCAGAACCTCCAGTCAAAATAGCCGTGGCTTTCCCTAATCTGATATAGGTTAATGCATCTCCAATAGCGTGGCTTGATGAGGCACATGCTGATACAGTTGCAAAATTGGGACCTCTAAATCCGTATTTAATTGATAGTTGACCTGGCGTGATATCCAGGATCATTTTAGGAACAAAGAATGGGTTGAACCGTGGAGTTCCACCGCCAGTAGCAAAGTTGGTGACTTCTTGTTGGAATGTGGTAAATCCTCCGATTCCACTTCCCCAGATTACTCCGATTTTATCTTTGTCAACTTTTTCGAGATCCATTCCTGAATCTCTGATTGCTTCGTCACCAGCGACCATCCCGTACTGCGTACATGGATCCATTTTTCTGGCTTCTTTTCGATCCAAATAATTGGTTGGATCAAAACCTTTCACTTCACAAGCAAACTTGGTTTTAAAGTTTGTTGTGTCAAATCGTGTTATAGGGGCGGCACCACTTACTCCTTTGGCCAAACCGTCCCAATATTCTTGTTTAGTATTTCCTAATGGCGTAACAGCACCAATCCCAGTAACAACGACTCTTTTTAATTCCATGAAAGGATTTTAAAAACAAATATTATTTTACGTTCTCTTCTAAGTAAGAAACGGCCTGACCTACAGTGGCGATGTTTTCTGCCTGGTCATCCGGAATAGATATATTGAATTCTTTTTCGAACTCCATGATAAGCTCTACAGTATCCAGTGAATCTGCGCCAAGGTCATTTGTAAAGCTAGCTTCAGGGGCTACTTCTGACTCTTCAACACCTAATTTGTCAATGATAATTGACTTCACCTTTTGTGCTATTTCTGACATTTTTTGTGTGTTTTAGTTAAAATCCAGTGCAAAGAAATACATTAAAGCTTTAAAATCAAACTAAAATAATCTTGTGCCAATTTAGGCTTGATGGAAGCTGATGTATTGTGGTTTTTAATAATTGATTTTTGACCGCACGCCCCTTGTATATAGGCTTTTAGGTCGGTTTTTGGTCTAAAATAATCACTTCAATCGATTGTTTTTCTATTGTGGAAAACTTAGTTCAGGAACTACCGGAACGTATGCAAGGGGTTTTGTTATTTTGCTGTTGAATATGGCTAAGAAAAACAAGTGGGAAGAAAATTATGAGATTGATTTCGAACTTATCGGAGTGGTTTCACCCATGAAGGAATATAAGCTTGCTTGGCATTTGAACCAATTAGACATATTTCATTTGGTAAAAGAAGATGATATCAAAATAGAGTTTGCTGAACAGAAAGTAATTAGAATTTCTAATTTAGCAGCTGAAACAGATTTCACCATGGTACATTTGCTAAGAAATAAGCTTGCTGGAGCTGGAATAGTAGGCTTCAAATACTTGCTTCCTGAGCTTCGTCAATTTGACTACCTAATAAAACTTAAAAATACATTACAGGACAATTGGTCATCTGACGTGATGACTAAACTCAAAAGCTGTGCGGCGGTTGATTATGCGGTGGTAGTTGATCCAGCTAAAATCAAGGCCAAAGAGAATTTAATATTTTAACTATGAATCAAAAGCTATTAAAGAAGACAAAAATTGTTGCCACAGTAGGACCAGCAAGTAGAGATATAGATACGCTGAGACAATTAATACGAAGTGGTGCGAATGTTTTCAGGTTGAACTTTTCGCATGGCTCTCATGAAGATCACCAGAAGACAATTGAAATGGTAAGAGATCTGAATGAGGAACTAGGAACGCATGTTGCTTTGCTGCAGGATTTGCAAGGACCGAAAATCCGGGTAGGTCAGGTTAAAGATGGAGCTGTTCCCATCAAGCCAGGTCAGCAACTGATTATCACAACAGATGAGATAGAAGGCACAAGCGAAAAAGTGAGCACTGTCTACCAGGGCATCACCAAGGATGTAAAGGCCGGTGATATGATATTGGTGGATGATGGAAATATCGAATTGAAGACTATCAAAGTTGATGGTAATGACGTTTATACTGAAGTGGTACATGGAGAGCTACTGAAGTCTAGAAAGGGTATCAACCTTCCAAACTCTAATGTGTCGGCTCCTTCTATGACCGAAAAGGATATTGAGGATTTGGAGTTTGCTTTTCAGTTTGATTTGGAGTGGGTGGCGCTTTCATTCGTAAGGACTGCCGATGATATAAGAGATATTAAACAAAGAATAGCCAAAGCAGGTGTGAGAACAAAAGTTGTGGCGAAAATTGAGAAACCTGAGGCTATAGCCAATATTGACGAGATCATTGATGAAACGGATGCATTGATGGTGGCCAGAGGTGATCTTGGTGTAGAGGTTCCTTCGGAGATGGTTCCTATCTATCAGAAACGCCTTGTGAAGAAATGCAATAGACTGGCTAAGCCTGTTATTATTGCCACTCAAATGCTTGAGAGCATGACCGAGAATCCTCGCCCAACCAGAGCTGAAACGAATGATGTTGCTAATGCTGTTCTGGATGGAGCAGATGCTTTGATGCTCTCGGCAGAATCAGCCTCCGGTAAATTTCCAATAGAATCAGTACAGCGTATGGCTCAGACTATAGCAGCCATAGAGCGTGACTCTCATTCTATTTATAACAAGTTTGCAGAAGAAGACGAGTTTTCATCCACAAGATTAAATGACCTTTTGGTAAGGTCTGCCTGTAGGCTTAGCGACGGTGTTTCTGCTAAAGCAATGGTGGGTATGACCAAATCAGGTTATACAGGATTCCGGTTGTCAATGCACAGAACCAAGGCCGCTATTTATATTTTCACAAATGAGAAATATGTTTTGAGACAAATGAGTTTGGCTTGGGGTGTTACGGGCTTCTATTATGATAATTTTGAAGGCCTTGATGATACGTTCGATGAAATTGAAAATATACTGAAAGGAGAAAATTTGCTCCAAAAAGGAGATGTCTATATCAACACATCATCTATGCCACTTCACTGGCAGGGACACACGAATATGATAAGAATAAATGAAGTGAAGTGATTTGAAGGAGCCTATTTAAGAAGTTCTAACATAAAGGGTTTGCCGGTAGGTAAACCCTTTATTCGTTAAAGTTCATCAGTTCCGGATCTGGCTTTACTAGATTTTCGAAAATGCTCTTGAGTTTCTCAAAATCCCATGGCTTGCTTACAAAATTGTGTACACCGAAACTCTTGGCAGCCTCTTTGAGTTCGTCAATTTTAATAAATCCGCTCAGGATCATACGTCTGATATCCGGGTTTAATTGATAAACCTCCGCCAGCAATTCTGTGCCACTCATATCTGGCATCCGATGATCTGATACGACGATATTTATCTTGTTGTTCTTAAGAATTTCAAGAGCCTCTATTCCGTTCAATGCTGTATGCACGTTGTAGAGCCTTCTAAAGGATGTCTTGAATCCTCGAAGGTTAGGTGCTTCGTCATCTACGTATAGAATGGAGAATTCTTTTTTAGGTCGTCTTCTTCTTTCTTCCATATAGGCTGGTAAGTGATATAGCTTCCTCAAGATTATAATATCATGATGACAATGAAAAGCATTTTCGACGTATTGGGGAAAAAATGGTGTGAATGAATGATTTTTTTGATGGTTAGGAAAAGCCTAGTGCTTGCTTGGCTCCACCATTATTACACTCTCCTTTTCTACCTTTACCAATCCCGCGGGTGTACCTTTTATCTTGCGAACATATTTCCTCTCAGTATAAATAACAGGACAAAGGGAATCTGTTTTTCTTTTTGAAAACCATGCCGCCAATTGGGCTGCCCACTCAAGGACATCCGCAGGTATGGTCTTTCCGGTTGAATTCCTAATGATAACATGCGAGCCGGAAACATCCTTTGCGTGTAGCCAGTAATCGTTTTTGTTGGCGATTTTTGTCGTCAATTCGTCGTTTGATTTGGCATTTTTCCCAACTAGCACGTCGTACTCCTTGAAGGTATAATAATGGTATGGCAGATGCGAAGAATCTATGCTTCTAGACTTTTTGGATTCCTTGTCTTTGTTTCTGAGCTCTCTAAAATCCGTAGTTTCCAGAATAGTCTTCTTTTCGTGAAGCAAAGTGCTCAGGTTGTCTTCTTTTGCGCGAATGTTTTCTTCAAGGTTTTGCAATTGAAGTTTTAGATTTTTTGCTTTTCTATATAGCGATTCAGCATTTTTCTGCGGGGTTAGGGAGGGTTTTAGCTTCACTTTTATTTTTGACCCATTGTAGAAATCGTCCAACACCACTTCATCGTCTCCTTGTTTGATCTGATGCAGATTAGCCATGATGATGTTGGCAATTTCTTCCTGACCTCTTCTCGATTTGATTTCTTGTAGTTGGGACCTTGTCTTTTTTAGATAGCTTTCAGATTGTTTTATTTTTTTGTTTAACTCCTTGAGAAGGTCTTGTTTGCGATGATTGAGGTATACATTTTTTGTATAGTTCGTGTAAAAAGCGTTTGCAGCCTCTATCGCCGATGTTGTTTGCCAGAGGGTGCTATTCTGCTCATAAAGCAAGGATAGCTCATAAATACCTTCTTCGTTTTCACTGACGGTTATTGGATTTTCTTCAAGAGCATGGAGTGTATGCTCTACCAAATGCCACCTGTCATCCATTGCCAAATCATTATATCCACGGGCCTCTAAGTGTCGTTTTATTTCTTTTCCCAGAGCTGGTAAAAAGGACTGAAGGTTTCCTTCTGTGTCAATGAATTTTTGTTGTGTTGCTTCCGCTTTATTCAATTCGGAAGGAACAATTTCTTTGTCCTGAGGTAAGTTGTTTCTGAATAGGCTGACTATGGTGTTTTTCTCTGTTAGCAGAATGTTTGACCTGGACCCATGCATTTTAAAAACGAGTTGTTGATCATTTTCAAACTCGACTCTAAAGGATCGCTCAAATTGATAAACATAAACCCCGATGCACTTGGCTGTGAGTAATGATGGGAATAAGTCAATGCTGTTTTTTCGAGCTCTTTTAAAATCATTGGAAAAATAGAGTAGCCCGATTTTACTTTCGAGTGAGGTTTTAATATAAAATTCAGATTGCGCATCAGCGAAACCCAGTATCATTTCGTCTTTGCTTTGCGAAAAACACGTCTCTAGGCTTTTACCGATAAGCTTATCCTGCATTTCGGCAACAAGCCTTTTCAAAAAAAAATAGTTGTGAAACATGTTAGAGGTGAACCTTCAGTCCATCAAAAGCCAGATGGCAGTTCTCTGGTAATTCTACTTCTACATCTCTCTGTTTTCCCAGCTTGTGGCTGATATGTGTGAAATAAGCTTTTTCAGGTTTGATTCGCTTGACCATTTTCACGGCTTGATCAAGTGTGAAATGACTGATATGATCGGTCTTTTGAAGGGCATTCAGTACCAGTACTTTCGAGCCTTTGATTTTCTCTATTTCCTCTTCGGAGATGTAGTTGGCATCCGTGATGTAGGTGAAGTCATTGATTCGGAACCCAAAAACGGGAAGTTTGTAGTGCATGACCTCAATGGGAGTAATGGTTGTGCCTGCTATACTGAAATCTGCCTTGTCAATCGTGTGAACTTCAATGCTGGGTACCCCAGGGTATTTCTTTTCTGCAAAAACGTAAGAAAACTCTTTCTTCAGCTGGTCAATTACACGCTCGTCTGCATATACAGGCATGTCAATTTTTTGACTAAAGTTGAAGCTGCGTACATCGTCCATTCCAGCTGTGTGATCTTTATGCTCATGAGTGAATAGAATTGCATCGAGGTGCTTGATTCGTTCTCTGAGCATCTGAGTCCTGAAATCTGGACCAGTATCTATTACAAGGCTTTTTCCTTCTACATCTATGTGGATAGATGACCTTGTTCGCTTATCGCGAAAATCAATAGATCGGCATACATCACACTCACAAGCTATGACAGGTACACCTTGTGAGGTTCCGGTTCCAAGAAAAGTGACAATCAAAACTGCAGTTGGGTTGAGGTAATTTCAGAGAAGAGTTTTCTATTCTTTTCGGTTAGATTTTTGGTATCCAACTCTACAGACCGGAGAATTTCCAGAAGGCTATTGATTTTACCATCAAGTGAATAGTATTTATTTACTATCGCAATCTTGGTATCTTTTAGTATGCAATAACCAGATTGAAAACGACCTTTTTCATATCTCAAAACATAATCTGTCTCTGAGAAAATGTCTTCCAGTCTGTTAAGGAAATGTTTGGTGTATTTAATTTCCATTTGTCATGTAGCTGTTTACGGTTTCCACCAGTGTGTCGTAGTTCAGCGGTTTGGGAAGGAAGCCGTCTATTCCGGCATTTTTAAAATCATCTTGTGTGTAATTGTTGGCATTTCCTGTAATCGCGATAATTGGGATAGTGCCATTTTGATCTTCTGATAGCTCTCTTACCTTGCGAGCACACTCCATACCATCCATTACTGGCATGTGAATATCGAGAAGGACAAGGTCAAATTTTTCAGCATTGAGCTTTTCCAATACCTGAGCTCCATTTTTCACGGAACTTATTTCATAGTTCTGCAATGTCAAAATCCTTCTAGTCAGATTTTGAATTACGGAACTGTCTTCTGCTACTAGGATTTTTTTGTTCATTTTTGCGGTGGTCAGTGATTAAAACTCAGGTGTTAATAAAGTTATGATAACTTTCTTTAAACTCCGACAGATTTTCTAGCAGATTGTCTAATTGGGATTGAAGACGGTCAAATTTATTTTCTTTTAGGGATTTTTCCATGTTTGCGGCAGACTTTGATAGTTTTTCTATACCTAGCGTGCCTGCATTCCCCTTGAGTGTATGGAGTTCTTTTCTTAAATCCTCGTAAGCCTTTGACTTGAGGAATTTTTTCAGGTTTTTGACTTGCTGTGTGGTTTCCAGATCAAAATCAGCTAGAACAGTCTCAATCAGCTCTTTTCCACCGTATTTGTATAGGTGATTGAGGGTGTTTTGATTGATAGTAAGATCCTCGGCTTCTTCGTCGAAAACTTCGGTACTTACAGCCTGAGGTTCAAAATTCAGCCATTTTTTGACTGTGCCAATTAGATTGTTTGCCTTAATAGGTTTGGATACATAATCATCCATACCCTGATTTAAGAAGTTTTGTCTATCCTCTTCCATAGAATAGGCTGTCATGGCGACAATAGGAGGGAGAGGCTTGTTGCTTTCAGATCTTAGCTTTTTGGTTGTTTCTATCCCGTCCATATCTGGCATCTGGATATCCATATAAATAAGATCAAAAGTATGCGTTCGAACTAGCTTAATGGCTTCTTTTCCACTTGAGGCTTCTTTGACTTTGCACCCGGATTTTTGGAGAATGCTCACTGCCACTCTTCGGTTGATGTCATTATCATCTACAAGCAATATTTTGGGGTGTGAGCTGGTAAACTGCTTGACAATGACTTGCTCGTCAGATTTTTCGCTCACCTTGTCGGCTGTTACCGAGGTGGCTGTGAAAGTGAAGGAAAAGGTGCTTCCCAGTCCAGGGGTGGAAACAACGCTGATCTCACCCCCCATGGATTTTACCAATTCCTTAGAGATGGCTAAACCAAGGCCTGTGCCGGAGTAGGTTTTTCGCGATGAACTATCGAGTTGACTGAAGCTCTGGAATAACCTTTCCAAATCAGGCTGTGAGATTCCTATGCCTGAATCTTTGACAGAAACCTTAAATTTATAAAAGTCGTCATTTTGTTCTAATATCCTGATCCCAATGTTAATATGCCCCTTTTTGTGTGAAAATTTTATTGCATTTGAGGTAAGGTTTGAAAGGACTTGTATCAATCTGGTCTCATCGGCCAGGATGTACTCAGGTAGCTGCTCATCCAGGTGATAATAAAGGGAGTTGTTAATAAGGTGCGCCTGCTGAGAATATAAATCATAGATTTTTTCAAAAGTCTCAATGAGTCTCACGGGTTCTAGCCGCAGTTGCATTTTGCCCGCTTCAATCTTGGATAAGTCAAGTATGTCATTGAGGATGTTGAGCAAAGTGTCGGAGGATTTTTTGATTGTGCGGATATAGTCGGTTTGCTCTTTGTTTAGTTTGGTAGATGCAATCAGGTCTATCATGCCTATGATGCCGTTCATGGGGGTTCGGATCTCATGGCTCATGTTGGCAAGAAATCGTTCCTTGATTTTTAGTGAACGTTCCGCTATTTCCTTGGCATTTCTTAGCTCTTCGTGTGTTTTCTTCAGCAACGAAATATCCCTTGCAACACCCTCAATCTCAAACTTGTTGCGAGTGCGCTTGATCAATCTGACGTTGCTTATGAATTCAATTTTTTTGCCCGCCTTGGTTTCTATGCTTCCTTCAAAATTGCGGACGGTTTTGTGCGAATATAGATTTCTGAAAAGTTCAGATAATTTGGTTTTGGATATGAAAAAGTCATTGATAGGTTTTCCCAGGATGGATTCTGGCTTGAGCCCCAATACTTCTCTCACCGATGGGCTAATCATGGTTATTTTGCCGTCCATATTGCACCGGAAATAAATGTCCTGGAATGACTCGAAGATGTTCCTAAACTTCTCTTCACTTTCTTTTAGAGCCGTTTCTGATACTTTCTTTTCAGTAATGTCATTGGCGATAACAGAGATTTCTTCTATTCGTCCTGAAGGCAGGAATATTGGGTTGATAAAAACATCACGCCATACTCTCTTTCCTTTGAGGGTCTTTAGGCTGGTTTGAAAATTGAGAGTTTTACCTTCAAAAGCGGCTTCATATTTCCTGGCCCAGAAGTCATGGTTTTTCTTGGATGCCTTCTCAGTGAATTTGTCCATGATTGACATGCCAAGCTCGGCTGGGTTGCCAAAATATGCTTCGAACGCATCGGAGTAGTTCTGATTGAAGGAGGTAAACTGATAGTTGGTGTTGAGTGACCAGATTTGGTGGGTGCTGCTTTCGAAAATGGCGCTTAACCTTGCGGCCTGATTTTGAATCTTTTCCTCATTGATTCTGCGTTCCATAGCAAGGCTGACCTGCCCGGCTATGAAGTCCAGAAGTTCCAAATCCTTGTGGTTATAGGCTGCCTGATCTTTATAAGAACTGATTGATAAGATGCCTACAGCTTTGTTTTCCAGATAAATAACTACACCTAGCCAAATTTTTGGGAGTGGATCGATGAGGCTAATACGCTTCTGAGCTGATATTTTTTCAATTCCATCCTCATAAATAATCAGAGGTTTGGCTCTTTCGAATGTATAAGAAATGAGTAAGGTCTCAACATCTCGCGTAAACTTAGTTGTCTCATTTTCCTGATCATTGAACCAGTATGAGAAGTCCAAACGTTTCTTATTGTTAGCCTGACTGAGGGCCACAATGAAGCTATTGACATTTAGAATTTCTTTGAGTTCGTTATAAATCTTCTCGTATAGATTTTCCAAACTGATGGACTCCATGGTGATATTGGCAATCTTATAATAAAGAGCCTGTGCTCTTTCAGCTCGAAACCTCTCGGTTATATCAAAAAATATGCATCTGAATTCCAGGATTTCTTCACCCTCAAAAACAGAAGTGAGCTTTCCTGTCACGTAAATGTTTTTACCGTATTTGGTAACGAGTACCGTTTCGAACCGCTCTATACTGCTTCCTGCAGTTATTTTAAGTAAGCTTTGAAGAGTCTGCTTGCGATGTTCCGGGTGAAGAACATCTACAAACTTGAGGTTTTTGGCTTCATCTTCGCGATAACCAAGCTTGTTTCTCCAAGCTTCGTTGACAAACTTGAGTTCTCCATTTGCCTTAAAAATTTGAATCAGGTCGTTGGAAGAATCGAAAAGTTCACGCAAGTGGTGAAACTCGTTTTTTTCCAGATTTTCATATCTGGCTTTTAAAGTATCCAATTCCTGCTGGAGTGCTTTAAGTTTGTCGTTGGAAAGCTCTTTGTTTTCAACCAAATCCATTATCCTAAAATTAGCTAATTAATGCTATTTTTCGGCGAACATGACAAATAAGCGTTCAATATTAGTTTCTGTTGTTGGTTCCACTGCTGTGGGCAAAACCTCATTTGGCATTTCTTTGGCAAACCGGTTTGACACTGAGGTGCTTTCTGTTGATTCGAGGCAGTTTTATCGCGAAATGGAGATAGGCACTGCAAAACCAACGAAGCATGAAAGGGGTCAGGCAGTTCACCATTTCGTGGACACACTTTCCATCAAAGAGGAATACAGTGTTGGGAAATTCGAAACAGATGCTTTGAACCTTTTGGATCAGATGTTCAAAAAGCACGAAGTGGTGGTGGCTGTTGGTGGTTCAGGGCTGTTTTTCAAGGCTATATGGGAGGGGTTTGACGATATGCCGGACATCAAGCCGGGAATAAGGCAGGAGCTGAATGATTTATACCAGGAAGAGGGGATTGAACCTCTATTAAACGAGCTCAGCAAGCATGACCCTGTATATTATGATCAGGTTGATAGGAGTAATTGGCAAAGGGTAATCCGTGCTTTAGAAGTTATTCGCTCTACAGGGTTGCCATTTTCAAGTTTTCGAAAAAAGAATAAATCTAAAGAGAGGCCATTCGCAAACATCAAGCTTGGACTTGACATGGAGAGAGAGGTGCTGTTTGACCGGATTAATAAGCGGATGGATTTGATGATTGAGGAAGGGTTGTTTGAAGAAGCAGCAAAACTTTACCCTTTCAGAGAAACGAATGCCCTCCAGACAGTAGGGTATTCGGAAATTTTCGGGTTTATGGATGGGAATTATGATAGGGAGGAAGCCATTCGGTTGCTTAAAAGAAATAGCAGGAGATATGCCAAGCGTCAAATGACATGGTTCAAGCGTGACCCAGAAATAATATGGTTATCGCCTGATCAAATAGACCAGGCGATAGATTTAATATCTAAAAAATTGGATTGAATCAGATGCTCATCACTTCTATCAATCGCATCATTTCGTCGCTGATTGGTTTTGATTTTGATATAGCCAGCTTGATGTTGGTGTATTGAATCTTGTTGTCAATAATACCCACCATCACATTTTTCTCTCCATTTACCAGCCCTTCTACAGCCGCCATGCCCAGTCTTGATGCCAATATTCGATCGCTTGATGTGGGAGCTCCACCTCTTTGTACGTGACCAAGATTAGTCACCCTTATGTCGAGTTCAGGAAGTTCTTTAGAAACCTTGGCTGCCACTTCAATAGCATCACCTTGCTCGCCACCTTCGGCTACAATCACGATGTGGGATGTTTTGTGTCTGCTACTGCCGTCTTTCAGAGTGCCTATAACGTCTTTGATGGTTACAGAGGTTTCGGGCACCATTACCATCTCAGCTCCACCACCAATTCCGCACGAAATCGCAATATATCCAGTGTGTCTTCCCATTACCTCCACGAAAAACACCCTGTCATGAGAGTTTGCCGTATCCCGGATTTTGTCTATCGCATCCAAAGCAGTGTTTACGGCTGTATCAAAACCTATGGTGTAGTCCGAACCGAACAAGTCATTGTCGATAGTACCCGGACACCCTACAGTGGGGATTCCAAATTCTTCGAAAAACAAGTTTGCGCCAGTCAGCGTGCCATCACCACCTATCGCCACGAGCCCTTCAATGCCTCTTTTCTTAAGCTGATCATAAGCCTTCTGTCTTCCTTCTTTGGTTCGAAAGTCGTTGCTTCGAGCCGACTTGAGAATCGTTCCGCCCCTTTGAAGAATATTACTAACCGAATAGGACTTCATTTTATAGATATCCCCTTCGATCATCCCATTGTAGCCATACTTGATACCATAGACATCTATGCCCAAATAAAGCGCACTTCTCACCACTGCTCTGAGGCATGCGTTCATTCCAGGCGCATCTCCTCCTGATGTAAAAACACCAATACTTTTCATTCGCTATTCTTTAAAAATTAGGGGCTTGTTGTTTCTTTGCCGTTCGGCGGTCAATATTAGCGAAATTTGCATACCTAATAAAATCTATCGCCGGCCTTTATTGAAAAAATATGTCTGAGAAAAAGGTACTGATCATTACATACTATTGGCCACCGTCGGGTGGGGTAGGTGTGCAGCGCTGGTTACATTTTGCTATCAACCTCAAAAAACTAGGAATTGAGCCTGTTATTTACACACCCTCAAATCCGCAATTTGAGATTCAGGATGAAAAACTTCTGGAACTCGCGAAGGATATTGAGGTGATAAAAAAGCCTATATGGGAGCCTTTTCAGCTCTTTCATAAGTTAACAGGAAGTAAAAATAAAGGGAAAATTCAGCAAGGTGTTGTTTTGGAAAAACCCAAAAAATCTTTCAAAGACAAGCTGTTTGTTTGGTTGAGGGGTAATTTGTTTGTTCCTGATGCCAGACGATTTTGGGTAAAACCTTCAGTGAAATTTCTGAGTGGCTATCTGCTAGATAAAGATATTAATACCATCATCACCACTGGCCCTCCTCATACTATGCATATGATAGGTCTTGGTTTGAAGAAAAAAGAACCTACCCTGCAATGGATAGCCGACTTTCGCGACCCCTGGTCTGACTGGGATATTTTAAAGCAGCTCAAGACCGGTTTTTTGGCAATGTCACGGCATAGGAAATTAGAGAGGAATGTACTCAAAAGGGCTACCGAAGTGATAACTGTTAGTAAAAGGCTCGGTCTTTCTCTGGAGTCGAAAATCAGGAATGAAAAAGAGGTGAAAGTTCTTATGAATGGAATTGACCTTGCAGAAAATCCAGCGGCGGCTACTTCCAACACCAATAAATTCACCATCGGCTACTTCGGGATGCTCAACGAACTGAGAGACCCGCAGGGGCTGTGGTTGGCTTTAGAAAATATTTGTGCTGAGAATAAAGATTTTGCTTCCAAACTTGAGATTAGGATAGGGGGAATTGTGAGTGATTCCATTGTGGAAAGGATAAAATCCAGCAAACACCTTTCCTCATGCCTGACCCAGCTGGGTTATGTTCCACATCAGGAGGTGTTTCGTCATTATCAGGAATGCGACGTGCTACTTTTACTTTTGAATAAAAGTGATAATGCGAAGTGGATACTTCCTGTGAAGTTTTTTGAATACCTATCGGCGCACAGACCGATTTTGACTTTCGGTCCTGATGATAGTGATTTGGGTGACATCCTTAGTGAAAACAACATAGGAAGGATGATGAGTGGAGATGATTCGAATGAGATTGCAAAGTTTATTTTGGCTAATTTCACATCACAATATTCAACAGAAAAAAAGGACTTTGATCAGTTGCTGGCTAGACATTCGAGAGTGGCTCATGCTAGGGAGTTGGCCGATCTAATTAATTCAATATGAGTGAAAAATTGAAGTTTGGAATAGTGGGGTGTGGGAGGATCGCAGATAGGCATGCCGGGCATATTACTCGTTTGGGTACGTTGGCCGCCGTATGTGACACGAACTTATCAAAGGCGCAGCACCTTGGCGAAACCCATGGAGTATCACATTATGGTTCCATCGAGGAGATGCTTTCGAGTAATAGCGATATGGATGTGGTATCGGTGTGTTCTCCCAATGGGTTGCATGCCGCGCATAGCATCAAAGCCCTGAAGGCCGGCTTTCACGTTCTCTGTGAGAAACCCATGGCGCTCAATGCCTATGACTGTGGTGAAATGATCAAAGCTGCAGAAAGTGCTAACAGGCGATTGTTTATTGTCAAGCAGAATAGGTTTAATCCAGCTGTATCAGTCATAAAGCAGGCTTTGGATGATGGGAAGTTCGGAAAGGTGCATAGTATCCAGTTGAGTTGTTTTTGGAACAGGAATTTCAACTATTATGAAAATTCTGATTGGAAAGGTTCCAAAGAAATGGACGGAGGCACACTCTTCACTCAGTTTAGTCACTTTGTTGATCTGCTATATTGGATGGTAGGAGATGTTGAGAGCGCACAAGCCGTGATTGAAAACTACATGCATGATGGCGTAATTGAATTTGAAGATTCAGGAGTGATTACTTTAAAATTTCATTCGGGAGCAATAGGAACCATCAATTACACCGTGAATAGTTATGGGAAAAATATGGAAGGCTCACTTACCATTTTTGGAGAAAAAGGGACAGTGAAAATTGGCGGTCAATATTTGAATAAACTCGATTATCAAAATATTGAAAACTTTGAGGTGGGAGAATTACCGGAAGGAAATCCTGCTAATGAATATGGGGACTATCAGGGCTCTATGTCTAATCATGATCGGGTTTATGAGAATGTGATCGACGTGCTAAACAATGGAGGAGAAATAGCAACGAATGGTTTTGAAGGACTCAAAACTGTTGAGATAATAGAAAAAATTTACAAAGCCGCAGCTAAAAATGGGTGATCCAAAACTGAAAAATATTGGAATAAAAGATGTCAGCTTTGGGGATGAAGTCACCGTTGTAGAACCTGTGAATTTATACGGTTGCACGATAGGAGACCATTGTTTCATCGGACCATTTGTGGAGATACAAAAAGATGTGTCGGTAGGTACCCGAACGAAAATTCAGTCACACTCATTTGTATGTGAGCTTGTTACCATTGGTAATGATTGCTTTATTGGGCATGGAGTCATGTTTATCAATGACCTATTCAGCGAGGGAGGCCCTGCAAGGGGGGATGTTTCCAAATGGAAGAGGACCAGTATTGGCAACTCAGTTTCCATCGGTTCCAATGCTACTATTTTGCCAGTTGCTATTGCTGACGGAGTGGTGATTGGTGCGGGAGCTGTAGTGACTAAAGATATTACCGAATCAGGGATTTATGCCGGTAATCCCGCCAGAAAAATCAAGGATATATGAAAGTGCCTTTTGTTGATCTTAAAGCTCAATACGATTCCATAAAGGAAGAAATTGATCAGGCTATAAGTGATATCTTGCATAACACGAGCTTTATTGGAGGAGATGCTGTTAGAAATTTTGAAGTTGCATTCTCGCAATTTATTGGAGCTGAACATTGCGTGAGCTGTGCCAACGGCACAGATTCTCTTGAGATTATTTTGAAGGCTATGGAAATAGGTCCAGGAGATGAGGTGTTGGTGCCAGCCAACAGCTGGATTTCTTCTGCTGAGGCCGTCAATACCGTGGGAGCAGAGCCTGTTTTTGTAGATGTCTTGGAAAGCGAATACACCATAGACCCGACTTTGATTCAAAAGTCGATCACTCCAAAAACCAAAGCTATTATGCCTGTTCATTTATATGGTTTGCCCGCTCGCATGGATGCAATCATGGAGATAGCAGAAGCGAATGGCTTGCGGGTCATTGAAGATGCTGCGCAGGCACACGGCGCTATGATAGCGGGCAAAAGAGTGGGCACCATCGGTGAAGCTTCTTCTTTTAGTTTTTACCCTGGTAAAAACCTTGGCGCATATGGAGATGCAGGAGGTATGCTTACAAATGACCCAGGTTTGGCTGAGAAGCTACGGCGCATCGGAAATCACGGCCAGATCACAAAACACGACCACCAGATGCTGGGGCGCAATAGTAGGCTAGATACACTGCAAGCGGCAGTGTTGAAGGTTAAGTTGCCATACTTGCAGAAATGGATCGAAGAACGGAATCGAGTGGCTGCTCGCTATCGGGCCTTGATCAATAATAAAGGTGCTATGACGGATGTGCCTGATGGTTATTACCATGCTTACCATTTGTTTATTCTCAGAACTAAAAATCGGAGTGATCTTCAAAAAGCCTTTGATGAGGCGGGTATTGGTCATGGTATCCATTACCCAACCCCGCTTCCGTTTATTCACGCTTATGCTTACAAGGGGCACACAGGCGAAGACTTCCCTGTTTCGAATATGCTCAGCAATGAGATCATATCTCTTCCTATTTTTCCTGAAATGAGCGATGCTCAGATAGAAAGAGTCGCTGAAATAGTAAATGCAATTGCCCAATGAATATTGTTCACATAGGTTACCCAAAAACAGCAACTACTTTTTTGCAGTGGGAAGTATTTCCCAACCTGGAAGGGGTGAATTATGTGGATTATAGAACTTGTGAACAGATTTTTACTCCACTTATATATTTGGATGAATTTGATTACGACCTTTCTTCTGTCCAAGAGACTCTTAAAGCTTATGTTTTAGAACGTACAAATCTATTCTCGTTTGAAGGCCTGGTAGGGCCCCCTTTTATCTATAAAGGACTGGGAAGGTCAGTAATACCAGAGCGCCTAAGGGCTTTAGGTTTTGATAAAATAATTATTACGTTGAGGAATCAAGAGGATATGTTGGATTCTTTATATCGTCAATATGTGATTCAAGGTGGAGTAGTAAGATTTGCGGATTTTATTGACCGTAAAAAAAGGTGGAATCTATATCAAAGATCTTTCAATATGGACTTTCTAAAATATGATAGCCTGATTTGTAAGTGCAATGAAATATTTGGTAAGGATAACGTGCTTGTTTTGCGAACTGAAGATTTGAAAAAAGACACTAATGCGTTTATTAATCAGATCGAATACTTTGTGGGGAGTGATATGGAGAAGGGAAGGCCCTCTAAAAAAGTAAACCAGTCTATGAGCAACTTGTCTATTGCCGTTTTGAGGGTAGTTAACCATTTCATATTTACCAGTCAAAAACCAAATAACCTTATTTGGAATAGAATAGGTACAAAATATGTATCCAAAGTTTTTCTGGCGATTCTAGAGCCCTACATTTTTCGATTTATATCAAGCAGAAAAAGTTTCCTTACCAAAGGAGACATGGAGTATGTGAGAAAATATTATGCTGAAAGCAATGAAAGGTTAAACGAAGCATTGAAATAAATAGATTGAATGAAAGTTTATTTATTCACATACGCCTATCCCTACGGAACAACAGAGGTTTTTTTGGCTTATGAGTTAGAAATATTGGCTCGCATGAAAGGCCTTGATATCATAATAATACCTAGAGTGATTTCAGGAACTAAGCGCCCAGTTCCTAAAAATGTAGAAATAGATTCTTCTTATGCTGATTTCGTCTTACGAAATCATGAAAAAAAAGGATTTCCGCTACTAAGAAACCTAATTTATATTCTAAAAGGTGTATGTGGGATTTCTAAACTCTCGGTGAGTGCATTGCAGGATATAGCGGCATTTATTCACTATGGACAAAATCTGGTGCGATGGGCAAGAACAGCAAGGATAGAGTCAGGTATTTGTTATACATATTGGTGTGACGTTGAAGCATATGGGCTGAGTTTGCTCAAGGAAAAAGGTCAATTCAGTATTCCTCTCGTGAGTAGGGCGCATGGATTTGATGTTTATGATGAAAGAAGACCTCATGGGTTTATTCCTTTCAGAAAGCATGTCTTAAATAGACTCGATCGTTTGTTTTGTGTTTCGGAAGACGGTAAAAAGTATTTTTCAGAAAAATACAGATCAAATAATATTGAATTATCAAGGTTGGGGGTTAAAAAGCCAGAGGTTCATAACCCTGTATCAGAAAACGATGACATCACCATCGTTTCGTGCTCTTCGCTTGTCTCTGTGAAAAGAATGGATCTTATTAAAGATTCTATTGTGGCCGTGGCAGAGCTAAATCAAAATAGAAATTTCACCTGGGTACATTTTGGAGGAAGTCAGGAAGAATTTTCAAAAATTTCACCTAATGAACTTTTAGGCAACTTACGAGTCAAACATAAAGGACAGGTAGATAATGAACAGATTCACCAATTTTACGCTTCTGAGCATGTTGATATGCTCATAAATTTAAGTTCATCAGAAGGTGTTCCAGTGAGTATGATGGAAGCTATTTCTTATGGTATTCCTGTTGTTGCAACAGATGTGGGAGGCGTGTCGGAAATTATAAATTCAGATAATGGTAAACTCTTATCGCCCAATCCGGACCCTTCAGAAGTTGCCAAAGCCATTATTTATGTAAAAGGCAATAGCGGACTAAGGTCTGGAGCACATGATGTTTTTGAAAGGCATTTTGATGGCGCAAACAACTATTCATTTTTTGCCCAACAACTGTTGAAACTGAATCAATTAGATGGATAACATATACTCAATATTTGGTAGGACTGTAAGAGTAATTTCCGAAGACAGGGTAGTGTCATCGGTTTTGGAAAAAGAATTAAGTCTTTATCTGGGCGCTAAGGATGAAAAGGTTGATTTAACCATAGGGCAAGTGAGAGACCTTGGTAAAATTGAGCCCTTAAGTACAAACCCCTCCCTACATAAAGTTGTAAAAAATGGCTTTGTTGCGGCACTGCGTCCGCTCCAATGCGAGTTTATTTTTGATAAAGGAAGGGTTGTCAAAGTACGGTTCAGTATCCTGCCGGCAGGTAAAATACTTACCTTCTTGAGGAAGTGGATGAACATTCAATATACTTCGCACAAAGAAGGAATAGGTCAATGGCTTCATGAGCATATCTTGGCACCTCTTACAATCCTTGACGATAAGCTATCGACTATCCACGCTTCTGCAGTAGAAACAAAAAAAGGGAAGACTCTTGTTTTTGGAGGAACTGGAGGAGTTGGTAAGACATCACTTGAGATGATTTTATGTCAAGAGCATAGCTGCTCGTTCGTTTCTGACGATATATGTGCCATTGATGCGCAAGGTTTGGTTTACCCAAATTTGGCCTACCCAAAAGTTTATGCCTACAATATTTCTGGAAACCCAGAAATACGAAAAAGCATCTTCAAAGAAAGAGGGCTTGCTGATAGACTCCAATTCAAGCTTCATGAGTTTAGAGGTAAAAACTACGCAAGAAGAAGGATTTCTCCGCAGGAATTTTATAGGGGGGCAGTTAATTCTCCAAAACCTTTGACAGCCTTCTTTATTCTATTTCGTGATCAATCTGAGACCATTACTTTTGAAAAAATAGACTCAAACAAAGCTGCGTCACTCAATTCACGAGTCATTGCAAGAGAATTCGGGACATTTTTCGATCACCTAATGTGGAACGAATACAATCTCACGGGGCTCAATGAAAATTTAGTGTTTGACTCTAACACTCTTATACAAGGGGCAAACGAAGTGATGACAAAAGGCCTTTCTGTTTCAAACAACTCATGGATTGTACGGATACCTCATAAAATCGAGCACGTTGATTATAAGGAACAAATGGTTGCTCACCTTAAAGAGTTGGGTTTTCTTGATTAGTCTTGCTAAGAGCGCTCTTCGATATTGAATTAGCTACTCCACCCACAAACATCACTAAAACCAATATTCCACAAATCAACATTATAGTATTGCCCACAAAGTAAGACTTAGGGGTAAATGTAAATTTAATTTCATGATTGCCTTCAGCAAGAGGAAGTGCTCTCAGTACATAATTTGCTCTCAGTATATCCTCTTCCTTTCCGTCTATAAAAGCCGTCCACCCATTGTTATAATAGATTTCACTAAATACAGCCAACGCATCACCTCCGGTGATACTGGCTTTGTAGGTGATCTCATTGGGTTTTCTGCTCAAAACTTCCACCGTTCCCATAGAGGAGGCGCTTAGCTCAGGTAGTTCGAATTTAGAAGCGTCAACTACAGCGCTGAGCATTGGGTTGATTGTTGTCGTTTTTTGAAGTTCCTCATCGGGACTTTCTGCAGGAATGATATTGCTAACGACCCAGGCATTACCGAGGGCCTGAGGGTTTTCCAAAACCGTCTCCCTCTTGTTGCCAGCCATGATGAATCGCGTGTTGAGCATGTTGATAGCGGGAAGTCCTGTGAAGTCTCTTTTACCTTTTTGAAGTTTTTGCAGCATTCTGCTCATCTCAGGGCTGATACCTCGTTCGATTAAATCCTGATACCGTCTGATTTTAGCACCATGATATCCACCTAATGATTCGTGGTAATAGGAGGTTCTTGCCTCGTTAAATGGGTTTTGAAGGTTAAGGACCCTGTCGCCGGATCTGCTGTTTTCTGAGATGTATTTGTCCGCTTCAGTTGGTTTAAAGTAGCTCTCTACGGGAGATTTGACAAAAGCCTCGGCTTTTATGAAGCGCTTGCTGAGTAGAAAAACATCTACAAAAAGAACCAGTAGGAGAGCAGCTACTGCCAGATTAGCACTCAATTTATTTTTGACATGTGCCCAAACTAAAGCGGAAAACACGCTGATGAAAAACAAGGCTCTGAACGCGTCTTTCCTGAGGAGAGAAGCACGGTCATCCCTGATGGCTGATACTAGCCATTCCGGCAGCCGGTCGTCAATCGATCCTTTGTAACTAAACATTCCGGCAATCAAAATAAGTAGTAGTGCAAATCCCGCTGGAATGGCAAGCGCTCGGAGTATTTTATTGACTTGTTCCTTGTTCCACTCCAGAGTAAATAGTTTTTCCATCGCCTGAAAAGCGATGAGGTTAAGCGCAAAGAGGGAGATGATGATGGCAAAAGTTACGGACCTGAACTTGTTGTACATAGGCAGGTAGTCGAAAAGCAAGTCGTTGACGGAAGAAAAATTGCTACCCCAACTCAGCAAAATGCCCAATGTTACCAGAATTACCAGCCATATTTTGTGCTGTCTTGACAGCACAAAAAGTCCGATCACAAACAATACAACTACGAATGTGCCTGCATAATAGGGTGCAGACAATCTCTGATCACCCCAATATGTGGGCATGGATTTGATTTGATCTCTGATTTGCGCTGGGCCATAACCAGCCTTTTTCAGTGCCTCTGCAGTTGCACTTGTTTTGGACAGTTCCTGATTGGAAGCTCCGCCAAACACATTGGGAATGAAAAGGAAAAGCGGCTCCATGATGCCATTACTAAACTCAAATGCATAATCTCTGTCCAGTCCACCTGATTGATTGCCTGTGGCCTTCAGTTCTGATTTTCCGCGGATGCTGACTTTGCTGTATTCGTATGTGGTCCAAAGTTTCCCCGCATTGGTCCCGATTCCAATAACAGCGGCCACTATTAAGCCGATGGCCGCAGCGGCGAAAGGCTTGATGTTGTTTCCTTTAACCGCCTGGATGAGCTGATGGATGCCATATACCACCAATATCAGCATGGTGTAGTAGGTGATCTGAAAGTGACCTGTACGCAGCTGCAGAGCCAGACCAAGTGCAGCTAGAGAAAAGCCGATCAGCCATTTTTTCTTAAAAGCAAGGTGACTGCCAGCCACGATTAACGGCATTAGTGCAACGGCCGCTATTTTGGCGTTGTGACCAGCCAGTATTCCTATGACGTTGAAGCCATTCAATGTAAATGTTATTGCGCCAATGAAGGCTATCCAGGGTCTCACACCAAAGACCAGAAGAAGGATGTAGAAGCTTACACAACTCACAAAAATAATTCCTCTCGGATGGCCTAGCCCGAGGGTGAAGCTTTTGTAAACATAGTTAAGGATGTCTCCGCTATATTGAACACCATTCAGATATGCTGGCATACCGCTAAACTGACTGTTCATCCACAGTGCTTCTTCGCCAGTCTGCTCGCGGTATTCTATCATCTGATGATTTCCTCCTTTGCCCTGCAAGATGTCATGCTGAGAGAGGCTTTTGTCTGAGAAAAACTGCGGGTAGAACATCAGAACCGTCACTATGAAAAAACCAACTAGCGCCAGTCCATGAGTAAAAATGTTCTTTTTAAGAGATGAATCCATGTTAGGAGTTATGGTAAATTGATGTTTAAGTACTTCTTACAGATCGATTTGATCAGGTTATTGATGTCCGGAGATAATCTGGAAAAATAGGCCAGCCCTACAAAAACAACGGTGATCCCAATCGATCTTGCAATGATATTAAATAATGGATAGCTGCTGATGGGCAAATACCAAAATAAGGTGAACGTGCCTGCAACATATAACAATATGATCCAGTGTGTCCTGCTGAATGGACTCATCCCAAGTTTTGTCTTTATCAAAATGAATTTCATCACATTGAAAAGGATGGTGGAAATCAAAAATGCAAGCGGGGCACCATTTATTCCCCATAAGGGAATGAGGTACCTGTTTAAGGATATGATAATGATCGAAATGATCACGAAGAAGTAAAGGTTGTATTTGTAATATTTGGTATAGTAGAGCAGCTCAGAATTGAAGCTAAACAGCATGTCTATGAATTTGCTCAATGCAATTCCCACTACTACGTAAAATCCGGCTTCATACGTTTCGCCATTTGGAATCAGTCGGAAGAGGTCTTCAAGGTTTGTGATGATTCCGATCAGGAACAAGCCACCGATTACGCCCAGGCTGAGAGAGGCTTTTTTATAGAGGCTTTCTACTTCCTTCAGGTTGTTGTTGGTAAACTCCTTCCCAACAACTGGGGTGATGATCTGCCACATGGACCTTTTTGGCATCTCTATGACAATACCTATATATAGACATACTGAGTACACTCCGTTTGCTGCTGTTCCGAGCAGTGCTGGTATCATGGTGATACTTACATTGGAATAAATGGAACTGCAACTTGCCATGATTGTGTTGAATGAAGCCAGCTGAAAAAGTTTCTTTTTCCATTGCCTTTCTAACCCCCTGATATTCAAAGTGAGCGAGAGTTTTTGAAACAAGGTGACATAAATACCCAACACCAATGTGGCAGTGAGGTAGGACAAGATGATGGAATAAATCATCTGCTCAAAGCTGATGATGTCCCACGAAAAAAGGACAATCAGGAGTGCATTCAGTATTCGGAGATACGCCTCTTTCAGAAATCCGGGAATAATGACGTTGAGTTTTGCTCGGCTAAATGCATGCATATGCGTGAACAAACTGAACAGGATCATGATCAGAATACTTACAAAAATGTACTGATTGTACTCTGGTGCTTCGTCTATATATTGGGTTTTTATTATATCAATGAATAAAAACGCCAGCCCACTAAAAACGAGATTTGCAAGAAGGATTAGCAGAAACTGAAGAGAGAGGAATTTCTTTTCTTGCTCTTTGTTTTTACCCAAGTCAGGGAAGAAACGGATGTAGGTGTTGGGCATGCCCAGCGCTACAAAGGGAGCCATCATAAGCGCATTTCCGGTGACCACAGCTATCAATCCGATCTGAGAATCAGTAAGAAAGGCCGGTCTGAGAATCAGGGTGTTGATAAACCCAATGCCTACGCCGGCATAGGCCCACACGGAGTTCCAAAAACTTTGTTTGATGACTACACCCATAGATTCAAATTCGGTGTGAATTTAGCCGATTAGGTCAAGCAATTTTTCAATATCGGAGGCATTGTTGTATAAATGCGGAGATATTCTGATGAAATCACCTTGATTCGTCACCTGAATGTTGTTGTCTGCCAGCCTTGCAAAATCTCCTGTCTTCACTTCCATTGATATGATACTTGATTGGCTGTTATAGCTTTTAAATCTTACACCATTTTGCGTGCACCAGGTTTCAACATGTTTCCTTAATACGAGGTTGTGCTGGCAAATGGTTTCAATAGAAATTTGGTTTATCAGTTCAATTCCCTCGATCAAAGCCGCTGCATTGAGATAAGTTGCATGACCGACCTCAAGGCTTTTGGCGCCTGATGAAATACCTGCACCGTCCACACTATTCCACCCTTGCATTGGTTTTATGTATTCTAAGATATTGTCTGAGGCATGACCTACGGCTATGCCATATCCAGCCATCAGCCATTTGAACCCACTGGCTAGAAACAGGCAGTTGACCTCAGGGTCAATCTGGAATGGGATAGCACCTAGTCCTTGGGTGCCATCAAGAACTAAAATGTGATCATTCTCTTTACATAGATCGAAAATCAGCTTGAGGTCAATTTCAAATCCATCTTCTGACTGAACCCAACTTACGGACAAGATTTGATTTGGGAGGGAAAGGGCTGTTGATAATTTACCATAAAAGGAATCACTTTTATAATTGAGGTACTGCACATCAAATCCATGAGATTTCCATGCCATATGTACCGAAGGGAAATCATCTTGCAAGCATATGACTTTCCGTTTTGGTAGGTATTGAGCGGCCATGTTAAAGCCCAGGGAAACATTGGGAAGAAAAAATGTGTGATCCGCTTGTCCCCCGATTAGCCTGGCAGCCTGCGTTCTAGTCGATTCGTACAGAGTGCTCCATGGGTCAAATTTCCAGCTGCCGTGGGTATTGACGTGATCAAGAAAAGCATGTTGCGCTTTGATCACTGATTTGGGCAGTGCACAAAACCTGGCCGTGTTTAGGTAGGTGTATTCGTTCAGTATCGGAAATTCTTTTCTAATATCTTCCATTACCCAAAAAACCAAAGTTTTACAGCCAGACCAACCACGGTTGCTATCATGATGACCCTAATCCATTTATCATCCTTGCCAACAGACCATCTGCTGGCTATCCAGCCACCCGCGGAGTTTCCTGCAGCTAATGTGAGCCCGTAATCCCATCTGATTTGATCTTCCAACCAAAAGATGCCGAGAGCCACCAATGTATAACATACGATCACAAATGATTTGATGCTGTTGGTTTTGGCCATATTGAAGCCGTGAATGCCTGTAAGCGTCGCAATGATCAAAAAGCCAACTCCTGCCTGTATAAAGCCCCCATAGATTCCCACGAAGAAGAAAATAAATATGCTCAACGCCTTTCTTCTGCCAGTGAATACTTCATTGAGGGTAGATTTGGCGATATATGGTTTTAGGACTGTGATGATTACCACTAAAACCATCACTATAGCGAGGATTTTATTGAACAGATCATTTCTGATATCTACTGCGAAGTATGCGCCGATTACGCAACCCACAACCGCACTGATAGCTACCCAGGCCGCATATGGAAACACAAATACTCCTTTGCTTTTAAATCCCTGAACGGCTACAAGGCTTTGTAAGAAAACACCGATTCTGTTGGAAGCATTGGCTTCTGTAGAGGGTAGGCCCATAAAAATCAGCAGCGGTAACGTGATCAGTGACCCACCTCCAGCCAAAGTGTTGATCACACCGGTGAAAAGTCCGGCGGCAAGCAGAAGGCCGGCATCAGTCCAGGTCATATTTGGATTTGAATATCAGTAATGCTACACTCCAGTTCATCGGGACATACGTTGAGCATCTCTTTTTGCGTAAGATTCAAAATCGGATGTCTTTCGTCAGGCACAAGCTCATCCAGTGCTATCAGCGTAAATTTCCGCATAGCTATGCCAGGATGAGGTATGATCAGGTCTTCCAGGTTCATTTCAATATTGTCATAGTAAAGAATGTCAACGTCAATGATTCGTGATCCCCACTTTTCAATTCTTTTCCTACCAAGCTTTTGCTCCACACCCTGACAATGATGAAGCAGTTCTTCTGGATTGAGTGTGCTGTCAACCCTTACTACCATGTTCAGAAACCAGTTTTGGTCTTCCTTTCCCCAGGGGGCAGTCTGATAAACCGACGAGTAATCCACAATATGCACCTCGCCAGTTTGCAGCAGGTTCAGGGCTTTTTGCAAGTTTTCAGTTTTGTTGCCCATGTTTGTGCCGAGAAGAAGAAAAACACCGTTCATTTGCGTGATTGATAGGTTTGGTTGTTCGGCCAAATTAAGCCTTAAAACGAAATTAATTCCGGTCAAATTGAAAAACCTACTTTCGTCCCGAATTATCAAACATTTCAATGGGCAGGACGTGTTAACATCGTCTTTATATTAATATTGTAACTATAATTTACTAATCAACCCTTATGGCATTTTTGCGCAATCTATTAGCAACGCTACTCGGCCTTTTCATTTTCTGCATTTTTGGTTTTTTCATCCTTGTTGGAATCATTGGGATAGCTTCTTCATCAGAAGGAGTGCCAGAAGTGAAAAGTAATTCTGTTCTTTCTATCAATATGTCTGGCGTTCTTGTGGAAAGAACTGTCGACGATCCTTTGGCACAAGCTTTTGGTAATGGTCCAAGTCAGCTGGGTATTATGGACGCTTTGGACGCCATTCATGCTGCGAAGGACGATGATCGGATCAAAGGGATTTACATAGAGCCTATGTTTATGCAGGCTGGTCAGGCGTCATTACTGGAAATTAGGGACGCTCTGGTCGATTTTAAAACTAGCGGAAAGTTTATTTATGCATATGGTGAGTACATCAGCGAGAGCGATTATTTGGTCGCTTCTGTTGCAGATACGCTTTTGTTAAACCCAGAGGGTTACCTTGAATTCAATGGACTTAATATATCGGTTACGTTCTTTAAAGGTTTGTTTGACAAACTGGATATAGAGCCAGAGATTTTCAGGGTGGGCGAGTTCAAAAGCTACGTAGAGCCATTTGTCAGGAAATCGCTTAGTGAAGAAAACGAGCTTCAGTTGAGAGAACTGCTGGAGTCAATGCAATCGACATACCTCACGAATGTTGCAGCAAACACGAATACCAGTTTTTCTACACTTGAAAATATATCAGATAAGATGCTGGCCTGGGAGCCTCAGGATGCCGAAAAGGTAGGGCTGGTGACCAGAACCGGATATGAAGATGAAATCAAAGCTATTATCCGATCAGCAATCAATATTGATTCCGATGATGACATCAATTTCATTTCATTAAAAAAATACATCAAGACATTGACGGGAGATTATTCGTCAAATAAAGTTGCCGTGATCGTAGCTGATGGAGATATAGTTTTCGGGTCTGCAGATGATGCGGTCGGGGGAGATCAATTTGCTGACGAGATCAGAAAAGCCCGTGAGAGCAGTTCTGTAAAGGCCATTGTGCTGAGAGTCAATTCGCCAGGGGGGAGTATGACAGCATCAGAACAAATCTGGAGAGAGATCATGCTCACCAAAGGTGTGAAGCCAGTTATTGCTTCCATGTCCAATGTGGCTGCTTCAGGAGGCTACTACATAGCTGCGCCGTGCGATACCATAATAGCTCAACCCAACACTGTCACCGGATCGATTGGTATTTTTAGCATCCTTTACAATTTTGGAGACTTTCTGGATAACAAACTTGGCATTACCAACGATGTGGTAAAAACTGGAGAGTATTCGGATATTTTTACGGTAACCAGATCACTGAATCAGCAGGAGAGGGCCATCATTCAGCGAAGGGTGGAAAATGGCTATGATACATTCATTGGGCGAGTGGCGCAGGGACGAAATATGACTCCCGAAGATGTGAAAAAAGTAGCAGGAGGGCGAGTGTGGACAGGAGCTCAAGCCTTAGAGTCAGGGCTGGTTGATTTGCTGGGGTCTTATGAGGATGCCATATATCTGGCGGCTGCCAAAGCAGGAGTGGCTGATGACTATAGAGTGCGTTTTTATCCAGAGCAAAAAGAATTTCTGGAAAAAGTAATGGAGAACCTGGAAGATGTGAGTGCAGGTGTTGTTATGGGGAAAGAAAATATTTTGACTCCATATTTGAAGAAAATTGAATCGCTGGAACGTATGCAGGGCCTTCAAGCCCGGATGCCCGGTGACCTGACAGTACAATAAAAAACTACCCTTTTAGAATAGAATAAACATGGAATTGAGAAACGACTGGACCAAGGAAGAGATAAAGGCAATTTTCGATAAGCCCGTGCTTGAGCTTATTTATGAAGCGGCTACTGTGCATAGAGAGCATAATGATGCCTCAGAAGTTCAGGTCTGTACTTTACTTTCGATCAAAACCGGCGGCTGTCCGGAAGATTGTGGTTATTGCCCACAGGCTGCTCGTTATCACACAGATGTGAAGGTTCAGAAATTGCTTGATGTTGATATGGTTTTGGACAAGGCCAAACAGGCTAAGGACAATGGTAGTACCAGGTTTTGTATGGGCGCTGCTTGGAGAGAAGTGCGCGATAATAAAGACTTTGACAAGGTTATTCAGATGGTTTCTGGAGTGAACTCTATGGGGCTTGAAGTATGCTGTACGCTCGGTATGCTTACCGAAGAGCAGGCGCAAAAACTTAAGGATGCCGGACTGTATGCGTACAACCACAACCTGGATACCTCGGAAGATCACTACGAAGAAATTATTACCACTCGCACATACGATGACCGGTTGGATACTATAGACAATGTGCGAAAGGCAGATATATCTGTTTGTTCTGGTGGAATCATCGGGATGGGAGAGACTAACGAAGACCGCATTGGTATGCTGCATACCCTGGCTACCATGGAAGAACACCCCGAGTCAGTGCCTGTCAACGCGCTAGTGCCTGTTCCCGGAACTCCTATGGAAGATCAGGAAAAAGTATCTGTTTGGGATATGGTTCGCATGATTGCTACAGCCAGGATCATCATGCCAAGAGCCATGGTGAGACTATCAGCCGGGCGGGTGAGAATGAGCGTGGAAGAACAAGCGCTTTGCTTTTTGGCAGGCGCCAATTCCATCTTTGCAGGTGATGAACTACTCACAACTCCGAACCCAGAAGTGGATCAGGATAAGCAAATGTTTCAAACACTTAACCTCAAACCAAGGGCATCATTTAAAGGAGCTGCTGCAGAGAAATACGTGGCGTAAATCGAATAACCGGCATATTTTAGTATGATATAGGTCATAGGATTGGAGGAGGGTTCTCACTACCTTCTGGGTAAGAAATAAGAGAATTTAAACTTAAATCCTACTGTCATGAAAATGCTAGATGAAGTCTGGTTTCAGACATTTAACTTTTTGGGCTTGGCGTGCATAGTGCTGAGCATGTTTTTTATTTTGGTTTACTATGTTCAGTTTTTTGGACTGAATAGTAGAACCGAAAAGTATCGTTTTGCAACTCAAAACGAATCTAAAGTGCTGAGGAAATCATCCAATATGCTAGCTTTTGGTATTGGCTTTTTTTCCTTCGTATGGATTTCAAAAGCCGTAGGTCTGGTGGATGGTTATACCTATATCTTCATTGGATTCTTTGCTTTTTTGATAGGCCTTTCTATAGGATATGGACTCTGGGCATATTTGAAATATTACTACCCGTTCATATTAGAGAAAAGATTGCATAAAATCAGATTTAGTCCTATGAAATCCCCTCATCATGGTCGTCCTATGAGACTGTTGAATGAAAATGAAGAGGATACCCATCTGACTCAGCAAATGATTGATGAGGAGGGTACTCAAACCGTAGATTATGACGTTTGGATCGATGAGGTCAATCAACACAAGGTGATAGAAAAGTATGACACCCATTTCCATGCTTTGGTTTGTGAAAATTGCAACTACAGAACCATGAAAGAAAAAAATGAGGAAGTTGTGGAGTCACCGACTCAGTACAAAGAGGGGCTACTCTTGAAACATTATGAGTGTACGTACTGCGGTCATCACCTGCATAAAGAAGTTGTGCTGTCAAGCTACGGGGAAGAAAGTAAGCTGGAAAAAGCAACCCTGAGTCATTCTTGAGGGTTGATCTGGATTGAGGTGTTAGAAATATTCTTGCTGCAAGAATGGAGATTGGGGTTAATGCGGCAATAGGATTGAGTTGATAAGGTAAATAAGCCCCTGACGGATCAGGGGCTTGAAGTGTTATTCGGCCATCACAGAATCTACTTCTGCAATTACTGTATCCATTTCCACAGCCATTGAGTCTACAACTGCTTCTACTGTATCTACTACAGCTTCCATTGTTGGCTCTTCGGCAACTTCTTCGGTTGTTTTACTAGGAGAACTGCATGCACCTAGTGCTACTACAAGTCCTAAAATTATAAGTTTTCTGTTCATCCCAAAAGGTTAGTTAAGGGTTCAATTACCATCTATTTTCAATGAAATCAAAATTTAGCAGTGTAAATATTAAAGTATTGTTGAAATGTTTGTGATATTCATAATTTTACCCCGTATTGGATTGAAAATTATTTAGAGAATTTAGAGGCGGGAAGAGGCTTTTTAGTATCCGTGTACTTTTTCGTACTCCTTGTATACATACCCTGTTAAGCCAGCGAAGGATCCGGCCCCTTTCCAGATGAATCTGAGCGTATGTACCAAACCTGCTTTTCCCCTGAAAATGTAGACAGGAAAGGTGACTATTGCCAAAAAGAAATGGAGTAGACCATAAAGGCTTTCAGAGAATAGGGCACTCAGGTAGGTTTTTTTTAGCCGCCGGCGCAGTGTACGGCAATTGGTATGTCTGAATGCTCTTTTCAAAAGCCAGTTGACAGACATTCGCGAAAGCGGAATTGATTCTTTGATCAAGTTATCGTTAACCCAGATTATTTTGGCTCCCTTTTCAGTTGCTTCTGTGAAAAGATAGGTGTCAGACGAGCCACTGAGGTTGAGTGCGGGGTGAAATCTTAATCCCATTTTCACACAGATGAGGTTGAGGTCAAAGATGACGTTGCTTGTGCTGGCCGCTGTTCTTACCGTACCAGTTGGGATGTTTGGTCGTTCGAAAAATTTACCGCGCAGAATCCATTGAGGTGTATCTTTTGGTAGAATTCGAGCTACACGACCGACGACCACCTGGGCCTGATGTTTTTCTTTTTGCTCCAGCATGGCTTCCAGCCAATTGGGCTCCACTTCCTCATCGTCATCTATAAAGGCCAGTAGGTCAGCCTTTGATTCGAGAGCTCGCTCGATGATCGCATTCCGCATAAAAACAATTCCACGGTTGCTCTCCACAAAATATTCCGTTTCTATTGGGAGCCGCTTCTCAAAGGTCTTGGTAATTTCTTCAGCGCTCTTTTTTGGGTCATTGTCAGCTACGAGCAACTTTGCTACATAGCCATCTGGGATTTTGAGTCGTTCGAATGATTGGAGACAATCTTCGAGCATTTTTGGCCTGTTGAAGGTGCCAAGTCCAATTACAATTAGCTTATCTGACATTGCGACTGTGAGGGTTGCGGTGCAATATTAGTAAGAGTAAGACTACTTTCCTCTGAGTTTTACTCCGAGAGATATTTCAACACCCTCCAGTTGGGTAGTGGCAGTATCGAAAGTGGCTTGTTTCGTTGTGATTTCTGAGCCTACAGTACCTCCTGAATAGCTCCCTGCCAGAGCTGAGTCCGATTCTCCTTTCAGGTATTGAATCTCAGCAGCTATGGCAAACTTATTGTTGATTTGGTATTCTATTTCTGTTCCTGCCATCCAGCCAAAGCCCGGTTTTGAGTTCATTTTCATATTAGAGGTGGCTACATCCCAGTTTTCATATTCCGAGATGGCTCTGTCGAGGTTGCCTTTGTTTATTCTAGAGTTGGCATGCCAGATAAAAAAACCGCCCGCCAGCAATTTAACTGTGATAGGACCTCCTCCGACACTAAGGGTGGCCTGCCCCGGTATCAGTACGGACCAGTTGGGGCCAGTGAGCGGTTTGTCAGACTCGAAAGGTAAGCCCGACATGCTCAATCCGGGGATGCTGTAGAGCGTAAATCCTGTTTCTAAACCTACCAATCCGCCGATACCTACTCCACGAATGGAAAATGGGCTGATAGGAGCCGATATGTACCCGTTTTTGGGAACCAGGTATGAGAATGAGATGCCCTGAGCGGAAGATATTTCGCTCTGCAATAGGAAGATTGCTAAAGCCGAGAAGGAGAGTAATAGTTTTTTAATGCTAGTCATATTTGGTCAGGAAGTCCTGATGTTTTTCTTTTGGAATATATCCAAAAGTATTAATTACGGATACTTTATAATTCATGCTTAGAATCATGTATGAATCTCCCAAGAGCTCTTATTCAATGACCATTACTACGTCATTTTCCAGATTAATGAACTGATTGTGAGAGTTCATTGCCAGCGCTTGTAAAACAGCAAATACCAGGGATACAAATTCGATAAATACGTGGGTCGGAGAGAGGCGTTTTAGGTGTTGTTTTATTTTCATACTGACAATGCTTTTGAAATTAACGTGCTCGTTGCTGGGGATAGAGAAAGTTTTTGAGCCGCCACATGACCATTTTCTGACATTTTACCCCAGGTCTTCTGCAATATGCTAATCATCTTGTTTTCATCTTTGCCTTGGGCAAAATCGTCAATATAGAATTTGAGAAAAACCAAACAGATGACATCTTCGAGTGTTTGTGTATCTGGATTGGATTTTAGTCCCTTTTTCATCAGCAGATCTTTTACTGTTTTGATTTTATCTTCTGAATAATTGTGCTTTTTCATTATCTCCTCAACGATGCTGGCGTGCATCATTTTGAGTTGAGTTCTCCATTGCAAATATCCTTTTCTATCCATGGGGTAGTCTGACCTGTGTATGGCCCAACGCTTAATGTGCTGACTTCTGGCTGCTATCTGCAATTCTTCATTAGCATGCTCATTGAAACTGGTGAGAGCGGCGCTCATTCTTTGTCCATACAGGAGTTCTTTAGGGATTTTTTCACCTTCACACACTTCAAGGTTCGGGTCTTGAGCATTGATTTCATCTATCGCTTCGAAAACCTTATCTAGCTTACTATCCATGGTTTAAAGTTAGAATAAAAACCAGACGAACGGGATGAACAGAACAGGCAATAATTATTTTATCAGGAAGCCTCGATTTTAACTGAAGTGGTAAGCAGGTCATTTTTTTCTCCTCGAAATGAACCCTGGACGGGCATGGTGTTGGACGGGTGGTAGCTGGTAGCCAGAGGGATGTAAGCGTGGGTAGTTAACAGTCCACTTGATGGATCTACTCCTATCCATCCGGCCCCTGTTACCCACACTTCTGCCCAGGCATGCAGCTCATGACCTATCAGTTCGGGGTTGTATCCATACCCGCTCACGAACCTGGCCGGAAGGTCATAAGATCTCACTACCTGAATAAAAAACCAAGCCAGATCCCTACATGATCCCTTTTTGTTTACAAAACATTCATTTGGACTGACAAGTTGGCTATCGTAATTAGCTTCGTGTTTCCAGGAGCTGTTGATCTCTCGTGCCAGCATGGTCATGAAGGTGATAATATCAGTGGAAGTGATAGACCATATATCCTCACTCCATGATTTGATTTCGCTAGAAAGCTCCACCTTTTCGGTAAAGGGGAGTAAGGATTTTATGTGATCGTTTTTCGGGTTTTCCTCAACTAAAAAATCAAAGGGATTGAACTCATGTGTCTTGGCTGATACGAGGGTTTCAACGGTCATTTGCGTGATAGGGTCATTGAACCAGCATTGATAGTAGATGTTTCCTTCGGCATCTATGCGCTGGGCCAGACCCGCTGGCTCAGGGAGTACTTTGATTTTAAACTCTTTTAAAGAAATATAAGGTCTATAGCACGGATGAAAATAAAAGTGCTGCGGCTCTATGAAAACCTCACTGGAATATGAATAGTGGCTTTTGTGCTCAATTTTTAAATTCATGGTTTTCGAGCTGATGAGTTTCTTAATGAAACTGTTATTTGCAAAAAAGGCAATTTACTCTTGAGCTTGATCGTCGGGAGTGTAGTTGGGTCTAATTTTAAAATATTGCTCATATACAGCTTCCGCTATTTCATTTAGGGTGATTTGAAGTCCATCAAGGTATTCGTGTAGGCCTATTTTAAAGATGTCATTGATGTCTGCATACTCTAGTTTGGATCGGAGGTTACCGATGGCCTTTTCTGCTTGGTTTGAAAACCCTCTTTTCGATTCTGATATTTCATGCAGGCAATCTTCCACGTTGGAAAGACAAAATAGAATCGATCTTGGAAAATATCTGTCAAGGATGAGGAACTCTACTATGTGAGGAGCGGAGAGACTGTGATGTGCCTGTCTGTAAGCGTTGAATCCGCTGACTGATTTGAGGAGTGCATTCCAGTGCAAGAAGTCAAGAGGAGTACCTACTTCTTCTAAGGATGGAAGCAAAATGTGATATTTTACATCGAGAATACGTGATGTTTTATCTGCACGCTCCAGGTATTGTCCCATTTGGGTGAAATACCACCCCTGAGTTCTGGGAATGGTATCATAAGCCAGTCCGTTTATCTGCTGAATCTTTTTCTTTATCTCACTAAAGCAATGGTTGGGGTCTTCCTTTTCCCATATTTTCCTTTTAGTCGCATTTTGGATGTAGAAGTGCAGTTCATTCAATATTTCCCAGGTTTCCTTCGGGATACTTTCTCTCACAATTCGGGCATTTTCCCTTGCGCTCTTAATGGTTGAAATGATTGCGTTGGGGTTTCGCTTGTCAAAGGTTAAAAAGAAAATGGCATTTTCCCTGTTGAATTCATTGCCAAAGAGCTCCACGTACTTTTCCCTATCCCCAGTGGCGGCAATCAACGGCTCCCATTGTTCTTTTACATCCGGAGGTAGGTCTATTGATAAATTATAATTAACATCAATAAATCTGGCGTAATTTCCAGCCCTTTCTATATATCTACCCAACCAAAACAGGCAATCTGCAACCCTACTTAACATCTTATAAAACTATTTTAATTACTTATATAAAACCCATGTGTCTTTGCTTCCTCCTCCTTGTGATGAGTTGACCACTAGCGAACCTTCGACCAGTGCCACTCTACTTAGTGCACCTGGCACCACATTGATCTTATCACCATATAGCACATACGGCCTTAGATCCACGTGCCTTGGCCTTATTAAGCCTTTGTTTGTAAGAGTGGGAACCGTGGAGAGCGACAAGGTAGGCTGGGCAATGTAATTTCTTGGATTATCCTTAACTAGTTTTCTGAATTTCTTGTGTTCAGCTTTAGTGGCTTTCGGCCCTATCATCATCCCATATCCTCCGGCGGCATTGGTTTCTTTTATTACCAAATCTTCTATGTTTTCCAGAACATATTTTAAATCCTGTTCCTCAGAACATAGATAGGTAGGGACATTTTTCAGAATAGGTTCTTCATCCAGATAGTATTTAATGACCCGAGGAATGTATGCGTACACGGCTTTGTCATCAGCCACACCAGTACCCGGAGCGTTTGCCAGAGCTACATTGCCGGCCAGATAAGCTTCCATCAATCCAGGCACTCCCAACATGGAGTTTGGGTTGAAAGTCAGAGGATCTAAAAACGTGTCGTCGATTCTCCTATAGATTACATCTACGGGCTGGAGTCCTTTTGTTGACTGCATATACACGCGTTTGTTTTCGACTACCAGATCTTGTCCTGTTACCAGCTGAACTCCCATTTGCTGAGCAAGGTAGGAGTGCTCGAAATATGCCGAGTTGTAAATACCTGGAGTAAGCACAACCACTTGTGGCGCTTCATTATTGCTTAGATGCTCCAACATGTTGAGCAGCATGCCTGGGTACTCTGCCACAGGTCTAACACTCATCTGCATGAAAAGCGAAGAAAAAGATTGCTTGATGATTTCTCTGTTTTCCAGTAAGTATGATGCGCCAGAAGGACACCTGAGGTTGTCCTCTAGCACCATAAAATCTCCATTTTTGTCTCTAACTATATCACTTCCAGAAATATGGCACCAAATCCCTTTTGGAGGATTGAGTCCAATACATTCTTTCAGGTAATCTTTACTTGACAGAACTACATCTTTGGGGATTATTCCATCCTTCAATATTTTTTGATCGTGGTATAAATCGTCAATGAATAAGTTGATGGCTTTTATCCTCTGATGAAGCCCTCTATCTATTTCATCCCAGTCTGTGGCACTTATAATTCGCGGGATGACATCAAGGTGCAGGATTTTTTCAAGTCCCTTATTGTCTTTATACACATTGAAAGTCATGCCCATAGAGAGCTGGGTCTTCTCGGTAGTGTGTTGTAACTGTTGTAGTTTTTTCTTTGGAAATTTATCTAACCTGGTTAGGAGGTCTTGTTGAAAACCCCTGCAGTCTCCATCACTATTGAACATCTCATCAAAATGAGAATGGCTGTCATATCCTTCGATCATAAATTATGAATATTTCATCTAAACTTCCACATACTTACGAATGTTTCATTAATATATTAAATATAAAGCAATTGGAGCAAAAAAAAGGAATATATTTTAATAAACCCTAAGCACAAGAGAATTGTGGTAAGTGGGTTCTTAAACGAAAAACGCCTGTCATATTTATGACAGGCGTTTCGGCAGAGTTTCACGAGCAACTAGCATTCCGTATTGCTAAGTGTTTGATCCCAGCAGTGATAAAAGGAATCTTGGAAATAAGTTTCACTTTTCACTCTTCCTGAAAAATTGGTACTGCTCCAGTCTATGAATATTTGCTTTTCCGCATTAACATCTGAAATAATGACGTTTCGATCAAATTCAGTGTCCGAGGAAATCGCATAGGTAATGTAACTGCCCTTTGCAGCACCGTCTTTTTCTACTGTGAAAGTTGAAGTTGCAGTATCGCTTGTGTCGTCCTTAGTCCATTCTGATGATAACCAAGCTTCTGAACTGCCCGGGCCTTCATATAAAGTCCACGATCCAGACTTGGCATCCAGACTTGAGCTTCCTGTAAACCAGACATAATCTTCAAACTCTCCGGCTTTGGAAATGTATCCTGTCCATTCTACTCCTGTAACTTTTACATCGGCAGTTAATTTAATTTCAAAGCTCCCTTTGGAAGGAATGTCCGTGCTGTAAGCCCACACCCATACGCCTGCATCCGTGTCAAATGAGGGGGTTTGATCTATTGCTGCTTTGTAAGCTGTAACTGGTACCACCAAATTTATTCCTAATATGGTGGAGTAAACGCCTACATTGATAGCAGCGTAAGCCCAGTTTTCTGCTGCGGCCATTCGGCCACCATCATCTTCATCTTCAGTAAATGCGCTTAAGTCTGGAGCCATACTCGAACCTGGTGGGAGTAGTGGTTGAGTTCCTGGCTCAGGGTCCTGGTTGTCTGTACAAGCAACTATCAATATCGTAGGGATTATTAGAATCGCGATTAATTTTTTCATAACATTTTAAGTTTTGATTTGCTCCTACTGATTCAAAGGGCGTGCCAAGGGAGGTTCTTTGATTTAACCGTCTAACGATGGTTTTATTAAGGTAGTTTTTCTCCAAATGAAAAAAGCCTCCCAAAATTGAGAGGCTTTCAAATATATATATTTATTGGAATTGAATTACATCATTCCGCCCATGCCGCCTGGCATGCCAGCTGGCATAGCAGGAGCTCCTGCGCCTTCCGCTTCAGGCTCATCAGCTACT